>NZ_SBHP01000001.1:489792-949757 GCF_006980785.1 Tepidiphilus sp. J10
GAAGTCATCGACCGCCTGCGACACCACCTCTCGCGCGTGCTCGCCGAGCGCGAGACGCGCCACGGCGTGCTCATGGACGTGCTCGGCCTCGGCGTCTTCATCACAGGCGACCCCGGCACCGGCAAATCCGAGCTCGCGCTCGAGCTCATCTCCCGCGGCCACGGACTGGTGGCCGACGACATGGTCGAATTCGCCCGCCTCACCCCCACCGTGCTCGAAGGCCGCTGTCCGCCGCTGCTGCAGAATTACCTCGAAGTGCGGGGGCTGGGGTTGCTCGACATCCGCACCATTTTCGGCGAAACCGCCCTGCGCCGGCGCATGCGGCTTCGCCTCATCGTCCACTTGCGCCGGGTGCTACCGGGCGAACCGCCGCCGCCGCGCCTGGAGATGGAGCAGGTCACCGAAGAGATCCTCGGCGTGCCCATTCCCAAGACCACGCTGCCGGTGGCCGCCGGGCGCAATCTCGCCGTGCTACTCGAAGCCGCCGTGCGTGCCACCATCCTGCGGCTGCGCGGCATCGACTCCACCCGCGAATTCATCGACCGTCACAATGCGCTGCTGGCCCAGCAGAACCCAACCGAAACCGACTCCCATGGAAACCTCTGACTCTTCCTGCGATTACCTCGAACGCATCCTCACCGCCCAGGTCTACGACGTCGCCGTCGAAACGCCGCTCGACCCCGCCCCCACGCTGTCCCGGCGCCTCGGCAACCGAGTGCTCATCAAGCGCGAGGATCTGCAACCCGTCTTCAGCTTCAAGCTGCGCGGCGCCTACAACAAGATCGCCAAGCTCCCGCCGGAGGCGCTCGCGCGCGGCGTCATCTGCGCCTCGGCCGGCAACCACGCCCAGGGCGTGGCACTCTCCGCCCAGAAACTGGGCGCGCGCGCCGTCATCGTCATGCCCACCACCACCCCGCTCATCAAAGTCGAAGCCGTGCGCAGCCGCGGCGCCGAAGTCGTGCTCTACGGCGAATCCTTCTCCGATGCCTACGCCTACGCCCGCACCCTCGAAGAAGAGGAAGGGCTCGTCTTCATCCACCCCTTCGACGATCCCGACGTGATCGCCGGCCAGGGCACCATCGCCATGGAACTCCTGCGCCAGCACCCCAAACCGATCGACGCCGTCTTCTGCGCCGTGGGCGGCGGAGGGCTGATCGCCGGCATCGCCGTCTATCTCAAGCGCCTGCGCCCCGAGATCCGCATCATCGGCGTCGAGGCCGAAGGCTCGGACGCCATGACCCAGTCGCTCGCCCGGGGCGAGCCGGTCGAACTCGCCCAAGTCGGACTCTTCGCCGACGGCACCGCCGTCAAGCGCGTGGGCGACGAAACCTTCCGCCTGTGCCAGCGCTACCTCGACGACATGATCGTGGTGAGCAACGACGAGATCTGCGCCGCCATCAAGGACGTCTTCGAAGACACCCGCGCCATTCTCGAACCGGCCGGAGCACAAGCCCTCGCCGGCCTCAAGTCCTACGCCCAAAAAATGGAGCTCAAGGACAAGACGCTGGTCGCCATTGCCTCCGGCGCCAACATGAACTTCGACCGCCTGCGCTTCATCGCCGAGCGCGCCGAGCTCGGAGAGCGGCGCGAAGCCGTGCTCGCCGTCACCATCCCCGAGCGCCCCGGCGCGTTTCGCCGATTCATCGCGCTCCTGGGCAAGCGCAACGTCACCGAGTTCAACTACCGCTATTCGGATCCCGAGGAAGCGCACATCTTCGTCGGCGTCGGCATCCACGACCGCAGCGAAGTCGAGAAACTCGTCACCCAACTACAGGCAGAGGGTCTGCCGGCGATCGACCTCACCGACGACGAACTGGCCAAATCCCACATCCGCTACATGGTCGGCGGACGCGCCCCGCACGTGCGCCACGAACGGCTCTTGCGCTTCATCTTCCCCGAACGCCCCGGCGCGCTCGCCAACTTCCTTGCCCAGTTGCGCTCGGACTGGAACATCAGCCTCTTCCACTACCGCAACCACGGCGCTGACTTCGGCCGCGTCCTCGTCGGCATGCAGGTTCCACCGGAAGAAGACGAAGAATTCGCCCAGTTCCTCACCAAGCTCGGCTACGAATACGTCGAGGAAACGAACAACCCCGCCTATTCCCTCTTCCTCGCCGCCGGCTGAAACACCCCCGCCTCGGTCACGATCCAGTCCATCGGCACATCGTGCGCCTCGGGGTAGGTGTCGGGCACGCGCGTGCATTCATACCCCACCCCGATCGCCGTCACGGGGCGCCCTGCCGCGCGATACGCTGCAAGGGTACGATCGTAGAACCCGCCCCCGTAGCCGATGCGATAACCCGCCGCGTCGAACGCCACGAGCGGCACCAGCAACACCACCGGCCACACGTGCTCTTCTCCCGCCGGAACCGGCAGCCCGAAGAGGTCGCGCGTCATGGGCGAACCGGGCGACCACGGCCGGAAAACGAGCGGCGCCGCCTTGCGTAGCGCCACCGGCAGGGCCACCCCGATACCGCGCCCTTCCGCCCACCCCCACAGCGACGCGAGCACATCCGGTTCCGTCCGCACCGCCCAGAACCCCCCGACCCAGCCCCCCTCTTCAGGCAAAGACTCGAGCAGTCCGGCTACCGCCTGCCAGATCAGATCGTCCCAGCGTCGGCGCACTTCGGGCGCGATCGCCTCCCGCCGCGCCAAGGCCGATCGCCGCATTTCCACCCGATTCATTCCCCACCCTTCGATCTCCGATTCACCATGAGTTACAATAAACGAAACGGCCTTTTTCCGCCAACCGCCCGATCCGCCATGTCCCTCCGGCCCTCCCTGCTCTGCACCGCCCTGCTCGCCGTCGCCCTCGTGCCCGGCGCACCCGCCGTAGCCGCAGCCGAAGGGCAGCGGGTGAAACCCGCCCCGAAGGCCGTCGAGGCCAAGGCCCATGCCGCCCCGAAACCAGCCGCGCCGAGCGGCCCCGACGCGATCGATCGTGCTCGTTCCGCCTACGCGCGCGGCGATCTCGCCACCGTGCTGCAGCAGCTGCCGCACGTCACCGCCCACCCGCTGGGCGACTACGTCCTCCTATGGTCGCTCATCCAGCGCCTCGGCCGCCCCAGTGAAACGGTACAGCCACAGGAAATCGAGGCGTTCCTCGCGCGTCACGGCGACGACGCCCTGGGCGAGCGCCTGCGCCGCGAGCTGCTGCGCACCGCCGTGCGAGAGGAACGCTGGAGCGAGGCGCTGCAGCACTATCGCACCCTCGTCAAGCCCGACCGCGACGCCCAGTGCTGGGGCACGCTCGCCTGGATCCAGGATCAACCCCTATCCGGCATTCCCACCAACGACGTGCTGCGCCTGCTGGTCTCCAGCCCCCGCCCCGGCACCGAATGCGTCCCTCTCTTCGCCACGGCCGCCCAGCAGGGGCGGATCGACCAACGAATCCTACGCCAGCGCCTCTACGCATCGCTTGCCCAGAGCGGCCCGTCCGCCGCCAAAGAATGGCGCGCACTCGCCGGCCTGAGCGAGAGAGAATGGCTCGACCTCGAACACGCCACCCGCGACCCGCTCGCGACATTCGCCCTGCCCGACGCCTCGTCCACGACCCTCGCCGCCGCCCTCATCGCCCTGCAAAAAGAAGACCCCGAAGCGGCGCACGAATGGCTCCTCACCATGGCCGAACGGCTCGACCCCGAAGCGCGCGACGTCGTTCGCTGGTCGCTCGTGCTCTACGCCGCCAAGCGGCGCCTGCCACAGGCCAACGCCTGGGCCGACGAAATCACCCTCTCACCGCTCTGGACCGAACCGGCACGCTGGGCCGTGCGCGCGGCGCTCGCGGCGCAGGATTGGCCCAAAGTCTGGCAGCGCATCGAAGCGCTCCCCCCGGGCGAGCGCGAGCGTAACGAATGGCGCTACTGGCAAGGCTATGCCCTCCAGCAGCTGGGCAAAAGCGAACTCGCCGAGGCCATCTTTCGCACCCTCGAGCGTGGCGACGACTACTACGCCATGCTCGCCGCCCATGCCCTCGGTCACCGCTGGCGCCTGCCACCGCAATCTCCCCCTCCGTCGCCGCCCGAAGTGCGCGAGATCGAACGCCACCCCGTCGTGGTGCGCATCCTGGCCCTGGCCGAGCGGAACTGGTTTTTCGAAGCCGCACGCGAAGTCGAGGCCCTGGGCCGCAAGCTTTCGGTTCCCCAGGCACGTGCCGCCAGCGTCGCGCTCACCCAGGCCGGACACTTCGATCTGGCCATCCGTCTGGCCGAATCCATGGACGACGACGGGTTCCTCCTCGCCCGCTACCCGCTCGCCTACCGCGAACTCGTCGAACGCTACGCTGCCGCGCAAAACGTCGACCCCGCCTGGGTCTGGGGCCTGATACGCCAGGAAAGCCGCTTTCGCGCCGATGCCCGCTCGAGCAGCGGCGCGCTCGGTCTCATGCAGATCATGCCCGCCACCGGCAAGTGGCTCGCCGGCAAGCTCGGCATCCCGCGCTTCGACGTCGCCCGCCTGCGCGACCCCGACACCAACGTGATGCTGGGCGTCACCTACATGCGCATGGTCACCGAACAGCTCGACGGCCACCCCGTGCTCGCCACCGGCGCCTACAACGCCGGCCCCGGCCGCATGGGACGCCTGCGGCCGCAACAGGCACTCGAGACCGAGATCTACATCGAAAACCTGCCGATCGACGAGACGCGCGACTACATCAAGAAAGTACTCGCCAACACCGTCGTCTATTCGGCCATCCTGAACGGGGGCAAAGGCAAGGACATCACCGACTTCCTCCTTCCCTTGCCCGGACTGAGCAACGCCGCCGGCGCACCCGCGCCGGTGCTGGACAACGGATGATGCTCGACCAGGAGAAACGACCATGACCACTGCGACCGAACGCACCGCCCTCGTCCTCGGCGGAACCGGATTCGTCGGCAGCCACCTGCTCGACCGGCTCGTCACCGAAGGCTGGCGCGTCGTCGTGCCCACGCGCCGTCTACAGAATGCGCGTGACCTCAAGCTGCTGCCCACGGTCGAAATCGTCGAAGCCGACGTGCACGACCCGAAGACGCTCGAACGCCTGTGCGCCGGCAAACGCCTGGTGATCAACCTCGTCGGCACCCTGCACTCGCGCCCCGGACGTCCCTACGGCCCCGAGTTTGCCCGCGCCCACGTCGAACTGCCGCAAAAACTCGCCGAAGCCTGTCAGTCGCAGGACGTACGCCGCCTCATCCACCTGAGCGCCCTGGGCGCCGCGCCCGACGCCCCGTCGCAATACCTGCGTTCCAAGGCGGACGGCGAAGCGCGTATCCGCGCCGCCGGCGACGGGCTCGATTGGACCATCCTGCGCCCCTCGGCCATTTTCGGCCCCGGCGACTCCTTCCTCAACCGCTTCGCCGCACTCGCCCGGCTCTTCCCCCTCCTGCCGATCGGCGCAGCGCAGGCCAAGCTGCAACCGGTCTATGTGGGCGACGTGGTCGAGGTAATCCTGCGCGCCGCCGCCACCGCCAAGGCCGCGGGGCAAACCTACGAGCTCACCGGCCCCACCGTCTACACCCTGGCCGAGATCGTCGCCTACGCCGCGCGCACGAGCGGCCACCCGCGCCGCGTGCTGGCGCTGCCGCCGCGGCTCGCCCGAGTGCAGGCGTGGCTCATCGAACACCTCCTGCCCAACCCGCCGCTCACGCGCGACATGCTCGATTCGCTCTCGATCGACAGCGTGGCCCACGGCGAGCCGCTGCCCTTCGGGCTCGAACCCACGCCGATGGAAGCGATCGCGCCGGCCTATCTCGCCAACGACACCTACCGCAGCCGCTACGTCCTCTGGCGCATGCGCGCCCACCACGGATGAAGATCTACTGCGTGGGCGGAGCCGTTCGCGACGAACTCCTCGGACGGCCCGTGAGCGACCGCGACTGGGTCGTGGTCGGCGCCACCCCCGAGGAGATGCTCGCCCGCGGTTTTCTGCCCGTAGGCAAGGATTTTCCCGTCTTCCTGCACCCCGAGACGAAAGAGGAATACGCGCTCGCGCGCACCGAGCGCAAGACGGGACGCGGCTACCACGGCTTCGCCTTTCACACCAGCCCCGACGTCACCCTCGAAGAAGACCTCGCCCGGCGCGACCTCACCATCAACGCCATGGCCCGCGACGAAACCGGGCGCCTCATCGACCCCTACGGCGGCCTCGAGGATCTGCGCCGCAAGGTGCTGCGCCACGTCAGCCCGGCGTTTGCCGAAGACCCGGTGCGCATCCTGCGCGTGGCGCGCTTCAGCGCCCGCTTGCCCGACTTCACCCTGGCCCCCGAGACGCTCACCCTGATGCGGCGCATGGTGGACGAAGGCGAAGTCGATCACCTCGTACCCGAACGCGTCTGGCAGGAACTCGCCCGCGGCCTCATGGAGGCGCGCCCCGACCGCATGATCGAGGTGTTGCGTGAATGCGGCGCGCTCGCGCGCCTGCTGCCCGAAGTCGATGCCCTCTTCGGCGTGCCGCAACCGCCAAACTACCACCCCGAGATCGACACGGGCATCCACGTGCTCGCCGCCTTGCGCGTGGCCGCGGAGCGCACGCTCTCGCTGCCCGCCCGCTTCGCCGTGCTGCTGCACGACGTCGGAAAAGGGCGTACGCCGCCGGAACTCTGGCCGCACCACTACGGCCATGAAGCCCGCGGCGCGGCGCTCATCCCTTCGATCTGCGCCCGGCTGCGCACGCCCGTCGAGTGCCGGGAACTCGCCGTGCTCACCGCGCGCGAGCACGGGCTCATCCACCGCGGACCGCGCCTTCGCCCCGCCACCCGCGTGCGCGTGCTCGAGCGCTGCGACGCCCTGCGCCGTCCCGAGCGCTTCCTCCACCTGCTCGAAGCCTGTGCCTGCGATGCCCTCGGTCGCCCCGGACTCGATATGGACTACGAACCGGTCGAGCGGCTCTGGCGCGATACCCTCGAGGCGGCCAGAAGCGTCGATGCCGGCGCGATCGCCCGCACCTGCACCGAACGCAGCCAGATCCCGGCAAGGCTGCACGAGGCGCGCGTCGCCGCCGTCAAGGCGCGCGCCGCGCGCGGTGGGGATGGCGATGAAGTTTCGTCGCCATCCACTGCCGCCACCACCGCCGGTACCCCATCCTCCTCCCCGCTGGAGGGTGCCTGAGGCCGTAGTATCATAAAATAAGCTGCCGTTATCCTTTGGCTACGCCACAACCCCAACGCCCCCAACCCTTACCGAGCCCATTCCATGACCGAGCACCTCGAACTGCTGCATGAAGCCCCCAGCCACCCAGTGAATGCCCCGCCCCTCCTCTTCCTGCACGGCGCCTACGTCGGCGCCTGGTGCTGGCAGGAGCACTTCCTGCCCTGGTTCGCTGCCCAAGGCTACGACGCCTGGGCGCTGTCGCTGCGCGGCCACGGCGGCTCACGCACCGATCGCCCGCGCGACACGCTCTCCATCGACGACTACGTCGACGACGTGCTGCGCGCCCAGGAACGCCTACCCGCCGAGCCCATCCTCATCGGCCACTCCATGGGTGGTTTCGTCGCCCAGAAAGCCCTCGAGCGTCACCCTTTCCCTGCGCTCGTACTGCTGTGTTCGGTGCCGCCCACCGGACTCGGTGGGTCGCTGCTGCACATGCTGCTGCACACGCCCATGGCCCTGCTCGAAATGAACCTCTTCACGGCCGGCAAGCGCAAGCCGCACCGCAGCCTGGTCAAAGCGCTCTTCCACCATCTGCCGCCGGAGCCCGACCTCGCCCGTTATCTGGCCGCGAGCGGACCGGAATCATTGCGCGCCATCTGGGACATGATGGGATTTGCCCGCGTCGATCGCGCCGAGCAGCATCCCGCCCCGGTATACGTCTTCGGCGCCGAACACGACAAGATCATCCCACCCGACCAGGTGGAGAGCACGGCGCGTTTCTACGGCACCACCGCCCGGATCCTGCCCGATTTCGGCCACACCCTCATGCTGGAGCCTGGCTGGGAGCGCGCCGCACGCGCCATCGCGCAGGTGCTGCAGCCGGCAGCGCAAGCCGCCTGAACGCCGCTCACTCCCAAGGAGGCGGCTCGATCCCTCGCCCCAGCGCGATCACCTTGAAGAGCTCCCCCATCTCGTGCGGCATGATGAGCCGCTGCAAGGCGCGCGCGGCCTTCAGATACGCCAGGCTCCCCGGCTCGGCGCGTTCCTCCAGCCGCTGCAAGATGCCGTTGGCCAGCAAGAATCCCGCCTGGTTCATGAAGGCCAGCGTCTCCAGCCCCTCGGCCTCGGCCGCCTCGGCCACGGAAGTGAAATCGACGAAACTGGTGATGTCCATCGCCCCCGGCAGCCACAGCGGATCGTCGACCACGCGGTGGCGGAAATAGCACTGCAGCGTGCCGCGCCAGCGCCACGGCACGTAATACGTCTCCCGCGGATAGCCGTAATCGATCAAGAGCAGCATCCCCGCCTGCAGCGCACGGGCGAGCGTCCCCACCCAGGCACGTGCCACCGGGTGGACTTCCGTCAGGTACTCCCGCCCTTCCAAATGGGGCAACTCGATCCCCTCCAGCCCGGCGAGCGCCGCCGGCGTCGGCGGGCGATCCTCCCAGGCGAGCGCACCGTCACGCACCGTCACGCCGCGCTCGAACGCCTCCCCTTCGACCGTTCCCACCAGATGCACCGGCAGCACGTCGAGCACTTCGTTGGCGAGCAACACCCCGCGGAAGGAATCCGGCACGGCCTCGAGCCAGACCACGCGCTCGGCAAGCGCTCCTGCCTGCGCCGCGATCGTCTCCTGCTGGCGAGCGCGCAGCGACCCCGACACTTCCAGGATGGCGTAGCGCTCGGGCAGCGCCCCGAGCTCGGCGAGCTGGCGCAGCACGTCGGCCGCGAGCAAACCGGTGCCCGCCCCGGCTTCGAGCACGATGCCTCCCGTCTGCCGCAACACCGGCGCGATCGCCTCGGCCAGCGTGGCCCCGAAGAGCGGTGTGATCTCCGGCGCGGTGATGAAATCCCCCGCCGGGCCGAATTTCGTCGCCCCACCGCTGTAGTAGCCCAGATCCGGCTCGTAGAGCGCCCAGCGCATGTAGTCGGCGAACGGCACCCAGCCGCCGGCCTCCCCGATGCGCGCCACGATGCGCGCGCGCAAGGTCTCGCTCGCCGCCACCACCCCCGGTTCCGGCGTCGGCACCCCCCTCGTCGTTCGCTCCCGTTCGAACACTGAAAGCCCCCCGTTTCACGCTACCATAATCCGATCCTTGCCCGACGGACGAAGCCGTGCCAGTCCGCCACCCCAAATCCTGTACCGTCCGCCTTCCGTAGAGGCACGGCAACACGAGGCTGCTTTGCATTATCGCACCGCACCCGTCTCCTCCCGTGCCGGAATAGTCTCCCTTTTCCGCAATGCAGGCGCATCGGCCAAACTGCCAGGGCCGCGACCATGGAAGTCGAAATCGGAGGGGATTGGCGGCTCATCGGCAGCTTTGTCGAGCACGGCGAGGACGTCGGACACCCGCTTGGCACGCTCGCGCTCGTCTGCATCGAGCCGCGGGGGACAAGAACGTTCGAAGGAGACACTAAAGAAATGAAACAGAACGGGGTATCCCCTCGTATCGGACAATTTTTGCCCCCTTTTGCCCCGAAAACGGGGCACTCCTCGGCGAGAGGGGCTCAGGGGCTTACTTGTTCAGCGGTTCCCTAGCGAACTGTGTCGATGGGTCTACGGCGCCGGCCGAGCTCTCCCCGGTTTAGTCACCTGTCGCAATGCCGAAGTAGGCTTGCTGGTCCTACAATGGTCAGAGCAGGGCCTGTTCGAGCCTTTGCTTGCGTGCCTGCCAGTCTGGCAGGACCAGCCCAAGCAAAGCAAAGAATTCCGCGCTGTGATTCTTGTGCATCAGGTGGCACAGCTCGTGCACGATCACATACTCGACACAGGGGCGTGGGGCTTGCACGAGCCGTGAGTTCAAGGTCATCTGCCCACCCGGAGACAGGCTTCCCCATCGGCTGCGCATCTCGCGCACGACGATGCGCGGCCTCTCGTGCCCAAGCCGTTTGAATGTATCAAAGACATCCGTCAGCACCGTATCGAACACTTCACGCGCTCGCTCAAGATACCAACGTCGCAGCAGCGCTTTCACCTTCGATGGGGGCAAATCCCCGGGGCCGACGACCCACATCTCCCCCCGGGTCAGTTTCACCTGTTCCTGACGGGCGTGCGGGTCGTTGGCCTTGACACGCAGCCGGTACTGCCGTCCCAGGTAGCGGTGCGATTCACCGCTCAGATACTGCCTGGGCGCGCTGTGTCTTTCATACCGCGAGAACGTTTCCAGCTGACGGCTAATCCACCCTGCGCGCAAGCGAAGTTTCTCGTCAATGGTGGCGTCATCGCATCCGCTTGGCGCCAGCACGAGAACGCGCCCACCCGGGTGAACCTCGATACCCAATGTCCGTCTCGACGGGCGCTCGACGACCTCATAACGGATGACCTCATCGCCGTAACAGACCGAGCCGATTCTGTCGCTCATACCACCATCCGGTGCCTGGCCAACTGCATCGTCCGGTCGATGATGTCATCCATCTCGCCGGTGGTCAGCGGCACCCCCTTTTTGCCCTTGACTTCGTCGTACAGGTAGTCGTCGATCTCGTTCATGGTTCGACGTTGTGCGTCCAGGTCATCCCAAAAGCCCACCTTCTTGTTTCGTTGAATGATCGACCAGATGTCGATGGCAGCGTCGGCAGCCAGCGTTGCTGCCGCCACTTCCGCTTTCACGTGGCCAAACACATAGGGCTTGAGAATGCCATACAAAGCAAGGGCATGGTCGTGACCGGCCAACTGCGCCGGGGCATCGTCAATGCGCCGGTTGACCACCGCGTCCTTGATCTCACCGACCTTGTTCAGGTACTCCAGATCGGAGATGCGTTTGGCGCGGAAATCGTCGATGGCCTGCTGGATGAGCTTCGAGAACTTCTCGTAGAACGCGGGGTCCTGCTCCAGGCGCTCGCTGATGGCCTTCTTGGTCGCGTGCGCGATCATGTCCGCCTTGGCGGCCGTGGTCTTGGTCTGCCCTTGTTCTTCGATCACCTGCTTGAACGCCTTCTCGTCGAAGATGTTCACGGGTTCGTTCAAGCGCACCACCTCGTTCGCCGAAATGTGCGTATCCAGCAGCTTCTTGATCTTCGGCTCGAAGTCCCGGTAGTCCACCGATTCGGCGTACCTCAGCTTGACGGACGCCTTCAGGTTCGTGAACCGCTTGAGGTCATTTTTGTAGGACTGGAGCTTCTTCTCGGGCGTCGATGCGATGAACTGTTCGGACGACAGCGCGATCGACAATGTCTTGCCGTAGGCCGCCAGTCGCTCATAGAACGACTCGCGTCGTTTTTCGTCCGCCAGCAGCTGCTCGTAGGCTTCTTCATCGTGCAGATTCTTGACCTCCTTGAAGATGTCCCAGAGATCGGCGTGGCGCTGAGGCAGTTTGGCCACTTCTTCATGGATGCTGACCAAGGCCCCCGCCAGATCGTCCTCGTCAAATCCGTCGAGTGCGCTATAAGTGGTCAGTGCCTGATCGAGCTCGCCCAGAATACCCGCGTAGTCGATGACGTAGCCGAACTCCTTGGGTTTCGTGCCCTCATCGTCGTCATACAACCGGTTCACGCGCGCGATGGCCTGAAGCAGCGTGTGCTCGCGCAGTTTCCGCGTCAGGTACAGCACCGTGTTGCGTGGCGCGTCGAAGCCGGTCAGCAGCTTGTCGACGACGATGAGGATTTCCGGTTCGTCGCTATGCTTGAACAGGTTGATGATCTGTTTGTTGTACTCCTCCTCGGAGCCATACCGTTTCATCATCCGTTCCCAGAAAGCGACGACCTCATTGGATGGCTCGTCGTCTATCTCCTCGTTGCCCTCGCGGGTATCCGGGGGCGAGATGATGACTTCGCTCGTCACATGCCCGATCTCGTCGAGAAACTTCTTGTAGGTGAGGGCGGCCGCTTTGCTTGGCGCAACGAGCTGCGCCTTGAAGCCGGTGCCTTGCCAGTTTTGCCGGTAGTGCTCGCTGATGTCGAAGGCCCGCATGTAGATCACCTGATCGGCCTTGTTGAGCATCTCGGCCCGGCTGTATTTCTTCTTCAGGTCCGCCTTTTGCGCATCCGTCAGCCCTTGCGTGTGGCGCTCGAACCAGGTGTCGATGGCCTTCTCGTTCTGCTCCATCTCCACATGCCGCGCCTCGTAGAGCAGAGGGACAACCGCGCCGTCCTTGACGGCCTGATTGATGGCGTAGGTATCGATCAAGCCGCCGAACTTGGCGAAGTTGTTCTTCTCCTTCTTCATCAACGGCGTGCCGGTGAAGCCCAGGTAGCAGGCCATCGGGAACATTTGGCGCATGCGCGCGGCAAAGCCACCGAAGTTAGTGCGGTGGCTCTCGTCGACCAGGATGAAGATGTCGGCCGATTCCTCGACGTGCTTCTTGATCGACAGCGCCTTATCGAACTTGTGAATGAGCGTGGTGACGATGTGCGCCTTGTTCTCAGACACCAGCTCCAACAGGTGGCGTCCGCTGGCCGCCCGGTCAGGCGTCAGGCCACAGGCGGCAAAGGTATTGCCGAGCTGCTTGTCGAGGTCTACCCGGTCCGTCACCAGTACGATGCGCGGGTTGCGGATATCCGGGTCCAGAGCCAGCGCACGGGCCAGCATCACCATCGTCAGCGACTTGCCCGAGCCCTGCGTGTGCCAGATGATGCCCCCCAAGCGTCGTCCCACGTCGTCCCGATGCTTGACCCGCTCGAGCACCCGCTTGACGGCGAAGAACTGCTGATACCGGGCGACCTTGCGCACGTCGCCGTCGAACACGGTGAAGCGAAACGCCAGGTCGAGCAGACGTTGCGGACGGCACAGGGCATAGAGCATGCGGTCTTGCTCGGTGATCGTCCATGCTTTGCCCGCTTCCGGCTCGCGCAGGGATTTGCCATCCCAAATCAGGTCGAACAACCCCGCCTTGGCCTCGGCAGGCAGGGGCTTATCGAGCACGGCTTGCAGTTCTGCCGCTGGAATGTTTTCGCGCCACAAGGCCCAAAACTTAGCAGGCGTGCCCGTTGTGGCATAGCGTACTTCGTTCTTGTTGGTGGCCAGCAGCAACTGCGTGTAGGTAAACAGCTTCGGGATGTACTCCTCGCGCTGATTGCGGATCATCTGCGACACCGCCTGGCCGACCTCGACCCTCGGCGACTTGCACTCGATGACGGCAAACGGGATGCCATTGACGAACAGCACGATGTCCGGGCGGCAGGTCTCTTGGCTTCGCGTGCGCTCGACCGGGAACTCGGCCGTCACGTGATAGTCGTTGTTGGCCGGGTTTTTCCAGTCGATGTAGTGGAGGGTAAAGCTCTTGCTGTCGCCCTCGATGGACTGCTCCAGCGACACGCCCAGGGTCAGCAAGTCATGGATCGCCTCATTGGTCTTCAGCAGGCCGTCGTACTTGACGTTCTTCAAGCGCTGGATGGCGGTCTGGATGTTCTCCTCGGAGAAGAGATAGCTCTTCCCCTTGTACTGGATGCGGTTGTTCTTCTTCAGCCGCTCGCGCAGCACTTCTTCCAGCAGCACCTGCCCAGGCTTGCCGCTGCGGGCGGCAAGCGCCTGCTCGGGCGTGAGGTAGGCATAGCCCAGGTTGATGAAGAGTTGCAGCGCGGGAATCTGCGAGAGGTATTTCTCGTTGAAGCGAAAGCTGTCCATGCGCTCCCTCACAGCAGGCTTTGCAGCGCGTGACGACTCGCAACAAAGTCGATTCGCGCCTTGATGAGCTTGTCCAATTCCGAACCGTCCGTATAGGTGGCCGAGACCACCGCATGGACCCGGCCATCCTGACGATATTTTTCCGCCTTGTCCTTCGCGCCTTTTCTTCCAGGCGGGTACACGGCAACGGACAGCCCTCCTTGATCCTTGATCAAGCGAAAACAAGGAATGTCCGTGGAACCATCGCCGATGAAGACCATGTGCTCAAACGGTACCGGCCGCTCGTCTTTGGGAATAAACTTATTGACGGAGGCGTTATCGCTGATGTCCGTGATGCCCTTGTTGATGCGAAAGAGGAACTGGGTCTTGGTGGTGTAGTTGATGGCGAGCGCCGGCCATTGCGCGACGCCGTTGACGTCGAACAGGTATTTCGAGGCATAAACCGCCTCGAACTCCTTGGCAATGGGTGTTCCGGCAAAAATCTCCTCATTGCCGGAGGAAATCAGGAAGTGCTTGAGGTCCACGCCTTTGGCCTTTGCGTACGCATTGATCCGGCCGAACCACTCCTCCACGCCGTCGAACAGCGCGATGGACTTGCCCCTGGCCTTGAAATCCTCACGCCGGACCGGCACGTTCGCGGCCGCAGCCTTGCGCAGCATCAGGTTCATGTAAACCAGCACCTCATCGGCCTGATGCGCCTGTGCGACCTCATGCACTTCTTTCCAGAAGTCATGCGGCTTGATGCCGATATCGGGCAGGAACTGGTGCTCCTGCATGTTGCCGGGGGCAAGCGTGCCATCAAAGTCATAGGCGATGGCCATCCGGGCCTTACGGGGTCTGCTCATACCGGAACTCCTTCTTCCATTTGGATGCGCCACTTGCCAGTCAGCAGCTTTTGCATCAGGCCGCGTTTTTGGCGCTTGAGGGCTTCTCGCAACTGGCGTAAATGGTCAAGCTCTTCGCGCATGAGGAGAGCGGCGCTAGCAATTTGCTGTTGTTCCTCTCGGGATGGGAAGTAGCACTCGGTGTTGAAGAGACCTTCAAAGTCGATGGCCTTTCCTTGGCGTGCCGAGGTGATCAAGAACCGTTTGCTCAAGCGCCCATTAAATACGCGCAAGTAGCCTTCAAAGAAGCGTGGATCCGCTCCATTGATTTGGAATGTGCGATACGCGGGGCTAACGCTGTACGTTTGATTGGTCGAGTTGACGCCGAACGCCATGCAATCACTCGCCAAGCCGAAGCATAGCCACCCGGGTTTGACCAAAAGATTCCGCTCGTGGTTGCTTGTCAAATCTTTTGAATAAACCTCATCACGGGGCTTGATACCATTTTTGCCAACTGAACCAATCACATAATCGCCATGACCGTGGAGAACCTTTGTTTCCTGCAGAAAGTCGCCGAGTCTATATCGACTCCAACCGGGGCTTCGGCGATATATACGCTCCGTGACGGCACCGATGTACACCTCCTTCGCCGCGATCAGGCGCTCGGTGGTTTCGATGGCGGTGTCCCAGGCAATAAGCCGATCAGCCAATTCCCTCTGCACAGGCAATGGCGGGACGAATATTTTCAAATCGCGCAAATCTCCAATATGGAGATGTTTTACGGCAAGACCAGTTTTAATGGAGTGGAAATAGGACTCCGCGTAAGGAGATTGGAGATATTGATGCAAGTAGCGCGGATCAATAATTTCTTGCCTGGGTTTTATTAGTGCAAGGCTCTCGAATATGCTGAATTCGAAATCCAGTTCTGGAATTAAGGCCACATCCCCGAGTGAGCCGCTCTTTGCTAGCAATAAGTCTCCTGGTTCTGGCTTGCTGTTCCTTGTTAGAAACTCATGCTCAGTCTTGGAGATGTATTTAATCTCTGTGAAATCAAGTCGACCATTCTTAATGTTCTTGGCTGAGATAAATATCACCCCTTCATCCTTGTATACGGGCGTTTGGTGCGTGCCGTCTGTGATTTTGATGCATATATCAGCAAGTGTTTTGTAGCTTGTGGTAGAGCGACTCATTTGTTCTTATCCCGTCTTTTACCTTCTAAGCACTGCTCGATCCGCTCCAACGCCCGCACATCTTCGGCGTCGGCAACCAGCCGCTCGCGCACTGTCCGATCGAAGTCGGACACGTACTCCGCCTCCTGAATACGACGATATTTCTCGAACTCGCTTTCCGCGTGCGCGCGGGCGGCCTCGGCGCTGATGCTGCCTGCGTCTTGCAGGATGTCGCGTTCGGTCAGCTCCAGAAAGCGGTCGAGTTGCCTGGCCCAGTCTTCCATCGTCATGGGGATTTGGCGGCGGGCGCGGTCTTCGGCCAGGTCAAGGTAGCTGTTGACCAGCCGCCCCAGCGCTTGCAGTTCGTCCTGGGTCAGGTAGTTCTTGGCCACCACGACATCGCTTTTGAGGATGCGGCCGTGGGGCGCTTTGTCCCAGGTGGTCAGTCCCATGTGGGGCTTGCCGGCGTCGGCGCGGGCGTGGATCAGCTCGGCGGCGGTTTGGCCGTGGATGGCGTAGTGCAGCTTGTTTTGCACCTTGGCAAAGAACGCGCGGGTGGTGGGCGCGGCCGTGTCGTAGTCGATGGCGGTGGCGAAGATGTCGGTGATCTTCTGGTAGAAGTGCCGCTCCGAAAGGCGGATTTCGCGGATCTCTTCCAACAGGCGCTGGAAGTAGTCCTTGCCTAGGAAGGTACCGTTTTCCAGCCGCTTTTTGTCCAGCACGTAGCCCCGGATGGCGAACTCACGCAGGACCTGGGTGGCCCAGCGGCGGAACTGGGTGGCGCGCACCGAGTTGACGCGGTAGCCCACGGAGATGATGGCGTCCAGGTGGTAGTGCTTGGTCTGGTACCGCTTTCCGTCGGTAGAAGTTATCCGGAAATTCCGGACGACTTCCGATTCGTCCAGCTCGCCGCTGGCGAAGATGTTGCGCAGATGCTCGCTGATGGTGCGCACGTCCACGTCGAAGAGCGCGGCCATCAGCTTTTGGGTGAGCCAGATGGTCTCGTCCTGGTAGCGCACCTCGATGCTTTGCTCACCGGTCTGCTGGGTGAAGATGAGAAACTCGGCGGTGCTGGCGCGAATGCGTAGCGTGCCGTTTGCGGGCGGCGGGGGGGCGGTGCGCTTGTGGGTCATACGCCCTCCACGCCCAGCGCCTTCAGATGCTCGCGCATACGGGCGCGCACCTCGGTGAGTTCCCGTTCCAGTTGCTCGATCTCGCGCTGCACGGCGGCGACGTCGATTTCCTCCTCTTCCTCGAAGGTGTCGACGTAACGGGGGATGTTGAGATTAAAGTCGTTCTCGGCGATCTCGTCCAGCGACGCGACGTAGGCGTATTTGTCCACATTGCGGCGCTCGGCCACGGTCGCGACGATCTTCTGAAAGTGCGCCTCGGAAAGCTGGTTCTGGTTCTTGCCGGGGATGAACTCGCGGCTGGCGTCGACGAAGAGCACGTCGCGCACATGTTCGCGCGGGCCACCTCTTTCGCGGGCACGGTCGAACAGCAAGATGGCCACCGGAATCGAGGTGGTGGGAAACAGGTTGCCCGGCAGACCGACGACGGCATCGAGCAGGTTCTCTTCGATCATGGCGCGGCGGATGCGTCCTTCGGCGCCACCGCGGAAGAGCACCCCATGCGGCACGACGACCGCGACCCGGCCTTCCTGGGGCAGGGCGCGCTCGATCATGTTGGTGATGAAGGCCCAGTCGCCCTTGGACTTGGGCGGCACGCCGCGCCAGAAGCGGTTGAATCGATCGTGATCGGCGTGCTCCGCCCCCCACTTGTCCAACGAAAACGGCGGATTGGCGACCACCACGTTGAACTTCATCAGCCGGTCGCCTTCGATCAGCGCCGGGCTGTTGAGCGTGTCGCACCACTCGATGCGGGCGGCGTCCTTGCTGTGGATGAACATGTTCATGCGTGCCAGGGCCCAGGTGGCGCCGTTGACCTCTTCGCCGAAGAGGGCGTAGTCGTGACTGCCTTGGGCCTCGACCCATTGGGCGGCTTCGATCAACAAGCTGCCGGAACCGCAGGAGGGGTCACAGATACGATCGCCGGGCTTGGGGTTGGCCAAGGCGGCCAAGAGACGCGAGACCATCTTGGGCGTGTAGAACTCGCCCGCCTTCTTGCCGGCATCCGACCCGAAGCGTTCGATGAGGTAGATGTAGGTATTGCCGATGACATCTTCGGTCACCCGGGAGGGGCGCAGATCGAGCTTGGCGAAGTCCTCCAGCAAGGTCTTCAAGCGGCGGTTGCGGTCCTTGGCCTTGCCGAGGTTGGCCTCGCTGTTGAAGTCGATGTTGCGGAAAACGCCTTCGAGCTTGGTCTTGTTCGCGTCCTCGATGTGGTCGAGCACGATGTTGATCAACTCGCCGATGTTGGGTTCGTTGCGGCGCTCGTACAGGGCGTTGAAATCGCCCAGAAAGCGGTCGATGACGCGGCTTTCCCCGGTCTGCGGATCGTCCTCCTTCAACTCGACATAGGGCAGGATGAAGCGCTCGCGCTCGAGCTTGCGGCGAATGCGCTCGTCGTCGTCGCCGTACTGGGCCTTGTATTGGGCGTAATGGTCGTTCCAGAGGTCGCTGATGTACTTCAGGAACAACATCACCAGGATGTAGTCCTTGTACTGCGCGGGATCGACCACGCCCCGGAACGTGTCGCACGCGGCCCAGGCGATGGCGTTGACTTCTTGTTGTGACAGTTTTTCGGTCATGGCGTGTTCCTATGGTTCTCTTGGTTCATGCTTGTGTGGCTTGCCGCAGCAGGATTCCTTCGATCAGCGCCTTTCGGCGCCCCCTCAATTCCTCCAGCAAGGCCGCCTCTTGCGTCGCGAGCTGTGCGATCTCGACGATGAGTCTCTGTCTCTCAAGCGGCGGCAGGGCAACCTCGAGGCCATCGAGCACCCCCTTGCCGATCATCTTCACGGCCGTTCCGGTCGCCTGACCGGCAAGTGCAGCCTGAGTAGCCGGGTGGTTGATGAACCACTGCAGGTAGGCGGGCTCGACGATCTCCGTCCTCGGCCGGATCAGAATCATTGGCGCAGCCAGCACGGCGCGGCCAATGCCTGGACCCACGAGCGCAGCCGAATTGGTCACTCCCCGTGACCGAAACAGCAGGTCCCCCTCCTGCACCAGGTGCCGGTCTTTCAGGTCGAGCATCTGGATGCGCGCCAAGCCCTCGGGGTGGAGCAAGTTCGCGTCATCGATGTCCTTCATCTGAATCACGGCGACGTCGCCTTCCGCATCCGTTTCCAGGCGGCTGCGGAACGAGTAGCCCATGCGGACTTCTGCGATGTCGCCCAGCAAGACATTCATGGCGCTGTAACCTGGTTTCTGTGCCCAATAATTTACTTCACAGGCAAATGGTAGACGCACAAGACACTCTCGTCAAGTACTGTAACGACGTTTCTGCAAAAAATTTAATGGCGGGTCTGCGGCAGAGGCTCTGACGAAGGCTGGCGCGACCAAATCATCGAGTCCACGCCCTCGAGTGTCAACACCGACGACCGCCCGGAGCCGTTCGACCCGCCCGCGCAAAAGTCCATTCGTGGAAATACTCGCTCTCCAGCGCCGAATGATGGGTGCCAGCACGCAACTCCAACCCGATGTTCCAGCCCTCGTTGCCCAGGTGGCCGTCAATCGGGCAATAGCCATCCACGCCCTGATAGGTGCGGCCAACGTCTTCTTTCTCCAAAGCCTTCTTTCTCACGAAGGTGTCGATCTCGAAGCGTACATAGCCTTTTTGTGTCAGGTCCTGGACGATCGCCTGAGGGAAGCCGCGAGGCAAGAGCCAAAACCCGACCTGCTCGTCCTGGCACACCGCCTCACGCCCTACGAACGAGTGGCACAAATTCTCGCCAAGGCGTCACGAGCAGGGCTCGTACGCGTCGGATTCGCTTTGGATCCTCGTTGATCGCTCGTTCCATCCCCCGCGGTTCTCACGACGGGCCATCTCGTCTTGCCCGTGAAACGGGGAGCGTATAAAGTACGCGTTCCCCCTACGTGCAAAGACGACACCCGATGCCCTTGCTCTACCTCCACGGTTTCCGCTCCTCGCCCCAGTCGGTGAAAGCGCGCGCGCTCGCCGCGCACATGGCGGCCAAAGGGCTCGCCGACTCGTTCCGCTGTCCCCAGCTGCCGATCGCCCCGGCCGAGGCGATGGCCATGTTGCGCGAGGAAGTGGCACGACTCGCCGAGCAGACGGGACGGCTGCCGACGGTGGTGGGGAGCTCCCTGGGCGGTTTCTACGCCACTCGACTCGCCGAAGAGCTGGGCGTGCGGGCGGTGGCGGTCAATCCGGTCGTCCATCCCTCGCGGGGGCTTTCCGCCTACGTCGGCCGGCTCACCAACCTCTACACCGGCGAGCCCTTCGAGTGGACGCCCGAGCACGTCGCGCAGCTGCGTGCGCTGGAGCGCGACCGTCTGGAACATCCCGAACGGATCTGGCTGATGGTGGAGCTGGGCGACGAACTGCTCGATCACCGACAGACCATCGCCTTCTACCAAGGCGCGAAGCAGACGGTACTCGAAGGGGGCGATCACAGTTTCACCCGCTGGAACGACTATCTCGACGAGATCCTCGTCTGGGCCGGGTTGATGCCGGCAGGGAAGGCAGAGAAAGACTGACGCCCGTCGGTGCTACCATTGACTCCGCCCATTCATCGGAAGGAGCGATCATGGAAGAAAAAAACCCGCCCAGTGTCAGCCTGCGCCAGATCGAAGGGTTCCAGTTCGAAGTGCGTTTTGGCGAAGATATGCCGGTGCTACTCACCGACGAGCCGCCCCCGCTGGGCAAGGGCACGGGTCCCACGCCTACCCATCTACTGCTCTCGGCCGTGGGCAATTGCATGGCCTCCAGCCTCTATTTCGCCCTGACGAAGTTCAAGAACGACCCGAAAGGAGTGCGCGCCGAGGCGAGTGCCGAGCTGGGACGCAACGAAGCGGGCCGTTTACGCGTGCGCCGCATCGACGTGCGCCTCGAAATCGGCGCCCCCGCCGCCACCCTGCAGCATCTGGACCGCATCCTGGGACAATTCGAGGAATTCTGCGTCGTCGGCCAGAGCGTGGCCGCCGGCATCCCGGTGATGCTCAGCGTCTTCGATGGCGAAGGGTTGCAGTTGAAATGAGCTCCGAAGCACCGATGCCGACCGATTCCTCCCACCAAGCGCTCGCACCCAAGATTCGCCTGGAAAAAGTCAGCAAGATCTTCGGGCGACATGCCGATCAGGCGCTCGATTTACTGGCCCAAGGGTTGGACAAGAAAACGGTACAGGAGCGTACCGGGGTCGTGGTGGGAGTCTACGACATCTCTCTGGAAATCGCCGAAGGAGAGATTTTCGTCATCATGGGGCTATCGGGCTGCGGCAAGTCCACGCTGTTGCGCCTCATCAATCGCCTGCATGAGCCGACCACCGGCAAAGTCTTCATCGGCGAAGAAGACATCACGGCCATGGGGGCCCGTGAGCTGCGTCGCCTGCGTCGCAACGCTTTTGGCATGGTATTCCAGAGCTTCGCCCTGCTGCCGCACCGCAATGTACTCAGCAACGTCGAATTCGGTCTCGAGTTGCACGGCGTGGCCCGCCAGGCACGGAGAGAACGGGCACAGCAGGCCATCGAGACGGTGGGATTGAGCGGCTACGAGCACAAATATCCCGACGAGCTCTCTGGCGGCATGCAGCAGCGTGTCGGGCTCGCACGAGCACTGGCGGTCGATCCGCAAATCCTTTTGATGGACGAAGCTTTCAGCGCGCTCGATCCGCTCATTCGCGGACAACTACAAGACGACCTCATCGCGATCCAGGAGCGCATGGGCACGACGGTGGTGTTCGTATCGCATGACCTGGACGAGGCGATCAAGATCGGCACGCGCATCGCCATCCTGCGCGATGGGCGCTTGGTGCAGGTAGGCACCCCGCAAGAAATCCTCGCTGCACCCGCCGACGACTACGTGAGCGCCTTCGTGCGGGGCGCCGACCGAACCAAGGTGCTCACCGCCGCCGACGTCATGCTGCCGTTGCACACTTTCGCCCATTTGCGTGATTCGCCCCGGGCCTTGTTGCGCAAAATGCAGCATAGCGGTTTCAGCGGCCTGATCGTGCTCGACAATCAGCGCCATCCCTTGGGTTACGTCGAATTACGGCAAGTAATCGAGATGCGAGACCAAACACGCCTCGAAAGCTCCGCCTTGCGCCCCCTTCCCTGTGCCACTCCCGAGGAGCCCTTGTCGGAGCTCATTCGGCGATCCAACGTCGAAGGCTCTCCGATGGTCGTGTGCGATACCAAGGGACGGGCCATCGGCGTCATCGACAAAACCACCTTGCTGGCAGCCTTGGCACAACAGGGAGAGACGGACGAATCCACTGCCGCGACGGGGGAGCAAACCGCCGAGCAGCCGGCCTGCGCGCCGCCAACACCCCCCGCATCCGAACGAAAACCCTCGTCCGAGGAGTCGCAAGTACCTGTGGAACGCGAGGACAAATCATGAAGGAATTCGCCCCCATCCCGCTGGGTGAGTGGGTGAGCGATGGTATCGACCGGCTCACCCGCGAATACGCCACAGCCTTCGACTCGATCAGTTTCGTGATCTACGAGTTGATCGATGCCTTGCAAAGCGGCCTCCACGCCATTCCTGCGCCATGGTTCATCGTTCTCCTTTCTCTGCTCGCCGTGCTCGCCGCGGGATGGCGACGCCCTGGCGGCTGGGGGTTGGGGCTTTTCACCCTGGTCGGTCTGGGCTTGGTATGGAACCTGCGCTTGTGGGACGATCTCATCACGACGCTCTCACTCGTGCTCGCCAGCGAAGCCTTGGTGCTGCTCGTGGGCATCCCCTTGGGCATCGCCTCCGCCAAAAGCGCCATGGTGGAGCGCATTCTGCGCCCGGTGCTCGACGTGATGCAAACGATGCCCGCCTTCGTCTACCTCGTGCCCGCGGTGATCTTCTTCGGGCTCGGCCTGGTGCCAGGCGTGATCTCGACCACCATTTTCGCCCTCCCACCCCTCATTCGCCTAACCAGCTTGGGTATTCGGCAAGTGCCTCGTGAATTAGTCGAAGCCGCACTGGCTTTCGGGGCCACGTGGTGGCAGCTGCTCACCAAGGTCCAGGTTCCCGTCGCCCTTCCCGCCATCATGGCAGGCGTCAATCAATCGATCATGCTCGGCCTCTCCATGGTCGTGATCGCCGCCATGATCGGCGCCGGGGGGCTGGGTAACGTAGTGCTCGAGGGCATCACCCAGCTCGACGTCGGCAAAGGATTCGTCGGCGGGCTTGCCGTGGTCATCCTCGCCATCGTCCTAGATCGCATCACCCAGTCCATGGGGAAAATCTATCAGCAAAAGAGGAAACCGCGATGAAACGACGTCACTTCCTGTTCCTGAGCTCCGCGGCTGCGCTTTCCTCGTTCGTGCCGCGCGCGTTCGCCCAAAGCGCCACCGTCCGGATCACCTACGTGAAGTCCTGGCCCGACAGCAACCTCAATACAAATATCGCCGCTCAAATCCTGCGTGAACATCTGGGACAGTCGGTGGAGCTGATCAACACCGACGCCGGCCCCATGTGGGCAGCCGTTGCCACCGGTCGGGCCGATGCCACGCTGACGGCATGGCTTCCCAATACCCACCAGGTCTACTGGGAACGTTACAAGGATCAGGTGATCAACCTCGGTCCCATCACCGAGGGAACCTGGCTGGGCCTGGCCGTACCCGACTACGTCCCGATCGACTCGATCGAAGATCTCGATGCACATGCCGACCGTTTCGGCCGGCGCATCGTCGGCATCGAAGCCGGCGCCGGCATCATGATCAATACCCAACGAGCGATCGAAGCTTATGGCATAAAAAACCTGCGTTTGATCAACAGCTCCACTCCGGCCATGCAGGCCGAACTCGCCCGAGCGGTGGCCCGAAAGCAGTGGATCGTGGTCACGGCCTGGACTCCCTTGGGAATCTGGGCGCGTTTCCCGCTCAAACAACTCGCCGACCCCAAGAACATCTATGGTGAGCAAGGGCATATCGATGCCGTGATCCATCCGAGCCTTCAGGAACGCTCACCTGAGACCGTGGAATTCCTGCGACGTTACAAGATGCCGCTCGAAGAACTCCAGCGTATGATGCTCGCGCTCGATGAAGGCCAAGCGCTCGAAATGGTGACCCAGGAGTGGCTGGATCGCAATCGCGCCACCGTAGAGCAGTGGGTTGTCGAAACGAAAGCCGCCGTGGGTTGAATGAGGGTTGAATGACGCTCATTCAATGGCTCGACTACGCGGGGGTGGCGGTGTTCGCCCTCTCGGGCGGCATCACCGCGGCGCGCAAGCGGCTCGATCCCGTCGGCTTCGCCCTCATCGGCACGGTGACCGGCATCGGCGGGGGGACGCTGCGCGACCTGCTGCTCGATCGCCCCGTCTACTGGATCACGCAGTGGGAATACCTCGTCATCACCGTGCTCGCCGCCTGGGTGGTATTCTTCTGGGGACGTTTCGCGCCGCGCCCGGCACGCCCCGTGCGCTGGAGCCGGCTGCTCGACTGGGCCGACGCCGTGGGGCTGTCGGTCTTCGCGCTCATCGGTGCGCAAGCCGCGCTCTCGGCCGGGGCCAACGGATTCATCGCCGTGGTCATGGGCATGATGACGGCGAGTTTCGGCGGATTGCTGCGCGACATCCTCTGCAACGAGATCCCCATGATCCTGCACCGGGAGATCTATGCCTCCGCCGCCGCAGCCGGGGCCGCGGTCTACGTTTTGGGGCTACGAGCCGGCTGGCCCCACGATCCCACGCTCGCCGCCGGCGCCGGCACGGCCCTGGCGCTGCGCGGGCTGGGCATCACGCGGGGCTGGCATCTGCCGGCCTATGAGGGCGGAGCCCATCACAAACCGTAATCCTCCCCGTCCCCCCGCAATGCCCGCTCCACCACGTCGCGCTTGAGGTGCGGCGCGAAGGCTTCGATGAAAGCGAAGACGAATCCGCGCAGGTAGGCGTCGCGCAGGACGCCGATGCGCGTCGTGTTCGATTCGATCAGATGCCCCAGGTCGCGGCAGACGAGGTCGGCGTCGGCCGCGGGGTCGAAGGCCATTTTCGCCAGGATCCCCACGCCCAGGCCCATGCGCACGTAGGTCTTGATGACGTCCGAGTCGAGGGCGGTGAGGATCACCTCCGGCCGCAGGGCGCGGCCGAGGAAGGCCTTGTTGATGTGGTTGCGGCCGGTGAAGGCGCCGTCGTAGGTGATGACGGAGTGGCGGGCGATCGCCTCCAGGGTGAGCGGCTCCAACGTGGCGAGCTCGTGGCCTTTGGGCACGACCAGTGCGTGCGTCCACTGGTAGCAGGGGAGCTCGACCAGCTCGGGGAAATCGCCGATGCCTTCGGTGGCGATGGCGAGATCGGCCTCGCCGGCGATCACCATCTCGCACACCTGCCGGGGGCTGCCCTGGTGCAACGAAAAGCGTACCTTGGGGAAACGCTCGCGGAAGTTGCGGATCACCGTCGGAAGCACATAGCGCGCCTGGGTGTGGGTGGTGGCGATCGAGAGCACCCCCTCGTCGGCGCGCGAGAATTCTTCCGCCACCGCGTGCAGGTGGTTCATGTCGCGCAGCATGCGCTCGCAAATCGCCACGATCTGGCGCCCCGGTTCGGTGAGCGCGGTGAAGCGCTTGCCGTGACGCACGAAGATGTCCACGCCCAGCTCCTGCTCGAGGGCACGGATCTGCTTGGAGACGCCGGGCTGCGAGGTGAAGAGCGCATCGGCCGCCTCGGACACGTTCAAATTGTGCTGCACCACTTCGACGACGTAGCGGATCTGCTGCAGGTTCATCACCCGTTCCTAATAACTGATGGTTATCGAAGTCTAACGCAAATCGCCTGTTATGCGCCAGAGGCGGCCGCTACACTGCCGCCATCGCATAGGGGAAACTTGCATGTACCGCTACGATTCCTGGGACCAAGCCCTGGTGCAGGCCCGCGTCGCCCAGTATCGCGACCAGCTGCGCCGTTTCCTTGCCGGCGAGCTCGGCGAGGACGAATTTCGCCCGCTGCGCCTGCAAAACGGCCTCTACGTCCAGCGCCATGCGCCCATGCTGCGCGTGGCCATCCCTTATGGGTTGCTGGAGGCGCGGCAGTTGCGGATGCTCGCCGACATCGCCCGCCGCTACGACCGCGGCTACGGTCACTTCACCACCCGGCAGAACCTCCAGTTCAACTGGATCCGGCTGGAGGATACGGCCGACATCCTCGAGCGTCTGGCCGAAGTGGGGCTGCACGCCATCCAGACTTCCGGCAACTGCATCCGCAACCTCACCACCGATCCGTTTGCCGGCGCGGCCCCGGATGAGCGCGTCGATCCGCGCCCCTGGTGCGAACTGATCCGCCAATGGTCGAGTTTCCACCCCGAGTTCGCCTTCCTGCCGCGCAAGTTCAAGATCGCCGTGCATGGGGCCGAGGAAGACCGCGTGCTCGTCCGGGCCCACGACATCGGCCTCGAACTCTTGCCGGGCGAAGATCCCCTCCTGCCGCGGGTGCGCGTCTTCGTGGGCGGCGGACTGGGACGCACGCCGATCCTGGGCAAGCTCCTCTACGACGAGGTGCCGGCCGAGGAACTCTTCACCGTGCTGGAAGCGATCCTGCACGTCTACAACCGCCATGGGCGGCGCGACAACCTCTACAAGGCGCGCATCAAGATCCTGGTGCAGGCGATCGGCGTCGACGCCTTTCGCGCCGAGGTCGATGCCTACCGCGCCGAACTCACGGCACGGGGCGAATCCCTGCTGCTCACGCGCGAGGAGATCGAACGCGTGGCAGCGCACTTCGACGATCTGCGCCGCGTACGGGCACGGCAAACCGAGCCGCCTGCCGTCGCCGCGCTCAGCGCGGACGAATGGCCTGCCTTCACGCGCTGGCGGCAGCGCAACGTGCACCTGCAGCGCCAGCCCGGCTACGCCCTCGTCGTGCTCACCACCAAGCGCGCCGCGAGCGCTCCGGGCGACGTCTCCGCCGAAGAAATGACAGCGATCGCCGACTGGGCCGAGCGCTACGGCGATGGCGAGATCCGCGTCACGCACGAGCAGAACCTGGCGCTCGCCTGGGTGCGCGAGGAGACGCTGCCGGGACTGTGGCGCGAAGCCCGCGCGCTCGGTTTCGGACATCCCAGTTTCCGCCTGGCGCACGATCTCATCTCCTGCCCCGGTGGCGACTACTGCGCCCTCGCCAACGCCCGCTCGATTCCGGTGGCGCAAGCGCTGCTCGCCGAGTTCGCCGAAGCGGAGCTGGAAGACATCGGGCCGCTGTCGATCAACGTCTCGGGCTGCATGAACGCTTGCGGCCACCATCACGTGGGGCATATCGGCGTGCTCGGGGTGGATAAGAACGGCGAGGAATGGTTCCAGGTGACGATCGGCGGGCGGCAGGGGAACGACACGCGGCTGGGTAAGGTGATCGGGCCGGCTTTCCGCGCCGAGGACATGCCGCGCGTGGCGCGCACCCTGGTCGAAACCTACCGCGCCCGACGCGCCCCGGGCGAGACCTTCCTCGACACGCTCGACCGCCTGGGCCCGGCGCCTTTCAAGGAGGCCGTCTATGCCGGTACCCCCGCCGCCCGTCACCCCGCGCTCCAGGAGGCCGCCGATGTGGAAGCTTGAGCTCGACGGTAGCGTCTCGGACTACCGCGCGGTGCTGGTATCGGCCTGGGAAGCCGCGCTCGACGAAGCGGACGCCGTGCTGGCACTCCCGGCCTGGCGCGAGGCGCTCGCCGCGGGCCGCTCGCCGCTGCCGCGGCGGGTGTGGCTCGCTCCGGAAGAAGAACCGATCCTCACGGCGGAAGAATGCGCCCGGCTCGGGGAGATCGTGCTGCCTTTTGCCAAATTCACCGACGGACGGGCCTTCAGCCAGGCCACGCGCCTGCGTCGGCGCGGCTGGCATGGCCGGCTCACCGCTTTCGGTGCCTTCCTGCTCGACCAGCTCGATTATCTTCGCCGCTGCGGTTTCGACGGCTTCGTTCCCGACCCGGCCCGCTACGACCGCGCCACCCTGGAGCGCGACGGTGCCCGGCTGCTGACCGTGTTCCCCGAACCCTATCAGGCGAGCGCCGCCGTGCCCGACCCGCTCTTTCGCCGCCGGGAGCGTGGACTTGCCGAGGACCGAACCCCATGAGCGATCCCACCCGCCCTTCGCTCGACGCGGCCGAACTCGCCGCGCTCGAGCAAAAAACCGAGGCTGCCATCGCCCTTCTCGAGCGCATCGCCCGCGAGCACGTCCCGGCGGTGCTCGCGAGCAGCCTCGGCGCCGAGGACATGGTGCTCACCGACCTCATCGCCCGCCACGCCCTCTCCATCGGCCTCTTCGTGCTCGACACCGGTCGGCTGCACGAGGAGACCTATGCCCTGATCGCCCGGGTGGAGGCGCACTACGGCCTGCGTCTGCAGCTCTTCGCCCCGCGGGCCGAGGAGGTGGAAGCCTTCGTCGCCCGATATGGCATCAACGGATTCTATGACTCGCTCGAAGCGCGCCGGGCCTGCTGTGCCGCCCGCAAAGTGCAGCCGCTCGCCCGGGCGCTCGCCGGCAAGCGCGCCTGGATCACGGGCATGCGCCGCGAGCAATCCCCCACCCGCAGCGACCTGCCGCAGGAGCAATGGGACGAAGCGCACGGGCTGGCAAAGTTCAACCCGCTCGCCGACTGGAGCGCGCGCGAAGTCTGGGCCTATCTGCGCCGCCATGCCGTGCCCTTCCACCCCCTGCACGAGCGTTTCTACCCCAGCATCGGCTGCGCCCCCTGCACCCGCGCCGTGGCCGTGGGCGAAGACCCGCGCGCCGGACGCTGGTGGTGGGAACATCCCGAACACAAGGAATGCGGCCTGCACCGCCGCCCCGTCCTCACCGGAGAGACCCGATGATCGCCCCCCGTACCCATCTCGACCGGCTCGAAGCCGAGGCCATCCACATCCTGCGCGAAGTGGCGGGGCAGTGCCAGAACCCCGCCCTGCTCTTCTCCGGTGGCAAGGATTCGGTCTGCCTGCTGCGGCTCGCCGAAAAAGCCTTCCGCCCCGGCCGTTTTCCCTTTCCCCTGCTGCACATCGACACCGGTCACAACTACCCCGAGGTGATCGCCTTCCGCGACCGGCGTGCCGCCGAGCTCGGCGAGCGGCTCATCGTGCGCTCGGTGGAAGACTCCATCGCCCGCGGCACGGTACGGCTCGCCCGGCCGGACGAGTCGCGCAACCGGCATCAGTCGGTGACCCTGCGCGAGGCGATCGAGGAGTTCGGTTTCGACTGTCTCATCGGCGGAGCACGCCGCGACGAAGAAAAGGCCCGCGCCAAGGAGCGCGTCTTCAGCGTGCGCGACGAGTTCGGTCAATGGGATCCGAAGAACCAGCGCCCGGAGCTCTGGCGCCTCTACAACGCCAAGGTTCCGCCGGGCGGGCACGTGCGCGCCTTCCCCATCAGCGACTGGACGGAACTGGACGTATGGCAGTACATCGCCCGCGAGGGACTGGAACTGCCCTCGATCTACTTCGCCCATCCCCGCCCCTGCGTGCGCCGCGGCAGCCTGCTCGCGCCGGTCACCGAGCTCACTCCGGCGCGCGAGGGTGAAGCGGTCGAAACCTTATGGGTGCGTTTTCGCACGGTGGGCGACATCACCTGCACCGCACCGGTGGAATCGCGCGCCCGCACGATCGAGGAAATCCTGCGCGAGACCGCCGCGACCACCGTCTCCGAGCGCGGCGCCACCCGGCTCGATGACCAGACGCACGAAGCAGCGATGGAACAACGCAAACGCGAGGGCTATTTCTGATGGATACCGTACTGCGCTTTCTCACCTGCGGCAGCGTCGATGACGGCAAGAGCACGCTCATCGGACGACTCCTCTACGACAGCCGGGCGCTGCTGGTCGACACCCTGGAAGGCATCGAGCGCACCAGCCGGCGCCGCGGTGCCACCGCCCCCGACCTCTCACTGGTCACCGACGGGCTGATCGCCGAGCGCGAACAGGGCATCACCATCGACGTCGCCTACCGCTACTTCCGCAGCGGCGCGCGCACCTTCATCATCGCCGACGCACCGGGCCACGAGCAATACACCCGCAACATGGTCACCGCCGCCTCCATCGCCCAGCTCGCCGTGCTGCTGGTCGACGTGCGTCAGGGACTCACGGCCCAGACCCGGCGCCACGCCCTGCTCGCCGATCTCGTCGGCATCCCGGCGCTAGCGATCGCGGTCAACAAAATGGATCTGGTCGACTACGACCCGGCCGCTTTCGAAGCGGTGGTCTACGCCTTCGAGGACTTCGCCGAAGCCAGCGGACTGCGCGCCCGGCGCCACTACATCCCCATGTCGGCGCTACTGGGCGACATGGTGGTCGAGCGCGGTGAGCACCTGCCGTGGTACCTGGGTCCGACGCTGCTGGAAGTGCTCGAACGCACCCCCGCCGGCCAGGGCGTGAGCGACCACCCCTTCCGTTTTCCCGTGCAATGGGTCTGCCGGCCGAGGAAAGCCACCGACCCCCGGCTGCACGATTACCGCGGCCTGGCGGGGCAGGTGGCAGCCGGCACGATCGCCGTGGGCGAAGAGATCGTCGTGCTGCCCTCCGGGCGCCGCAGCACCGTGACCGCCATCGAATTGGGCGGCGTGCCGCGCGAGCGCGCCGTCGCCGGCGATTCGGTCATGCTCCGGCTCGCCGACGATCTCGACGTCGGTCGGGGCGAAATGCTCGTGCGCGCCGACGAATCCGCGCCGGCGCTCACCCGCGGCGTGGAAGCCGACCTCGTCTGGCTCGACCCGGCCCCTCTCGCCCCCCGGCGCACCTACCTGCTGCGCCACACCACGCGCGAAGTGCAGGCGCGGGTGGAGACCATCGAATGGAACCTGGACGTGGCCACGCTCGAGCGCGAGCCGGCGCACGAACTCACCATGAACGACATCGCCCGGGTGCGCGTCAAGCTCGCCCAGCCGATCGCCGCCGACCCTTACGAGGTTCTGCGCGACACCGGCAGCTTCCTCCTCATCGACCCGGCCACTTGGGACACGGTGGCCGCGGGGATGATCCGCGGGACGCAGTGAGGCGCTAGCGCCGAGGTTCGGCACCGTCGCTGCCGGATTCCTCCGGCGGCGGCTGGAACGTTCCCCAATCGACGCCGGACGCAGCGGGACGGGGCAGCGCAGCGTGTACCCGTTCCCGTTCGCGATGCAGCCAGGCGCGCGCGAGCATCAGCGCCGAGAGAGGGGCCGTCAAAAAGAGGAAGAGGGTGATGAGCAGCTCATGGACCGACCACTCTGCGCGCACCCAGCCGAAATAAGCGATCGAAGCGAGCAACACCCCACCCACGCCCAGCGTCGTCGCCTTGGTCGGCGCATGCAGCCGCTGCATCGCCTGAGGCAGCCGCACCAACCCCCACGACCCCACGAGGCCAAAAAACGCGCCCACGAGCAACAAGGCCGCGATCAGCATGTCTGCCATCTCTCCCCCTCCTATTCGATGATGAGCCCACGCAGCACATAGCGGCAAAACGCCACCGTCGACACGAACCCGATCATGGCGAAAAAGAGCGCTGCCTCGAAGAACACCGCACTCCCTTGCCAGATGCTCCACGTGACGATGAGCGCGATCACGTTCACCATCATGGTGTCCAACGCCATCACCCGGTCGACCAGGTCCGGGCCGCGCCACAGACGCCACGCGCACAGCAGCACTCCCAACCCGAATGCCGCCAAGGCCACCAAAGCCGCCCATTCGATCATGCGTCGCCCTCCCCGAAAATCTTCATCACGCGTTCCTCGTAGCGCGACTTGATCCCCGCCACCGTCGCGTCCGGATCGTCCGTATGCAGGCAATGCACCAGCAGGGCCGAGCCGTCGGCGGCCAAATCGCAACTCACCGTGCCCGGCGTCATCGTGATCGTGCCCGCGAGCAGGGTGATCGCCTCGGGTCGATGCAGGCGCAGCGGCACGACGAGCCAGGTCGAGCGCAACGTCTCCGGCCGGCGCAGCAGTATCCAGCCGGCCACCTGTATGTTGGCTCTGACGATGTCCCACAACACGATCACCGCATAGACGATGGCCGTACGCCATGAATACACCCGCGGCAGATCCGGCCAGAACGGGCGCAGGAGCAAAGGAACCACCACGCCCAGGATCACGCCCATCAGCCACTGCCCGGCAGAGAAATCGTTTTGCAGGGCCACCCATACCAAGGTCAGCGCCAAGCTCACGGCTGGATGCGGCACCCAGCGGCGCCACTTCGATCGCATCCTCATCGGTACACCCCCGCTCCCATCACGGCCTGCACGTAAGCGCCCGGCTCGAGCAACGCCTGTGCCGCCTGCGTGAAATAAGCGAGCGCCGGCCCCGCGACGAGTGCCCAGACGACGGTCCCTGCCAGCAGCAAGGCGAGCGCAGCCACTCCACCCGCCGCCGGCCCGTGCGATGCCTGCCCTCCATCCTTCTGCGTCTTCCAGAACACCCGTGACCCTGCCCGCGACAACCCCAGCAGCAGCAGGAAAGACGCCATGAGCACGAACACCCAGCTCGCCGCCCCTTCGATCACGGTGACTGGAATGCTGCGCAACACGGCAAGCTTGCCGACGAAACCGGAAAGCGGCGGCAAGCCCACCGTAACGATCGCCACGAGAAAGAACAACCCACCGAGCAGCGCCCGTCCGCTAAATTCCCGGCCACCGACCAGCGCATCGCCTTCCTCGCGCCGCACCGAACGCACCAGGTCGGCGAGCACGAAGAGTGCGGCCCCAGCCAGCGTGGAATGGACCAGGTAGTAGAGCCCGGCGCCCAGCCGCGCCGCATCCGCCCCGGCCAGCCCCACGAAGAGCACGCCGATCGACGAGATGGAAGCAAAACCGGCGAGCACGCCCAGCGAGGGTGCGGCCAGAACGCCCAGCGCCCCAGCCAACAGAGTGAGCCAGGCGAGCGGCTCCAGCGCCGCGAGCGACGACCACCCCAAGCCGACGAGGGCAAAGCGCAGCAACGCATAAGCCCCGACTTTGGAGAGCAAGGCAAAGAGCGCCGCCGCCACTCCCGGCGCATACCCGTAGGCTCCCGGCAGCCAGAACTGCAAGGGCACCACCGCCGCTTTCAGCAAGAAAACGACGCACAGCAACGTTCCTCCAGCCATGAGGATGCCCCGATCGGAGGACGGAATCGTCGGCACTCGTTGTGCCAGATCGGCGAAATTGAGCGTACCGGCCGCGTTGTAGATGAGGGCGACGGCAAAGAGGAACAGGGACGAAGCGATGAGGTTGACCACCATGTACTGCAACGCATTCGTCAGTCGCGCCGCACCACCGCCGTGCACCATCAACCCGTAGGAAGCGATCAGCATCACCTCGAAGAAAACGAAGAGGTTGAAGAAATCCCCCGTGAGAAAGGCGCCGTAAATCCCCATCAGCTGAAACTGGAACAGCGGATGGAAGTGCCTTCCGCGTCGGTCCCAGGCGCAGACCGCGTGCAACAGCAACACCGCGCCGAGGATGGCGGTGAGCAGCACCATCGCCGCCGAGAGGCGATCGGCCACCAGCGCGATGCCATACGGCGCCGGCCAGTCGCCGAGTCGGTAGACGAGAATCTCTCCTTCTCCCGTCGCCGCGAACAGCAACAAGGCCACGACGAGTTGGGCTGCCGCAGCAATGAAAGAGAGCACGCGCGCCAGCACCAGATCCTGACGCGAGAGCGCCACCATCACCGCCGCGCTCAGTACCGGAATCAGGACGGGCAGAATCGGCAGATGCGCATTCACCGCTCGACCTCCACTCGATCGGTCACCGCCGGCACGTCGCTGCGCTCCACACCGGACTCGAAACGCGCCCGGATGGCCAGCACCACCAGGAGCGCCGTCATTCCGAAGGCAATGACGATGGCCGTGAGCACCAACGCCTGCGGCAGCGGATCGGCGAAGCGCGTCACCCCCTCAGCCCAGACCGGGGGAGCGCCGACGGTCAAGCGCCCGGCAACGAAGAGGAAGAGGTTGGTGGCGTAGGAGAGCAGGGATAGGCCCAGCACCACGGGAAAGACTTGTCGTAGGCAACACAGGTAAATCCCGGCAGCCGTCAGCGCTGCGATGAGCACGGCGAACAAAATTTCCATCTCACCCCTCCTTTTCCGATGGTTTCGGCCGAGCCGGGTCCATGGGCGTGCGGCTGGGCAGAAAACCCGCGAGCTGCCCCAAATGAGCCAATTGCACCAAAGCCAGCGTCACCGCCCCGAATACCGTCAGCAGCACCCCCAGATCGAACCCCATGGCGCTCGCCAACGGCACCGGTCCGATGCCTGGGATATGCACCTCGCCGTGGGCACTGCGTAGAAATGGCGCGCCCAAACCCATCGCCGCCATCCCGGTCGCCCCGGCCACGAGAAGCCCGGTGCCGATCCAGACGTGCGCATCGAGGCGCATGCGATGCATCGTCCATGACAGGCCACTGGCCATGTACTGGATCAAGAATGCAAGGGCCAAAAGCAAAGCGGCGATGAAGCCACCGCCAGGGGCATTGTGCCCGCGGAAAAAGATATAGAAAACGGCCATGAGCAGGAAAGGTAGCATCACCCGCGCCGTCACGGCAAACGGCAGCGGATGGCGCGTCGGGGACAAAGCGAACGGGAAACGCCAGGCGTGGAGATGCTCCCGTGCCACCCCCTCCTGCATGCCCTGCAAAAGCGCGTAGATCACCAAGGCGGCGATGCCCAGAACCGTAATTTCGCCGAACGTATCGTAACCGCGGAAATCGACGAGGATCACGTTGACCACGTTGCTCCCCCCCCCTTCCGATACCGAACGGCTCCAGAAGTAATCGGCCAGGTTAGGCCCGTCATTACGCATCATCACCCAGGCGAGCAAGCCCACCACCGCGCCGATGAGGATGGAGGCGGCCGCCGCACCCCGCGGCTTGGCCACGGGCTCGGTATCGTGCTGAGGAAGGAAGAACAGCATGAGCAGCAGCAAAACCGTCGTCACCGCCTCGACCGAAATCTGGGTGAGCGCCAGGTCCGGCGCCGAAGCATGCAGGAAAGCCAGCGAAACGACGAGCCCCACCGCCCCCGTGAGCAATACTGCTCGCAGCCGCTTGTGATGCCAGCGCACCACGAGACCGATCGCGGCGAGACCGACCCCGGCGAAGATCAGACCGAGGCCGTTCATGGGCGTCGGCGCACGCTGCGGCCGCCACCCCTCTCCCATGCCCCAACCGAGCGCGAGCGCGGCAAGGCTCACCACGGCGAGCAGCAGCACGTAGCGCCCCAGTACACCCGAGTGCACCCGGGCGATGAGGCGATGCGCCCCGCGCACCAGCCATTCCTGCGCCGAGAAGAACGCTCTACGCCCATCGAACGGCAAAGCCCAGGCAAGCACCCGGCCCGACAGCGCTCGATAGTGCCACACCATGGCCGCGCCGATGACGAAAGCCACGGCGGAGACCACGAGCGGCGCGCCGAACCCATGCCATAGCGCGAGTTCCGGCCACGGCGCGTGCGCGCCCACCGCCGCCGCGCTTGCCGCGGCGAGCAAGGGCTCGGCGAGGCTCGGCCACAGCCCCAACACCACCACTGCCACGACCAAAACCAAGGGAGGTCCCCACAGGAGTGCCGGCGGATCGTGTGGGATCCTCCCCTCCGGCAGGCGCAACGGCCCGAAGAAGAGCGCCGAAAAATACCGGAATGCATAAGCCGCGGAGAGGATCGCCGCCAAGCCGACGAGCCCCCACAACGGCCAACCGCCTCCCCAGCGCGCCGCCAGCACTTCGACGAGCATCGCCTCCTTGGAAACGAAACCATTCAACGGCGGCACACCGGCCATCGACAAGGCCGCCAGCGTCCCCAATCCCGCCGTCAGGGGCATGACCTTGGCCAGGCCCGAGAGGCGACGCAAATCGCGCAGGCCCGTTTCATGATCGACGATGCCCGTGTTCATGAAGAGCGCCGCCTTGAACGTCGCGTGCATCAGCACGTGCAGCATGGCCGCGAACACCGCCGTGGGCGTTCCCAAGCCCAGCAACATCGTCACCAGACCAAGATGGCTCACCGTCGAATATGCCAGCAGTGCCTTCAGGTCGTCCTTGAAGAGCGCGATCGTCGCACCCAGAAGCATCGTCGCCGCCCCGACCCCAGTCACCCAGACGACCCAGGCGTCGGTTTGACCGAACACCGGCCACACGCGCGCGAGCAGATACAACCCCGCCTTCACCATGGTGGCCGAATGCAGATAGGCCGAAACCGGCGTGGGCGCGGCCATCGCGTGCGGCAGCCAGAAGTGGAAGGGAAACTGCGCGCTCTTGGTAAAGGCGCCCAGCAGAATCAACGTAAGTATCGCCGGCGCCAAGGGCGAGGCGAGAATGAGCTCTTGCCGCGCCGCGAGTTCGGAGAGGCGATACGTACCGGCGACCTCTCCGAGTAGGATCAGGCCGGCGAGCAGCGCGAGCCCCCCTGCCCCGGTGATCGCCAGTGCAAGCCGTGCCCCGCGCCGTCCGTCGGGCAGATGACACCAAAATCCGATCAGGAGAAACGAAGAAAGGCTGGTGAGCTCCCAGAACACCGGCAACAGGAGCAGATTGTCGGCCAGCACCACCCCCAGCATCGCCCCTTGGAAAAGAAGGAGATACGCATAAAACGTCCCGATGGGTTCGTTGCCGGCAAGATAGCCGCGACTATAGATGAAAATCAGGATGCCGATCGCCAGGATCAGGGAAGCGAAGAAAAAACCCAGACCATCGATACGCAAAGCCCATTCCAGGCCGAGCGCGGGCACCCAAGGGACATACACTTCCTCTGGTACGCCGGAAAACACCGACGCCGCCTGCCCCCACAACAATAGGAGCGCCACCACACTCGGCGCCAGAGCCGCGAGCAGCGCTGGCGTGCGCCCTGCCCGTGCAAAGAGTGGCGGCAGGATCGCGCCCAGCAGCGGCAAAGCGACGATTGCACTTGCGCTCATTGCCTCCCTCCTCATTTCACGATACGAAAAATCGAGCTATACTATGCGCTCGATTCCGACGATCGACCCGATGATACAACATCCTCCTGCAGCCCCCGCCCCAACGCCCGCCGAGAACAAAAGTTCGATCCAAGTGATCGATCGGCTCGTCACTTTGCTCGACGTATTGGCACGGCATCCCGATTCGCTGCCGCTGAAGGTGCTCGCGAACCAAGCGGGGCTTCACCCCTCCACCGCGCACCGCATCCTTTCGGCCATGACGGCCGCCGGCTTCGTCGAACGGGTCGAAGGCGGGGCCTATCGCCTGGGCATTAGGCTGCTCGAGCTGGGCGCACTGGTCAAGGAACGCCTTTCCTTGCGCGAGGTCGCCCACCCGTGGCTACGGCAACTCCATCGCGCCACCGGCGAAAGCGTCAATCTGGGCATCCGCGACGGCGATCACATCGTCTATATCGAACGCACGAGCGGAGGGCGCTCTGCGGTTCGGGTGGTCCACATCGTCGGCTCCCGGGCGCCGCTACACACCACCGCCACCGGCAAGCTCTTCCTCGCCGAGGAGCCGCGAGCCGAGGTCGAGCGCTACGTCGCCCGCACGGGACTCGCCCCCATGACGCCGCGCTCGATCACCGATCCGATGCGGCTGTACGAGGAGCTCGAACGCGTGCGCCGTGAAGCGCTCGCCTACGACCTCGACGAGCAAGAAGTAGGGGTGCGCTGCATTGCAGCCGGCATCCGGGATGAAGATGGCACGCTCGTGGCAGGGCTTTCACTCTCCACGCCGACCGAGCGCTACGACCCGACACTGGCCGAGCCGATCCGGCAGACTGCGGAGGCGATCTCGCGCGCGCTCGGGCACGGCCCCCGCACGCGCGAACCCCTCGATGCGATCAGAGAAAAGGCGTTACCCTGACTCCGGAGCGCCCTGCGGGCGCCTCGAATGACCGGCTGCACGAGGCAGCGTCCCCCGGTGCTCGGATGCTCGCCCATCGATTCATGGATCGGGCATCGCGTGCGCCGGACGCGCGCTCCGGCAAACCGCACGATGGTTTCCGTGCTACGCCTCATTCGTGCTCAACCGCTGCGCGCTGCCAGCCTCGACCCGGCGACGGCGCCGCCCGCCTCCATCCAGCGTCGCAGCCGCTGCGCATCGGCCACGCGCGTGAGCTTGCCCTGACTGTTCATCAACACGATGATCACCGGCCGATCCGAGAGCTCGCTGAGCATCACCAGGCAGCGGCCAGCTTCACTGATGTAGCCCGTTTTCTGCAAAGAGATTCGCCAATCGTCGCGTCCCACCAAACGGTTGGTCGTGCCAAAGCTCACGCGCTGGCGGCCAACGAGCACCTCGGCCCGTTCCCTGGTGGAAAAATCGCGAATCAAAGGATACTCGTTCGCGGCGCGCACCATTTTCACCAGATCCTGCATGGAAGCCACGTTGTCGGGACTCAACCCCGCCGGATCGACGAAACGGGAATGATGCATCCCCAACATGCGCGCCTTGACGTTCATCGCTCGAAGAAACGCCGGGCGCCCACCGGGATAATGGCGTGACAGCGCCATGGCCGCGCGGTTCTCGGAAGCCATGAGCGCCAAGAGCAACGCCTCGCGGCGGGTGAGGCGAGCTCCGATCCGCAAACGCGAGCGGGTCCCTTTGATGGTATCGACGTCCTCCTTGCCGATGCTGATCTCCTCGTCGAGCGGCAGACGGCTCTCGAGCACCACCATGGCCGTCATCAACTTGGTGATCGAGGCGATCGGCATGGGTTCGGCCGGGTCGCCGCGCAGGGCGATGCGCTCGAGCGAGCGCGCATCCGCCACGAGGAAAGATTCGGACTTGAGCGGCGGCTCGGCCGCCTGCGCCCACGACACCACCAACAGGATCGCAAGGATCCCTCCCTGAACGAACCGGCGCAGCATGACACCCTCCCGACGCAGATCGAGCGACTGACGATCCGCCAAATATAACAGTTTGTGACGGAAGACGAGCCATTCGCCGGCATGAATACGCTGCCGGTCAGTATCCCCGTCATCGACTCGTGCGATAATTACGGCCTCGCCGCCGCCCGCGGGCCGCGACGCCACCGGCTTTTTTACTGCATCACCCGTGAGGAAGTCCATGACCGACAATCGTTTCCGCCGCATGGCGCTCGACTCGGCGCCTGCCTACGTGCGCCACGAAGGGCTCAAGCGCTGGGTGGCCGACATCGCCGAGCTCACCGAACCCGACCGCGTCCATTGGTGCGACGGCTCGCAGGAAGAATACGACCGCCTGTGCCAAGAGATGGTCGAATCCGGCACGCTGATCCGGCTCAACCCCGAGAAACGCCCCAATTCCTACCTCGCCTGGTCCGACCCCTCCGACGTCGCCCGCGTGGAAGACCGCACCTTCATCTGCACCCAGGACCCGGACGATGCCGGCCCCACCAACAACTGGGAAGATCCGGCGAAGATGCGCGCCACGCTCACGGGGCTTTTCCGGGGTTGCATGCACGGGCGCACGCTCTACGTCATCCCCTTCTCCATGGGGCCGCTGGGCAGCCCGATCGCGCACATCGGCGTGGAACTCTCCGACAGCCCCTACGTGGTGGCCAACATGCGCATCATGACGCGCATGGGCAAAGCCGTCTACGACGTGCTGGGCGAGAACGGTTTCTTCGTGCCGGCCGTGCATTCGGTGGGCGCGCCGCTCGCGCCGGGCCAAAAGGACGTGCGCTGGCCGTGCAACCACACCAAGTACATCGTGCACTTCCCCGAGACCCGCGAGATCTGGTCTTTCGGTTCGGGCTACGGCGGCAATGCACTGCTTGGCAAGAAGTGCTTCGCGCTGCGCATCGCCTCGACCATGGCGCGCGACGAGGGCTGGCTTGCCGAGCACATGCTCATTCTCGGCGTCGAATCCCCGCAGGGCGAGAAGACCTACGTGGCCGCCGCCTTCCCCTCGGCCTGCGGCAAGACCAACTTCGCCATGCTCATCCCGCCCAAGCGTTTCGACGGCTGGAAGGTCACCACGGTGGGCGACGACATCGCCTGGATCAAGCCCGGTCCCGACGGCAAGTTTCGTGCCATCAACCCCGAGGCGGGCTTCTTCGGCGTCGCACCCGGCACCGGCGTGAAGACCAACCCCAACGCCATGGCCACGCTGCACTCCAATGTGATCTTCACCAACGTCGCGCTCACCGACGACGGCGACGTGTGGTGGGAAGGCATGTGCGAGCCTCCGGCGCACTGCCTCGACTGGCAAGGGCGCGACTGGACGCCCGAAATCGCCCGCGAGACCGGGCGCAAGGCCGCGCACCCCAACGCCCGCTTCACCGCCCCCGCGAGCCAGTGCCCCTCGATCGACCCCGAATGGGAGAACCCCGAAGGCGTGCCCATCTCCGCCTTCATCTTCGGCGGGCGGCGCGCCACCACCGTGCCCCTCGTCTACGAAGCCTTCAACTGGGGCTATGGGGTGTACATGGCTGCGACCCTGGGGTCGGAGACCACGGCGGCGGCCACCGGCAAAGAGGGCGTGGTGCGCCGCGACCCCTTCGCCATGCTGCCTTTCTGCGGCTACCACATGGGCGACTACTTCAACCATTGGCTGCGCATGGGCCGCGTGGTCGAACATCCGCCGCGCATCTTCTGCGTGAACTGGTTCCGCCTGGACGAAAACGGCCGCTTCATGTGGCCCGGATTCGGCGAGAACATGCGCGTGCTCAAGTGGATCGTCGACCGCTGCCAAGGGCGAGTCGGCGCCAAGGAGACGCCGCTCGGCTGGATGCCGCGGTTCGAAGACATCGACTGGACGGGGCTCGACATCACCCGCGAAGAATTCGAGGCGCTCACCCGCGTCGACGTCGAGGCCTGGCGCAAAGAACTCTCCGAGCACAAGGAATGGTTCGACAAGCTCGGCGAGCGCCTGCCGCGCGAGCTGGTGCTCAAGCGCGAGCTCTTCGAACTGATGCTGCACGAAGACTGACCGACGAAGGAGCGCGGCGATGGCCCCGAGGTTCGCCGCCCGCATGGGCGCGATCACTCCGTTTCACGTGATGGAGCTGCTGCGCCGCGCCTCCGAGCTCGAACGCTCCGGCTGCGACGTGATCCACATGGAAGTGGGAGAGCCCGACTTTCCCACGCCCGAACCGGTGCTGGACGCGGCCCGGCGCTTCCTCGCGGCCGGGCGCGTGGCCTATACGCCGGCGCTGGGTCTGCCGGCGCTGCGCGAGGCGATCGCCGCCTTCTATGCCGAGCGATTGGGAGCCGACGTCGCCCCCGAGCGCATCGTCGTCACCGCGGGCGCCTCCGGCGCCCTGGTGCTGGCGCTGGGCATCACCACCGATCCCGGCGACGAGTGGCTGCTGCCCGACCCTTCCTACCCGTGCAACCGCCACCTCGTGCGCACCTTCGAGGGGCGGGTGCGGCTGCTGCCGGTGGGCCCTGAGACGGCCTTCCAGCCCACGGCGGCGATGATCGCCGCGGCCTGCGGGCCGCGCACCCGCGGCGTGATGCTCGCCTCGCCGGCCAATCCCACCGGCACCCTGCTCTCGCTCGAGGAGATCGAGGCGATCGCCGAGGCGGCCGCCGCACGCGGCGTGATCACGCTCGTCGACGAGATTTACCAGGGGCTCACGTACGGCGAGGAGATGCGTACCATCCTCTCGCGCCGGCACGACGTACTCGTCGTCAACAGTTTCTCCAAGTATTTCGGCATGACCGGCTGGCGCCTCGGCTGGCTGGTGCTACCCGATGCCGATTGGGTGCGCGAGGCGGAAAAGCTCGCCCAGCACCTCTTCATCTCGCCCTCAACGGTGGCCCAGCACGCGGCGCTCGCCGCTTTCCTGCCGCAGACCCGGGAAGAATTGGAACGGCGACGCCACGAGTTCGCCCAACGGCGTACGCTGCTGCTGCGCGGACTCGATACCCTGGGCCTGAACGTGCCGGCCGAACCCACCGGCGCCTTCTATGCCTACGCCGACGTCTCGGCCTTGGGAGAGACGGCCGATCGACTCGCGCAGCGATTCATCGAGGAAGCGCATGTGGCCGTCACGCCCGGGCGGGACTTCGGCGAGCATCGTGCCGAGCACTTTTTGCGCTTTGCCTATACCACCACCCAGGCGCGCATCGCCGCCGCCATCGAACGGCTGGCAAAGGTGCTACCCTGATCGCAACGACGGATGCACGCCTCGAATGAGCCGCCACGCGAGTGCCGGGCGAAGCGTTCCCTGGCGCGAACACCCCCTGGGCTCATCATCGTGAAGGATCGTGAGGCGTCGCACATCTCGCTCAGGACGACCCCAACCACTCTCTGCCCCGCTAGCAGGCGCGACGATTGACCTCGGCACACTGCAGCCGTCCGGCCGCGAAGTCAGCCCCGCTGCTGACGGTTGGCGATCTGCTCTAGACTGCGCTTCATCGACAAAACCCGCCGAGCATAGCGCCTATCGGGATCATCGATGGCCCCATTGTAGGCCTGCAAGGCGGTTTCCAGATCCCCATGCCGTTCGATGGCCTCCACCAAAACGTCGATGCCCACCATTACGTTGAGCACCGGATCGAACAACGCACGCGCATGCACTTCCCGATCGAGACGGGCGGCGATCTTGTCGCCGTGCCATTTCGGGATCACTTGCATCAAACCCTGAGCACCGGCAGCGCTTTCGGCGAAGGGGTTGAATCCGGATTCGATGGCGATGATCGCCACCACCAGCGTCGGATCGATCCCTCGCCGACGCGATTCTTCCTCGACGGCCAGAAAGAGCGGCGTGAGCATCCCGGAAGCCACCCGATACCGACGCGCCACATGATCACGCAGCCGACGCAACTCGGGGCTGAGCGCCTGAATCCCCAAATGGGCATGCACCGAATCTGCCGAGGACAAACCCGCCGAAGAAGGTTTGCGCGCCTCCACTTTCTGCTTGCCGCTCACCGCCGGGGCAGGGGTTTGCGGCTGTACTTCTGCGGCACGCTCGACCACGGCATCCATGGGGCTCGAGGCACGAAGCACGTCCACCCCCGAAGATTCCTCGCCGTCCTCGTCTTGCGACAAAGACAGGAACGCCGTGACCGAGGAAGGCATGGCCGCCACTCCTGCATCGGAGACCACAGCCAGACCCAAGATACCGAAACCGATGGCGAGCAACAACAGCACGGTGGACACCGTACGCCCTGGCGCCGTCTTGCGGGACGGCTCTAGCGAATCATCATGACGCCGTTCGTCGGTCATGACATCGACCTCCTTCTTGATTCGGATGCCTTCGCCTGGACGAGAGAAATTTCACCGCACACGCGGCAAAGGCGAAAGCGACCCCGAAAGCATACAGACCAGCCGGAACGCGGCTGAATTGAGCGACGGCAGCAAGGCCGCCGCAGAGAAAAGATGAGAAACGATCATTGAGGAATTCGAAGAATAGCGTAAAAAACTCGACAAGCCAAGGACTTGGCCCATCGAGATGCAAACTCCCCCCGACCCTGTTGCATTCTTACGACAGCGGTCGAGGAAGAAAACGCCCCGAAAAGAGACCGGCGATCCTCGAGCGCGCAGCGAGCGGCGCGGGCAAGGAAGACGCAAAACGATACCAATCGAAGAAAGGCCCGGGGTCGGTCTTACGACCCGGAGATATATGACAATGGCCTGCAATCGCGTCGATCCCGGGATATCTTCTTATCAATGCGGCAACGAGCGCCCCCGTTCGTTCGTACTGCGCCGGCGTGAAAGGCTGCCGATCGGAGCCTTCGAGTTCGATGCCCACGGAGAAATCGTTGCAGCGCTCCCGCCCTTCCCACCAGGAGAGGCCGGCATGCCAGGCACGGCGCTGCGGAGGAACGAATTCGATCGTTTCGCCGTCGCGCCGGATGAAGTAGTGTGCCGACACGCGCAGCCCCTCGAGCGATGCAAAGGAGGGATGAGTGGCCGGATCGAGGGTGTTGGTGAAGAGCCGCTCGACCGCATCGCCGCCGAAGACTTCCGGCGGCAGGCTGATCGCGTGCAGTACCACCAGGCGAATCACCGTCCCCGGCGGACGATCGTCGCAGTTGGGTGAGGCCACGCGCCGATCGACCCAGCGTTCGAGTTCCTCCACGACCATGTTCTCCAAACCGGTTCGTCCAGGGTCTCTATAATAGGCGGTTTCAGGTTCCGAACCCGTACCTATATGAGCACCCACTTCCTGCTCGGCGGCGCCCGCAGCGGCAAGAGCGCCCTGGCGCAACGGCTGGCCGAAGACAGCGGTCTGCCGGTGACGGTGATCGTCACGGGCGAAGCCCGCGATGGCGAAATGGCCGAGCGCATCGCCCGCCATCGGCAGGAGCGCCCCGCCCATTGGCTGACGGTGGAGACCCCCTTCGCGCTCGCCGCCGCCCTGCGCGCCCATGCCGCCCCCGATCGCTTCGTCCTCGTCGATTGCCTCACGCTGTGGCTGTCGAACTGGCTGCTCGCCTGCCTCGACGAACCGCCGCGCCGAACGCCGACCGAATTCGCCGCCGAGCGCGCGGCGCTGCTCGAACTCGTGGCCGATCCGCCCGGTCCGCTCGTCTTGGTCGCCAACGAAGTCGGCCTGGGGCTGGTGCCCGATACTTCGCTCGGGCGGCGTTTTCGCGACGAGGCCGGGCGGCTCAATCAAGACGTCGCCGCGCGTGCCGCTGCCGTGAGCCTCGTCGTTGCCGGCCTGCCGCTGCAGCTCAAATGAGCGTTCATGCACGGCGCACGGCGTTTCCCCCGCGATCGCGTTTGCGTACAATGCGGGCTTTCGCCCACGATCTTTCCGCCCCATGCTCGAATTCTCCCTCACACCGACGCACGATCCGGAACTCACCGCCCGGCTGCAGCGCGCCATCGACGACAAGACCAAGCCGCGTGGTGCGCTGGGGCGGCTCGAGACCACGGCGCTGCGTTTGGGTCTCATCCAACGCCGCCTCGATCCCCGCCTGGAACGCCCGCAGGCGCTCGTCTTCGCCGCCGATCACGGCGCCACGCACCGGCCCGGCATCTCGGCCTTCCCGCGCGAAGTCACCTGGCAGATGGTGGAAAACTTCCTCGCCGGCGGGGCGGCGATCAACGTCTTCTGCCGGCAGCACGGCATCCCGCTCGCCGTGGTCGACGCCGGTGTGGATCACGTGTTCGCGCCGCACCCCGGCCTGATCGACGCCAAACTCGCTTTCGGCAGCAACGACTATCTCCAGGCGCCGGCGCTCGGCCGGGAATTGGCCGTGCGTTGCCTCGCCACCGGCGCCGAGCTGGTGCGCCGCCTGGCACCCGAGACCGACTGCTTGTTGCTGGGCGAGATGGGCATCGGCAACACGGCCTCCGCCACCCTGCTCACCCACTGCTTCACCGGCGCCCCGCTCGCGGCGATCACCGGTCGTGGCACGGGGCTCGACGACGAGGGACTGGCGAAGAAACGCCAGCTGCTCGAGACGGCGCTCGCGCGCGGCGGCGTACCCGCCGATCCGATCGAAATACTCGCCGAATACGGCGGACTCGAGATCGGCCAGATCGCCGGGGCGATGCTCGCCGCGGCCGAACGCCGTCTCGTCATCCTCGTCGACGGCTTCATCGTCACCGCCGCGCTCCTCGTCGCCCATGCCCTGGAACCGGCCGTGCTCGACTACTGCATCTTCTCGCACCGCTCGCAGGAGCCGGGGCACCGCCTGCAGCTCGCACACCTCGGCGCCGAAGCGCTCCTCGAACTCGACCTGCGCCTGGGCGAGGGTACCGGCGCGGCGCTCGCCTATCCGCTCGTCGTCTCCGCCGCCGCCTTCCTGCGCGAGATGGCCAGTTTCTCCGCGGCCGGCGTGGCCTCGGGCAGCTGAAGCGGTGGCACGACCACGCCTGCGCGCTCCACCATGATCCGTACCCTTTTCTGGCGGTTCGTCGCGGCGCTGCAGTTCTTCACCCGGCTGCCGCTGCCGCGCGACTTGCCCCAAGTACCGTTCCATCAGAGCGGTGCCATCGGCTTTTTCCCCTGGGCGGGACTCGTCGTCGGTCTCCTCGAGGCCGCGGTGTTGTCGTTGGCGCTCTGGCTGTGGCCGCCGACCGTCGCCGCGGTGCTCGCCGTGGCGTTCGTGGTCCTGCTCACCGGGGCCATGCACGAGGATGGCCTGAGCGATGCCGTCGACGGCTTCGGTGCCGGCTGGGATAGAATGCACATCCTCGCCATCATGAAGGACGCACGGCTGGGCAATTACGGGGCCACCGCCCTCATCCTGGCACTGGGGGCACGGGTGGCGCTCACCGCCGCGCTCGCCAGCGAGCTCGGAGCGGGATCGCTGTTCGCTGCGCTCATGGCGGCGCATGCGGTCTCGCGCGGCGCCGTACTATTCCCCATGCTGGTGTTGCCCTATGCGCGCGCCGAAGACGCCACGAGCCGCGCCAAACCGCTGGTTGAAGGGCTGGACCATGCGGCGAAGCTCGCCGCCACGGCCGGGGTACTCGCGCCGCTCGCCTGTCTCCCGCCGCCGGTCGCGCTCGCGGGGCTCGTCGCCGCCGCGGCCGCCGCCGCCGCATGGACCCGGCTGTGCGCCCGCCGGCTGGGCGGCTACACCGGCGACGTGCTCGGTGCCGTCCAACAAACGGGCGAAATCACCTTTTTGCTAGGAATCTTGGCTGCATGGAAATTCATCTGATCCGACATCCGCGCGTGGCCGTCGACCCGGGCTTGTGCTACGGCCACAGCGACGTGCCGCTCGCCGAACCCGCCGAAGAGGCCGCCGAGCGCCTGTTCCCGTGGCTGCCCGAGCGCTTTCGCCTCTTCTCCAGCCCCTCGAGCCGGGCGCTTGCACTCGCCCAGGCTCTGGGACAGCCCATCCTCGACGAGCGCCTCAAGGAAATGCACTTCGGCCAATGGGAGCTGCAGCCGTTCGAGTCGCTGGGCGAAGCCCTGGAACTCTGGGCGAAAAATCCCTTCGGTTTTCAGCCGCCGGGGGGTGAGTCGGCCGCCGAAATGGCCATGCGCGTGCTCGAATGGTGGCAGGAAACGCGCGAACGCCACCAGGACGAGGAAGCGATCGTGATTGTCGCCCACGGTGGCCCCTTGCGCGTGCTCGCCGGGCATCTGCTCGGGCTGCCGCGCGAGCGTTGGCTCGCCCTCGACTTCGGTTGCGCCCAAGCCACGCGCATCGACCTCGAGCCCTGGGGGAGCATGCTGCGGTGGTTCAATCGAACATGAGTCGACGTCTAACCGTAGTGCAGATGCTGCCAGCGCTACAGGCTGGAGGTGTGGAACGCGGCACGCTCGAGATCGCTCAGGCGCTCGTCGAAGCCGGGCACCGCTCCATCGTCATTTCCGGGGGCGGGAGGCTCGTCGAGCCACTCGTACGCGGCGGCAGCGAGCACTTCACCTGGGACGTGGGACGAAAATCGCCTTGGACGCTGCTGCGCTACGTGCGGCGGCTTAGAGCGCTGCTGTGCGCCGAACGCGTCGATATCCTACACCTGCGCTCGCGCATGCCCGCCTGGGTGGGCTATCTGGCCTGGCGAGGGATGCGCCCGGAGGAACGCCCTCGATTGGTGACCACTGTCCATGGTTTTTATCGCGTCGGACGCTACAGCGCCGTGATGACCCGGGGCGAGGCGGTGATCGCGGTCTCGAACAGCATCCGCGACTACCTGCTGCAGCACTACCCGGACGTACCGCCCGAGCGCATCCACGTCATCCCCCGTGGCATTGACCCCGCGCACTACCCCCGTGGCTACCAGCCGTCCGCGGAGTGGTTTGCACACTGGTACGAGCAATTCCCGCAGACGCAAGGCAAGCGCTGGCTCACGCTGCCGGCGCGGCTCACGCGCTGGAAAGGACAGGAAACCTTCCTCGAACTCCTCGCCACCTTGCGCGACCGATTTCAGGACATCCATGGTCTGCTGGTTGGTGGCTGGGACGAACGGCGCGCCGGCTACGTCGATGAGCTAAGGCATCGCATCACCTCGCATGGGCTTGCTGAGCACGTCACGCTCACCGGCCACCGCGCCGACCTGCGTGAGATCCTGGCCGCTTCGACCCTTGTCTATTCACTTTCGCACGATCCCGAAGCCTTTGGTCGCACCACGCTCGAAGCCCTCGCGCTCGGGCGCCCCGTGATCGGCTATGCCCATGGGGGTGTGGCCGAGCAGCTCGCGACGATGTTCCCCGAAGGCGCCGTGCCACCAAACGATATGGCACGACTGCTCGAAACCACCTTATCCTTCCTGACTGCACCCCGCTACCCCTCATCGCCGCTGCCGTTCGCATTTCATTTATCAACGATGCAAGAACGGACGCTGGCAACCTACTTCTCTTTGATTGGAGAATGTGCGAAATGATTTTTAGCAAATCGCTTTCGTCCTGTCCACTCTCGTGGATGCAACGTTTGGCTTTCGTTCTGTCATTCGGCATTTTGGGTTTTCAAATGTTGCCTGGAGGAGCGCGTCTTCCCAGCCTTCTCCTTGGATTAATCGGCATCTGGGCAGTCAAGACTAAACACCTAGATTTAGATCACCCTCCCGTCCGACGCATCACGTGGTTACTCCTCGGTCTAGCATTCTTAGTTGCCGCCTCAGCAGTTAGCTCATTCGATCAAAAAAGCTCTTGGATATACTCAATCGGGATTGCTTGTTTTTGCCTCGTCGCCTATGGTATTCTTTACGGATTAAAACCGCCCGGTGCCCTACATTGGCTAGACCGCGGACTCCAATGGTTGTTTGCCTTTTTACTGTGCGACGCCATTGTTCAGTTCAGCCTGGGAGTCGATCTTTTCGGAGTCCCTTATGATCCCAGTTTTGAAGAGGGCCGACTGCTTGGTCCATTTAAAGACAACCTCCATCTATCGCTGTTTCTGGCCATTCTCGCGCCCATCTCCCTATGGCATTGGAGTAGAGCGCATCCTTGGTTGGGTTTGGCCGTATTTACCCTAACCGGCTGGATCGTCATGTTGAGTGGAGCCCGCAGTGCGCTCGTACTGCTTGCGTTAGGTGGCGTACCGCTTTTCTGGCGACTTGATCGGCGGCACAAATTCCTCTTTCTGGCCTCGCTGATGGCTTCACTCGCTGCCGCCTATACAACCAACACTCTGGTTCAGAAAAAAGTTTCCCAAACGATCACTCCGCTCGTCCAGCTATCCTCAGAATCCCCGGAGATCTGGTTCACAACGCTCGATTCGATGTTAACGTATCGCCTAACAATCTGGGAAACTGCTGGTCGAATGGTGCTCGATCGACCGTTCTTCGGTGTCGGCGCCAAGGCATTCGGCACTGCCTATCCCCATTACAGCCATCGCCCTGAAGATCCTTTTCGCGATCCATCAACCCCTGTCTATCACGCCCACAATATGTACGTCGCAATTACAGCTGAAATGGGTCTCGTCGGACTAGCAGGATTTCTTACCGGCATTGGAGTGATGATTCGCTGGTATCATCGGGCCTCGTCGGCGGGACGCCGCGCCGCCCAGCCCTATGCAGCGGCACTCGGTGCGCTCGCATTCCCTTTCCAATCCCAGCCGGTGCTACTGACGGTGTGGTGGTTCCCGGTCGTACTGCTGCTCGTCTGCGCTTATTTGCGGGCACTCGACATCGGGGAAAAACCGGCGTAGAGCTTCGCTGAGACGTTGCGCGATCACCGTTTCCCCGGCTATCTCCCGAAAAAACGCAGCGTTCGCCTCCCCTTGGGCAACGAGCGCATCCCGGTCAACAGCAAGCCGTGCCACGGTTTCCGCAAGTGCCCGTGGATCTTCTGGTGGCACCACATGTACGCCACTTGGCCAATGCGCATCAATCAGCGCTGTCTCCCGCGTCACGAGTGGTCGACCGCAGGCGAGCGCCTGATAAACTTTGTTCGGAATCACGCGTCCGGCCTTGTCACTGCCGCCGAAGATTCCTAGCGCCAGATCAGCCTGACGAATCCGCTCGCCCAACGTCTCGTAGGGATACCAATCCTCTAAACGCAGGTTTGCCAAACCTGCAGCACGTCGTTCGCACTCGGCGCGCAGCGGACCAGCACCGAGCAACACCCAATCAAGTGGTAGTTCTTGCGTAAGGCGCGCAGCCTCGACAATCACCTGAGGACCTTGTAATCCGATGAAGCTACCCCAGAAGAGCGCTTCCAGCCGCCCCTTTGCCGGATTCCAGGGTGCGGGATGGAAGATCGTTTCTTCGGCACCCACCGGAATCACGGCCAGTCTTTCCTCCGGTAGCGCAAAAGTTTCAGCAAAATAGCGGGCGTGCAATACCGTATCAGCCACTACCAAATCCGCCGTAACAAACAATTCAGCCTCCCAGGAACGCAACGCTGCGGCCTTAGGATTCGACGGAGAAAATTTCCCACGCTCATTTACTTTTTTGTCATAAGAAGAAATCAGAGGATCGAATATCAGCGGTACCCGAGCACGATTGGCCCAGCGTCGCGCCGCTGCGACGTCGCGCTGACGAAAGCTCGGCACCCATACCAGATCGACAGGGCCGAGCACGCGCAAACGTGCTTCCAAATCACCGAGAGGAGAAAAACGGGGACGAAAATCCTGGACAATCCAGCCGAGCCGTCGAAACGCTGCACGCATGATGCGGTTTCGGGAGTATGCAGGATCTCCGCGTCCCCACCATAGAACTACCCGACATTCACTCCTCATCGATCTCTACCGTCCGATGCGCCCGCGCTCGCAACTTGGCCAGTTCACGCGCTTTTGCCAACCGAATAAAGCGCTGGAAGGCATACATGTGACTCACCACGATGCCATCGACGCCATTGACGAATTCCCGCCGCAGCAGGTACTGCTTCAGGAACGCAATAGGGGGAACAAGCAACAGCTGCCATAGCCCCGGCACGCGCCCTTTAGCAACGAGATCGCACGCCTGGGCACTCGAATAATCATTGACTTTGGCTACGTGGTGCGTGAGCGAACGAAACGAGCGATGAATCACCATCCCTTTGAGGGTACGCACTGTTCCCTCGCGCACGACCACGGAATCGTGTACCAGTTCCGCCTTGAACCCAGCGCGATCTCGATCATAGAGACGCACAGGCTTGTGAAACGCCGTCCAGGGGTGCCCTGATTCCTGAAAGGGATATAGTGGCAAAATGGGTAACCGATAGGCGCTCACTTCCGGCGGCGGTCCACCATGGTCAAACACCGATAGAATCTCCTGCGCCAATTCTGGGCTGATCTCTTCGTCCGCGTCAATATTGAGGATCCAGCGGTTTCGGCACAACGACTCACCAAAAACCTTTTGCGGTCCATAACCCTTCCATTCATGATAAACGACGCGAGCACCCAGTCGCTTAGCCACGGCCTCCGTCTCGTCATCGCTGCCGCTATCGATCACGATCACTTCATCAACCCAATCACGCACGCTTGTGATCGCTCTCGAGATCCGATCAGCCTCATTCTTGGCAATGATGAATACGGAGATCAAAACTTTTTCGGCCATTTTTCACTCACGATTCAAGCCTTGCATTCAGAAGGAAACATCGATCAACCCCTCGACTCCACCCCAACTACTGGAAAACATCATCTCGGCCACTTTCACTTAAGGATTTCCAGTCGACTTTTCATATAAGCCCTTACCTCCTCCGCAATGCGCTGCACCACTTCTTCTGCGCCTAGTTCAGGTTCCCTCGTCGGCTGCTCCCCCACTCTGGATAGCCATCCCCTCTTTGTTACCAGTTCATGGAAACGCGAAAGACGGGGACGATAACGGCCGACCTCGATCCCGGTCACAGGCACTCTGGCCGCGATTGCCTCCGACAGCATCGAGACGGAATCAAGCGTCACCGCGAGCCCATCGGCACAGGATAGGATGCCATGGTATGGGTTCTCCCCCTGGCCCGTCCACACCCAGCCAGGCAAGGAAGTTCCAATGCGCGAGCACAGCCATTGTGACGTCGCAGTCGGCGTTCGTCGCGAGACCGTGGCGAAAACGCTACCTCCTCCTTCCCTCACGCTAGAGAGCAGCTGTTCCATTTGTTCCCGAAACAGTACATCGTCCCAAATGACCGAGCGGCTAGGACCACCCACCAGTACGCCCAACCACGGCCGAGGAAACCGACCATCCCAAAGTGGTAGCCACTGCTCCCGCGTCTCCTGCAGACGCTGCGGTGTAAAACGGTGCAGCGCAAGCGGTGTAGTCACCACGTTGCTACCTCGCACTAAATCATGCTCCAGTGCAATCACTAAGTCGAAATGCCGAGGCGAAATGCGCGGGTCTTGTATATAGACAAGGAAGGTTCGGCCTGCGTTCATCTGCTTGATGAGCAGGCCCGCCACCTGGACGCGCCGGCCGCAGGCGATGAGTACATCGGGCCACGGCGGGGTAAGCACATCGCTTCCTTTCGCAGCCATGGCTGCAAGAGTGCGATCCCCTGCCCCGCCCCAACGCCAGCGCGCCAAATGCACCGCCACCGGTGCCGGCAGATGGCGCCATGGACCGCGCAGATCGTAGCGCTTCTCTTCATATGGCCAACCTAGCGCCTCGGCCAACCCCAAAGCTTGGCTACGCATCCCAGCCTCTCCCGAGGTAAGGACCCACACGAAGGGGATTCCCCTATGTAGCATTCCAGCATTCATGCCGCCAGATCCTCCCGGTACAGCTGGGCGTAGCGCCCCCCCGCGGTGAGCAGTTGCGCGTGCGTGCCGCTTTCGACGATGCGCCCGCGCTCCATCACCACGATGCGATCGGCCCGCTCCACCGTCGTGAGGCGGTGCGCGATCACGAGCGTCGTGCGCCCCTGCATGAGGGTCTCCAGCGCGGCTTGCACCGCGCGCTCGGATTCGTTGTCCAGGGCCGAGGTGGCCTCGTCGAGCACCAGTACCGGCGCATCTTTCAGGAGGGCGCGGGCGATCGCCAAGCGCTGGCGCTGGCCGCCGGAGAGCAGCGCCCCGTTCTCGCCGATGTGGGTATCGAAGCCGTGCGACAGGCGCTCGATGAACTCCAGTGCGTGCGCCGCGCGCGCCGCCGCAATGATCTCCTCGCGCGACACCTGCCGCTCGCCCGCGCCGTAGGCGATGTTCTCCGCCACGGTCGCGTCGAACAGCACCACTTGTTGCCCGACGTAGGCGATCTGACGGCGCAGCGCCGCGAGCCGCCATTGCGGCAAGGGAACGCCGTCGAGCCGGATGCAGCCTTCGGTGGGATCGTAGAAGCGCAACAGCAGCTGGGCCAGGGTCGACTTGCCGCTGCCCGAAGGCCCCACCAAGGCGACGACGGATCCCGGCTCGATGCGTAGATCCAACCCGTCGAGCGCCCAGTCTTGAGCATTCGGGTAACGGAAGCGCACGCCCTCGTAGGCGATCTCGCCGCGGGCGCGCTCGAGGGAAAAGCTTCCCCCGTCGCGCTCCGGAGGCACGTCGAGCAGTGAGAAGATACTCTCCGCTCCGGCCAAGCCTCGGGCGATGCGGCTATTGACTTCGGTCAACTGCCGGATCGGCTTGGGCAAAAGCCCGGCCGCCGTGACATAAGCCACCAGGTCGCCGGCCGTGGCGTCGCCGCGCAACCACAACACGAGCCACAGCAGAGCGCCGATCGCCACGAAGGTGACGAGCTGTATCGTCGAGCTATTTCTCGCTCCGATGCGCGCCAAGCGCAGCTGACGTTGGAAATCTTCTGCGTTGGCCTGCGTAAAGCGCTCCAGTTCCCGCCGTTCGCCGCCAAAGGCTTTGATGACGCGCTGCGCCATCACCACCTCGGTGGCGAGCGCAGTGATGCGCCCCATCGATTCTTGGAGGCGTCGAGACGCTGAGCGAAGCTTGCGTCCAGCACTGCGCATCATCACTCCGAGCACCGGAAGCAGAACCGCCAACATCAGCGTGAGTTTCCAGTTCGACCACAGCAGATAGCCAAAGAGGGCGACCACCGTCAGCCCCTCGCGCACGACGACGCGCACCGCCTCGGTCACGGCGCCCGTGGTCATGGTCACGTCGAAGGTGAGCCGCGAGACGATCCGGCCCGAATCCTGGCTGTCGTAATAGGCCGTAGGGAGCCTCAACCCGTGCGCGAAGAGCGCCGCCCGCAAATCGTGGATGAGTCCGACGGACACCTTGGACATGGAATAGGCGCCGAGAAACGAACCGATCCCTTGCCAGAGGGCCACCAACATCAGGGCCGCCGGCACGAGATAGAGCGTGTCGACTACCCCCCAGCCCGGCACCAGCAGCTGTGCCCGCGCCGGGTCGGTCAGGCCATCGACGAAATACTTCAGCGCACCCATCATCATCGGCTGGCCGCTGGCGAAAATCATGTAGCCGAGCAGGGCCGTGGCAAAGGCCGCACGATAGGGACGCACATAACCCCACAGCCGGCGATAGAGCACCCAGGAAGAATCCATGCTCCGTTCCATCAGTGTGCCTCGTCCCAGTTTTTCCCCACGCCGACGTCGACCACGAGCGGCACGCGCAGCTCGGCGACGTTCTGCATCTGGTCGGTGACGAGGGTACGCACGGCCTCGATCTCCGCTTCCGGGACTTCCAGCACCAGCTCGTCGTGCACCTGCAGGACGAGCCTCGCCGCGCGGCCTTGCTCCTGCAAGGCACGATGCACGCCGATCATCGCGAGTTTGATGAGATCGGCCGCGGTGCCCTGCATCGGCGCGTTGATCGCCGCCCGCTCGTCGGCCTGGCGTTGGGCCGGGTTGCGCGAGCGGATGTGGCGCAGCCACACCCGGCGGCCGTAGAGGGTCTCGACGTAGCCCTGCTCATAGGCCGTCTTTCGCGCCTGCTCCATGTAGGCCGCCACGCCCGGATAACGTGCGAAATAGCGGTCGATGTACTCCTGCGCCGCAGCGCGGTCGATCCCCAGGCTGCGCGCCAGGCCATGCGCGCTCATGCCGTAGATGAGACCGAAGTTGATGGTCTTGGCCACGCGCCGCTGTTCAGGCGTGACCGCATCGAGAGGCACCGCGAAGATCTCGGCAGCGGTGTGCTTGTGGATGTCCTCGCCGTGCAGGAAGGCCGCCACCAGGGTCGCGTCGCCCGAGAGGTGCGCCATGATGCGCAGCTCGATCTGGGAATAATCCGCCGACAGCAGGAGACAGCCGGGCGGAGCGACGAAGGCCGAGCGGATGCGCCGCCCCTCCGCCGTACGTATCGGAATGTTCTGCAGGTTCGGCTCGCTCGAGGACAAGCGCCCCGTGACCACCACGCTCTGGGAAAAGGTGGTGTGCACCCGCCCCGTGCGCGGATCGATCATCTTCGGCAGCTTGTCGAGATAGGTGTTCTTCAGTTTCGAAAGCTGCCGGTGCTGCAGCAGCACTTCGACGATGGGATGCTCGTGCGCCAGGCGCTCTAGCACCTCCTCGCTGGTCGAAGCCTGTCCCCCCGCGGTCTTCTTGGCCGCTTTCAGGCCCAGCTCGCCGAAAAGGAGTTCGGCGACCTGCTTGGGCGAGGCGAGATTGAACGATCGCCCGGCAAGCTCATGGGCTTTCTGCTCGAGCGCGCGCAGCTGGGTCTCGAATTCCCGGGACTGCGCCGCGAGTACCTTGGGGTCGATCGCCACGCCGGCGCGCTCCATGGCCACCAGCACCGGCACGAGCGGACGCTCGATGTCGCGATAGACGCGTTCGAGCTTGGGTTCGGCAGCGAGCTTGGCCGAGAGCACGTCGAAAAGCCGCCAGGTGAGGTCCGCATCCTCGGCGGCATAGGCTGCCGCGCGCGCCGGCGGCACCTCGTCGAAGCCGATCTGTTTCTTGCCGCTGCCGCATACCTCGGCATAGGTGAGCGGTTCGAGCGAGAGCCAGCGGCGGCTGAGCCGGTCGAGGTCGTGCTGGGCGTCACTCTCGAGCACGTAGGACATCAACATCGTGTCGTCGATGATCCCGCCCGGCTCGGCCCCGTGCGCCGCGAGCACGTGCCAGTCGTACTTCGCGTTCTGCGCCACCTTGCCCTCGGCCGCGGCGAACCAGGGTGCGAGCCGGCGCAGCACTTCTTCGCGCGGCAGCTGCGGCCCGACTTCGAGCCCGCGATGCGCGAGCGGAATGTAGCACGCCCGGCCAGGCCCCACGGCGAAGGAGATGCCGACGAGGGAAGCCTTGCGCGCGTCCAGGCTGGTCGTTTCGGTATCGAACGCCACGCGGGCGCCCTGCTCGATTTCACCGAGCCAGCGCTCGAATTCGTCCCAGTCGGTGAGGCAGGCGTAGGCCGAACGCCGCGCCGCGGCTTGCGCCGGCGATTCGAACCCGTCATCGCCGCTCGACTCGGCCGCCGCCTCGACTCCCTGTGCCCGCAGTTCATTCAACCAGGTGCGGAATTCGAGTCGTTCATAGAGCGCGAGGAGTTTCTCGCGCTGAGGCGGCCGCGCCTGCAGATCTTCCAGCCGCACCGGCAGTTCGAGGTCACAGCGCACGGTCAGGAGCTTTCTTGCCAGCGGCAGAAAATCGCGTGCCGCACGCAAGTTTTCCCCCACCTGCCCCTTGATCTCGTCGGCGTGCGCCAGCAAGGCATCGAGCGAACCGTATTGCCGCAGCCATTTCGCTGCCGTCTTGGGGCCGCAGCCCGCCACGCCGGGGACGTTGTCGACCGTGTCTCCCACCAGCGCCAGGTAATCGACGATGCGCTCGGGCGGAACGCCGAATTTCTCCTCCACGCCCTGGGCGTCGAGCTTCTCGCCGCGCATGGTGTCGACCCACAAGACCCCCGGTCCAACGAGTTGGGTGAGGTCCTTGTCGCCGGTGGAGATCACCACTTCCCAGCCGCGTGCCAGCGCCTGGCGGGTGAGCGTGCCGATCACGTCGTCGGCCTCCACTCCCGGGATCACCAGGAGCGGCCAGCCCTCGGCCTCGATCGCCTCGTGCAGCACGGGAATCTGCGCGGCGAGGTCCTCGGGCATTTCGGGGCGCTGCGCCTTGTACTGCGGGTACCATTCGTCGCGAAAGGTTTTGCCCGGCGCATCGAACACGCAGGCCCGATACGGCGCGGGGAATTCCTGCGTCAGGCGCCGCAACATCGACAGGACCCCGCGGATGGCGCCCGTGGGCTCTCCCCGGGAAGTACGAAGATCGGGCAAAGCGTGATACGCTCGATAAAGATAGCTCGAACCGTCGACGAGCAGCAGACGCGTCGTCATGGCGTCTCTCACAGAGGCTTGCAAACGGGCAACTATACCGCGGTTCGGCGCACGATGAAAGGAAGACCATGCCGTTGAACGACAAACTCCCCAATCCGGTCGTCGACCCCAAGGACATTCAATACAACGGGCGCGAATCCTGGCGCATCTTCGGCATCATGGCCGAATTCGTCGAGGGCACCGAGCGGCTCGCCGCCATCCGCCCGGCGGTGAGCATCTTCGGCAGCGCCCGTGTCGTGCCCGACCACCCTTATTATCTGCTCGCCGAGCGCATCGCGCGCAAGCTCTCGGACGCCGGGTTCACCGTCATCTCCGGCGGAGGGCCGGGTGTGATGGAAGCGGCCAACAAAGGCGCCTACTTCGGCAAGAGCCCCTCGGTGGGGCTCAACATCCAGTTGCCGCACGAGCAGCACGCCAACCCCTACCAGGACATCTCGCAGACGTTCCGGCACTTCTTCGCGCGCAAATACATGTTCGTGAAGTTCGCCTCGGCCTACGTCGTATTGCCAGGTGGATTCGGTACCCTCGATGAACTTTTCGAGGCCATGACGCTCATCCAGACCGGCAAGAGCCGGCGCATCCCACTGATCCTGGTACACCGCCCATTCTGGGAAGGGTTGCTCGAGTGGGCACGCGAGCGGCTCGTGGGAGAAGGCATGATCGACCCGGGCGATCTCGACATCGTGCAGATCATCGAGGATCCCGACGAGATCGTCGCGGCAATCTTCCGATACTACGAGAGCCGCGGTTTCGAACCCCTGCCCACCGAGCGCGAGCTGATGCTCAACCTCTGAAAACATCGAAGAAAAGCGCGGGGCTGCCCGCCGCTAAGGTAGAATGCCGACAGGAAGCTTTGCCGCCGGAATCGCACCCATGAAATCCAGCATTCGCCCATTGCTATTCACCGTACTGCTCGCGGCCAGTTCGGCCTGGGGGCAAACTGCGCGCCCTCCGCTGGAACCCATCCCCGAACCACCGCCGCTGCCCGGACCCATCACCGAAGAGGATCTGCTCGAGCCTCAAGTGACGATCCGCAAGGAAGGGGAAGACGAAGTCACCGAATACCGCATCGGAGGGCGCGTCTATATGATCAAGGTCGTACCGGCCCATGGGGGCACACCGTACTATCTGATCGATCGCACCGGCAACGGCGTGATGGAGCGATTCGACGGCACGCCCGAGCTCTCCGTGCCGATGTGGATCATCAAGTCCTGGTGAGCGCCGGTACCGCATGCACGCTCACATCCTTGAATATTCGCGCGGCTGGCGCTGGATCGCAGACGGGTTCGCGCTGTGGCGCCGCGCCCCCGCGCTCACGAGTTACGTGAGCTTTGCCTACGTCCTGCTGCTGTTGCTCGCCTCGAGCCTGCCCTACCTCGGTCAGTTTCTCGCAGCACTGCTCATGCCCATCCTTTCGATCGGCGTGCTCGAGGGCATGTCCGCTGCCGAGAGCGGACGCCGTCCGGGACCAGAAGTGCTCTTCGCCGGTTTTCGTGGGCCGTGGCGCTCGCTCGCCGCGCTGGGTGCTTTTCAGCTGGCGGGAAACCTGCTCGCCGTACTCGCCACGATCCTCGTCGACGGCGGCCTGATGCTCGGGCTGTATCGCGGCACGATCGATCCCGCCTCGCTCGAGAGCGAGCCCCAGCTCCTGTGGCCGTTGCTCGTCTGGCTCGCGATAGCGCTGCCGGTGACCATGGCCTACTGGTTCGCCCCGGCCCTGGTCGCCTGGCACCGGCAACCTTGGCCCAAGGCGCTCTTTTTCAGTTTCTATGCCACCCTACGCAACTGGCGCGCCTTGCTCGTATATGCGTTAGGTATTGCTGCCGTCGTTTTCGCCCTGGTGCTCGTGTTATCTTTTTTGGCCGCGCTCATCCATCCCTACGTGCTCGGCATCGCTCTGTTCCTGCTGCCGCTGGTACTCGTACCGACGCTCTTCGCCGGGCTCTACCTGCAAGTACGCGATGTCTTCGGTCCCCGCTAACGCCCCACTGCGGCCGATCGGCATACTCGGCGGCACCTTCGACCCGATCCACTACGGCCACCTGCGGCTCGCCGAAGAGGCGCGCGAGGCGCTCGCGCTCGAGCGCGTGCTCTTCATCCCGGCAGGCGACCCGCCGCATCGCCCCGCGCCGGGCACCCCGGCCGCCCATCGGCTCGGCATGGTCCGCTGCGCCCTCCGTGGCCATGCCGCCTTTCGTGCCGACGATCTGGAGTTGCGCCGCAGCGGCAAGAGCTACACCGTCATCACCCTGGAAACCTTGCGGCGCCGCTACGGTCCACGCCGATCTCTCGTGCTGATCCTCGGCGCCGACGCCTTCTTCGGCCTACCCTCGTGGCACCAGTGGCAGCGGCTCTTCGAACTGGCCCACGTGCTCGTCGCCATGCGGCCAGATTTTCCGCCGCCCTGGGGCAGCGAACCGCCCGAAGACGATCCGCCCGAGCCCGGCGCGGGGCTACCACCGGCCTTGCAGGACGTGCTCGCTGAGCGGCGCGCGCCCAAACTCGCGCGGTTCGCCGAAACGCCGGCCGGCCTCGTCGGATTCTTCCGCAACACGCCGCTCGCCATCTCGGCCACCACGATCCGCCGGCTGCTGTACGAGGGACGCAGCGCCCGCTATCTCTTGCCGGAGGCGGTGCTGCGCTACATCACCACCCATTCACTGTACCAAGGAGACCCTGGAAACCCATGACCACCACCGACACCCTACTCGATGCCGAAGCCATCGCCGCCCTGTCCGTCGAAGCCCTCGAAGACGTCAAGGGCGAGGACATCCGCGTGTTCGACACGCGAGCGCTCTCGCCGCTCTTCGACCGCGTCGTCGTCGCCAGCGCCCAGTCCACGCGTCAGACGAAGGCGCTCGCCCAACGCGTGATCCAGCGCGCCAAGGAGGCCGGCATCCCCATCGTCGGCGTCGAGGGCGAGGCTCTGGGCGAATGGGTGCTCGTCGATCTCGGACCGGTCGTCGTACACGTCATGCAGCCGGCCGTGCGCGCCTACTATCGCCTCGAAGACCTGTGGCAGCACGGCGCCACTGCCCGCCAAGGCACCTGAACGACGCACGATGAAGCTCACCCTGCTCGCGGTGGGCACGCGCCTGCCCGCCTGGGCCGAGACGGCCTGCACTGAATACGCGCGGCGTTTCCCTCCCGATCTGCCGTTGACGATCGTCGAAGTCAAGACCGAGCCGCGTACCGGCGGCAAATCGGTGTCCGAGCTCAAGCGCCGCGAAGCCGAGCGCCTGCGCGCGCAGATCCCTACTGGAACACGCCTCGTCGCGCTCGACGAGCGCGGTGCCGACCTCAACACGAAGCAGCTCGCCGATCGGCTCCAGTCCTGGCGCCACGACGGGCGTGACGTGGCGCTCCTCATCGGCGGCCCCGACGGGCTCGATCCCACGCTCTTGCAGACCGCCGACGAAACGGTGCGTCTCTCCAGCCTGACGCTGCCACACGCGCTCGCCCGTGTCGTCCTGATCGAGGCGCTCTATCGCGCCTGGAGTTTGACGGCAGGGCATCCCTATCACCGCGATTGAACCTTCAGGGTTTACCCGACTGCCCTCATCGACCGTTTGGCACTAGGCTTACTCCTCGACTAAGCTGAAATGCAAAGGGGCGCCTACCCACGCGCCCGATCGCATGGACCCCCGCCGACTCGCCACGAGCGAACCCGGCGGATGAACGGAGGAGACACCGATGGCCAGCACCCCTGCCACCACGCCCGCCGTGGCCGCCCCCCTTGCGTCGCTCGACGACCGCTATCGCGTCACTGGACGCGTCTATCTCACCGGCTACCAGGCACTCGTGCGCCTGCTGCTCATCCAGCGTGAGCGCGACGAAGCCGCCGGGCTCAACACGGCCGGCTTCGTCTCCGGCTACCGGGGCTCGCCGCTCGGCGGACTCGATCAGACCTTGTGGCGCGCCAAGGAACATCTACGCTCGCATCACGTCGTCTTCCAGCCCGGCGTCAATGAAGATCTCGCCGCCACCGCCGTCTGGGGCACCCAGCAAGTGGGGCTCTTTCCCGGAGCCAAATACGACGGCGTCTTCGCCATGTGGTACGGCAAGGGACCGGGGGTCGATCGCTGCGGCGACGTCTTCCGCCATGCCAATGCCGCCGGCACTTCGCGCTTCGGTGGCGTGCTTGCCGTGGCCGGCGACGACCATGCCGCCAAGTCCTCCACGCTACCGCACCAGACCGACCACGTCTTCAAGGCGCTGATGATGCCGGTGCTCGCCCCGGCCGGCGTGCAGGAATACCTCGACCTGGGCATCCACGGTTACGCCCTGTCGCGCTACTGCGGCTGCTGGGTGGCCTTCAAGGCCCTCGCCGACACGGTGGAAACCTCGGCCTCGATCGACGTCGATCCCTTCCGCATCGAAACACGCATCCCCGAGGACTTCCCCCTGCCGCCCGACGGGCTCAACATCCGCTGGCCCGATCCGCCGCTGGTGCAGGAGAAACGGCTGCTGCACCACAAGCTCTACGCCGCGCTCGCCTACTGCCGCGCCAACGGGCTCAATCACGTGGTCATCGATTCGCCGCAGCCGCGCCTGGGCATCATCACCTCCGGCAAAGCCTATCTGGACGTGCGCCAGGCGCTCGACGATCTGGGCATCGACGAGGAGCTCGCCGCCCGAATCGGCATTCGTGTCTACAAAGTCGGCATGGTCTGGCCACTCGAGGCCGAAGGCGTGCGCCGCTTCGCCGAAGGGCTCGAGGAGATCCTCGTCGTCGAGGAGAAACGCCAACTCATCGAATACCAACTCAAGGAAGAACTCTACAACTGGCGTGAGGACGTGCGCCCGCGAGTGATCGGCAAATTCGACGAAAAAGGTGAATGGGCGCACATCCTGCGCCCCGATGGCAAAGTGGACCACGGTCAGTGGCTGTTGCCTGCCGCGGGGGAGCTCAACCCGTCGCAGATCGCCCGGGTGATCGCCCAGCGCATCGCGCGTTTCTACACCTCCGAGCGCATCCGCGAGCGCCTGGCCTTCCTCGACGCGAGCGAACGCGCCCTCACCGTTCGCCCTCCCGTCGCTGAGCGCGTCCCCACTTTCTGCCCCGGATGCCCGCACAACACCTCCACGCACGTGCCGGAAGGAAGCCGTGCCGTGGCCGGCATCGGCTGTCATTACATGGTCACCTGGATGCCCGAACGACGCACGGCCACGTTCACCCACATGGGCGGAGAGGGCGTCCCCTGGGTCGGTCAAGCCCCTTTCACCGAAGAGCGCCACCTCTTCGCCAACATGGGCGATGGCACCTACTTCCACTCAGGCATCCTCGCCATCCGCCAGGCGGTGGCCGCCGGAGTCAATATCACCTACAAGATCCTCTTCAACGATGCCGTGGCCATGACCGGCGGGCAGCCGGTCGATGGCCCGCTCACCGTGCCGATGCTCGTCAAGCAACTGCAAGCCGAAGGCGTGGCCAACGTGGTGGTGGTCACCGACGGCACGGCGCGCCCCTACGGGCCGGCGGATCTGCGCCACGTCCCGATTCGGCACCGCGACGAGCTCGACGCGATCCAACGCGAATTGCGCCAACTTCCGGGCGTCTCGGCCATCGTCTATGACCAGACCTGCGCCGCCGAGAAGCGGCGTCGGCGCAAGCGCGGCCTCTACCCCGATCCGCCAAAGCGCGTCTTCATCCATGAGGCGGTGTGCGAGGGGTGCGGCGACTGCACGGTGCAATCGAACTGCGTGGCCGTCGTTCCGGTGGAGACCGAATTCGGGCGCAAACGGCGCATCGACCAATCCAATTGCAACAAGGACTACAGCTGCCTCAAAGGCTTCTGCCCCAGTTTCGTGACCATCGAAGGGGGGCGGCCGCGCAAGGGCAAGGCGCTCGCCGACGAACCGGGTCGCTTTCCCCTGCCGCCCGAGCCGCCCCTGCCCGGGCTCGCATCGCCCTGGAACATTCTCGTGACCGGCGTGGGCGGCACGGGGGTGATCACCATCGGCGCGCTCATCGGCATGGCGGCGCACCTCGACGGCAAGGGCGTCACCGTGCTCGACATGACGGGGCTCGCGCAGAAGAACGGCTCGGTCTTCAGCCACATCCGCATCGCCGCCACCCCGCAAGACTTGCATGCGGTGCGCATCGCCGCCGGGGCGGCCGATGCGATCATCGGCGGCGACCTCATCGTGACAGCGAGCGCCGAGGCGCTCACCAAGATGGCTCCGGGCCGTACGCGCGTGGTCACCAACGCCGCCGAGATTCCCACCATCGACTTCCTGCGCAATCCCGACTGGCGCTTCTCGGCCCAGGAGATGCAAGCGCGCATTCGTGAGCGCGTGGGCGAAGCCCCGGCCGAATTCCTCGACGCCACCGGGCTCGCGACCCGGCTCATGGGCGACGCCATCGCCACCAATCTCTTCCTGCTGGGCTACGCCTGGCAGAAAGGCTGGGTGCCGGTGAGCCACGAATCGCTCATGCGGGCGATCGAATTGAACGGCGTGGCCATCGACATGAACCGCGCCGCCTTCCTCTGGGGGCGGCGCATGGCCCACGACCCGCAGGCGGTGCTCGACTTCGCCCGCCCCGAAGCCGAGCCCGAAGCGCGCTTTGCCCGCACGCTCGACGAAGTGATCGAGCGGCGCGCCACCTATCTCGTCGACTACCAGGACGAAGCCTACGCCGAGCGCTATCGCCGGCTGGTGGAACGCGTGCGCGCCGCCGAGCGTGCGCTGCGCGGCACCCCTGCCGAGGAGACGCCTGGCACCATGCCGCTCACCGACGCCGTGGCCCGCTCCTACTTCAAGCTGCTGGCGATCAAGGACGAATACGAAGTGGCGCGCCTCTACTGCGACCCCAAATTCTGGCAGCAGCTGGAAGCGCGCTTCGAAGGCCCGTTCGAGGTGCGCTTCCACCTCGCCCCGCCGCTCCTTGCGCGTCCCGACCCAGTCACCGGCCTCGTCGCCAAGCGCGAGTACGGCCCGGCCATGCGCCACGCCTTCGCGCTACTCGCCAAGATGAAACGCTTGCGCGGCACGGTGCTCGACCCCTTCGCCCGCACCGAGGAGCGGCGCTGGGAGCGCGCCCTCATCACCGAATTCGAAGGCGACGTGGAGCGGGTCTTGCGCGAACTCACCGCCGAGCGGCTGGCGCTCGCCACCGAACTGCTCGCCCTGCCGCAGCGTATCCGTGGGTTCGGGCACGTCAAGCGGGCCCAGGGCGAAGAAGCCGAACGCCGCCGCGCCGTGTTGTGGCGGCGGTGGCAGGAAATCGGCAAAGCCGGCGCGACGGAGCCTTCTGCGGCAGGACAGCCCGTGCCGGCTTGAGCACCGAAGCACACGAGGCGGCACGAGGTAGTATCATGAAAGCATGACGTTCCGCCTCTCGCGCTCGCCGCTCCTTGCCGCGGCGCTGGCCCAGCTGCTGGGCTGGCTGCTCGCCTTCGTCGCCGCGCATCTTGGCCTCGTGGCCGGGCTGTGGCCGCTCCTCGCCTTGCAGGCGCTCGCGGCGGCAGGGATGGCCGCGTCCTTGCGCAGCCCCTGGTGGTGGATCCTCTTTCAGCTCATTTTCTCCCCTGCCCTCGTGCTCCTGCATGGCCTGGGGCTCGCGCCGGGGTGGTACCTCGCGGCCTTCGTGCTGCTCGCCCTCGTCTTCGGCAACCCGACGCGCACCCGGGTGCCCCTTTTCCTGTCGCACCGCGCCACGGTGGATGCGCTCGCGGCGCTGCTGCCCGCCGATCGTCCTTTCCATTTCCTCGACGTGGGCAGCGGCACGGGCCGCGTCGTCGTCGCGCTCGCCCGCGCTTTTCCTCGAGGCGAATTCACCGGTATCGAGCAGGCGGTCCTGCCGCACCTGATCGCACGCTGGCGCGGCCGCGGCCTGCCAAACCTGCATCTGCGTCGAGGCGATGCCTTCGCGCTGCCTTGGGCAGGATACGACGTGCTCTACGCCTTCCTCTCACCCGTGCCCATGCCCGACTTGTGGCGCAAGGCTCGAGCGGAACTCCCGCCGGGATCGCTGGTCTGCAGCAACGAGTTCCCCATCCCCGGGATCGTGCCCGAAGCCCACATCGTGCCGCAAGGTACCCATCGTCCTCTCTGGCTCTACCGGGTGGGGTAACGCAGGAATTGGGGAATTGACGGGAGAGGGGGGCGCTATTTTCCTCAAGAGTCGGTGCGTATCTGCCGATAATCCTGCCAAGGCTGCCCTCCACCACGAGGCTCTTCGTCATGGCGATCCTGATTGCGATCATCGGCAACAAAGGCGGCACCGGCAAGACCACGCTCTCGCACCTGCTCTGCCACGGGTTGGGGCTGCTTGGCCGGCGCTCGGCCTGCGTGCTCACCGATACCACCCGTCAACCGCTCGACCCGCGCGGACGGCGCTACGTCATCGCCGACGCGCGCTCGCTCGACACGCTCAAGCGCATCATCGACAAACTGCGCCCGCTGGATGACTGGATCGGCGTGATCGACGGCGGCGGCAACCGCCCCGACGTCGACCGACGCCTCTATGCGCTGTCCGACCTCGTGTTGCTGCCGTTTCGCGAGTCGCACGAGGACATCCGCACGGTCACCGCCGACCTCGAGCAGTTCCCCCGCGCCTATGCCGTGCCCAGCCAGTGGCCGGTCAATGTCTGGCAGCGCGAAGCTGCCGATCGCGCGGTGGCCCAGCTGATGGCGCCTTACCTCGGCCGCATCCTGCGCCCCGTTCCGGCAGTCTCGGCAACCAAGCTGTTGCTGCAAAAGCACCTGCCGGCACAACTTCCCACCCCCCTCAACAACACCGCCCGGGCCTTCGCCCGCCAGCTGCTGGAAGTGCTCGATCTCGGCCGTGAGCTCCCCGCCTCATTCGACGAAGCAGAAGGTGAAGAAATCTACGAAGGCATTCCCGAAGAGGAAATGCCCTTGCGCCTCAGGCGCTGAGGTTCGCATCGCGCTACAATGCCATGAGAGAACAGCGGCTCATAGCGCAACACGCGACCGGAGAGGAAGACCATGACGCAGAATTTCTTCGAGGGTAATGACCCTTTCGCCTTCTTGCGGCAGATGTGCGCCAACATCGGCGTGCCGGTTCCGGGAATGGTGTTTCCGACGATGGATCTCGCCGACGTCGAGCGGCGCATCGCCGAATTCAAGGCGGTGGAGCAATGGCTGCAGATGAACCTGAGCACCCTGCAGATGACGCGTCAATCGCTGGAGATGCAGCGCGTCGCCATCCTCTCGCTCACGCAGATGGGCACGGCGAGTCAGGCCGCGGCGGCGGAAGCGGCCACCACCCCGGCCGGCAACCCCTTCGAGGCCATGGCACAGCTGTGGCAGACGATGCAGCAGGCCGCCCAGCAAACGGTCGAGGCCACCGCCACCGCCACCCAGGCGGCACATCAGGCCTTTGCTCAGCCCCCCTCGCCACCACCGCAAGCAGCCGATTCAACGGTCGCCCGGACTGCCGCAGAAACAGGACGGGAAGCCTCTCCTGCGCCTGACTCGTCTGCGGTGCCCAAACCCAAGCCGGCGCGGCGGCGTCAGAAAACCGCGCCCTCGCCGAAAGGAGATAGCGGGAAAGAAGGTACCTAACCCCGCCGTACCCGCAGCGGCGAACGGGGCCAGGGGCCGCCTTCTTCCGCCGTTTTCAGGGCATTCCGTTCCCGGAAGAGCGGATGCTCCAGCGTTTCCTCGGGCGCAAGCACCGGCGTGACGCAGCAATCGTGCGGCGCGAAGAACGCCGCCCATTCGTCGCGCGTGCGCGTGCGCAGCACCGCCGCCAGTTCCGCCCTGGCCTTGACCCCTTCCTCACCCACGGCGCGATGAAAAGGAACGAGATCGGGTCGTCCGATCGCCTCACACAACCGCACCCAAAATTTCTCTTCCAGTGCCCCCACGGCGAGATGCCGCCCGTCGGCGGTTTCATACACCCCGTAGCATGGCACTCCCCCGGTGAGCAAGCCCTCACCCCGCGGTTCACTGCGCCCCTCGACCAGGGCTTGCGCCAGAGGAAAGACCAGATGCGCCCAGCTGGCCTCGGTCATGGAGAGATCGACATGGGCACCGACCCCGTCGCGCCGCGCCGCATGCACCGCAGCGACCGTGGCGAGCGCCGCATGCAGCGCCCCGCCCAGTAAATCGGCGATCTGCAGGTTGCACTGCGCGGGCGGCCCACCGGCCGTACCGGTCTGGTGCAGCACCCCGGCGAGCGCCAGATAGTTGATGTCGTGCCCCGCCGCCTGCGCCATCGGGCCATCCTGACCGTAGCCGGAAATGGACACCAGCACGATGCGCGGATTGAGCCTGCGCATGGCCTCGAACCCCAGGCCAAGCCGCTCGAGCACGCCGGGACGGAAACCTTCGATCACGGCGTCGGCTTCGCGCAGGCGCGCCTCGAACCACGCCCGACCTTCTTCGCTCTTGAGGTCGATGCGGTGGATTTCCTTGCGTCCGTTGATACTTCGATAGAAAAAGGACGTTGCATCACCCGCTCGTCGAACCCCCATGCGCGCCGCGTCGTCCCCCTGCGGCGGCTCGACCTTGATCACGCGTGCACCAAGCTCGGCCAAATGCCAAGCAGCCATCGGCCCCGGCAACAGGAGCGAGAGATCGAGCACCGTCATGCCCCCGAGCAAGGGCAAGGTTCGTTTCTGCGGTTCGGTTTCAGTCATATTTTCTCCGATCGTCGATCACTTTACCATCATTGGGCAGACTACCCGGTGGCACGAAGCGTACTTCGCCGCGCAGCTTGGTGATTTCACGCAGCGTCGTCTCGATCGCCAGGCGCAATCCCTCGTCACCTCCCGCCACTTCGCATTCGAGGATCATGACGTCGGACAAGTTCGGGTTCTCGACCACCAGCCGGGCCCGCCGCACTTCGGGATGGCGTGAGGCCACCGCCAGCACCTGCGAGGGATGCACGAACATCCCTTTGACCTTGGTCGTCTGATCCGCCCGCCCGAGCCAACCGCGGATGCGTGTGTTCGTGCGCCCGCAGGGCGAGATGCCAGGGAGGATGGCCGAGAGATCCCCGGTGCCGAAACGGATCAGAGGATAGACAGGGTTGAAGGTGGTGACCACTACTTCCCCCACCTCGCCCTCGGGCACCGGTTCCGTACCACCTGGGCGCACGATCTCGACGATGATGTGTTCGGCAAGCACCAAACCTTCTCGCGCCCACGTCTCGTAAGCGATGAGGCCCACGTCGGCAGTCCCATAGCTTTGATAGACGTCGATGCCGGCCTCGGCGAACTCTCGTTGCAGCGCGGGAGGACAGGCCTCGCCCGAAACGAGGGCCTTGCGAAAGGACATTTCCACGCCCGCCTCGCGGCATTTCTGGATCAAGATACGCAAGAAAGAAGGCGTTCCGGCATAGGCGGTTGGCTTCAAGTCGGCGATCGCCTGCACCTGCAGCTCGGTCTGTCCCACGCCACCGGGAAACACCGTGCACCCCAAAGCATGCGCCCCGCTTTCGATCATGACGCCAGCCGGCGTCAGATGATAAGAAAAAGTATTATGGACCAAATCGCCTTCGGCGAAGCCTGCGGCAAAGAGCGCTCGAGCTTGACCATAGGCATCCTCGCCTCGGCCTTCCGGCTCGTAAATCGGCCCGGGTGAAGAAAAGACACGCAACATGTCTCTTCCCCAGCCGACGGTTGCAAATCCACCAAAAGGGCGCGCTTGCTTTTGCAGCTCCAGCAGCTCGGACTTGCGTACCACCGGCAGTTGCGCAAGCGCCGCTCGCGAGGTGATCGCTTGTGGGTCGACGTGGGCGAGCAATTTGGCGTAGACCGGCGCGTGCGCTTTGGCATGCGCGATCTGCGCTGGCAAGCGGGCGAAGAGATCCGATTCGCGGCGCTGGGGATCCCACGTCTCCCGCTCGTCGTAATATCTTCCCCTGTTTCCTTGAGTCATTGCGGTTTCCATGTCACGCTCCTCCTGTGCCGTATCAGGACAGCCAACGCTTGCGCCGACGATAATGTTTCACCTCGCGGAAACTCTTACGTCCCTGTGACGAGAGGCCGAGGTAGAACTCCTTCACGTCCTCGTTCTCACGCAGTTCCCGGGCTTCGCCCTCCATCACCACCCGGCCGTTTTCCAGAATGTAGCCGAAGTTGGCGTAGCGCAGCGCCACCATGGTGTTCTGTTCGGCGAGCAGGAAGCTCACGTTTTCCTTAGCGTTGAGCTCGTGCACGATCTCGAAGATCTCTTCGACCACCTGGGGCGCCAACCCCATGGAGGGTTCGTCGAGCAGGATCATCTCGGGTGCGGCCATCAGAGCCCGGCCGATGGCACACATCTGCTGCTCGCCGCCTGAAGTGTAACCCGCCTGCGACTTGCGCCGCTCCTTGAGCCGGGGAAAATAGTGATAGACGCGCTCGAGCGCCTGGGCGAGCTGCGCGCGCGAAAGCTTGCGCGTATAGGCCCCCGTGAGGAGATTCTCCTCGATGGTGAGGTGCTCGAAACAATGCCGCCCTTCCATCACCTGGATGACCCCGCGGCGCACCAGCTCGTTGGGCGAGAGGGCATCGACGCGCTCTCCCTTGAAACTGACCGAACCCTTGGTCACCTCGCCGCGCTCGGCACGCAGCAGATTGGAGATGGCCTTGAGCGTGGTCGACTTGCCCGCGCCATTGGCGCCGAGCAGCGCGACGACGCCGCCACGCGGCACTTCGAGCGAGACGCCCTTGAGCACCAGGATCACGTGGTCGTAGATCACCTCGACGTTGTTGACGACGAGGTAGGGTTCGCCAACGGCGGCGCGGCCCGCTTCAGCGTTCATCGCACATTGACTCCGGTTTGGGACTAGCCGTACAGGGCGGGCGGCGGCCCGCGAAGGACCGCCGCCGTCGCTCACTGCTCCTTGCTGCAATCACGCGGCGTGATACCTTTTTCCTTGGCGTAGGCCGCCGCCGACTCTTCCACCAGCGCGCGCACCACCTCGCGATCCGGTTCGATCCAGTCGGAGACGGACACCCATTTCTCGCCGTCCCACTGCTGGAAGCGTACCCGGCCGGACCCCTCGTGGTCGGCGCACGACAGCGCCAGCTCGGGCATCAACCCTTTGGCGCCGATCGCCTCCAACCGCTTCTCGTCCAGCCGGAGATTTTCCAGCGCCCAGCGCATCTGCTCACCGTCAACCGGTTGCCCCTGGCCGAATTTCTCCTGGGCGAGGCGCAGCGCTTCCACGTAGATGATCCCGTGCCCCACGCCACGGTTGTAATAGGTACTGCCGACGCGCTTGGGATCTTGCATGTCACCCTGACCCTTGGCATAGACATGCTTCTGGATGTCCTGGATCACAGGGAAATCGGTACCCGCCGGGTTGAACGCTCCGGCCACGAACCCCTTGGCCGCATCGCCCGCCGGTACGACGTCCTCCTCGGCTCCGGCCCACCACCAGCCCACGATGCGATCGGCCGGGAAGCCCGTACGCGCCGCGGTCTTCAGGGCCGTCGGGTTGGAGACGCCATAAGTGAGGAGAATCACGTAGTCGGGCCGCATCTGCCGGATCTGCAGCCACTGCGCCTGCTGCTCGTTGCCGGGCATGGCCACGGCGATCTTCTCGGTGGTAAAGCCCCACTTCTGCGCCAAGCGGTCGAGCACGGGGAAAGGCTCCTTGCCCGGAGCGAAGTCGAGGTAGAGCACGGCGATCTTTTTGCCCTTGAGCTTGTCCATGCCGCCCTCACGCTGCCCGAGATAGCCGACGATGGCCGAGGCTTGCGACCAATAGGTGGCTATCATGGGAAAGACCCAAGGGAATACGCTCCCGTCGGCAGTATCCGAGCGGCCGATCCCGATCGACAGCAACGGGATCTCGTCCCGAGGAACACGCTCGAACACCCCGAAGGTGATGCCGGTGGAGACCGGCGCGAAGAGCACATTGCGCTGGTCTCCCCGCTGTTTGAGCCGTTCGTAGCACTCCAGGCCGCGCGCGTTGTTGTATTCCGTCTCGCACTCTTGCCACACGAGCTTGACGCCGTTCACGCCCCCGTCGCGCTCGTTGATGAGCTTCATGTAGTCGATCCAACCGCCGAAGACCCCCGTACCGCCGGCCGCATACGGCCCAACCCGGTAGCTCGGCAAGCCGAGGTACTGTTCCGCCGCCTGGGCCGTACCCAGACCGGCCGCGCCCCAGACGGTGGCCGCCGCCACCGCCGTCAGCCATGCTTTTTTCAGTTTCATCGCCATGCCTCCTCTTGGTGTGGTGAAACGCCCGCGCCGTCGACCGCCTCCGCTCAGTGCGGGAAAGGCCACAGGCGCAGTTTCTCCTTGCCGATCTGCCACAGGCGGGTGAGGCCGTGCGGCTCGACGATCAGGAAGAAGATGATGAGCACGCCGAACACGATCAACTCCAGGTTCGAGGCGAGCGTGGCCGGGACGAGCGCCCCGACCGAAGTGTGCATCAGCACGTTGAGCCCGACGGGCAGCAAGAGGATGAAGGCCGCCCCGAGAAAGGCGCCCAGCACCGAGCCCATGCCGCCGATGATGATCATGAAGAGAATTTTGAAGGAGAGGTCGAGCCCGAAGCCATCGGGTTCGACCGTGCCCAGATAAGTATAGGCGTACAGCCCGCCGGCGATGCCGCAGTAGAAGGACGAGACGGCAAAAGCCAGCAGCTTGGTCTTCATGAGGGGAATACCGATCACTTCGGCCGCCACGTCCATGTCGCGCACCGCCATCCACGAGCGGCCGGTGTTGGTGCGCGCGAGGTTCTTCGCCGCCAGCGCGAGGAGCGAAACGATGGCGAGCGTGAGCAGATACTTGCTCACCGGCGTGTCGAAGGCAAATCCCAGGATTTCGATGCGCTGCGCTGAAATGATGCCGGAAGAAGAGTAGTTCGAGAACCAGGGGAATTTGGTGAGGACCCAGATGATGAAAAACTGGGCCGCGAGCGTGGCCATGGCGAGATAGAACCCCTTGATGCGCAGCGAAGGCAGCCCAAAGACGACGCCCACGGCCGCCGCGCTCAGCCCGCCGAGGGCGAGTCCGACGAGAAAAGGCAGGCCGTCGAGACGCAGGAGAAAGTTGTAAGTGGCATACGCCCCCACCGCCATGAACGCTCCGGTACCCAGCGACAGCTGCCCCGCATAACCGGTGAGGATGTTGAGCCCCAGGGCGGCGAGCGCGAACACCAGCACCGGCGTGAGCACCGCCTGCAGCCAGTACTCGCTGGCCACGAAGGGCACGACGAGGAACGCCGCCACCACGAGCGCCGCCATCACGATCCGGTCTTGCCTGATCGGGAAAATCTGCTGATCTTCCTCGTAACTCGCTTTGAATTGCCCTGCCTCGCGATAGATCATCCCCAAATCCTCCCGAACCCGTCAGACGCGGTCGATGTGTTTTTCGCCGAAGAGCCCCTCGGGCCGGATCAGCAGGAAGACGAGTGCGAGCACGTAGGGGAACCACGAGTCGATCCCGCCGCCCACGTAAGGCCCGAGATACACTTCGGCCAGTTTTTCACTCGCCCCGATGATGAGCCCACCGACGATGGCGCCAGGCACCGAGGTTAGCCCGCCGAGGATGAGTACCGGCAATGCCTTGAGGGCCGTGAAGGTGAGGGCGAACTGCACACCGTTGCGCGACCCCCACACCAGACCGGCGACGATGGCCACGAACCCGGCCACCGCCCACACGATCACCCAGATGCGCTGCAGCGGGATGCCCACCGACAGCGCCGCCTGGTGATCGTCGGCCACCGCCCGCAGCGCCCGCCCTACTTTGGTATATTGGAAAAAGAACGCAAGCACGGCCACCAGGACGCCGGCCACCGCCGCCGCCACGAGGTCGAACTTGGAAATCATCAAATTGTGGCGCTCGAGCAGCCACATCACCGGCTCGTCCGAGATTCCCAGGTCGAGGCCACGCACCATCGCCCCCCACATGCCCTGCGCCACCCCTTCGATGAGATAGGTGAGCCCAATGGTGGCCATGAAGAGCGTGATCGCCGGCTGATTGACCAGCTTGCGCAGCATGAAACGCTCCACCAGCCAGGCAAACAGCACCATGATCGCGGCGGTGAGCAGCAGCGCGATCCAGAAAAGCCCCGCCCACTCGGGCGAGAACCCAAACCACTGGGGCAAACGCTCGGTCAGGCCGACGAAAGTGAGTGCGGCGAAGAAGACCATCGCCCCCTGGGCAAAGTTGAACACCCCCGAGGCCTTGAAGATGAGCACGAAACCGAGCGCCACCAAGGCATAGAGCATCCCCGCGAGCAGCCCACCGATGAGCACTTCCAGAAAGAATTGCATCGTCCCTTCTCCCTCAGTGGGCAGCGCCGCCGAGATAAGCTTCGATCACGACCGGGTCGTTGCGCACCTCGTCGGGCGATCCGTCGCCGATCTTGCGACCGTAATCGAGCACGACCACCCGGTCGGAGATGTCCATCACCACCCCCATGTCGTGCTCGATGAGCACGATGGTGGTCCCCAACTGCTCGTTCACGTCGAGGATGAAGCGGCACATGTCCTGTTTCTCCTCCACGTTCATCCCGGCCATGGGTTCGTCGAGCAAGAGCAGCGAGGGTTCGGCCGCCAGCGCCCGGGCGAGTTCCACCCGTTTTTGTAGTCCATAGGGCAGACGCCCCACCGGCGTCTTGCGGATGTTCTGGATCTCGAGGAAATCGATGATCTCCTCGACACGGCGCCGGTGCGCGATCTCCTCACGTCGACTCGGCCCCCAGTAGAGCGCATTCCACAGGAAGTTGCGCCGCATCAGGAGGTTGCGCCCGGTCATGATGTTGTCGAGCACCGTCATGCCTTTGAAAAGGGCGATGTTCTGGAACGTGCGGGCGATGCCCTGCGCCGCCGCCTCGTGGGGATTCATCCGTCGCCGCTCCTGGCCACGGAAGACGATGCGCCCCTGCTGCGGGTGATAGACGCCATTGATGACGTTGAGCATCGAGCTCTTGCCCGCCCCGTTGGGACCGATGATCGCGCGGATCTCGCCCTCGCGCACGTCGAAACTGATGTTGGTGAGCGCCTTGACCCCGCCGAACGACAGCGAGATGTTCTGCAGATCGAGGATCACGTCGCCGATGACTCGCGCCATTTCCTCCTCCTTCAAGCGTGCACGCGCGGTGAGGACGGGAAGACCTTTGCGTCGCGGATGCGCACATCGGCAGCGATCTTGCCGGTGCGCCCGTCTTCGTACTTGACCGCCGTCTCGATGTATTGGCTGTCCTTGCCGGCATAGAGCGCCTCGACGAGCACGGCATACTTCTCGGAAATGAAACGCCGACGCACCTTGCGCGTGCGGGTGAGCTCCTCGTCGTCGGCATCGAGCTCCTTGTGCAGGATGAGGAAACGCCGGATCTGCGAGCCGTTCATCTGCGGATCGTGGCTCAGGTCTTCATTGACCTCTTCCACGCACTGCTGGATCAAATCGTAGACGGCCGGCTGCTGCGCCAGATCGGTATAGCCCGAATAAGCGAGCCCGCGGCGCTCGGCCCAGTTGCCCACCGCCTCCAGGTCGATGTTGATGAAGGCGGTCACGTAAGGACGGTCGTGCCCGAAAGCCACCGCCTCCTTGATGAGAGGGAAGAACTTGAGCTTGTTCTCGATGAAATTGGGTGCAAACATCGAGCCGTCCTTGAGCCGCCCCACGTCCTTGGCCCGGTCGATGATCTTGAGGTGCCCGTCCTCGTCGAAGAAGCCCGCATCCCCCGTCATGAAATAGCCTTCCTCGTCGAAGGCCTCGGCCGTGTCCTGCGGCCGCTTGTAATAGGCTTTGAGCAGCATCGGGCCGCGTACGCGGATCTCGCCGTTGTCGGCGATCTTCACCTCCACCCCCGGCGCGGGTTTGCCCACCGAATCGAGCTTGACCTCCCCGTCTGGCTGCAGGCAGACGTAGGCGCAGGTCTCGGTCTGGCCATAGAGCTGCTTGAGGTTGATGCCAATCGAGCGGTAGAAACGGAAGAGATCCGGCCCGATCGCCGCCCCGGCCGTATAGGCCACGCGCAGGCGCGACAGACCCAGCACGTTGCGCAGCGGCCCATAGACCAGGATCTCACCCAAGGCATAGTGCAGGCGCTGCAGCAGCGGCACGGGACGCCCCTCGAGGATCTGGATACCACAGCGCTCGGCCACTTTCATGAAATGGCGAAACATCGCCTGCTTCAAACGGCCGGCATCCTCCATACGGATCCACACCTGGGTACGCAGGTTCTCGAACACGCGCGGCGGCGCGAAGTAGTACGTGGGCCCGATCTCGCGCAGATCGGTCATCACCGTCTCGCTCGACTCGGGGCAATTGATGGTGAAACCGGCGGCATAGGCCTGCGCATAGGAGAAGAGATGGTCCCCCACCCAGGCCATCGGCAGATAGGAGAGCACTTCCTCCTTGTCGGTGAGGCGGTCGAACTGTACCCCGCCCATGCCGGCGAAGAGAAAAGCCCGATGCGTCTGGCACACCCCTTTGGGCTTGCCGGTGGTGCCCGAGGTATAGAGCATGACCGAGACGTCGTCACTCTCCCCCTTCTCGATCTCCTCATCGACGAAATCGGGCTGGTTGCGATCGTGGATGCGCCCAGCCTCCAGGAGCTCGTCCAACCCTTGCAGCACCGGCAAGGTGTAGTGGCGCATCCCGCGCGGATCGTCATAGAAGATGCGCTCGAGCGAGGGCAGGCGATCGAGGATCTCGAGGAGCTTGTCGACCTGCTCCTGATCCTCCACCACCGCCATCTTGACCTCGGCGTCCTGCAGCACGTAGGCCATCTCCTCGGCGATCGCATCCTGGTAGAGCAGCACCGGGATGCCACCCAGGCATTGCGCCGCGGCCACCGCCAGGTAGAGGCGGGGCCGGTTGTCACCGACGATGGCCAAACGGTCGCCGCGCCGGAAACCCGCCTCGGCCAGCCCACAGGCGAGCGCGCGCACCTGGGCATAGCACTCCCCCCAGGTGTAGGTCTGCCAGATGCCGTATTCCTTCTCGCGGATCGCCGGCCGGTCGGCGCGCACGCGGGCATGATGCCGCAGCATGCGCGGGAAAGTCTCCAGTCCCGGGATGATCGCAGGGGCATGCGGTTTCGCGCCCTCGGCCATGCCAATCCTCCTCCAATACGATGAGTGTGTAGAACCCCGCCGTCGTTCTCGTTTTGCGGCGGGGCCGTCTCCCTCCACTCGACGGCTGCATTGTGCCGACGAAGTTTTGCAAGGGTTTGTCACGAACGTAACGTGAATGTAACGACGGATTACCGGATCCCGCGTGACGTGCGAAATATTTTTTTGCACTTGATACTGATTATCGTTTACCATATCATTTACAAAGGAACGTTTCCCACCCCGGACCATGACTCCAGACACTCATCGCGTCATCTCGCCCTGGTCGATTGTCGCCGCCCTCGCGCTGCACGGGGCGATCCTCTACGCTAGCGCACGCGCCCTGCCCGAAGTGCAGGCGCCTGCCGCGGCCCCGATCATGACGCTCGCCTGGGTCGCTCCGTCGCCCGAACCCGCTCCCGCAGTGGCGCCGGCGCCTGCCGCCGAACCCCCTCCGACCCCTCCCAAAGCGAAAGCGCCTGCCCGCTCGCAGCCAAAATCCCATGCGACGGCTCGGCCCACTCCAGCACCACCGCCACCGAAAATGGCAAACGCCGCCCCGGCCCCGGCCACCCCGGCAAACGAGGCGACGGCAGACTCCGCGCCGGCAGCGGACGCTTCCACCGCTGCCCACGGCAGCACCCCGAGCGCCGAAGCCGCGCCTTTCGTCGAACCGCGCTTCGATGTCGCCTACCTCGCCAACCCTCGACCCGCCTATCCCCCCGTCTCACGCCAACTCGGCGAACAAGGGAAGGTGATCCTGCGCGTACTGGTCGGAGCTGACGGGTCGCCTCGCCACGTCGAGATGGAGCGCTCCTCGGGCTACCCCCGGCTCGACCGGGCCGCGCGCGACGCCGTCGAACGTTGGAAATTCGTTCCCGCACGCCGCGGCGACACGCCGGTCGAGGCCACGGTACTCGTGCCCATCGCTTTTTCCCTTTCTTCTTCCTGATCTTTGCGGAGCCTTACCCATGAACGAACCCCTGCTGCATTTCTTTTCCCAAGGCGACGGCGTAAGCCGCTTCATCTTCCTGCTGCTCGCGCTGCTCTCCGTATCGAGCTGGGCCGTGATCCTCGCCAAAACGGCACTGCACCTGCGTCTGTCGCGGCGAGCCGCCCAGTTTCTGCGCCGATTCTGGAACGCGGGCGATCTGGCCGAGATCGCGCGCGACCTCAGGGAACACGGCGCGATCGATCCCGCCTCACACCTCGTCCATCACGGTCTCGAAGTTCTGGAGCGCATCGACCGGGCAGGAGAAAACGCCGCGACACGTCCCGGAGCACTCGGAGAACGAGACGAGCCGCAGGAACTCCTCACCCGGGCCTTGCGCCGTGCCATCGACGAAGCCCGCGCCCGCGACGAAGCCGGCATGACGCTCCTCGGTACTACCGCCTCCAGCGCCCCCTTCATCGGGCTCTTTGGCACCGTCTGGGGCATTTATCACGCACTGCAGGCGATCGCCGCCAGCGGGAGCGCCTCGCTCGACAAAGTGGCCGGCCCCATCGGTGAAGCCCTGGTGATGACCGGATTCGGTCTGGCCACCGCGATTCCGGCCGCGATCGCGTACAACGCCTTCAGCCGCATCCAGCGCCGCCGCACCCAGGAGCTGGAGTCCTTCGCCTATGACGTCTACACCTTCCTCGTCACCGGCATCAAACGTCCGACGACCCGGTCCGAACCCGCCGTCGTCGCGCTCGGTGTCGACGCCCCTCGCCCTGCCCGCAAGACTGCCTCCTGACGGAGATCTCTCATGGCCTTCGCTCGACTCGACAGCACCGGTGACACCGAACCGATCAACGAGATCAACATGGTGCCCTTCATCGACGTGATGCTGGTGCTGCTCATCATCTTCATCGTCACCGCCCCCTTGATGACCCACGCGGTGAAAGTCGACCTGCCTCAGGCGAGCAGCGTCCCCGACACCCAACGCGACGAAGAGCGCCTACGCCTGCGGCTCGCCGCCGACGGGCAGACCCTGCACTGGAACGACGAGGCGATCGACTGGACGGCGCTGGAGCCGCGCCTCGCCGAACTCACGCCCCAGACCACGCTGGAGCTGCAAGCCGATCGTGCCACCCCCTATGAGGCGATCGCCCGTTTGATGGCGGCCGCCTCGCGCCACGGCCTGGCGAAGATCGCCTTCGTGACCCTGCCGGGTGAGCCCTCGCCCTGAAAAACGACGACGCTTTTCCCAACCCCAAGGAGTGTTTTCGATGTCGACCGTCCCTCCGCACGAACCCCAGCCGCAAGCGGAAAACGCCGCGCTTCTTCGTCCCAAGGTCCTGCCGCTGGGTGCGGCGGTGCTCATCGGACTGGGTGCCGCGCAACCGGCGCTGGCTCAAAGCGCCGAAACCGGCGCTGCCGACGCCCAAGTCCTGCCCACCGTGACCGTGACCGATCAAGCCCCCGTTGCCGAAGAGGGGTACCTCAAGCGCACCACCCGCGTGGGCAAAACGCTGCAAGACCCGCAGGAGATTCCCCAGGCGATCACCATCCTCACCCGCGACCTGCTCGAAGACCAGCAAGTGGGTTCCTTGCGCGAGGCGCTGCGCAACGTCTCGGGACTCACCTTCAACGCCGCCGAGGGTGGGCGCTCCGGCGACAACATGATGCTGCGTGGTTTCTATACCTTCGGCGACATGTACCTCGACGGCATGCGCGACACGGCGCAATACAACCGCGAGACCTTCGATCTCGAGAGCGTGGAAGTGCTGCGCGGCGCCGCCGCCATGCTCTACGGCCGCGGCCAGGCGGGTGGCGTCATCAACCAGGTGAGCAAGACGCCGTTGCCCGTCGACAAGTACAAGCTCACCGGCTCGGTCGGTACCGAGGACTATCGCGAGGGCACGGCCGATCTCAACAAAACCCTGGGTGAGAACTCGGCGCTGCGCGTCAATCTCATGAAACGCGTGGAAGGCAGCTGGCGCAAGAACCCGGCCAACGGTGCCGAACCCGAGGTCGACCGCCAGGGTGCGGCCCTGAGTTTCGTCCACGGCATGGGCACGCGCGACGAAGTGCAGCTCAGCTACTACTATCTACAGACTCGCGACAATCCCGACTACGGCGTACCCTTCGATGCCACGACCAAGCGGCCGCTCAAACGCTTTGGATCCTCCGCCTTCTGGGGCACCGACGATACCTTCGACGACTCGGACACACACATCGCCACCGCCACCTACACCCACCGTTTCCAACCGGGCACCGAGTGGCGCACGAGCCTTCGTTTCGCCGATTACGACCGCAGTTATTGGGCGCTCGCCCCTTCACGCACTAGCGCACCCGCTGCCGACGGTTCGAGTGGCAGCTCGAAAACACGCAACACCGACTATCAAACCGTGGCGCTGCAATCCGATCTCACGCACGCCCTCACGCTCGCCGGCATGCGCCATGAACTGCTCCTGGGATTCGAATACCTCAACGAAGACAGCCACCGCCGCTCGCTGCGCAATCTCGCCGCCCCGGGGGCGCCGGCCTTCTATCGCCCCGGCATCGAGGATCCCAAGGCGAGCGCCACCGATTTCACCGGCGACAGCTACGCGCTGCTCGCCCAGGACACCATCGAATTCCTGCCCGGCTGGAAACTCACCCTGGGCGCACGCCGCGACGAGCTCTCCGCCGACTACAGCAACGTCAATTCCCCCAGCCTCGACTACGGCGAGAACAGCTACCGGGCGGGCCTGTCGTGGCTGCCCACCGCCAACCAGCACTACTATCTCTCGTGGTCCGACAGCTTCAGCCCCACCGCCGACCTCTACCAGCTCTCCGGCGGCGAATATCCGGCCGAGCGCAGCGACGTGGTCGAGCTCGGGGCCAAGTGGATGCTCTTCGAAGGCGATCTCTCGCTGCGCGCCGCGCTCTTTCGCGCCACCAAGGATTGGGAGCGCAACACCGATCTCGAGACCACCGGCGCCATCCTCACCCGCAAGCGCCGCACCGACGGGCTGGAGCTCGAAGCCGCCGGCCGCATCACCGAGCGCTGGGAAGTCTTCGCCGGCCTGGCCCTGATGGACGCCGAAATCCTCAAAGTCGCCCCCGGCGCCGACCCGCGCCTCAAGGGGCAGCAGCCGCGCAACACGCCAGACTACACCTTCAACCTGTGGACCACCTACCGCTTCATGCCAGGCTGGAAAGCCGGCCTGGGCGCCGAGACCAAAGGCGAGCGCTATGGCTATAACCCCATGGCCGCCAACGGACCCTTCGTAAACGGCAAGTTCTCGCCCAACGTCGCCCCCTCCTACACCCGCTGGGACGCCATGCTCGCCTATGAACAGCCCTCCTACACGGTACGCATGAACGTGCGCAACCTTTTCGACAAGGTCTATTATGATGCCATCTACGAAAACGGCGGCTTGGTCGTCCCCGGCACCGACCGGGCGGTGATCCTCACGGCCGAGTTCAAGTTCTGAGCTTTCGGCGGGGCTCCTGGCCCCGCCCTCAACGGAAGACACCATGCTCCTGACGATCGACGAAGTTCTCTCCGCCGCGGAAGTCGAACGCGCCCGGACACTGCTCGCGCAGGCGCGCTGGGTCGATGGCCGCAGCAGCGCCGGACCACTCGCGCGCGAGGTCAAGAACAACCTGCAGATCGCCGAAGACTGCCCCACTCTAGCCCCCTTGCGCCAGCTGGTGCTGCAGGCGCTCGAGCGCGAGCCGCTCGTTTTTTCGGCCGTGCTGCCGCGCGACATCTTCCCGCCGCAGTTCAACCGCTACCGCGCCATCGGCGAGGGTGAGCACTACGGGCCGCACGTCGATGCCGCCATCCGGCTGGTGGGCGAGCGCAAACTGCGTACCGACGTCTCGGCCACCCTCTTTTTCAGCGCCCCGGAAGAATACGACGGCGGCGAGCTCGTGATCCACGACCTCTTCGGCACACAGCGCGTCAAGGGCAAGGCCGGTTCCATCGTCATCTACCCCGCCAGTTCGCTGCACGAGGTCACGCCGGTCACCCGGGGCGAGCGGCTCGCCTCCTTCATGTGGTTCCAGAGCCTGGTGCCCGATCCGGTCGAGCGGCGCCTGCTCTTCGAGCTCGACATGGCGACCCTGACGCTGCGCAGCGAACACGGGGAGGGCGCGCTCGCCGCGCGCTTCTCCACGGTCTACCACAACCTGCTGCGACGCTGGAGCGTCTAGCCGTGTCCGACACTCCTGCGCCCGTATGCGCCGAAGACTACCTCGAACTGGCGCAGCAGCGGCTGCCGCCGGACGTCGCCGCCTACCTCTTCGGCGGGGCCGAGGCGGAACTGGCGGCGCGGCGCAACCGCGAGGCGCTCGATGCCGCCACCCTCATTCCCCGTTTCGTGCGCGACACTCCTTTTACCCCACCGGGCGGCCCGACCCTCTTCGGCCGGCGCCACGCCTCGCCGCTGCTACTCGCGCCGATCGCCCATCAGCGCCTCTTCCATCCCGACGGCGAAGCGGCGAGCGTCCTCGCCGCGCTGGCGCAAGGCGTCACGCCCATCGTCTCCAGCCTGGCGAGCACCCCCTGGCCGCAACTGCGCCAGCTCGCCGAAGACGAAGCACTGTGGTTCCAGATCTACTGGCAGGGCGATCGTGCCGCCACCGAGCGGCTCATCGAGCGCGCCGCGGCGCTGCGCCCCGAAGCCTGGATGATCACCCTGGATGCGCCCATCGGAGGCTTGCGCTGGCGGCTGTGGCGCAGCGGTTTTCGCCTGCCGCCGCGGGCGGCGCCAGCCAACCTCGAAGCGCAGGCGCCGACGCAGCGCACGCACGAACTGGCGGCCCTCCTCGCCCTCGCTCCGACGCATGACGATCTCGCCTGGCTACGCGATCACGTGCGGCAGCCCCTCCTTGCCAAAGGCGTGCTGCACGAAGAAGACGCCGACGCATTGGCGCGGCTGGGTTACGACGGCCTCGTCGTCTCCAATCACGGCGGGCGCACCTTCGACGCCGCCCCCGCGAGCCTTGCACGGCTTGCCCCGCTCGCACGAGCCACGGGCAAACGGATGACGGTCCTCTTCGATGGCGGCGTGCGCCGCGGCAGTGACGTCGCCAAAGCCTTGGCACTGGGCGCGTCGGCCGTGCTCGTCGGCCGCCCCTACGTGGCAGCGCTTGCCCTAGAGGGCGCGCACGGCGTCGCCCGCTGCCTTCGGCTGCTGCGCGACGAGTACGCCGCCGTCGCCGCCCTGCTGTAACGGCGCCAGATTGCGAAGCGCTTCGCCCTTGGTGCACGGCGTCCGTTCGGCCAGCAGCGCGAGCATCGCCCGCTCCCAGAAACGGCGAGAGCGCTCGTGGCGCATATCCACTGGATGCAGTCCCAGGCGCAGCCAAGGACGGCTCGCGCTGCGCCTCAACCAACGCTCATTGACCACCTGCGAGACGAGCCGCCGCCAGCCGCTGCGGGCGCTCCACACGAGACTCGGCGCTTCGACCGGGTGCCACTCCTCGCCCGCGCGCCCATACACCCGCCGCGGCGAACTGGTATAGCGCAAAGACGTGCGCGCAAGCGCGCGCCAGGCGCCTTCTCCCAGAAGCCAACCCGGCGCGACGAACCCTTCCACCGGCCAGCCCAGGCGCGCGAAGAGCGCGAGGCCCTGCTCGAGCCGTGCCAGCGCCTCTTGCTCGGAGATCGCCGCGAATTCCCCCTCGTGGGTAAAGAGGCGCCGGCGCACGAAGTCGATCGGCCCATGGCAGGGCAGCTCGTCGGCGTGGTAATACCCGTGCAACACCGCCTCGCCGCCGCGGGCCAGTTCCCGCTCGATCGTGGCACAGAAACGGGGGTCCCGCTCGAACGTCCCCTGCCCGTGGTAGTCGGGCACCACCAAGAGGGTCAATGGCACACCCAGCGCCGTCGCACGCGCGGCAAAGTCGGCATAAAGCGGCCAAGTGGCCGGCGCCACGTCGTGCAGCACGACCGAGAAGAGCGCCTTCATCGCCCCCCCTGCCAGGCATCGGCCACTTCCGCAGCCACCGGCACCGGCAGCAGCGAGGGTACGCCGCACAGGGCACGGTAGTGCTCCAGCAGTCCGGGCAGTACCGCCGGCCAGGCATAACGGCGCTCTACCCAGGCGCGCGCCTGCCGCCCAGCCTCTTCGAGATCGACCTCACGGACAAACTCACGCACCGTCTGCGCAAACACCGCCGCATCCAGACGCGGAGCGATCCGGCCGGCCTCGGGCGGCACCAGTTCGGACACGGCCCCGCCGGCCACACCGACCACGGGGATGCCGCTTGCCATCGCCTCGAGCACCACCAGGCCGAAGGTCTCCTGATTGCCGGCATGAACGAGCAGATCGGCACTGGCAAGAATACGGGCGACGTCTTCACGACCGACGAAGCGATCAACCACCGTCACGTTCTCCGGCACCCGCCGCGGCATGGCGCTGCCCACGAGCAGCAGATGAAAATCCTCGCCCAAGAGCCGCGCCGCCGCAAGCAGCACGTCGAGATTCTTCTCGCGCGAGCCGCGACCGGCGAAGACCATGAGGCAGCGCGCTTGAGGGATACCCAACTCGGCGCGCAGAGCGGGGTCGCGCCGCGCCGGCGAGAACGCGGCCGTGTCGACGCCCAAGGGCTGGGCGATCGCGCCCTCCACGCCGAGCGCCGCCAGATGCTCCACCATGGTGCGGCTGGGCGTGAGCACCCGGTCGAATCGCCGGTAGAGATGACGCACATAGGCGGCCGCCGCCTGCCCCCAGGTTCGCCCGAATCGTCGCTCGACGAGGCGGGGGAGATCCGAATGGTAAAAACCGATCACGGGTACGCCCAGCCGCTCCCCCGCGGCCAGCGCTGCCCAGGCAGGAACGTAGGGGTCTCCCGCCTCGATCACGTCGGGCGCCAAGGCAACGAGACGCTCCCCCCACGGCCCAGGGCGCAAGGGGAAGCGATAACCGGTGGAGAAAGGGATGGGCCAGGCCGAGATCATCTCGCAGCCGGGTGCGGAGCGATCTTCTGCTCCCGGCACCACCAGGGTATGCCGCACCCCCTCGATCGAAGAAAGAAAACGTCGCTTCGACTCCAGATACGTCCGTACGCCCCCGCTCGCTTCCGCGTAGAACATTGTGACGTCGGCAATATGCATGAATCGTCCGGTCGGCAAGAAAGTTCTATCAGTGTAGCGCTGCCGCCTCTTGCCTGCCACCCCCTGCAGGATCTCTCGCAGCGGCAAAAGCATCCCGTAAACACCTTGTTTCTTTTTTGGCCGATGCCAACGATTGATCTTCCTGGATCCGCAGACTAACCTGGTTCATACGAACGTCTTTTCGTCTCGAGGAGAAAAACGATGATCCCGTTCGACCGATCGTTTCACCGCGCTTGGTTCTACGTACTACTGATCGCGATGAGTCTCGTGCTACTCCTGCCACGAGCCCACGCAGCCACGTCACAAGAAGAACTGATCCGCGATGCCCAGCAAGCTCTGGCCACGCTACGCAAAATCAACCCATCGGCAGACGCCATCGCCAAGTCGGCCAAAGGCGTGCTGGTGTTCCCCAACATCATCAAAGCAGGCCTCGTCTTCGGCGGCAGCTATGGTGAAGGCGTACTTTTCGTCGATGGCAAGGTACGGGGATTTTATAATTCGGTCTCCGCTTCCTGGGGCTTGCAGCTCGGCGCTCAATCGTACGGCTACGCCCTGTTCCTGATGAACGACAAGGCTCTGAAATACCTTGAAGAGAGCCAAGGCTGGGAGTTGGGTTCCGGTCCGAACGTCACCTTGGTGGATACCGGAGTCGCAGCGAACCTCTCCACCACCACGCTGCGCGACGACGCCTATGCCTTCATCTTCGACCAGCAGGGGCTCATGGGCGGCATCAACATCGAAGGCACGAAAATCACGCGCATCGAGCACCCCTGATCCATTGACATTCCGAAACACGTTCCATGCGTCATGCATGGCATAATGAAATATGTAAATCACGAACAGGAGCGACCATGAAACGGATTTTCCTTCTCGCGCTCACCGCATTCACCCTGAGTCTGCTGAGTGGTTGTGCCACGTGGGACAACATGTCGTCCCGAGAAAAGGCCGCGGTAGGGGGTGCTGCCTTGGGCGGCGTCGTCGGTGCGGCCGTTTCGGACGGGCACCTGCTCGGCACGGTCGGAGGTGCCGCCATTGGGGGCGTCATCGGCGATCAGCTCGGCAAGTGATTCGAGCGACGCAGCGCTAGCCGCCATCGCCCGTCGTCTCCGTTCCCGTGGGAGCGGAGAGGCGGGTCACCAGCAATTGGTCGATGCGGTAGTTGTCGATATCGACCACTTCGAAACGGTAGCCTTTGTATTCGAGCGCATCGGTGCGCTTGGGTACCTTGCGCAAGTGATACATCATGAACCCGGCGATGGTCTCGAAGTGTTCCGATCCTTCGAACCCGTCGATTCCGAGCACCTCGGCCACCTCGGCGATCGGGGTGAGCCCATCGAGCAACCAGGAATCGGCGTCACGCCGAACGATCATCTCTTCGCGCCCCACGACGGGATCGACCGCGACCACCGTGTCCATCACGTCGCGAAGCGTGAGCAAACCCACAACTATGGCATATTCGTTGACAATGAGCGCGAAATCTTGCCCGGCACTGCGAAAGCGCTGCAGCGCCTCGAGCAGCGTGAGCGTATCCGGGAAGACCAACAAATCCCGCACCACCATCTCGGCGGTCAGCGAGACTTTTTCTCCGTCGATGATGGAGAGGAACAGATCGCGCGTGTCCACGTAGCCCACAGGACGGTCGAGCGAGCCGTCACACACGGGAAACTTGCCGTGGGGGTGGTTGCGCAACTTCTGCCGAATGTTTTCCTCGGGCTCACCAACCAAAAGATAGACGATCTCGTCGCGCGGCACCATGGCGGTACGCACGGTGCGCTCGTCGAGCTCGAAAACACGGGTCACCAGTTTCTGCTCCTCGGCGAGCAGCGTTCCGGCACGCGTGGCGGCGTCGGCCAGCGCCACGATTTCATCGACGGTGACCTCCTCGCGCCGGCGTTCCGGCGCTCCGGCCAGGCGCAGCACCCAGGAAGCGAGGGCGTCGATCATCCACACCAGGGGATGGAGCAGGCGCACGAGCAGCGTCATCGGCGGGGCCGCCACCAGCGCGATGCGCTCGGGCGCGAGTAGCGCGAGGCGTTTCGGCACCAGGTCGGCGAACACGACGAAGAGCAACGTGACACCAAGAAACGCAAGGGAAGAGGCGACGGAGCGGACATACTCCGGCGGCAACAAGAGCGCCACGAACGGTTCGAGCCAAGGCGTGACGGAAGACTCTCCCACCGCACCGCCGAGGATCGCAACCGCATTGAGGCCGATCTGCACCACCGTGAAATAGTGCCCCGGCTGATCCTGGAGCGTCAACACCCGCTGGGCCCTGACGTCTCCTTGCTTGGCCAGCATCTCGAGGCGCAAGCGGCGCGACGCCGCGAGCGATATCTCCGACATGGAAAAGAAAGCACTCGTGAGCACGAGCGCCAAGAGGGCGACAAGGATCGACATGTTGGTTTTTTTCGTCCGAGACTTCCTCATTATAGCGAGGAAGTCCGTCGCGACCCGATGGATATAATGGGACTTTTACGCAGAGGGAGCAACGTCGATGGATTCGATCCTGCTCGTATATTGCACGGTCCCCGACCTCAATACCGCGCGCTCGCTCGCCCGAACCCTGGTCGAAGAGCGGCTGGCTGCCTGTGTGAACCTCGTGCCGGGCTTGACGTCCTTTTACCGCTGGCAGGGCACGGTACAGGAAGACGCGGAGACGCTGCTGCTCATCAAAACCGCGGCGGCACGCCATCGCGCACTACAGGAACGTTTACGCGCCTTGCATCCTTATGAACTCCCGGAAATCATCGCGGTCTCAGTGTCGGCGGGCCTGCCTGCCTATCTGGAGTGGGTCGCCACGGAAACCCTCAACCCGCCCGAGGATCCCGCATGAGCCGTCTTCGTTCTCGGTTACGCCTGCCGTTTTTCCTGCTGTCTCTCGTCTTCCTGCTCGCGCCGCTCCCGGGTCGCGCCGCCGACCCCGTTCCACCGGAAGAAGCCTTCGTGCCCCACGCTTACCGTGCAGAAAACGGCACGATCGTCGTCGAATTCACGATTCGCGAGGGCTATTATCTCTACCGGGACAAACTGAGATTCACCGTCCTCTCCCCGCGAGAAACCCGCCTCTTGCCCGAACTGCCACCGGGCGAATCGAAGCAGGACGAGTTCTTTGGCGACGTTCAGATCTTCCGTAACCGACTCGGCTTGCCGCTGAGATACGAAGGCGAGGCGCCACAGCGCCTGCGTATCACCCATCAAGGCTGCTGGGACGGGGGAATCTGCTACCCACCAGTGATCTCCGACCTCGAAGTGGCCGCCACCCCGCCCGCCCCCAGCTTGTTGCAGCGTCTGCGTGGTGTCACGCCCGCCTCCACGCCAACCCAGGCTTCGGCCTCGATCGCAGCGGAGTCCACGCCACCTTCGAGCCCGCTGCCGGGCGACGAGAGCGGGCGGCTGGCACAAGCGCTCGCCGGCAGCCACTGGGCGCCCATGCTCGCCACGTTTTTCGGCCTGGGGCTGTTGCTCGCCTTCACGCCCTGCACCTTCCCCATGATCCCCATCATCTCGGGCATCATCGTTGGAAGCAAGGAGCACGTCTCGCGCGGACGGGCGTTCGGCCTGTCGCTCGCCTACGTCCTGGCCATGGCCGCCGTCTATGCCCTCGCGGGGGCGCTCGCGGGGCTGTCGGGCACGATGCTCTCGGCCGCCCTGCAGACGCCCTGGGTGCTGGGAGGCTTTGCGCTGGTGTTCGTGCTGCTCGCCCTATCGATGTTCGGCCTCTACGAGCTGCAGCTGCCGTCCTCCTGGCAGACCCGGCTCGATGCCGCCGCCGGGCGGCTGCCGGGCGGGCGTTATCTCGGGGTGGCCTTCATGGGGGCGATCTCGGCGCTGGTAGTCGGCCCCTGCGTGGCCGCGCCGCTCGCGGGCGCGCTGCTCTACATCGCCCGCACGGGGGACGCCTGGCTCGGAGGCTGGGCGCTCTTCGCCCTGGGATTGGGGATGGGGGCTCCACTCGTGGCGGTGGGCTTGGGCGCGCGTGAGCTGCTGCCGCGCTCCGGACCCTGGCTCAAAGGCGTGAAGCGCATCTTCGGCGTGCTGATGCTGGCGCTCGCTTGGTGGATCGTGCGGCCGGTGGCGCCGGATTGGCTATGGCTGCTCGGCTGGGCCCTGCTCGCGCTGGGCACCAGCGTCTTCCTGCATGCGCTCGATCCGCTGCCACCGCAAGCGCCGGCCATGCGGCGCCTGGGTAAGGCCCTGGGCCTTGCGCTTGCCACCTACGGCATCGTCGCCCTGGTGGGGCTGTTGGGCGGGGCGCGTGATCCCTTGCAGCCGCTCGCGCTGCGCCTCTCGGCTGCCTCTTCCGCCTCGGCGCCGGCGCAGCCGGTTCCCACCGTGCGCACGCTCGCCGAGCTGGAGTCGGCGGTGCGCGCGAGCGATCGCCCCGTGCTGGTCGACGTGCGGGCCGACTGGTGCATCTCCTGCCTGGAACTGGAGCGCGCCCTCGAAGACCCTCGCCTGCGCCCGCACCTCGCCGACGTGACCCGCCTCGGCGCGGACGTAACCGCCGCCGACGAATCCGCCCGCGCGCTGTTGCGCCGTTTCGAACTCTTCGGCCCGCCGGCCCTGCTCTTCTTCGCGCCCGGAGGAGAAGAGCATAGCGAGTTGCGCGTGGCAGGCTACCTCGGCCCCGATGAATTGCTGCCGCGATTCGAGCGCTGGCTGGGGCGTTAGCCGCCTTCGAGCATCGCGCGCAAGCGCGCAAGCCGCGCCTTGGCGTCTTCCTTGGCCACGGGTTCGTCGCGCCGCCGCATCTGCACCCCCTCGCCCATCTCGGCGATGAAACGCGAGGGCTCCACGCTGCGCCACTCCTTGCCCTCACGCCGGCGCTCACACCAGGTGATCGTCAGGCTGCGCTGCGCGCGCGTGATGCCCACGTACATCAGCCGGCGTTCTTCATCAAGACGTTCCTCCTCGAGGCTCGCCTGATGCGGCAGGATCCCCTCTTCCACGCCGACGAGGAAGACGTGCTTGAATTCCAGCCCCTTGGCCGCGTGCAGGGTGGCGAGCTGCACCGCGTCGGCATCGTCCTCGCCGTCGTCGAGCCGGGCGACGAGATTGAGCGTCTGCGCGAGCTCGAGCAGCGTCTTTCCTTCGTCCTCGCCCTTGCGTCCCACCCAGGCGGCAAAGTCGCGCAGCGAGCGCGCCCGGGTCTCGGCCTCACGCGCCTCGCCGTGCGTCAGATACCAGCCTTCGAGGTCGATCGCCGCAAGCAGCTCTTCGAGGAGTCGGGCGGCAGGCTCGCGTTCGGCCCGCCAGCGGAGCCGATCGAGGAATTCGGCGAAGGTACGCAGGGTCTGCAGCGCCGCGGCCGGCACGTGCGCCGCCGCGCCCTCCTCGCGCAGCGCTGCCGACAGGCTCAGGTGACGCAGGCCGGCGTAACGCGACAGGGCCTCGATGCTCGCCGGGCCGATGCCGCGCCGCGGCGTGGTGATGGCGCGCACGAAGGCCGGGTCGTCGTCCTCGTTGAGCAGTAGCCGCAGGTAGGCCATGACGTCGCGGATCTCGACGCGGTCGAAGTAGGATTGCCCCCCGGTGAGGGTATAGGGGATCTTGTGCTGGCGCAGGGCTTGCTCGAAGAGCCGCCCCTGGTGGTTGCTGCGATAGAGGATGGCATAGTCGCGCCAGCGGCCGCGGTGCTGGAAGCGGTGGGCGTCGAGCCGCGCCGCCACCCATTCGGCCTCGTGTTCGGGATCCCGACAGGCGTATACGCTGACCGGTTCGCCCTCGCCGTGCTCGGACCACAGACGCTTGTCGAAGAGCTTGTCGTTGTGCGCGATCAGAGCGTTGGCGGCGACGAGGATGCGGCGGCTGGAGCGGTAGTTCTGCTCCAGCTTGATGACGCGCAGCCGGGGGTAATCCTGCGCGAGCAGCCGCAGGTTCTCGACGTCGGCGCCGCGCCAGCCGTAGATCGCCTGATCATCGTCGCCCACGGCGGTGAAGGCTTCGCGCGGCCCGGCGAGCAGCTTCAGGAGCTCGTACTGGGTGCGGTTGGTGTCCTGGTATTCATCGACGAGGAGGTAACGCAGCCGGTTCTGCCAGCGCTCGCGCACCTCGGCCTCGCGCCGCAGCAGGCGCAGGGGCAGCAGGATCAGGTCGTCGAAGTCGACGGCGTGGTAGGCGCGCAGCGTGCGTTCGTAGTCGCGGTAGGCAGCGGCTGCGGCGGCGGCGAGCTCGTCGCCGGCGAGCTGCTCGGCCTCCTCCGGTTCGATCGCTGCGTTCTTCCATTGCGAGATGCGCCAGTGCAGCTGGCGCACGATGCCGCGCTCGGCCGCAGGCAGAAGTTCGGCGAGTACGTTCTGCGCGTCGGCCGGGTCGAGGATGGAGAAGCGCGGTTTGAGCCCGAGGTGCGGCGCCTCTTCGCGCAGCAGGCGCACGCCGAGCGCATGGAAAGTGCTCACGGTGAGCCCGCCGGGGAGCCGCCCTCCCAGGAGCGCCGCCACGCGTTCCTGCATCTCGCGGGCGGCTTTGTTGGTGAAGGTGATGGCGGCGATGTGCCGGGGGGCGAGCCCCACCTTTTGGATGAGGTGGGCGATCTTGTGCGTGATGACGCGCGTCTTGCCGCTACCGGCCCCGGCGAGCACCAGGCAGGGGCCGTCGAGGTGGGTGATCGCGCTTCGCTGTTCGGCATTCAAAGACATGAGCACGGAAAAATGAGGGTCCATCGGGAGACTGCAAAAAAACCGTCACGCCCGGCCGAAGGACGAGGCGCTCCGGGCACGGGATACAACACCCATCGAGGGTACGAGCGGGCAACCGAATACCGTACGCGACGCCGTGCAGGCGCGCAAAGGGCCATTTAGGGCTCCCGTGAGATTGTACCCTCGTGGGCTGGCGCCGCCTTACTGCTCTGCGCCTCTCGTACGAAATCATCGTGCGCAATCACATGGCAAGGCACCCGGCGTACCGAATTCAAGGCATCTCTCCGAGTAGGCGCAGGAGAACGCAAACGCGCAGCGCGTCATGCAGAGGATCCTCCCGTTGGCCGGTTTGCGCTGCACCGCAGGACAGGCTATCCTTAGGGAAACGCTGAAGAAATGAGCGAGCGGGATGAAGCGCAAGGCGCACGGAGCGCAGCGACCGAGACATATCGAGTGGATAGGCGAGGGAGCGAGCACCGCGCAACGCAGCGATTCGCCCGCGCAGCCAATTATTCAGCGTTTCCTTAGCACGACGAGGGCGGCGCACCGATCCCTGCCGCCTTCGCTTTTTTGCGACCCTTGCGGGAGGCTCCATGCGTAGCATTCTGTTTCCCATTACCGCTCTGATGCTCGGGGTGGCCTCGTTACTGCTCGGTACGGGGCTACTCAACTCTCTCATCGCATTGCGTGGAGGGCTCGAGGGGTTCAGCGATCAACTGCTGGGGCTGATGGGGTCGAGCTATTTCGTGGGGTTCTTCGCCGGCACCTGGATCACCCCTTACCTCATCCGGCGCATGGGACACATCCGGGCCTTTGCTTTTTTCTGCGCGACGATCACCGCCTGCGTGCTCCTGCACCTGCTTTACGTACATGCCGAAATTTGGATCGTGCTGCGCTTCCTCACTGGCGTGTCCATCGTCGGTTTCTATGCCGTGATCGAGAGCTGGCTCGGAGGGAGTGCCCCACCCGAGCGACGGGGCTTCATATTCGCCGTCTACATGATCGTCAATCTCGTGGCGCTTGGCTGTGCCCAGCTTTTCCTGCGCTGGAATAGCCCGGGCGTCTTCAACCTGTTCGCGGTCTCGGCCATCTTCGCGGTGCTGGCGATCTTGCCCGTGACGGCCACACGCTTACAGCCACCGGCCATCGTCGAAGTGGCGCGAATGTCCCTGCGCCGCCTGTGGTTGAGCGCCCCGGTCGCGGCCATGGGAGCCGTCTCCTCCGGCTTGGCGATGGGTTCATTCTGGACCCTCTCCGCAGCCTACCTCAACCGTTTGGGTTTGGGCAATGCCGAAATCGGCACTTTTCTCTCGCTCACCATCCTAGCGGGCGCCCTGTTCCAGTGGCCCATCGGTTGGCTTTCGGACCGTTTCGATCGCCGCCTCACCTTGGCCTGGGTCGGAGGGCTGGCCTGCATCACGGCCTGCCTGCTGGCGCTCGCACCCAGTCTGAAATTGCCCCTCTTGATGATGGGGCCGATCTTCGGTCTCTTCCTGCTCGCCGTCTATCCCATCGTGGTCGCGCATCTGGTCGATCATCTGCACCGCGACGAGATTCTCGCAGGCAACACGGCTTTGCTGATGTTGCATGGCATCGCCGCGGCGCTGGGCCCCTCGCTGGCCGGCTGGGCCATGACGGATTTCGGGCCGAACGCTTTCCCGGCCTTCCTCGCGGTGGCCCTCTTGCCGATGACGGTGCTCGCCGCACTGCAGTACCGCCGCAGCATGGACGTGATCGTCGAAGAACCGGCGCACTTCAAACCCATGGTACGTACTTCGCCCGCCGTCCTCGAACTGATGGCCGAAGCGGAACCCGCCCAGATGCAGGACACACCCATCCCCCGGGCAGACTCCCCCTCGACGGAAGAAGAGATCGCCGACGCTCGAGAAAACGCGCAAACGACCGAAGGCGCCCCATCCAGCAGTTCCGAGGAAACCGATGCCGAGCGCTCGAACCGTGAAACCGGCAACGAGGCCCCCGGGGCGACCGCTCGCCCCTCCTGATCGGATGGGAAAAACCGACGGAAACGGCGCGACTCAGGCCACGCCGGCCTCGTGCGCCTGACGATCGGCCCAGTAGGAGGAACGCACGAGCGGCCCGCAGGCAGCGTGCCTGAACCCCAGCGCGAGTGCCTCGCGCTCGAAGGCGGCGAAGGTCTCGGGTGGAACGTAACGCTCCACCGGCAGGTGTCCGGACGAAGGCTGCAGGTACTGGCCGATGGTGAGCATGTCGCAGCCGTGCGCCCGCAGGTCGCGCATCACCTGCACGATCTCCTCGTCGGTTTCGCCCAACCCGACCATCAGGCCAGACTTGGTCGCCACCTCGGGATGGCGCGCCTTGAATTCCGCCAACAGCCGCAAGGAATGGGCATAGTCGGCCCCGGGCCGCGCCTGGCGGTAGAGCCGGGGCACGGTTTCCAGGTTGTGGTTCATCACGTCGGGCAGATCCTGGGCGAAGGCTTCCAGCGCCGCCTCCAGCCGGCCGCGGAAGTCCGGCACCAGCACTTCGATGCGGGTGGAAGGCGAGTGTGCACGCACGGCGCGGATGCAGGCGGCGAAGTGCGCCGCGCCGCCGTCGCGCAGATCGTCGCGGTCGACGCTGGTGATGACCACGTAGCGCAGGCGCATGGCCGCCACCGTGTGCGCGAGATGCTCGGGTTCGGCCGGATCCGGCGGCAAGGGCTTGCCGTGGGCCACGTCGCAGAAGGGGCAGCGGCGCGTGCAGACGTCGCCCAGGATCATGAAGGTGGCCGTGCCCTTGCCGAAACACTCGTGGATGTTGGGGCAGGAGGCTTCCTCACACACGGTGTGCAGCTGATGGGCGCGCAAAGTGGCCTTGATTTGCTGGAAGCGCTCGGCCTCTTCACCCCCGGCCAGGCGCACGCGGATCCACTCGGGTTTGGGCAGCGGCGTCTTGGGGACGATTTTGATCGGGATACGGGCGGTCTTCTGGGCGCCACGGGCTTTCTCGGGTGCATCGACGGGTCGGTCCATGATCGGCTCCTTTCAGGGAGAGGGCGGGGCCCAGGGATCGGGAGTTTCGCTCCAGGCAAGCGGCCCGAGCCAGGTCTGCAGCGGATCGAGCAGCCGCTCGGCGGTCTCGCGCACGCTCCAATCGAGGCCATGATCGCGCAGGCGGGTGGTGGCGAGCCCCGCATGGCCACAGGGGTTGATGCCGGCAAAAGGCGAGAGGTCGAGGTCCACGTTGAGCGAAAGTCCGTGGTACGTGCAGCCATTCTTCACCCGTAGCCCCAGCGCGGCAATCTTGGCGCCGGCAAGGTAGACCCCGGGCGCCCCCTCGCGCCGTTCACCTTGCAGCCCGCAGCTGGCGAGCAGGTCGATCACGCTCTGTTCGATGTGATGCACCAGAGCGCGCACGCTCGAGCGCCGGCGGCGCAGGTCGAGGAGGAAATAAACGACGAGCTGACCCGGCCCATGGTAGGTGATTTGGCCGCCGCGGTCGATGTGCACCAGAGGAATGCCCGTGGCCCGCCCCTGGGGCAGCAGGTGCTCGGGACGGCCGGCGAGCCCCAGGGTATAAACCGGCTCGTGTTCGAGGCACCACAGCCGGTCGAGGGTATCAGGCCCGCGCTCGGCGGTGGCGCGCTGCATTGCGCGCCACACCGGCTCGTAAGGCTGCCGGTCGAGCCAGAAAACCGGCGTGCAGCTCACCAGCTCTTGATCCACAACACCAGCGCATCCCAGGCACGACCGAACCAGCCCGCTTGCGGCACGTCGTCGAGCGCCACCGCCGTGAGCGTGGTGAGCGGTTTGCCCTCGACGCTCACTTCTACCTTGCCCACCGGCTGCCCCTTGCTCACCGGCGCGAGGAGCGGCTCCTCGCCGATGAAGCGCGCCTCGGCGTGCTTGACGTCTTCACGCGGCAGGGTCAGCACCACGTCGGTGGTAAAGCCCACCGGAATCTCGCGCTTGGCCCCTTTCCATACGCGCAGCGTGGCTACCGCCTGGTTGGCGTCGTAGAGTTTGACGGCGTCGAAGAACTGGAAGCCGTAATTGAGCAGCTTCAGCGACTCCTGCACCCGCACCTCGTCGGAGGGCGCGCCCAGCACCACGGCGATGAGCCGCCGTCCCTCGCGCCGAGCCGAGGAAGCCAGGCAATAGCCGGCAGAGGAGGTATGCCCGGTCTTGATCCCATCGACGCTGGGATCGAGCCAAAGCAGGCGATTACGGTTGGGCTGACGGATGCCGTTGAAAACGTACTCCTTTTCCGAATAGAGGGCGTAGAACTGCGGAAACTCTTCGATGATGGCACGCGCGAGGAGCGCGATGTCGTGCGCACTCATGTAGTGCTGCGGATCGGGCATGCCGGTCGAATTCATGAAATGCGAGTTCTTCAGGCCGAGTTTCTTCGCCGCATCGTTCATGAGGGCGGTAAAAGCCTCTTCGCTGCCGGCGACCGCCTCGGCCAGGGCCACGGAAGCGTCGTTCCCCGACTGGATGATCATGCCGCGCAGCAGCTCTTCCACCGTAGGCGTCATCTTGGGGTCGATGAACATGCGCGAGCCCCCCATCTTCCACGCCGTCGTGGACACTGGAATTTGCTGCTCCAGCTCGAGCCGCCCGTCACGCAGTGCGCCGAACACGACATAGGCGGTCATGAGTTTGGTGATGGAAGCCGGCTCGGCCGGCTGATCGGCATCCTTGCTAGCGAGCACCTCGCCGGTGCGGGCATCGATCAACACCCACTGCCGGGCATTGAGCGTGATGGGCGGCACCGCCGCCTGCGCTACCGTGACCCAACACGCGATGAACAGGACACACCAAACCTGAATCGAACGAACGAACCTCACGTCCCAACTCCTGAATCGCTTCGAGAAGCGTCCCATTATACGCGGCGGCTCAGGGGGCGGTCACCAAGAAAGCACTGCCGCCCAGGCGCGCCGTGACGATCCGGGCCGCCGCGCGCGCCGCCGCCTCGTCGGCGAACGGCCCGACCCAGACCCGGATTTTGTCCGTGGCCGGAATCACGTGCAGATCGACTTCCGGCAACAACGTAGCGGCGTGCCTCCGGAAGGAATCCGCATTGTCGGCCAAGGCAAAAGCGCCCAACTGGAGATAATAGCCCGGGGCCGGAGAACGACGTTCGTCCGCAACCGGCTCGAGGGGCTCCATCGCCACCACCGCTTTGCTCGAATCTGGCTGCTCGAGCGCAGACCCTGGCGCAGCCGACGACACGGAGACGATGGGTGCGTCGTTCCGCGACGACGACGTTCGCTCTTCCCCCTGCAACCGCGCTGACAGCACACGCGCCACCACCAGCGCTGGCCCAGCCTCGGCGCCGCGCGCGCGTATGGCCTCGCCCCGCGCCTCGGCCAAGCGGATTTCCTCGGGCAGGATCAGCTCCACCTCCACGCTGGTCGTACCCTGGTTGACGAAACCGAGTCGATCCGCCGCAGCAAAGGAGAGATCGATGAGTCGATCAGACACGAAAGGGCCGCGATCGTTCACCCGCACGATCACCTGACGGCCGTTGGAGAGATTGGTCACTCGAGCATAACTGGGGAGAGGGAGCGTCTTGTGTGCGGCCGTGAAGGAATACATGTCGTAGCGCTCCCCCGTGGCCGTGGGCTGGCCATGGAACTGACGGCCGTACCACGAAGCCACACCGATCTCACGATAGGGAGCGAAATCGGTCATGGGAAAATAGGTGCGGCCGAGCACGGTGTAGGCGCGCGCGTTGGCCGGACGCAAAGGTTCGATGCGCGGAACCGGTTCTTCCCCAGTGACCAAGGCGCCCCCCGTTTCCACGAGCGAGGAGCGCTTCGTCCGTGGAGCAGTGCCGCAGGCCGCCAGCCCCAGGGCGACGAGGAGCAGCACACCGGTCACGCGCCATCTCGTTCCTGATGTCATACCCCTCTCCGCTGGCCGGAAAAACCACCGCGAGGCGCCGATCGGACCGCTGCACTCAAGAGCAATCCCAGCCCCGTGGCGAGCGTCACCAGAGCCGTGCCGCCATAGCTGATGAAGGGCAAAGGCACTCCTACCACCGGCAACATGCCACTGACCATCGCCACGTTCACGAAGACATAGACGAACGTGGTCCCCACCACCGCGCCGCCCAGCAGCATCCCCGGCCACGATGGGCTCCTGATGGCGAGCCACGCACCGCGCAGCAGCAGCGCGGTATATACACTCAATAATAGCGCGACACCGAAGAATCCGAACTCCTCGGCAAGCACCGCAAAAATGAAATCGGTGTGGCGCTCGGGAACGAAGGAGAGTTGGGATTGCGTGCCCTCGCGCCATCCCTTGCCCCAAGCGCCCCCCGAACCGATGGCGATCGTGGCCTGGATCGTGTGAAAACCTTTACCGAGAGGGTCCCGGTGCGGATCGAGCAAGGTGCACACGCGCTGTCTCTGATATTCGTGTAGCATTGGCCATTCCACGCCGGGCGCACACCAGCGATCTCCTTGCACGAGGAGCGCACCGATCCCGACGGCCAAGGCCAACACGAGCGGCACGATGAACCGCCATGAAAACCCGGCGAAGAAGAGCACGAATCCCCCGGCCGCCACCACGAGGATGGTCGTACCCAAGTCCGGCTCTTTCAGGATCAAGATTGCGGGAATCGCCAAGAGCATCAGCGCCACGACATGATCCCACCACGCGAGCGAATGCCGTCGCAACGCAAAATACCAGGCAAGCATCATCGGCGCCGCCAGTTTCATCAGCTCGGAAGGCTGGATGCGAACCACCCCCAGGTCGAGCCATCGCGTAGCCCCTTTGGTCGTCTCGCCGAAGAGGAGCACCGCCAGCAGCAGGAGGACACCGAGGAGATACAACGGCAAGGCCAGGCGCAGCCACCAGCGAAACGGGACCAGCGCCGCCGTCAAGAGCGCGGCCAGTGCCAGCGCCTGGTGCCCCCACAAGGTCCCGACCCGCTCGGGCGATGCGCTCATCAACACCACTTGCCCGGCGGCAAAGAGCAGTAGCACGCAGACGAGCAGAGGGAAATCCCAGCGTCGCATCGCGTGGGCGATCATCACGAGCCAATACGCCTTCTTCATCATTTTTCCTTTCCACCGGCAACGGAAAAATGATAATCAAATATTTGGCGCATCAGCGGCGCCGCCGTCCTGCCTCCCGGCCCTCCGTTCTCCACGATGATCGCGGCGACGATGCGCGGCTCTTCGGCCGGGGCGAAGGCGATGAACCACGAATGATCGAGTAGATCTTCGTCCGTGGCGTCGGGGTCGTACTTGCGCCCCTGCAGGGAGAATACCTGTGCCGTTCCCGTTTTCCCGCCCAGGGAATAGGCTGCGCCGGCAAACGCGCGCGCCGAGGTGCCGATGCGCGCGCCATCGACCATTGCCCGCAGCACGGCATCGACGTGCGCGGGATCGAGCTTGACGAAACCGGTCACTTCACCGGCGACGGGAACACGCTCCCCCGTGAGTGGATCGATCGAAGCCGCCAGCACATGCGGCTTGCGTATCACGCCGCCATTGACGAGGATGCTCAAGGCGTGGGCCATCTTCAAGGGCGTGTAGGCATTGTACCCCTGGCCGATCGCGGTAGAAAGCGTTTCGCCACCAAACCACTGCTGCTGATTCGCTTGGTTGAATCGCTGCCTTTTCCACTCGCGCGAGGGCAGCACGCCTGCCGCCTCTCCCGGCAGGTCGATTCCGGTACGTCGCCCGAACCCTAGCTGCTCCATGAAAGCACTGATGGCATCGATCCCCAGCTCGTTGCCCAGCGAGTAGAAATACACGTTGCAAGAGAAAGCCAGCGCCCGGTGCAAATCGACGCCACTTTGACAATTCCGCTTGCGGTCGTACAGTCTCACGCCGGAGTACTCGAACATCCCTTGCCGATCGAAGCGCTGGCCCGGTTGCCGACTCCCCGAGGCCAGACCCAGCATCGCCATGAAGGGCTTGAAGGTCGAACCAGGCGGGTAGGTACCGCGTAGCGCGCGATTGAACAGGGGTTTATCATCGCTCAGCGCGAGCCGTTCCCAGTCGGCCTGCGTCAAGCCACCGAGAAACAGGTTCGGGTCGAAAGACGGAGAAGAGACCATGGCGATCACGCCTCCGTCGCGCGGATCGAGCGCGACGAAAGCCCCGCGCCGCCCGGCAAACGCCTCGAGCACGAAACGCTGCAGTCGCGCGTCGATCGTCAGCACCAGATCCCGGCCCCGCACCGCTTCCTGCCGCCCGAGCAAACGCACCGCCCGGCCTGCCGCATTCACTTCCAACAATTCCCAACCCGGGGTGCCATGAAGCAGCCGTTCGTACTGCGCCTCCACCCCTTCTTTCCCGATGCTCTCGGTACCCCGATAGATCCCCGTCAGCCCCTCGGCCTCGAGTCGCTCCTGTTCCTGCGCGTTGATCCGCCCGAGATAGCCGACCACGTGTGCCGTCACCTCCGCCTGCGGATACTCCCGAATGAGTCTGGCCTGCACTTCGACTCCGGGGAAGGCAAACTTCTTCGCGACGAAGCGCGCCACCTCCTCGTCGGAGAGATGCTGACGGATCACGACACTACCCAGACCGCGCTGATCACGCATCTGGCGCAGGAAGCGCTTGTGGTCACTCTCCTCGATGCGCACCACCTCGGAGAGACGCGCGATCGTCCCTTCGACATCCTTCACCTGGGCCGGATCGAGTTCCAGGGTGTAGGTGCGCACGTTACGCGCGAGGGCTTCGCCGCGCACGTCGAAAATCTGCCCGCGATGCGGCGCAATCGGCACGAAAGCCTGGCGATTGTCGTCAGCCAGGGTACGAAATCGCTCGTGCTCACCGATCTGCAGCTGGTACATGCGTCCGAGCAGCAGACCGAAACCGACCAGCATGACGACCACCAGCACCCACAGCCGACGGTGCGTACGCGCGATTTCCGATCCCTCCCCCAACGCGCTCTTGGGCATACGCACCTCAGGACAAAGACGCGGACCCGCCGGCACGCGCAGCGCGCCACTGCGGCCACAGCAGCCCATGGCTCAAGATCGGCCACAAGAGGACGAGGGTCACGGCGGATCCAAAATATCCCCACCCGGGCCAATCTCCGCCCGCAACCAGACGTACCGCGGCCTGCAAGGCCAGCGCCAACGACCACAACGGCAACAACAGCAGGGCCTGCCCCCAAGCACCAAACCACAGGATGCGTGCGGCACGGCGCTGGGCCAGATAAACCACCCACACGAAAGCGAGCGCCTCCTGCCCCAAGGCCGCGCCTCGCCCGACGTCGAGCATCACGCCCAAGGTGAACGCCGCGCCCACGCCCACCCGCTGCGGATCGCGCAATGCCCAGAACGTAAGCACCGCCATAGTCATCTCGGGCCAAAACCCGCCTCCCCCCTTGGGAATGAGATCCCAGAAGAAGGCGAGTGCCAGCGTGCTCAGAATGAAGCGCAGCCGCGGCGGCTGCAGTACGCGGGTCGTACGGGACGATTCGTGCATCAAGCCCCCTCCCCTGGCTCCCCTTTGGGCGGGATCCGCTCGACCACCAGCAAATGCCGGCGGCGTTCCCCGAACGACGTCGGCCGACAAACGATGCGCAAAAAGACTCCTCCGGCGTCTACCGACACCACCTGGGCCACGGGAATTCCCGGGGGAAACACGCCATCGAGGCCGGAGGTGACGAGCACGTCGTCGGTGCGGACGTCGGCCTCGACCAACAGATGACGCAATTCGAGATAACCGTCGCCCAGGCCATAGACCACGCCACGTAATCCGTTGCGCTGTACCATCACGGGGATTGCATGATCGCGCTGAGTGATCAGCGTCACCTCCGACACCAGCGGTTGGGTACGCGTCACCTGACCGACGAGGCCCTCGGCATCGACCACCGCCAATCCCGGCCGTACGCCGGCGTTCGCCCCGCGATCGACGACGATGCGCCGACTGAAGGGATCGGGCGCGTCGTACAAGACCTCGACTCCGATCCGACGCAATTCGAAGCGCCTGGCCATGCCCAGGAGGCGCCGCAACTCGGTGTTCTCCGCCTCCAGAGCCGCCAGGGTCGCCGCTCGCAGACGGTCTTCCATTTCGATGCGTCGCAGGCGTGCATTTTCCGCTTGTACCTCGGCGAGGGTAGCGAAATAGATCGACCCATCGACCACGAGCTTCACCGGCCAGTGCGCCGCCTCCTGTACGGGGCGCAACACCACAGAGATCGCGTCGCGCACCACGTCCAATGCGCCGAAACGCAGGTCGAGCACCAGCAGCGACACGGCAGCCAGCGTCGCCAACCCCAAGCGCTGCCCGGGCGACATCGTCCGATGAAAGCGCGGGACGTTGGGCGAATCGCCGAGCGGGGAATTCATCGCGCTCCCCCGGTGCGTGGGGTCATTCCGTGGCGAAGAGGGTGTCGAGCATGTCGACCTTTTCCAGCGCCATGCCGCAGCCACGGGCCACGCACGTGAGCGGGTCTTCGGCCACGATCACCGGCAGCCCCGTCTCTTCCTGGATCAAGCGATCGAGATCGCGCAACAGGGCCCCGCCGCCCGTGAGCACGATGCCGCGCTCGGCGATGTCGGAACCCAATTCCGGCGGCGTCTGCTCCAGGGCGATCTTGATCGCCGAGACGATTTGATTCAAGGGATCGGCGATCGCCTCCCGAATCTCGTTCGAGGAAACGGTGAAGCTACGCGGAATCCCCTCGGCCAGGTTGCGCCCCTTGACTTCCACTTCGAGCACTTCGGGGGAAGGAAAGGCGATCGCCACCTGCTTCTTGATCAATTCGGCCGTTGCCTCTCCGATCAACATGCCGTAATTGCGCCGAATGTAGTTGACGATCGCATCATCGAATTTATCGCCCCCCACCCGGATCGAACCCGAGTACACCATCCCGCCCAGGGCGATCACGCCGACTTCCGTGGTCCCCCCGCCGATGTCGACCACCATGGAGCCCGTTGCCTCGGCCACCGGCAATCCCGCACCGATCGCCGCCGCCATCGGTTCTTCGATGAGGAACACCTTACTCGCGCCGGCGGCGAGCGCCGCGTCGCGGATGGCGCGGCGCTCGACTTGAGTCGAACCACAGGGAACGCAGATGATGATGCGAGGGCTAGGCGAGAGCAGGCTGGACGCGTGTACTTTCTTGATGAACTGCTTGATCATCTGCTCGGTGACCACGAAGTCGGCGATCACGCCGTCTTTCATCGGCCGGATCGCCTGCAGGTTTCCCGGCGTTTTGCCCAGCATCTGCTTGGCCGTCTGCCCAACGGCCTGGATCACCTTCTTCCCCGAGGAAGGATCGACGCGGATCGCCACCACCGAAGGCTCGTTGAGCACGATACCGCGCCCCCGCATATAGATGAGCGTATTGGCCGTCCCCAGGTCGATCGCCAGATCGTTGGAGAACAAAGAGCGCAAAAAACCGAACATGTTGAGTCCTCGAGAAACGCAATATTCGCGGAAATGAGGGTGCCACCGAGGCGGCAGCCCGAGCCCCAGCAGCGCAGGACCGCCATCACCTGCCCGAGCAAGTCCCGAGGGCGCATCGAAGAACCCACTGCGCAACTACATGGCGGCGTTGCGCGATGCTCGACGACTCACCCTTCTCGGCGAGATGTCTCGCACCCTGCGCACCGGGCGCCTTGCCCTACAAGCGCGCAACGGCTTTTCGAGGCACCCTTGAGACTTTGCGGCCGACGGCACGGCAAAACGACCACGATTATGATACTCTACAATGCTTTGGACGCGACAGAGACTGCCGTATGCCCGCCATCGATCTCGACCGCATCGCCGAGCTCGCCCGCATCGAATTGACTCCCGACAGCGCCGCGGCGTTCCGCGCCGACCTCGAACGGGTCCTCGCCCTCGTGGATCGGCTACAAGCCGTCGACGCCACCGGGGTGGCCCCCATGAGCCATCCGCTCGATTTGCCCCAGCGCCTGCGCGAGGACATCGTCACCGAACCGGATCAGCGCGACGCCCTGCTCGCCCTCGCGCCCGCGGCCGAAAACGGCCTTTATCTCGTACCCAAGGTGATCGAATGAGCGCAGAACGGCTCCTCACCTCCTCTCTGCGCGAGCTCGCTGCCGCCCTCGCCGAGGGGCGCATCCGCGCCGAAGCCTTGGCCGAGGCGGCGCTCGAACGCGCACAAAGTCTACAGGAACGGCTCAACGCCTTCATCACCCTCACCCCCGAGTCGGCGCTCGCGGCCGCGCGTGCCGCCGACGAGCGACGCCGCGCCGGAAACGTCTCGTTACTCTCTGGTATCCCGCTCGCGCACAAAGACCTCTTCTGCACCCGGGGCGTGCGCACCACCGCCGCCTCGCGCATGCTCGCCGAGTTCGTCCCCCCTTACGACGCCTTCGTGGTCGAACGGCTGGCCGATGCCGGAGCCGTGAGCATCGGCAAGACCAACCTCGACGAATTCGCCATGGGCTCGGCGAACGAACACTCCCACTTCGGCCCCTGCTGCAATCCCTGGGATACGAGCCGCATCGCCGGCGGCTCCTCGGGCGGCTCGGCCGCGGCCGTGGCCGCCGGTATCGTGCCCGTGGCCACCGGCACCGACACCGGCGGCAGCGTGCGCCAGCCGGCCGCCATGTGCGGCGTCACCGGCATCAAGCCGAGCTACGGGCGGGTGAGCCGCTACGGCATCATCGCCTACGCCTCCTCGCTCGATCAGGCCGGCGTGATCGCGCGCAGCGCCGAAGACTGCGCGCTCGCCCTCACGGCCATCGAAGGCTTCGATCCGCGCGACTCCACCTCGCTCGATCGACCGGCCGAAGACCATGTCGCGGCACTCACCGCCGCCGACGGGCGACTCGACGGGCTGCGCCTGGGCCTGCCGCGCGAATTCTTCGCCGTCGAGGGGCTCGACGCCGACGTGCGCCGCGCCGTCGAATCGGCCGCCCGCATTTACGAATCCCTGGGCGCGCGCCTGGTCGACGTGTCCCTGCCGCGCGCCGAACTCGCCATTCCCGCCTACTACGTCATCGCCCCGGCGGAAGCCTCGAGCAACCTCGCCCGCTACGACGGCGTGCGCTACGGTTACCGCGCTCCCGACTATGCCGACCTCGACGACATGTACCGCAAGACGCGCGCCCAAGGCTTCGGCGACGAAGTCAAGCGTCGCATCCTCGTCGGCACCTACGTGCTCTCGCACGGCTACTACGACGCCTATTACCTGCAGGCGCAAAAACTGCGTCGTCTGATCGCCGAAGACTACCGCCAAGCCTTCGACTCCTGCGACCTCATCCTCGCCCCCACCGCCCCGACCACCGCTTGGCGCCTGGGCGAGAAGGGTCATGATCCAGTGCAGGAATACCTGCAGGACATCTATACCATCGGGGCCAACCTCGCCGGGCTGCCGGCGCTGTCGCACCCCTGCGGGTTCGATGCGGCAGGGCTGCCCATCGGCTGCCAGCTCATCGGCCCCTATCTCGCCGAAACGCGGCTGCTGCTCGCCGCCCACGCCTTCCAGGGAAAAACCGACTGGCACCGCCAGCTACCGCCGCTCTAAACCCCACGGAACCGCCATGAACCGCACCGACTGGGAAATCGTCATCGGCCTCGAGATCCACGCGCAGCTCACCACGCGCAGCAAGATCTTCTCCGGGGCTTCCATCGCCTTCGGCGCCGAACCCAATCGCCAGGCGTGCGCCATCGACGTGGCCCTGCCCGGCACGCTGCCCGTGCTCAACCGCGGCGCCGTCGAGCGTGCCATCCGCCTCGGGCTGGCGATCGAGGCCGAGATCGCCGAGCGCAGCGTGTTCGCGCGCAAAAACTACTTCTATCCCGATCTGCCCAAAGGCTACCAGATCAGCCAGTACGAGCTGCCGGTGGTGAAAAACGGCACGCTCACCATCCAGGTAGGCGAAGGGGACTCCGCCTACGAGAAAACCGTGCGCATCACTCGCGCGCACCTCGAAGAGGACGCCGGCAAGAGCCTGCACGAAGACTTCCACGGCATGACCGGAATCGACCTCAACCGCGCCGGCACGCCGCTGCTCGAGATCGTCTCCGAGCCCGACATGCGTTCGGCCGAAGAGGCGGTGGCCTACGCCCGCGCGTTACACGCCCTGGTTCGCTGGATCGGGGTGTGCGACGGCAACATGCAGGAAGGCTCGTTTCGCATCGACGCCAACGTCTCGGTGCGCCCCAAGGGCGAGACGCGCCTGGGCACGCGGCGCGAGATCAAGAACCTCAATTCCTTCCGCTTCCTGCAGCAGGCGATCGACTACGAAGTCCGCTGGCAGATCGAAACGCTGGAGGAAGGCGGCACCGTCCAGCAGGCCACCGTGCTCTTCGACCCCGAGCGCGGCGAGACCCGCGTGATGCGCACCAAGGAAGATGCGCACGACTACCGCTACTTCCCCGATCCCGATCTCCTGCCGCTCGTCATCGACCGTGCCTGGATCGAAGAGATCCGGGCGAATCTGCCCGAGCTGCCGCAGGCGCTGCGCCGCCGGTTGGTGGAAGAACACGGCCTCACCCGCTACGATGCCAACCTCCTCACGGCAAGCAAAGAACTGGCCGACTACTATCTGGCCGCCGTCGCCGCGGCCGGTCAGTCGCTCGCCAAACCCTGTGCCAACTGGATCCTCGGCGAGCTCGCCGCCAAGCTCAACCGCGGCGGGCTCGAGATCGGCGAGAGCCCCGTGCGGCCAACACACATCGCCGCCCTGGTGCAGCGCGTGCACGACGGCACGATCTCGCACGCCGGGGCAAAAAAAGTGTTCGAGGCGCTATGGACCGGTGAAGGCCAGGACGTCGACGCGATCATCGAGACACAGGGACTCAAGCAGGTGAGCGACGAGAGCGCCCTGGAATCCCTGGTGGATGCAGCGATCGCCGCCAATCCGAAATCGGTCGAGGAATTCCGCGCCGGCAAGGAGAAGGCCTTGAACGCCCTCGTCGGCCAGGTGATGAAAGCCTCGCGCGGAGCGGCCAATCCGCAACGCGTGACCGAACTGCTGCGCCGTAAGCTCACCGGCTGAGGATTTCTTGCCCGCGCGCGAACCCGAAAAACCATCCGGGTAATCGGCTAAAATGCCCTCTCCGTCGGTATCGTAGAGAGACCAGCCATGCAGGATACGATCGAAGCCATCGATGAGCGCTTGCGACACCTGCTCGCCGTCTCTCCCGACCCGGCGCCGCCCGCCGCCGAATTCGAACTGCTGGCCGACAGCCTCCTAGGCTACGAATTTTCTACCTTGAGCCAGCTCGTCGACCGTGCCGATCTACTGCGCACGGCGCTACATCGCGTCGGCTGGCCGCGCCGCGCTCCTCCCGTGCGCGAATCCCCCTACCTGAAAGCGTGGGGCAAACTGATCAAGATCTACACCAAGGCAACGAAACACCCTGCCACCATTCCCTCCTCGCCCTACAGCGCACACGCCCATGAACGGCAGAGCTGGTGCCTGCTGCGCATGATGCTCATCTTCTGGTTCGAACTCACCCGCATACCCGATACGCTCTGGGGTGGATTGCACCAAGCATTCCTGCGGGCCGAGCGAGCCAACGTCGCCAATCGGCGCATCGACGATGGTCTCTTCGGCACGCCCGCTCGCCTCAGCTGCCGCGAAGTGCACCACGCGGCCGCGCTCATTCACCTCGCCAACCCCAATGCACTTCCCATGTCGATGCTGCCGCGGGTCGTGACGTTCGCCCTCGAGTTGGCGCCCTACGCCCAATTCGTCCCGCCCGAGTGGCTCGATCGGGTCGACGATCGCTACGGAATCGATCTCGCCGGCAATTCCCCTCCCATTCCCGCGCTGGCTCTCGCCGACGCCAAGATTTTGCGCCTCTATGATGCCGGCGCGCTGATTCCCAAGGTTTATGAACGTCTCGCCCAACCCGGCCTGCCGACCGATGAGCGCCTGCTACTCGAGACGCTGTCACAACGCTGGACGGGGGAGCCCCCCAAACGGCAGGAGCCTCGTGCACCGAGCAGCGAAGGACTACACGTGGTCAGCGACTGGCCAGCGATCTATTTCTATTTCACGGGGCATCCATTCGAACCACCCACGGCGGTGTCGGTACGCCGCACTTTCGAGGAAGCACAACGCATCCAGCTCTTCGGCGGCACCCTCAGCGAGGTCGACCTCACCGAGCGCGAGCGCGAAAAGAATGAACTCCTCTACTCCCCCCACCTCAGCCAGTGGGACGCGATGGACCGCAGCCCCAAAGGGTGGCGCATCCGCCGCAGCGGCGCGCGCAGCGAGCTCACTCGCTGGCCGCCGGGGCGACTGATTCTCGTGCGCAAAAGCCCCAAAGTCTACGGCGGCATGCTCGCCCGCGTGCGCTGGCGCCAGGCCACGTTCGACGGCGAAATCCACCTCGGACTCGAGCAGATTCCAGGCATCCCCCGCCCCACGGCGGTACAACACTTTCCCGTGGTGGGCGCCCCGCCCAGCCCCTGGCATCCCGCTTTCTGGTTCTCCGACACGACACGCGGCGACGAAGGCACGCACCGCCTGCTCGCCCCGCTGGAAATCGGCACCGACACCAAGCTCATCAATCTGTGGGTCGACCACAAAACGCGAGGTGCCCGCGTCCAAGAAGTCCTCGAAAAAGGCGAGGACTATATCCTCCTTTCATTCTTCTGGATCGATCCCGTCATCCTCTGATCGATTCGCTTCGCTCCGACGCCAGCGTGTGGCAGGAAAGCGCAGCCGGAACTCGCTCCCCTGCCCCAGCGTGCTCTCGATGAGGAGTCGCGCCCCGTGGCGTTGCGCCACGTGGTTGACGATCGCCAACCCCAGTCCGGTCCCCCCGCGATCACGAGAGCGCGCCCGGTCGACCCGGTAGAATCGCTCCGTGAGCCTCGGCAGGTGCTCCGGAGCGATGCCGATCCCGGTGTCGCGCACGAACAGCTCTCCTTCTGCGTTTTTCACGCTGCGCGCGCCGATCACCACCCGTCCCGGTGCCGGGGTGTAGCGCACCGCGTTGAGGGCGAGATTGCCCAAGGCCGATTCCAACTCCGTGCGCACTCCCAGGATCGCGCAAGGTTCCGGCGGCAGAGACACCTCCACCGTCAGACCATCCGGCGCCACGCTTCTGGCCTGGGTCGCTACCGTCTCCAACAGCTCGGCCACCTCCACCCAGCGTGCCGGTGCAGGCTGTGTGCCCTCGAGTTGCGCCAGCGTCAGAAGATCCTCCACCAGCCGCTGCATGCGCACTGCCTGAGCATGGACCTGCTCCAGATAGCCCGACACCGAAGGAGGAAGTGGCATCTGCGCATCCAGCGCCATCTCGAGGTAGCCACGCACGATGGTGAGCGGCGTGCGCAGCTCGTGCGAGACGTTGGCGACGAAGTCGCGCCGCATCCGCTCGAGCCGCATCGCCTCGGTGCGATCCTCGACGAGCAGCAGCGCCTCCCCTTCTTCGAGTGGCACCCACTGTAGGCGGCAGTAGAGCGCCTCACCGCGCCGGGGTACTTCACCGGTGAAACCAGCCTCGCCCGCCGCGCGGATGCGTTCGACCCAACGCGGCTCGGGCAGAAAGAGCGCCAAGGGCTGCCCTGCATGCAAACGGGGCTGCAATTGCAGCAATTCCTCGGCGCGACGGTTGAGCCTACGGATCGTTCCATCGTCGCGCAACCATACGACCCCGACCGGCAGGCGATCCCAGGCCGCGATCAGGCGCTCCCGGTCGCGCCGTGCCGCCTCCACCCGACGTCGCCACACCCGCTCCTGCGCCCGCAACGGCTCGAGTATCAGGCGCGACCGTGCGGACACCTCCTCCAAGGGTCTCCCGGAAAACGCCTGCTCCAGAACCTCGGCAAATTCGCGCTCGAGCCGCCACCATGCCCAGCCCAGGCCGAGCACGAGCACCCCCAACCCCGCCTGCCAGGAAAAGAAGGAAACCGGCACCACGAGCGCCCCAACGCCAAGCAATCGCCGCCACGCAAAGCGCCCATGCCGCCGCAGGCGCTGCGCCGTTTTCATGCTTCCTGCGCCATCTGCACCGAGAATCGATATCCTGCTCCGCGCACCGTCTGGATCAGACCCGCGAGACCATGAGGTTCGAGCGCTGCACGCAGGCGGCGCACGTGCACATCCACCGTGCGCTCCTCGACGAAGACGTGATCCCCCCAGACGCGATCGAGCAGCTGAGAGCGGCTATGCACCCGTTCCGGATGGGTCATGAGAAAATGCAACAAGCGAAATTCGGTCGGGCCCAGCGCCACGACCCGACCTTGCACCAGCACCCGCCGCGCCGCCGGATCGAGTTTCAATCCGCCCGCTTCGAGCACCTCCTCGCCCACCTCCGGCCGGCGCCGGCGCAGCACCGCCCGGATGCGCGCCACCAGCTCGCGGGGCGAAAAAGGCTTGGTCACGTAGTCGTCCGCCCCGGCCTCCAGCCCGAGCACCTTATCCACTTCTGCCCCACGCGCCGTGAGCAGGATGAGCGGCAGAGCCCGGGTCCGCTCCTCTCGCCGCAAACGCCGCACCAGTTCGATGCCCGACAGCCCCGGCAGCATCCAATCGATGAGCATCAAATCCGGCAAGGCTTCGCCGATCAAGCGCAATGCACTTTCCGCGTCGGCCGCGCGCAGCACGTGAAATCCCGCTTGCTCCAGATTCACCGCGATCAATTCCAGGATCGCCGGCTCGTCCTCGACCACCAGCACGTTGGCCCCCATGCTCCCTCCGCTTGCCTGAAGAACGTTGCCGTTATATCGCGAAATGGTGACGGTTTCGTGACATTTTCGGGCCTCTCCCTGTTCCCTTGCCCTCGAACGAAGCATCTTCCGCCCCAAGATGGCGCAAGGGGCACCCTGCGCCTGCCCGCAAGCCACGGCCAAACGGGAAAAAACGCTTGGCACCCTTCTTGCTTTCCAAGGCATGGCCCTTTCACCGGAGACTGCCATGAAAACCCCTCTGCTTCCCCTCACCGCCACCCTGGCCATGCTCGGCGCCTCTTTGGCCCATGCCGAAGACACGGCCAAGAGCCCCTTTGCGCTCAGTTTCAGCCTCGGGGCCACCAGCGACTACATGTTTCGTGGCGTATCGCAGACGCAAAACGAGCCCGCCGTCCAGGGTGGCCTCGAATTGGCGCACGACAGCGGATTCTACGTCGGACTGTGGGGCTCGAACGTCGATTGGGTAGAGGCGGGCGGCTACAAAAAGAACAACAGCCTCGAAGTGGACCTCTATGGCGGCTTTCGCGGCAGCTTCGCCGACTCGTTCGGCTATGACTTCGGCATCATCACCTACTACTATCCCGGCGACAAAATCTCGGGGGCGGTCGACCCGGACACTACCGAAGTCTACGTCGGCCTGTCCTGGAAAACGGTGGCGCTCAAGTACTACCACACGGTGTCCGACCACTTCGTCGGCTGGACCACCGACGATGGCGACGACACCCGCGGCAGCTACTACCTCGATCTCTCGGCCAGCTATGACCTGGGCGGAGGCTGGAGTGTGCTCGGCCACGTCGGGTACCAGGACGTGAAAGACAACGACGAAGCCTCATATACCGACTGGAAACTCGGCGTAAGCAAGGATCTCGGCTTCGGCGTCGCCACCCTGGCCTACACCGACACCGATGCCAGCAAATCCGCCTATACCTGGGACGGCGAAGAGGTGGCCGATGCCAGAGTAGTTCTTTCGTTCCAAAAAAGCTTTTGATCAACACCCCCTCGCCCATCGTTTGTGGCAACGTCCGGTCGAGGGGGCATGAACAATCAAGCAGGATCGGGACGAAACCATGATCGACGCCAGCGACCCCGAATTCATTCGACTACTCGCCCGACTCAAACTCAGCGTCCGTCGTCAGCTGGAATACAACATCGATCTGGCACGGCTGCAAAAAGACGCACAACAAGCCTTGGAGGTGCTGAAGGAAATCGAGGATATGGCCGAGGATGAAGAACTCCTTGCACTCATTCTCCGGCTGAGAGCGATAATAATGCAAAATTCATCAAAAGACGTCTTGGAAAAGGAGAAAATCGCCGATCCTTCTGTCGAGAAAAATTCTTCCAACGTGCGCTCTTACCGATTTGGCGCACGGGGTGGATGAGCGCCAACCTCAGAGATCGAGCCGCTCGAACCACGCCTGCATCACCGCTGCGGCTGCCTGCTGCAATCCCGCTTCCTGCGCCCGCGCCTGGCGGCGTAGCTCGTCCGGACGCAGACCGCAGGCCCGGATCTCATCGATGTTGCCGATGAGCCAGCGCTCGAGTCGAGAAGGGGCGACTTCGAGGTGGAATTGCCAGGCCATCGCGTGATCCTCCACCATGAACGCCTGGTTAGGGCACAGCGGCGTTCGCGCGAGGCTCTGCACGCCGTCGGGTAGATCGAAGACGTCGCCGTGCCACTGCAGTACGGGCTGCGCGCCGATCCGGGCGATGGGCGTGCCAGCAGCCGCCGGAGTAAGTTCGAGCGGGAAATAGCCCAGTTCTTTCGTTCCCATGGGTCGCACCCGCGCCCCCAGGGCACGGGCCATGAGCTGCGCTCCGAGGCAGATACCCAGCGTGGGCCGCTGCGCATCCAGCCGCGCCCGGATCCAGCGCACTTCCTCGGCAAGGAAAGGGAAATCATCGTCGTCCTCGGCGCCGAGCGGGCCGCCGAGTACCACCAGCAGGTCGGGGGCGAGCGCATCCCAGCCGCAGAGCTCGTCGAGACCGAGGTCGATATAGCGCACTCGCCAGCCGCGCCACACGAGCCACGGCTCGAGCAGACCCAAGTCTTCGTAAGCGACGTGCCGCAGCGCCACGGCCAGCGGCGGGGCGCGTCGTGCGCCGGATTCGTTCTTCGTCATGTTCGTCCTCCCGAGGGAACACGCCGGTGCTCAACGCGCGCTCGTCACGCGGAAGCGCCGCATCGAAGCACCCAGCTTGCCGGCGGCGTGCTTGACCCGGTCGACGCTCGCCGCGAGCGCCGCCAACGAGCCGCGCATGCCGTCGGCGATCGCCGCCAAGCGTTGCATCATGGAGCCGTTCACGCGGCTGCGCTCGGCCACGCGCTCGATCACGCCCAGCAGTCGTTCGGCGAGTTCGTGCACCTCGCCTTGCTCGGAGACCGCTTCTTCGGCAAGCCGCAGACCGTTCTCGACGTCGGCCACGCCGGATTCCATGATCGAGACCGCCTCGCGCGCTCCGTGCTGGATGCCCTCGATCTTGCCGCGGATGTCGCCGGTGGCACTGGCCGTGCGTTGCGCCAGCTTGCGCACCTCGTCGGCCACCACCGCGAATCCGCGCCCGTGCTCGCCGGCGCGCGCCGCCTCGATCGCCGCGTTGAGCGCGAGCAGATTCGTCTGGGCGGCGATGTCGCTGATCACCGCCACGATGTCGCCGATCTCCTCGGTGCGCTGGTTGAGCGCCTGGATGGTGCGGCTGGCGGCGTCGATCGAATCGCGGATCGCCTGGGTCTGGGTGCGCACCGTCTGAAACTGGGCTTGGGCGTTCTCCACCACCGCGCCGAGCGCGGTGCGCACTTCCTCGGCGGTATGGGTGGCGGTGTCGATCTCGGCGAGCTGTTCGCCGAGTGAGTCGAGCAGATGCTGCACCTCGGCAAGGAGCTCATTGGCGGTGCCAGCAGCTTCCGTGTTCTTGTCGATCATCTCGCCGTGCGTCTGACGCACTTCTTCGGTGGTGCGGACCACTTGTCCCAAAGTGCCGTCGAGCGAATCGATGAAGCTGTCGATCCAGCGGCCGAGTTCGCCGCTCTCGTCCTCGGCGAGCAGGCGGCGATCGAAGCGCTGCGTGAGGTTCGCCTCGCCCTCGGCGAGCGAGCGCATCATCTCGGCCATCGCATCGAGCCGGGCGGTGAACGCCTGCACCCGGCGCTGCAGCAGCGGCGCGTAGCCGAGGAGCAGCACAGCAGCCATCGCCACCACCACGGTCGGCGGCGGCAGTGCGGCATAGAGCGCGAACACCGCCGACAACAGCACCGCGACGCCGACGAGCAGCAGAAAATCGCGCGCGAGCACAAACCCCAGCGGCCGGTGGCGATAGACCTCTTCGAGGTCGGCTTCGCACATCATCCCCCAGCGATCGGGCGAACCCGGCAGCCGGAACGTGACGCCCTTGCCGATCACCGGAATGTGGCGGTAGTCGGGATAGCCGGGATAGGTGATGAAGAGGTTCTCGCCGCAGCGGATCGTCTCGCGTACGCCGGGGTGCAGTTGTCCCGTTGCCGGGTCGACGAAGCGCAGTTCGAGCTCGGTGTGCCGCTGCACGCGCACGGTGCCGTAGGGGGTGGAAACGCCGCGCTTGAGGTTGTCTCCGAGGGTAAACGTTTCATCCTCGAAGCGCGAACGCGACAGGGCCGTGCCCGGGGCGATCGTCGGATCGAAGCGCGATTCGACCATGAAGAGGTAGTTGTCGCCCGAGTCGCGGTAGATGTGCCCCGCCTCGCGCTGGATGAGATCGCCGATCACGTCGTTGGGCACGCGGGCGCAGACACAGCCGAGCGTCTCCCCGTCGCGCACGATGGGGTGGTAAAACATCAGCGTGACTTCGTCGTGGAAACGCGAAGTCGTCGGCCCCAGCGTCTCGGTGAATGGGTCGGCGTAGGGGCCGTGCAGGAACGGGCCACTCAGCCCGGCGGCGACGGCTTTCTCTGGCAGATCCTGCTTGCCGACGTGCTGCGGCGCAGTCGAGGCGAGCACCCGCCCTTTCGGGTCGATGACGAAGAGTTCGGAACAATCCGCGGCGAGCAGGCGTTTCTGGCGCAAGGGTTCGGCATCGAGCGCTTGGTCGAACCGGCCAGCGTAGGTCTGGGCCAGATCGGCGAGGTGTTCCCACTGCGTCCGCGTCCAGTCTTCGAGCAGGCGCACGCGGGTGGCGGCGATGCTCTCGAAAGTGCGCTCGATCGCCGGATAGCGGTGGCGGTTGAGCCAGCAGGCCCAGCCCATGGCGAGCTTGCCGGTTTTGCCGAACCAGGGCAGCCAGTGCCGCTCGGCGGGGGTGAGCGCCATGCGCCGGCTCTTGAGCGTGCCGTCCGCGCGCGGCGGGGAATAACTTGCACCAAAAGGGTTCGAATGGGTCAAGGTTTGTGCCGTCATGGTGCATTCTCCGCATCGAGGGTATCGGCCGCCAAGTCGGCGCAGACGACGAAAGTGCCGGCCTCGCCGTGGGCCGTGGCAGAAAGGGTGCGTACCCAGGTACCATCGGGTACCGAGAGGTAGGGGTCGGTCAAATGGATTCGCCCGGGCATGGCGATGGCGCGGCGAAAATAGGGCCGGGCGCTCCACAGGGCACCGGCGCCATCGGCCAGCGGCAGGTAACGCAGCAGGGTCAGCGGCATGCGCGAGGCGCTGTGCCCGAGCTGGCGGCCGTTTGCGTCGAGCAGATAGGCGCGATAGACCTCGGGGCGGGCGATCAACTCGGCGCTCGCCAGAGCAAAGTCTTCTCCCAAAGCGACGCGGCGCAAGGTCTGCCGGAACACCTCTTCGAGCGTTTTGGGTACCGCCTCACGACGGCGCACAGGACGCGCCCGCAGCGGGTCGTGCAGTTTCTCCCGCGCGCCCCAGGTGCTCTTGAGGGCGAAAGCGCGCGGCTGCGGCCGGGCGTAGTAGAAACCTTGCACGAGATCGGCTTCGGCCTGCACGGCGAGCTGCGCCTGCGCCGCGGTTTCCACACCCTCGAAGAGCACCAAGGCACCGGTGTCGCGGATGAGCGCCACCAGCCGCTGGAGACTGCGGCGCACCCGCGCGTCCTCTTCCGCGAACAAAATCAGCGTGCGATCGAGCTTGACGATGTCGGGCGCGAGCGTGAAGAGCCGGTCGAGGTTCGAATGACGAGCACCAAAGTCGTCGAGCGCGACCAGGCAGCCGAGCGCCCGGTAGCGGGCCATGAGTTCGCGCAGCCACCCGGAATCGGTACTCTCGTCCTCGGTGAGCTCGACCACGACCTGGTGCGGATCGAGCCCGGCCGGGAGATCGTCTTCTTCGGTGAGCTGTGCCTGCGGTGCCCGATTGACGAAAAGCCACAGATCGTCGCCTGCCAGCGGCCGAAAGTTCTCGTAGTGCAACCGACGGGCGAGCCGGTCGCGCAAAATGAGCTCTTCGGGGTGCAGACTCGAGGTGAAAAACCGCAGCGGCGGCACCTCCACCCCCTCGTGCTGCGGCCGCAGCAAGGCTTCCAGCCCGACGATGCGCCCGTGCGCGATGCTGAAGATCGGCTGGAAATGGCTCATGAGCTGCCAATCACGATAGTTCAGGATCGTGTCCTCGGAATGGCGGTGCCAGCGCACCGATGTTTCCAGGCATTCCGGCGCGTCGTGCTCGCACATTGGGGGTTCCTCCGATTTCCGCCGCACTGCGCGGCATGCTCACTAGAACCAGCAATAATCATGCCTGAGCCTCTTTGCAGCAACGGCGCCGGCGTCACATCCTCGTCACACAGCTCGCCTACGATGGCGGGCGATGCGCCTTGTCGTGGCGAAATTCGTCCATGGATTCCCTGACCGAAATCATGTGCCCTCCCTATCCCGCCGATGTCCTCCCCGAGCTGGAACGCCTGTTGCAGGAACGACGCCTGGCAGCGCGTTTCCAGCCGGTGATCACGCTTGAGGACGGCGGACTCCTCGGCTTCGAAGGGCTCATCCGCGGCCCCAGCGACAGTTCGCTGCACGCTCCCCTGGTGCTCTTCGACGCGGCGCGCCGTCTCGGGCGGTTGAGCGAGCTCGAATACCTCTGCCGCGAGACGGTCATCGCCGCTTTCGCTGCTCAAGGCGGCCAAGGGAAACTGCTGCTCAACGTCGATCCGGGGGCGATGGTGGTGCAGCCGGGCGATCAAAGCCGGACGCTCGCCTGGATCGAACAGGCGGGATTGTCACCGCGGGAAGTCGTCATCGAGCTCACCGAAGCCACGCCGGGCCTGGACTACGCCCAATTGCGCCATGCCGTGGCGCACTACCGCAGCCTCGGCTTTGCCATCGCCATCGACGATCTGGGCGAAGGCTTTTCTTCGCTGCGATTGTGGTCGGAGCTCGAGCCGGATTTCGTCAAGATTGACAAACACTTCGTGCAAGGGGCACACGCCGACCCGATCAAATGGCAATTCTTGGAGTCGATCGCGCGCATCGCCCGCAACAGCCGCACCCAAGTGATCGCCGAGGGCATCGAGACGCCGGCCGAACTCGCCGTGGTGCGCGAGTGCGGCATCCCCCTCGGTCAGGGGTATCTCTTCGGCCGGCCCGAACCGCGACCCGAATATCGGCCCGAGCCGGAACACTTCCGCTCCGAGCAGGTGCTCGACGCCTCCGTACCCGCGGGCGCAGAGGCGAGCGTCGCCTCCCTGGTGCACTACGTCGCCCCCGTGGCGCCCGAGACGACGAACGAGCAGGTTTTCTCCCGTTTCGAGCACGACCCGGAGCTCTATGCCCAACCGGTGGTCGCCGACGGCCTGCCACTGGGACTCATCGCACGCAACCACTTCATGGACGCCTACGCCCGTCCCTACCGGCGCGAGCTCTACGGGCACCGCCCCTGCACCATGTACCTCGATCGCAACGCCCTGGTGATCGACCGGCGCATGAGCCTGCAGCAACTGTCGGATCTCATCACCCAGCTCGATGCCAAGCACTTGGTTCAAGGGTTCGTCATCACCGACGCCGGCCGCTACCTCGGTCTGGGCAACGGCCACGCCCTGCTGCGCGAGATCACCCGCTTGCAGCTCGAAGCCGCCCGCCATGCCAATCCGCTCACCAACCTGCCGGGCAACGTGCCGATCCAGCGGGAAATGGACACCCGGCTCAAACGCGGCGAGCCGTTCGTGGCTGCCTATTTCGATCTCGACCACTTCAAGCCGTACAACGACGTCTATGGCTTTCGCCGGGGCGACGACATCCTGCGCCTGGTAGGCGAGCTGTTGCGTCAGTACACCGATCCGGCCAGGGATTTCGTCGGTCACATCGGCGGGGACGACTTCATCGCACTCTGGGGCAGCCCCGACTGGCAGGAGCGCACCGAGGCTCTGCTGCGCGCATTCGACGCCCGCATCCCCGAGTTCTACCGTCCCGAAGACCGCGCCCGCAGCGGCATCGAGGCCGAAGATCGACAAGGGCGCACGGTATTCTTTCCGCTGTGCGCCTTGTCGGTCGGTGCCGTCGTCATCGACGAGCCGCAGCGCTACGAGAGTTACCACGCCGTGGCCGAGGCCGCCTCGGTGGCGAAGAAGATGGCGAAGAAGACACCCGGCAGCTCACTCTTCATCGAGCGCCGCCATACCTCCACGCAGCAGGGCGCTCGCGGTGCCCTACAGGATGCCGTCGGCACGATGGAGCACGTCGGCGAGTTCGACCTCGGGCGGTAGGGGCTCGAGCGCTCGGCGCGGGGCTTGGGGCGGTTGCGGCGGAGCGATCTCCCGGTGCCAATCCACCAGCTCCAACCGGCCGTCGGCATGCTCGACGATGGCTGTGCATGAATCCACCCAGTCGCCGCAATTGACATAGAGCAACCCTTCCACCTCCTTGATCGCCGCCCAGTGGATGTGGCCGCAGATCACGCCGTCCAGACCCCGCTCGCGCACGCTGCGCATCACCGCGTCTTCGAAGCCGTACATGAACTCCAGGGCTTTCTTCACCTTGCGCTTGACGTGGCCGGCGAGCGACCAATAGCCCGGTCGTCCCATCTGGCGGCGAACCCAGGCCCAGACGACGTTGGCGCGCACGAGCGCACCGTAGGCGGCGTCCCCGAGCAAAGCCACCCAGCGGTGGTGACGCGTCACCTCGTCGAATTCATCGCCGTGGATGAGCAGGAACCGCCGGCCGTCGGCCGTCTCGTGCACGTACTCGGCGTGCAGCGTGATGTCGCCGAAGGAAGCGCCGACGTAGTCGCGCAGGGCCTCATCGTGATTGCCAGGAATGAAAATCACCCGTTCGCCATGCCGCGCCCGCCGCAGAATCTTCTGCACCACGGTGTTCTGCGCCGCGCTCCAGTGGATGCCGCGGCGCATCGCCCAGAAATCGACGATGTCGCCGACGAGATAGAGGTACTGCGCCGGATATTCGCGCAGGAAATCGACCAGACGCTCGGCCTTGCAGGCGCGCGTCCCGAGATGGATGTCCGAGAGAAAAACGGAACGAACCGCTGGCATCGCCAACCTCCTAGGGGGCCCGGCAGAGGATCGGCTCCTCCGCCGCGCGCAAAACGTCGTGAATCGCGGTTTCCGCTCGGCGGAAAATGTCCGACCAGGAACGTTCGGATGCCGAAGCCCGCGCCGCAATCCCCAAGCGCAGTCGCAGCGACGCATCCGTCGCCAGCTGGCACGCCTGCGCGATGAACGCCTCTTCGTCGCCCGGTGGGCAGGAAAGGCCATTGACTCCATCTTCAATGCATTCGGCCACGGCCGCCTCGTCGTAGCCCACCACGGGCAGACCGCTCGCCATCGCCTCGAGCACGACGTTGCCGAACGTCTCGGTGAGGCTGGGAAAAAGAAAGCAATCGGCCGAAGCGTAGTGCGCCGCCAGATCCTCGCCCTGGCGCGGGCCGCAGAAGACGAATTCCGGATGCTCGCGCCGCCAGCGGGCGGCAAGCGGCCCATCGCCGACCACGACGAGTTTCGCCCGAGGCTGCTGCCCGGCAAGGGCACGAAACGCCCGCGCGAGCAGACCGAGATTCTTCTCCGGCGCGAGACGTCCGACGTAGAGCACCGCCACTCCTTTTTCCCCGACGCCCCACTGCGCCCGCAGCGACGGATCGCGCCGGGCAGGCGTGAAGAGCGCCGTATCGACGCCCCGTGCGAGCACCTCGACGCGACGGTAGCCTTGGGCCCGCAAGGATTCGCTCTGGCGTCGCGTCGGCACGAACGTGAGCGCCGTGGCGTTGTGGAAAGCGCGCAGATACGCCGCGATCGCGCCGCGCAGCCAACCCAGGCCGTAATGCGCCCCATAGGCGTCGAAATTGGTGTGCAAGGCCGAAGTGAGCGGAATGCCCAGACGGCGCGCCGCCAGCAGCGCTGCCAGACCCAGCGGCCCTTCGGTGACCAGATGGACCAGATCCGGCCGGCGTTCCCGCCAGCGGCGCACGAGCCGCCCATGGGCCGGCCAACCCATGCGCAAGCCCGGATAGCGCGGCAGGGCGATCGCGCGCACCCATACCGTCTCCACGCCCGCCGGCACTTCATGCTCTTCCTCGCCCTGATGCGGTCGCACCACTTCGAGCTCGTGCCCGGCGGCGAGCGCCTCCTGCAGCATCCGCCCCACGGTCCGTGCCACCCCGTTGATCTCGGGCGGATGGGTCTCGGTGACCACGGCCAGACGCAACCGGCGCTCAGGCATCGGCGCACTCCGCGGCAAAGCGCGCCCGCAGCGCCATGATCTGCGCTTGCAGCGCCGCATCAGGCACGGTCTGCGTGCGCACCAGACCGGCATAGACGCCGCCCTCGTTGCCATCGAGCGTGATCGTCTCCCCCTCGGCCACGACCCGCTCGCCGAAACGCACGGCGCGCTGCTCGGGCAGGATCGTCAAGGTCTCGCAGCCGAGCACGCACACCTTGCCCATCTGGCGTGCGACCACCGCCGCGTGCGAGGTGCGCGCCCCGCGCCGCGTGAGCAACCCCTCGGCCTGACGCAGCGCCGCGACGTCGGCCGTCTCGGCGTCCTGCCGCACCAGAATGACCTTGGCGCCCTGCGCCGCCCGCTGCGCCACCCGTTCGGCATCGAGCGCGAGCTCGCCGCCGGCGATGCCGGGCGAAGCCGGAATCCCGCTCCCGAGCCGCTGCGGCGCCTCGCCCTCGGCAGTAGCCAGGCACACCGTCGCCAGCTCCTCCAAGGCAAGGTCGCGCGTGCGCTCCCAGGCGGTCCGCGCGTCGATCACCCCCTCCGTGAGCAAATCGAGGGCGATGCGCGCGGCCGCCCGCGGCGTGCGCTTGCCCGCGCGCGCCTGCAACCAGAAGAGCGTGCCCTCCTCCACCGTAAACTCGAAATCCTGCATGTCGGCGAACAGCCGCTCCAAGCGCGCTGCGCCCTCGCCCAGTTCCGCCCACACCTGGGGCAGACGAGCCGCCAGTCGCTCATGTCCCACGGCGCTGCGCCGCCCCGAGACCACGTCCTCGCCCTGCGCCTCGAAGAGGAAATCCACCCACGGCCGCGGCGTGCCGTCGGTGGGATCGCGCGTGAATCCCACCCCGGCCCCAGAGCGCCGATCCGCGTTGCCAAAAACCATCTGCTGGATCGTCACCGCCGTGCCCAGCGCATCGTCGATCCCCTGATGCCGCCGGTAATCCACGGCCTTGGGCGCGCTCCACGAAGCGAACACCGCCCGCACCGACTCGCGCAGTTGCACCCGCACCGATTGCGGAAAAGGTTCCCCCGCCTGCTCGCGGTAGCATTCCAGATAACGTCGCGTGAGGGCGCGCAAAGCATCGAACGCAAGCGTCTGCTCCTCCTGCCCCTGGGCGAGCTCGGCAAGCGTCGCCTCGAACACCCCCGGATCGATGCCGGCCACCACCTCGCCATAGCCCGCCACCAACCGCCGGTACGAATCCCACACCAGCCGCGGATTGCCGGTCAGGCGCAACATCCCCGGCACCGTCTCGTCGCACAGCCCCACGTCGAGCACCGTCTCCATCATCCCCGGCATCGACACCGGCGCTCCCGAGCGCACCGACACGAGCAAGGGACGACGCGCATCCCCCAGGCGCCGGCCAGTGATCCGCTCCAACTCCGGCAGCCCCGCGGAGAAGAGCGCCTCGTCCCAATCGGACGCTGGCCGGTGCGCGTAGCGGGTGCCCAGCACCAACGCCGGCGGCACGCGCAAGCCGGCTTGCGCCATCCGCCACAGGTTCCACGCCTTGTTGCCGAGCTGCAACGCGCCCTCGCTCTGCGGAGGATGCGCCTTGCGCGGCAACGACTCCAGATCGTCGCGACCGGCGATCAGGTAACACGCCTCGGGCCAATGACGCACGCTCATGACGTCACCCCCGTGCGCGCCATCACCCTCTGGCGCAAGGCATACCCCACGGCGAGCAGTCCGTCGGATGCTTTCTCCACCGCGGACGCCATCTGCCCGGCGATCTGCGCTCCCGTGGGCGTCCCGGCCATGGTCGCGACGATGGCGCGATACGCCTCGCGCGCGAGCTGGTCGCACAGCCGCTCGGCACGCAAGATGCGCCACAGCGTCTGCAGGAACGCGTCCCCATCCTCGGCCTCGCCCTGCACGCTCATCGAGCGGGCAATCTCGACCGCACGCACCAAATCCTGGATCGCCGCCAGCGTCGTGTCCGCCAGCCGGATCAAAGGCTCCCTCGCCCCCGGCGAAAGTCCGGCCAAGGGCTCCACGAAGAGCAGGGTATGCAGGAAGAGCGCCTCCTCGAGCGCATCGGCCACGTCGTCGGCATGCTCCATCAAGCGCACCAGCGGCTGCCAGCGCGCGTGCTGCTCCGCCCGCTCGCGCGCCTGCATCAGGAGGTGATCGGCCTCACGCTCCCACTGCTTGCCGCGCTGCACCTGCGCTTCGAGCGCCGCGGGGTCGGCCTCCTCCAGGGCGGCGCAGACCTCGCGAGCAATGGCGTGGGTGTACGCCGCATGCTCGGCGAGCAGATCCAGTTCGAAAGTACGCTGCCGCAGCAGACGGGCGAGCAGGATGCGCGCCTCGTCGGCGACCAGATCGGGCGGCTGACGTTCGAGCAGTATCCGGGTCGACACGCGCATCAGGGCGAAGAGATACTCGCTCGCCGCCTGCGGCCCCAGCACCTCGTCGAGCCGCTCACCGATGCGAAAGGCTTCGCCATCGACCGACTGCATGGCCGAAAACACCAGGCGCTCGCCGCCGGCCAGCAACCAGCCCATGTGTCCGCACTCCTCCTTGGCCGCGCGGTAGAGCAACGCCCGCGCCTCTTCCTTGCCGACGAACTGCTGTAGCCGCTTGCGCGCCCGGTTCCAGTCGATCACGAATACGATCTTCGCGCCCAACGCTTCCAGCGCCGCCTCGAGCGCGGCGCGATCCTGTCCGCGAAATACCGCCTCCCCCACCACGTAAGGCCGTCCTTCGTTCAAGCCGGAACCGGCGGCGGACGTCTGCACCGTCCAGGTGAAACCGATCTCCTCCAGCAAACGCTGGAAGAACCGGAAACGCCCCCGATGCAGATCCGAATAAGTCAAGCGGATCTCCCACTCCTCCACCGTCACCACCAGCACGTGAACGTCGTTCGTGCCGATGTCGTTCTGGATGAGCAGGCGGGGCCCGTCGCGGGTCGCAGCCGTGTCCAACCCCGGGTGAGAGAATTTGAGCGGCGCGGTGCGACGCAGTCCGCGCATGAAGGCGCGCACGAGCGACCGATCCTCGGGCGCGAGCCCCCAGACGTGGGCCCCGTCGAGCTCCTCGGTGGCGATCTCCCGGGCCAGCACATTGAGCGCCTTGTGCAAGTCCATCACCAGCAGGTGCAGGCTGTCGCCGCGATCACGCTCGCCGTGCGTCAACGCAGTGAGCTGCTCGGGTTCCAACCCCTCCTGCGGATCGAGCCCGCGCAGGAACTCGAGCCAGACATCACGCCGCGCTACCAGATCGGCCGGCGCCGGGTGGTCGGCCTCGCACACGGGGCGCGCCATCGTCTGCAGGTCGGTCGCCACCGACTCACGCCAACGATCGAGGTGGCGCAGCATCAACACCCCATCGTCGAAATAGGCGCTGCGCACCAATTCCTGCAGCCATCCCGTTTCCCTCACCCCCGCCCGGACGAACTCGGCCGACCAGTCCGTCCCCACCGCCTGCGGCTCGGTGGCGTGCCGCGCCGCCTCCTGCAGCAGCGACAGATACAATTTGAGCCGGTCGTTCGCCGCCAGCGCCGCCCGGACCCAACCGGGCAAGAGCAAAGAGCGCTGCCCCAGCGCGGCCACCGCCTCTTCCTTGCGCATCCTCGTCCCCTGCTCCCACCAAGATGTTCCGAGTCTGACGCGGAAAGATTGCGCGACGATGACATTCAAGAAGACAAACGACCCCCCCACGGCCAAGCGCAGCGCCCACAGGAATGAACCACCACAGAATGCCCCTCATCCCCCGGAACCCATCCTCCCCACCTCTGCCCGGAAATGCCGCGCATAGCGCCGCGAAATGCGCTCGGCCGACAGCAGAACCGGCACGTCCGCGCACTGGAAATCCGCATCCAGCGCCGGTGCTCCACACAACCACGCCCCTGCGTTGAGATAAGCCTTGAGGAGCGGTGGGCAAGGCGCCGGCTCGACGCTCGACGCTCCCCCGACTTCCGGCAGCGGCTGGCGCGGCGTGACGTGGTATTCGATCGGCGCAGCGTGCGCCGCCCACTGCGCCGCGAACAGGGCCTGAACCGCATCGATCCCGCCATGCAGCGGCACCGACGCCAAGCCGAAGAGATAGCGGTACCCGCGCACGTCCAGATAACTCGCCAGCCCCGCGAAGAGCAGCGCAATCACCCCACCGTGACGATGCCCCGGCGCGATGCAGGCGCGCCCCACCTCCACCATGCGCTCGCGCAAGGGGTCGAGGCGCACCAGATCGTATTCCTGCTCGGAATACAAGCCGCCCACGCGCTTCGCCCCTTCCGGCGTGAGCACGCGATAGCAGCCGACCACGCGCTGCTCCACCCGGTCGCGCACGATGAGGTGCTCGCAATACGGATCGAAGAAATCGCAATCGAGCCCAGGAATACGGCTCGTCAAACGCGCCCCGAGTTCATCGTGAAAGACGCGGTAGCGCAGACGCTGCGCCTCATACACGTCGAGCTCGCTCGCGGCGAGCGCCAGTTCATAGCGCCCCAGCGCCGGCAAAGCGGCGCGCTGGTGTTGCACGGCAACGGCAAGGGTCATGACGGCTCCTGCGGCACGAGTCCCGATCGGGACGACGGCGGCAGAGTAAGCACGTCAGGTTACATGGTGATGTCAACGGCACATCGCTGCAACCCTTCCCTCACCCCAGCACCCCACCCAGGAAACCGCACCCGCCGACCACTGCCCAAGGCGGCACGCGCCAGAAGAGCAGCGCGACAAAGGCGACGAGCGCGAGACAGAAATCCTGCGGCTGCAGGATCGCGCTGGTCCACACCGGCTGATAGAGCGCGGCAAGCAGGAGGCCGACCACTGCGGCATTGACGCCGGCGAGCGCCGCCTGCGTGTGCCGCAGGTGGCGCCATTTCGCCCAGAACGGCAGTGCGCCGAGGATCAGGAAGAACGAAGGCAGGAAAATCGCGGTGAGCGCGAGCAGACCGCCCGTCCAGCCCGCCGGCGGTATCTCGCGAACGGCACCGAGAAAAGCCGCGAAGGTGAAGAGCGGCCCCGGCACCGCCTGCGCCGCCCCGTAGCCGGCGAGGAACGTCTGCGCGTCCACCCAGCCGCGCGGCACCGTCTCCGCCTGCAGCAGCGGCAGCACCACGTGCCCTCCGCCGAAGACGAGCGCGCCGGCGCGGTAGAATGCATCGACGAGCGTGAGCGTGGGGTTTTCGGTCAAGTGGGCGAGCAGCGGCAGGACCATGAGCAGCGCGGCGAAGAGCGCGAGCCAAAAGAGGCCGATCCGCCGTCGCATCGCGATCGGCAACGGCTCGGGCGGCGGTAATTCCCGCCCTGGGAGTAGTGCCAAACCGGCCACGCCCGCCGCCGCGATGACCGCCACCTGCACCCAAGCCAGCGGCGCGAGCGCGACGCAGCACGCCGCCACCGTCATCAGCGTCACGCGCCGCGCATCGGGACACAGCGTGCGCGCCATGCCCCACACCGCCTGCGCCACCACCGCCACCGCCGCCACTTTCAAACCGTGCAAGACGCCGGCGGGAACCGCCTGGGCGTAGTGCGTCAGGCCCAGCGCGAACAGGATCATCGCCACCGCCGAGGGCAGGGTGAACCCGAGCCAGGCGGCGAGCGCCCCGCCGTAGCCGGCCCGCAGATAGCCTAATGCCATTCCCACCTGACTGCTCGCCGGTCCCGGCAGGAACTGGCACAGCGCCACCAGATCGGCATATTCCCGCTCGTCGAGCCAGCCACGGCGCACCACGAACTCCTCGCGAAAATAGCCCAGATGCGCGATCGGCCCGCCGAACGACGTCAGCCCCAGGCGCAGAAAGACGAACAAGACGTCCCACGCCCCTGCCCTTTTTCGTTCCCCGTTCATTGCCCCTCCCTCCACATCTGCGCCGGGCACATCGACCGCCTGGTCGACTCAGGATAGTCGGTGAACGGTTTTTCGGGTATCGCATGCTTGACATCATTCAATACTTCAACAATAATGGAAATATGGAAATGTTACTTGCTGCCGAACTCCTCGCCGCGCTGGGGCACGAAACGCGGCTCGCCATCTTCCGCCTGCTCGTCGAAGCTGGGCCGCAGGGTCGCTATCCGAACGAACTGAGCGAAGCGCTCGGCCTGCCTCCCACCACACTGTCCTTCCACCTCGCGCATCTGAACCGCGTCGGTCTCATCCGCCGGCACAAAGAGGGGCGGTACCTGCGCTACGCCGCTGCTTACGAGACGATGGACGAACTCCTTGCCTTCCTCACGCAGAACTGCTGCGGCGGGGTCACTTGCCTCTCTGGGGCGGCAACCGGACCCAGCGAAAAACTCCCTCCGACGACCCTCCCTGCGCCCCAAGGAACATGACGATGACGAAGACCGTGCTCGTGCTGTGCACGCACAATGCCTGCCGCTCGCAACTGGCAGAAGTCATTCTCACGCACGACCTCGCTCCCGCGGTGCGGGCGATTTCGGCGGGCACCCGGCCGGCGAACGAAGTGCCGGCCGAAGTGTTCGCCGCGCTGCGCCTCGCCGGCCTGCCGGCCGATGGGCTCGTGCCCAAATCCCTCGACGCCGTGCTCGACGAACCGGTCGAGCTCGTCGTCACCGTCTGCGACGACGCCAAGGAATCCTGCCCCGCCTTCCCCCGCCCGGTGCCACGGCTGCACGTTTCCTTCCCCGACCCGATGGGGCAGCCGCTCGCACGTTTCCTCGAAGTACGCGACGAAATCCGCACCCGGCTGGTGCCTGCCGTTCGCCAGGCTCTTGGGCTGTAAACGAGGAACTCGTTCATGAGCACAACGCACGCCACGTCTTCCGCCTCCGGCCACGACTCCCCCTTGGGGTTCTTCGAACGCTACCTCACCCTCTGGGTGCTGCTGTGCATCGGCGCCGGCGTCGGGCTCGGCCAAGCGCTGCCAGGCGCGTTCGCCACGCTCTCGCGCTGGTCGGTCGCCGAAATCAACCTGTCGGTGGGCCTCCTCATCTGGATCATGATCATCCCCATGCTGGTGAAAGTCGATTTCAGCGCTCTGCACGACATCCGACGCCACACGCGCGGCATCGGCGTGACGCTCTTCGTCAATTGGCTGGTCAAACCCTTTTCGATGGCCCTGTTCGGCTGGATTTTCCTGCGCCAACTGTTCGCGCCATGGCTGCCGGCCGGCGAGATCGACGCCTATCTCGCCGGACTCATCCTGCTCGCTGCCGCCCCATGCACCGCGATGGTCTTCGTCTGGAGCCGACTCGCCGACGGCGACCCGCTCTTTACCCTCACCCAAGTCGCGATCAATGATTTCATCATGATCTTCGCCTTCGCGCCGCTCGTCGGATTCTTGCTCGGCCTGTCGGCGATCACGGTGCCCTGGCAGACGCTCGTCGCCTCGGTGCTCCTCTACCTCGTCCTTCCCGTAATCCTCGCCCAGATCTGGCGCACACGGCTCATGAAACGCGGCGAGGCGGCCTTTGCCGCGGCGATGCGCCGCATCGCACCATGGTCGACCGCGGCGCTCCTTGCCACCCTGGTGCTGATCTTCGCTTTCCAGGGGCAAGCCATCCTTGCCCAGCCCCTGGTGATCGCACTGCTGGCCGTGCCCATCGTGGTGCAGGTCGCCTTCAACGCCGCGCTCGCCTACGGCCTCAACCGCGCCCTGGGCGAGGACTACGCCGTCGCCTGCCCGTCGGCCCTAATCGGCGCCTCCAACTTCTTCGAACTGGCGGTGGCCACGGCGATCAGCCTCTTCGGCCTCTCCTCCGGGGCGACGCTCGCCACGGTGGTCGGCGTGCTGATCGAAGTGCCGGCCATGCTGCTGGTCGTGAAATTCGTGCGTCGCACCCGCGGCTGGTACGAACGCGGCACACGCTCGGCACCCGTGTAGCAATCGTCCAGTACGGGGCAACAGCGAAGCGGGCGGAACGCGACCGACGCGCCTGGTCACGAAGAGCAGCAGGCAGCCGCGCACCGATGCCATGCGCTCAGCCGGGTATTCGGGCGACCCGCGGCAGCGGTTTCCCACGCCGCAAGCCGATGCACCGCTTCCGAGTCGAATCACCGGCTCCTTGGAAACCGAATGCGTTATCATTGATCCTGTGCCATCATGCTGCAAAGGACCGCGTACCCCATGAACGAGGTCACCGACTTCGGGTTTCGCCAAGTGCCTGAAACCGAAAAAAAACGCCTCGTCGGCCGGGTATTTTCCTCGGTCGCCGGCAAGTACGACCTGATGAACGACCTCATGTCGCTCGGCCTGCACCGCCTGTGGAAGAAATTCACCGTGACCCTCTCCGGCGTGCGCCGCGGCGACAAGGTGCTTGACATCGCCGGCGGCACGGGCGACCTGGCGTTGGCCTTCGCCCGGCGCGTCGGCCCCACCGGTGAAGTCTGGCTTACCGACATCAACGGCGCCATGCTCGCCCGCGGGCGCGACCGGCTCCTGGACGAGGGGCTGCTGGTGCCGACAGCGCAGTGCGACGCCGAAGCGCTCCCCTTCCCTTCCAACCGTTTCGATTGCGTCAGCGTCGCTTTCGGCCTGCGCAACATGACGCACAAAGAAGCGGCGCTCGCCGAGATGCACCGCGTGCTCAAACCCGGCGGACGGCTCCTCGTGCTCGAATTCTCCCACGTTTGGGCCCCGCTCTCGCCGGCCTACGACCTCTATTCCTTCAAGGTGCTCCCCTGGCTCGGCGGCAAAATCGCCCACGACGCCGAGAGCTACCGCTACCTCGCCGAATCGATCCGTGTACATCCCGACCAGGAAACGCTCAAGGCGATGATGGAACGCATCGGCTTTCGCCGTGTCGATTATTACAATCTCACCGCCGGCGTGGTCGCCCTGCACCTCGGCCGTAAACTGTGAGATCCAACCCCAAGGAGGCCCCATGAAACGACCCTTGCTCTCTCTCTTGCTCGCGATCTTCGCCTCTTTCACGGTTTTCGACGTAGCCGAAGCCCGACGGCTCGGCGGAGGCGGCATGCAGCGCAACATCACCCCCGCCACGAAACCGACGAGTCCGGCGTCTCCCACCCAGGCACCCACCCAACGCCAGACTCCGGCGCAACAACCCAGCACAACCCCCCAGCCCGCGCCCAAGCGCTCCTGGATGGGGCCGCTCGCCGGTCTTGCCGCTGGCCTAGGATTGGCGGCGCTCTTCCACCACCTTGGCCTGGGCGAAGAACTCGGCTCGCTGCTCCTCCTCGTGCTCTTCGCCGTGGTGCTCTTCGCCCTCTTTCGCCGCTTCGCCGGGGCACGGCGCACACCCGAACCGGCCTATGCCGGCCCCACCCAACGCACGATGAGCGAGCCCGCCGCAGCACCACGCGCCCCGAGCACCTCCTTCTCCGTTGGCGATTCGAATACTACCGACCTACGCGCCCAGCTCGACGAAGCCGCCTTCCTCACCGAAGCCAAGCGGCGTTTCGTCGAACTACAGGCGGCGCACGATCGCGGTGACTGGGAAACCATCGCCGCTCTCGTCACGCCCGAACTGCTCGCCGACCTACGCCGCCAGGGCGGCCAGAATCCCGGCGAAAAGACCGACATTGCGCTGCTGGAAGCGCGCCTCGTCGATCTCACCCGCGAAGACGGGCACTACGTCGCCACGGTCGAATTCTCCGGCAGTCTGCGTGAATCCTCCGATGCTCCTCCGCAGCCCTTCGCCGAATACTGGCATCTCGTCAAGCCCGAGGGAGGCGGAGGCTGGCGCCTTGCCGGCATCCAACCGATCGCCTGAACCATGTGGCAAGGCGTGCTGACCGCAGCGCTCGATCGTCACCTCGACGAAGTCCCTTGGTGGCGGGAGCGGCTCGCCGCCCACGTGGGCGCCGCGATACGCATCGAGATCGACCCCTTGCCCCCCCTAGGGCTGAAGATCGCCGAGAACGGGCGGTTGCTGTCCGATGCCACATCCCACCCCGCCGTGACCATTCGCCTACGGCTCGACGAACTCCTGCGCCGCCGGCTGCTCGATCGCGAATCAGCGATACGCACCCATGTCGAGGGCGAGGCGGCGATCGCCGAGCTGCTCGCCAAGGCGTTCTCCGAACCCACGCCGGCGCTCGAGCGCTGGTTCGCCGAGCGTTTCGGCCCCATCGTCGGCTTGCGGCTACTCGGCTTACTCCGCGCCGGCCTTACCGCCCTGCGCAACGCCAGCGAAGCACTTGCGGCCAACTTGATCGAAGCCCTGAAAGAAGAGAAGGGCTTGCTACCCACCTCCGCCGAGCATGAACGGCTGAAGGAAGAAACGGCCATGCTGGTCCGTGCCCTCGATCGGCTCCGCCAACGGATCGAACGGCTGGATGGCGGCAAAAAGCACCCGACATGAAAAAGGCCGCTTCGAGCGGCCCTTTTCACGTACAAGGCACATGTAGGCGCGATCAAGGTCCGCCCACGCGGTTCTTCAGGCGCTTGATCTGCTCGATGGTCTGCAACTGCGCCACGGCTTCGAGCAGTTCGGACTGCGCCCGTGCGTAGTCGATCTTGGCCTGCTGGTTGGCAAGCGCCTCCTCGGCTCGGCGCTTGGCTTCCATCGCCCGCGCTTCGTCCAGATCCCGCCCCCGGATCGCCGTGTCGGCAAGCACCGTGACAAGATTGGGCTGAACCTCCAGCATGCCACCGGCCACGAAGATGATCTCGGGTTCGTCACGATCGGGCACCTTGATGCGCACCGCTCCAGGGCGAATACGAGAGAGCAGAGGCGCGTGGCCCGGCAGCACCCCCAGTTCGCCCGATTCCCCCGGCAGCACGATCATCTCCGCGAGCCCCGAAAAGATCTGCTCTTCGGCGCTCACGACGTCGACGTGTACGGTCATTGCCATCTTTTCATCCCCTCGTCGAATACGCCGCGGCCGAAAGGTCGCGACGCACGAGCCTGGCCACCGTCAGGCGACGGCGGCCAAGATCGTCATTGCAGTTGCTTGGCCTTCTCCATCGCTTCGTCGATGGTACCGACCATGTAGAACGCCTGCTCGGGAATGTCGTCGCACTGGCCTTCGACGATCATCTTGAAGCCACGGATCGTCTCCTTGAGCGGAACGAACTTGCCGGGGCTGCCGGTGAACACTTCGGCCACGTGGAAGGGCTGAGACAGGAAGCGTTGAATCTTACGCGCCCGCGCCACGGCCAGTTTGTCTTCCGGCGAAAGCTCGTCCATCCCGAGAATGGCGATGATGTCGCGCAGTTCCTTGTAGCGCTGCAACGTCGCCTGAACGGCACGTGCCACGGTATAGTGTTCCTCACCCACGATGAGTGGATCGAGCTGACGCGAAGTGGAATCGAGCGGATCGACCGCCGGGTAGATCCCCAATGCGGCGATGTCGCGCGACAGCACCACGGTCGAGTCGAGGTGGAGGAAGGTAGTAGCGGGCGAAGGGTCGGTCAGGTCGTCCGCCGGCACGTACACCGCCTGGATCGAGGTGATCGAACCCACCTTGGTCGAGGTGATGCGCTCCTGCAGCTTGCCCATCTCCTCGGCGAGCGTCGGCTGATAACCCACCGCCGAAGGCATCCGCCCGAGCAGCGCCGACACTTCGGTACCGGCCAGCGTGTAGCGGTAGATGTTGTCGACGAAGAAGAGGATGTCACGTCCTTCGTCACGGAACTTCTCCGCCATGGTCAGGCCCGTGAGTGCCACGCGCAGACGGTTACCCGGCGGCTCGTTCATCTGACCAAAGACCATCGCCACCTTGTCGAGGACGTTCGACTCCTTCATCTCGTGGTAGAAGTCGTTGCCCTCGCGGGTGCGCTCACCCACACCGGCGAACACCGACAGGCCCGAGTGCTGCTTGGCGATGTTGTTGATGAGCTCCATCATGTTCACGGTCTTGCCCACGCCGGCACCACCGAACAGACCCACCTTACCCCCTTTGGCAAAGGGGCAAATGAGGTCGATCACCTTGATGCCCGTTTCGAGAAGCTCCACCGAAGGAGACAACTCATCGAATTTCGGCGCTTTCTGGTGGATCGAACGGTATTCGTCGGCCTGGATGGGACCGGCCTCGTCGATGGGCCGTCCCAGCACGTCCATGATCCGACCGAGCGTGCCATGCCCCACGGGCACCGAGATCGGTGCGCCGGTCGCCTTGACTTTCATGCCGCGGCGCAGCCCGTCGCTCGAACCCAAGGCGATGGTACGAACGACACCATCGCCCATCTGCTGCTGCACCTCGAACGTGAGCCCGGTCTCGGCAAACTCGCTCGTATCTTCCAGCTTCAAGGCTTCGTAGATTTTCGGCATCGCATCGCGGGGGAACTGGATGTCCACCACCGCGCCGATGCATTGAACGATCGTACCCGTTGTCATCGTGTATTTCCTCGATTGTGCATTGTCCGTCACACCGCCGCCGCGCCGCCGACGATCTCGGCGAGCTCTTTCGTGATCGCCGCCTGCCGCGATTTGTTGTAGATGAGCTGCAGCTCCTTGATCACGTTGCCCGCATTGTCGGAAGCCGCCTTCATCGCCACCATCCGGGCGCTCTGCTCGGAGGCCATGTTCTCGGCCACCGCCTGATAGACGATCGTCTCGAGATAGCGTACCAGCAGCTCCTCGATGATCGACTGGGGATCGGGCTCGTAGAGGTAATCCCACGCATGCTCCGGCGCCCCTAGCCGCTCACCGGTCAGTGGCAGCAGCTGCTCGACCACCGGCTCCTGTTTCATCGTATTGACGAAACGGGTATAAGCCAGATGCACCGCCTCGATCTCACCGGCGGTATAGGCGTCGAGCAGCACGCGCACCGGTCCGATGATCTGGTCGAGATGTGGCAGGTCACCCAGATGGGTGCGTTCGGCCACGACGTTGGCCTTGATGCGCTGCATGAACCCCAGGCCCTTGTTGCCGATCGCCACCACGCGAATGTCCTCGACCCCGTTTTCCTGCCAAGACTTCATGGTGTTGACGGTGTGCCGCAGGATGTTGGTATTGAGGCCACCGCAAAGCCCTTTGTCCGTCGTCACGAGCACGAGCCCGACCCGCTTCACCGGCTTCCTCTGGATGAGGAAAGGATGGCGAAACTCGGTGACGGTGGCATGCGACAGATGGGCGGCGAGCCGACGGATCTTCTCGGCGTAGGGACGGGCCGTCCGCATCCGCTCCTGAGCTTTGCGCATCTTGGAGGCCGCCACCATTTCCATGGCTTTGGTGATCTTGCGCGTGTTCTGCACGCTCTTGATCTTGCCTCGTATCTCTTTGCTACCGGCCATATCCCGTTTCTCCTAGTGCCGTGGCCCGTGCGCTCAGACCCAGGATTTCTTGAACGCGGCGATCGCATCCTTGAGACGCGCTTCGTCCTCCGCGGAAAGCTCGCCCGTCTTCAGAATGCGCTCGATCACTTCGGGCAGCTGCTGCGCCACGTACTGGTGCATGTCATGCTCGCACGCCAGCACTTTTTCCACGGGAACGTCATCGAAGTAGCCGTTGTTGACCGCCAGCAGCGACACCGCCATCTGCGCGATGTTCATCGGCGAGTATTGCGGCTGTTTCAGCAGTTCCGTGACGCGGCGGCCGCGCTCGAGCTGCTTGCGGGTGGCCTCGTCGAGATCGGATGCGAACTGGGCGAACGCCGCCAGCTCTCGATACTGCGCGAGGTCGGTCCGGATCCCACCCGAGAGCTTTTTGATGACCTTGGTCTGGGCCGCACCCCCCACCCGCGACACCGAGATGCCGGGGTTGACCGCCGGACGGATGCCGGCGTTGAAGAGATCGGTTTCGAGGAAGATCTGACCGTCGGTGATCGAGATCACGTTGGTCGGCACGAAGGCGGAAACGTCACCGGCCTGCGTCTCGATGATCGGCAGTGCCGTGAGCGAGCCGGTTTTGCCCTTGACCTCACCCTTGGTGAAGTTTTCGACGTACTGCTCGTTGACCCGAGCAGCGCGCTCCAGCAGCCGCGAATGCAGGTAGAACACGTCCCCCGGATAAGCTTCCCGCCCCGGCGGACGACGCAGCAGGAGCGAAATCTGACGATAGGCCCAAGCCTGTTTCGTCAGGTCGTCGTAAATGATGAGGGCATCCAGACCGCGGTCGCGGAAGTATTCACCCATGGTGCAGCCGGCGTAGGCAGCCAGATACTGCATGGCAGCTGAATCGGAAGCCGAGGCGGCCACCACGGTGGTGTACTCCATCGCACCGTGTTCTTCGAGCTTGCGCACCACGTTGGCAATCGTCGAGGCTTTCTGCCCGATCGCCACGTAGATGCAGTACATGTTCTGGCCTTTCTGGTTGATGATCGTGTCGACGGCCACTGCAGTCTTACCGGTTTGGCGGTCGCCGATGATCAGCTCGCGCTGGCCACGGCCGATCGGGATCATCGTATCGACGGCCTTGAGGCCCGTCTGCACCGGCTGGGACACCGATTTACGCCAGATGACGCCAGGGGCGACTTTCTCGATCTTGTCGGTGAGTTTGGCCTCGATCGGACCCTTGCCGTCGATCGGCTGACCCAGCGCATTGACTACGCGTCCGAGCAGTTCGGGACCGACCGGCACTTCGAGGATGCGGCCGGTGGCCTTGACCGTATCGCCTTCGGAGATATGCTCGTAGTCGCCGAGCACCACCGCACCGACCGAATCACGCTCCAGGTTGAGCGCGAGTCCGTAGGTATTGCCGGGAAACTCCAGCATTTCGCCCTGCATCGCGTCGGCCAGACCGTGGATACGGCAGATGCCGTCGGCGATCGACACCACGGTGCCCTCGTTGCGGGCCTGGGCGGACAGCTGCAGGTTCTGGATCCGGCTCTTGATCAGGTCGCTGATTTCAGAGGGATTGAGTTGCATCGAATGACTCCTAGATTTTGAGCGCAGCGGCCAGGTTCGCGAGCTTGCCACGTACGGAAGCGTCGATCACTTCGTCGCCCACCTGCACCCGCACCCCTCCGATCAGCTCCGGATCGACGGTGATTTCGAGTTGCAGTTTTTTCTTGAAATGGGCTTCCAGGTCTTGCCTGAGACGTTCCCGAGTCGCCTCGTCGAGCGCAAACGCGCTCGTGACCTTGGCGACGGCGACGCCTTCGTGATCGTTCTTCCGGGCGACGAACAGCGCATGGATCTCCGGTAACAGCAAGACACGGTCGTTCTTTACCAACATCTGCACGAAATTCCGCACCGCTTCGGGCAGTTGCTGGTCGACTCCGGCGAGATCCAGGAGCAGACCCGCCTTGCTTTCATCGTCGACCTTGGGATCGAGCAGGACGCTACGCACCTCGTCGAGGGTGACGAGGGCGGCGAGCCGCTCCAGCGCTTGCGACCAGGCCTCCAGCGCACCGGCCCCCAGCGCCAGCGAGAACGCGGCCTCCGCATAGGGGCGAGCGATGGTGACTTTTTCGGCCATGGCTTAGACGAGTTCCTGTTTGAGGTTGGCCAAGAGCTCGGCGTGAGCCTTGGCGTCGATCTCGCGGCGCAGGATACGTTCGGCGCCGGCGACGGCGAGCCGGGCAACTTCCTCGCGCAGATCGTCTTTGATCCGCTCGACGGCGGCGCGCGCCTCCTGCTCGGCCGCTTCGCGCGCCTGAGCGATGAGACGGGCCGCTTCCGCCCGGGCTTCTTCCATCAGCTTGGCGATCTGCTTGTCGGCGGCCGCGCGCAGCTGGGCCGCCTCCTCGCGCGCCTTGCGCAGTTCTTCGACGGCTTTCTTCTCGGCGAGCGCCAGATCCGCCTTCGCCTTGTCGGCCGCCGCCAGCCCCTCCGCGATCTTGGCCGAACGCTCGTCGAGCGCCTTGACGATCGGCGGCCACACGTATTTCATCGTGAACCAGCCGAGGATGAAGAACACCACCAGCTGGGCGATGAGGGTTGCGTTCAAATTCACGACGTCTGCCCCCTATGAAAAAACGGATGGGCGTTCACGACTCCGAGGATCAGAGCTGGAACGGGTTGGCGAACGCGAACATCATCGCGATACCGACGCCGATCAGGAACGCCGCGTCGATCAGACCGGCGAGCAGGAACATCTTGGTTTGCAGCGCGTTCATCAGCTCGGGCTGACGGGCGGAGGCTTCGAGGTATTTCGACCCCATGATGGCGATACCGATACAGGCGCCGATGGCCCCAAGACCGACGATGAGACCAGCGGCGAGCGCGACGAGACCCAGAACGTTTTCCATGACGACTCCTAGTGGTTGATGACGAAAAAAGAAAAGCAAGATTTTACAACGTTTACGCGCGACTGCCGGCAGCGAAACGCGATCCCGCCACCGGCCTCGGCTCAATGCCCCTCGTGGGCTTGTCCCACATAGACCAGCGTCAGCATCATGAAGATGAACGCCTGCAAGGTGATGATCAGAATGTGAAAGATGGCCCACGCCGTACCGGCCAGGACATGGCCGACGAAACCGAGCACGGTGGCGGTACCACCGAGCAGCGCAATCAGAATGAAGATGAGCTCACCGGCGTACATGTTGCCGAAGAGTCGCAGCCCGTGCGAGAGCGTTTTCGCAAGGAACTCGATGATCTGCATGAGAAAGTTGATCGGGTAGAGCAGCGGATGGCTGCCGAAGGGCGCAGTGAAGAGCTCGTGCAACCACCCCCCGAACCCCTTGATTTTGACGTTGTAATAGATGCAGATGAGCAGAACCCCGATGGACATACCCAGAGTGGCATTGATGTCCGCCGTGGCCACCACGCGGAGATAAGCGTGGTGCGGATCACCCCCGGCAGCCACATAAATACCTTCCCAGATACGGGGCAATAGGTCGACCGGCACCAGATCCATCGCGTTCATGAAAAAAATCCAGATGAACACGGTCAGCCCGAGAGGCGCGACGAACTTGCGCGATTCGGCGCTGTGAATCACCCCCTTGGCCTGATCGGCAACCATCTCGACCAGGATCTCGACCGCCGCCTGAAAGCGCGTCGGCACGCCGGATGTGGCTTTTCTCGCCGCCCGATACAGGAGGTAGACCGTCAGCCATCCCAGCAGAACCGAAAAAAAGAGCGTATCGAGATTGATCACCGAAAAGTCGACGATGTCTTTCTGCGGCCCACCCAGGGTATTCAAGTGGGTCAAGTGATGGACGACATATTCGGACGCCGTTGGCCCCTGTGCGCTTGCAGTCATGCTTTTCCCTCAGATTTTGCGTAAAAATCCAGCAACCGCCACGTTCGCATAGAGCGCCACGATCAAGCCCGCGAGCAGCGCCGGCCAGCTCTCCACGGCCCCCTGTCGCACGAACGCGAACAGCAACAGCACGATGGCGGCGATCTTCAAAAACTCACCGGCCAAGAATCCGACTGCCGAGGGTGAGCCCAAGCATGCGCGCAACGTCAGATAAGCGGCGAACGCGGCATTGGGGATACACACCGAGAGCGCTCCGATCGCCGCCGATCGACCCACCGCCTCCCCGGCCACGGCCCAAGCCGCCAGCACGACGAGCAGCCCGACAACCAACTGCCATGCCGCGAGGCGCATCAAACCCGTGCCCACAGCGGCCACCCCCTGCGAAAAATCCCGTGGATTCTAAAGCACATCGAGCGCTGCTGTCAAACTTCGTTACACCATTCGCCCGTTTCGATCGAATCCGCTTTTCCCTCGATTAAAATCACGGTTCGATTTCCTGTCCAGGAGAAATTCATGCCTTTCACTGCCGTCGATCCCGACTACGTGGCCCGCGTGCGCGATAGTTTCTCCCGCCAGCGCGTGATGCAGACCCTTGGCGCCGAGATCACCCGGGTCGAACCGGGCGAAGTGGAGATCGTTCTGCCCTTTCGCGCCGATCTGACGCAGCAGCACGGCTTCCTGCACGCCGGGGTCGTCATCACCGTCCTCGACAGCGCGCTCGGCTATGCCGCCTATTCGCTCATGCCTCCCGGCCATGCGGTGCTCTCGGTGGAAATCAAGACCAACCTGCTCGCCCCCGCCAAGGGCGATCGCCTGGTGGCGGTGGGGCGCGTGGTGCGTGCCGGACGCACCCTCACGGTGTGTCTGGGCGAAGGCTGGATGGAACGCGCGGACGGGCGCGAGCAGGTGGCGTTGATGACGGCCACCATGATCGGCTTGCCCGATCGGGAGTAATGGGCGCAGCCGCGGCGGCCGCGCCCTCGCCACTTCAAGCGAGCCAGCGCTTGCGCCGGCGGTAGTGCTTGACGTTGTGGTAATCGACGGCGTGACTGCCCCCCAGGTAAAAATCTTGGATATCGGGGTTTTGCCGTAGCACCTCGGCAGGACCGTCCATCACGATGCGCCCCTGGTCGACGACGTAAGCATACTGCACCACGTTCAGGGCCGCCACGGCGTTCTGCTCCACGAGGAGGACGCTCATGCGCTCTTTCTCGTTGATCGCGCGGATGATGCCGAAAATCTCCTTGACGAGCAAGGGCGAGAGCCCCAGGCTCGGCTCGTCGAGCATCAGCAGTTTCGGCTCGGTCATGAGCGCACGCCCGATGGCGAGCATCTGCTGCTCGCCACCGGAGAGGTAGCCCGCCTTCGACTTCGCCCGCTCGACCAGGCGCGGGAAGTAACCATAGACCATGTCTCGCAGCTGCAGGTAGCGGCGCTGGTCGCGCCCCCGGTAGGCGGCGATGAGGTTTTCCTCCGGCGTGAGATGCCCGAAGACGCGCCGCCCCTCGAGCACGTGGGCGATACCCAGGTGCACGCGCTGCGGCGCGGGCATCGTGCCCAGATCGCGACCGGCGAACTCGATGTGCCCGCGGGTCACCTCGCCCCGCTCGGGCGCGAGCAGACCGCTCACCGATTTCAGCGTGGTGCTCTTGCCGGCGCCATTCGCGCCGAGCAAGGCCACCATGTCCCCCTCGCGGATCTCGAGCGAGATCCCCTTGATCGCCAGGAATACCTTGTCGTAGACCACCTCGACGTTGGATAGCCGCAGCAGCACGGGGGCCGTGCCGCGCGTATCGCCCGTTTGGCTCATGCTCGCTCCCTGTACGGCGCCGGGGACATCCCCGGCGCCGCCTCCCCTCATTTCGCCTGGCTGAACTTCGCCGCGCTCGCGCGGGCTTCTTCCCACACCACGTCCTGATAGGCCGCAGCCCAATCGCTCACGGGAACCCAGGCTTTGCCGTCCCACTGCGACACGCGCGCCTGACCGCCACCCTGGTGATCTTGCGGCGTGATCGTCACGGGTGGCATGAAGCCTTGGGTGTCGAGATTGTTCACCATCTCCAACCCTGCCTTGAGTTTTTCGGCGGTGAGCGGCGGACCGAGTTTTTCCAGGGCGAGTTTGGCCCCTTCGGTCGCGATCACCATGTCGGCCACGCCGTAGTTGTAGTAGGTGTTACCCACTCGCGCTTCTGGCCCGGCGCCCTTGCCGGTCTTGTAGACCTTGTCGAGGATGCGCTGGATGATGGGATGATCGCGGCCGGGCTGCACCACTTCGACGCGCTTGATGCCGATGGCCGTGCTCTCGCCGATGTTCTTCATGTCGGTCTCGGTGAGCCAGACCACCGACAGGATCTTCGCCGGATCGATGCCGTTGCGCACTGCTTCGCGCACCGACACCATCTGCGAGTTGCCCGCTCCCCAGATCAGCACGAAGTCGGGACGATACCGTCGAACGTCCGACCATACCGCCGATTGCTCATTACCCGGGCTCGGATAAGCGAACGTGCGCAACTCGAAGGACTTCTGCTCCGCGAGCTTTTGCAAGATGGGCAAAGGCTCACGCCCGAAGGGAGTATCGATGTGCACGTGCGCGATTTTCTTGCCCTTGAGCCCCCCTTGGGTGTCCTCGACGTACTTGAGCAGACGCGTCGCCTGCGACCAGTAAGTGGCCATCATGGGGAAGACGTAGGGGAAGGCCTCGCCCACCATGGCGTCACCTCGCCCGTGCAGCGGCGTACCCAGTACCACCTTGTCCTGCAACGCCCGCGGTACGACGGCGTTGGCCACCGGCGTGCTCAGGAACATGAAGTAGATCGCGCCTTCCTCGCGCGCGCGGTTGTAGAGCTCCAGGCCGCGCTGCGGCTCGTTGCCGTGGTCGCGCACGATGGCCTCGAACTTCTGCCCCTTGATGCCACCCTCCTCGTTGATCAGCGTGAGGTAGTCGCGCTGCCCCTGGCTGAACTCGTCGGCCACGAAGGTGTAGACCTTGGTGAAGTCGTGGAACAGGCCGAACTTCACCGTCTCCTGCGCCTGCAGTGCTGGCGCGCCGGCCAATACAGCCGTGGCGAATAGCGCCCCCAGCATGCCTTTCTTGAACGTCGTTTCCATTACGTCTCCTCCTTGTCGTGATGAACCACCTGAAATTTCCATCAGCGGCGCGAGTGCTTGAACGGCCACACGAGAAAGTAATTGCGGATGTTGTCGTAGAGCTTCGCCAGCCCCAACGGTTCGGCGAGCAGAAAGCCGATGATGAGCGCGCCGTAGATCATGAGCGGCAGGTGCGCGAGCAGGTTTGCCGACACCGACAGCCAGCCGGCATCCGACAGCGCCGCGATGCCGTTGGAGAGGATCATCGGCGTGAGTAGCACGAAGGCCGCACCGAGATAGGCGCCGATCACACTGCCCAGGCCGCCGACGAGCACCATGGCCACGAGCTGGGTCGAGACGTTGAAACCGAATTGCTCCGGCGTCACGGCCCGGTAAAAGCAGAAGGCCAGCACGGCCCCGCTCATGCCGCCGAAAAACGAGCTGGTGAAGAACGCGAGCAGCTTGTATTTGAAGGGGCTCACGCCGATCACCGAGGCGGCGTAATCCTTGTCACGGATGGCCACCAGTGCCCGTCCAAAACTGGTGCGCTTGGTGTTGAGCAGGAAAAGCGTCATGAACACCGCCCAGAAGAAGGCGAAGTAGTACCGAGTGAGTCCATCGGACAAGGAGAAAAAGAGCACGCGGGCTTCGGGCGCCTGTAGCGTGGCGTGCGCCCCGCCCGAGATCGCCGGAACGTTCACGATGACCCAGTCGACGAGGTACTGCATGGCGAGCGTGGCCATCACGAGGTAGAGCCCCTTGACGCGCAGGGCTGCCGCCCCAAACAGACAACCGATCACCGCCGCGACGAGCCCCGCCCCGATGAAGGCGAGTTCGAAGGGCACTCCCAGGCGCACGAGGTGGATCGCCGAATAGGCTCCGATGGCCATCACCGCGGCGTAGCCGAAGTGCAGCTGCCCGGCGACCCCCATGAGGAGCGTCAGCGACAGAACGGCCGCGCTCCAGATGAGCCAGGGCAGGAGGTAGTTTTGCAGGTAGAGCTCGGAGAGCCACAGGGGGGCGCTGAGCGCGAGCAGGAAGAGCACCGCCACCAGCCGCCGGTCGGCAGGAATGGGCCACAGCCGACGCGTGTCTTCGTAGCGGGTATGGTGGACGCCGGAGAGACGGTAGAACATGGATCAGACCCTCTCGATGTCTTCGCGACCGAACATGCCGTAGGGCCGGAAGAGGATGGTGAGCACGATCAGCAGGGAAGTAACGACGTCGCGCGTGCCGCCGCCGACGATGGGGTCGAGATAGCCCGGGATCACCGAGCCGAGCACGCCTACCACCAGCCCGCCGACGAATACCCCGATGAGGCTGTCGATACCGCCCAGGATCACCACGGCGATGGCGGGAAAGAGCAACGCAGACAAGGTCCAGTCCACCCCCTGCACCGAGCCCCAGATGGTACCGGCCCCCACGGCGGCCACGCCGGCGATGCCCCAGGAGATGCCGATCGCGCGCTCCACCGAGATACCCACGGCCCAGCTGGCGACGTGATCGTCCGAGACAGCGCGCAGCTTGGTGCCGAGCCGCGTGCGGAAAAAGAGCATGGCGGCGGCGATGAGTACCATGGCGCCGATCGCCCCGACGAGGTAGGCGCGGTTGACGAAGACGTCGGCCACGATGATGGGCGCAAGACCGATGCCCAGGTCGAGCCGTTTGGGCGCCGCACCCAGCAGTCCGGGCACGAAACCCCGCAGGAAGATGTCCAGCCCGAGCGTAAGCATGACGATCATGATGACCGGCTGCCCCACCATGCGGCGCAGCAGCCAGCGCTCGGTGGCCAGACCGAAGAGGAACATGCCCACCACCGCGAGCGCGACCGCCAGCCACAGCGGCCAGGAAAGGAGGCTCACCACGGCCCAGACGAGGTAGCCCGAGAGCATCACCATCGCGCCCTGCGCCAGGTTGGGCACGCCGCTCGCCTTGTAGATCAGGGTGATGCCCAGCGCCACGAGGCTGTACATGAGCCCGGTGCTCAGGCCATTGACGAAGAGTTCGGCCAGAAACAAGAAGTCCATCTCACTCTCCCTGCGGCGGGGCGACGTCGTACAGCCGCAAGCGGCGGGCGATGACGCCGGTCTCGCCGGTTTCGTAGGTGATCGTCGCTTGGAAGTCGATCTCGCGACGCGCCGGGTCGTAGAGCGCCTCGAGGATGGGCGCATAGCGCTCGTAGATCACCTTGCGACGCAGCTTGCGCGTGCGCGTAACTTCGCCGTCGTCCGGGTCGAAGGGCTTGTGCAAATTGACGAAACGGCGGATGCGCAGCCCCGAAGGCAGCACATCGTTGACGTGCGCGATGACGCCAGCGACCAAATCGTAGACTTCGGGCTTCTGCGACAGGTCGGCATAGGAGGTGTAAGGCACGCCGTGTTCCTCCGCCCAGTGCCCCACCGCCTCGAGGTCGATACAGACGATGGCGGAAAGGAAGGGACGGTTCTCGCCGATGACGCAGACGTCCTTGACGTACTGGCTGAACTTGATGCGGTTCTCGACGTAGGTGGCGACGTAGCGCTCGCCGGCGGCGGTGTAGGCCACTTCCGACAAGCGTCCGAGCACGACGAGCGAGCCATCTTCTTCGAAGTAGCCGGCATCGCCCGTGTGCAGCCAGCCGTCTTCCAGGGCCTCTTCGCTCGCCTTGGGATTGTCGTAGTAACCGTCGAAGACGTTGTCGCCGCGCACGAGGATCTCGCCGCTGTCGGCGATCTTCACCTCCACGCCGGGGAAGGGGCGTCCGACGGTGTGCAGCTTGACATCGTCGGCCGACTGGGCGGCGCACAGGGCACAGTTCTCGGTCTGACCGTAGAACTGGCGCAGCGGCACGCCGAGGGCGCGCAGGAAGAGGAAGTCGTCCTCGCCGATCGCCTCGCCGGCGGTGTAGGCGCGCCGTACGCGGGCAAGCCCCAGCTGGTCCTTGATCGGACCATAGATCATCCACTCGCCCAGCGCCCGCCACAGCCGTGCACCGAGCGAGGGCGGGTCGCCGGCCAGGCGCCGCCGCTCGAGCTCGATGGCGAAGGCCATGAAATGCTCGTAGAGTCGGCGCTTGAGCGGGGTGGATTCGTCCATGCCCACCTGGATGCGGGTGATCATGCCGGCCCAGGCACGCGGCGAAGAAAAGAAGACGGTGGGGGCGATCTCGCGCAGGTCGCGGATCACCGTTTCCTGTCGCTCGGGGATGTTCACCGCGAAACGCAGGGCGAAGGCCGCCCCGACGGAGAAGATGTAATCGCCCACCCACGCCATGGGCAGATAGGCGACGTGCACGTCGCCATTCTGGAAGTAACCCGCCTGCGCAGCATTGCGTACCGCCGAGAGCACGTGGCCGTGCTTGAGGGGCACCCCCTTGGGCGTGCCGGTAGTGCCGGATGAATGCAGTAGCACGGCGACGTCGTAGGGCGAAGGGCGTTCGAGTAGGGCCTGGCGCAGCATGGGGTCGGCGGCGAGCCGCTCGCGCCCGCGCGCGACGACCTCGGCGAAGGCGACGAAACGCTCGGGCATCTTGCCCGCCAGACCGCGGGGGTCGTCGTAGACGATGAGCCGGTAGCGTTCGCCGTGCTCCTTTTCCAGCTGCAGCAGCTTGTCGACCTGCTCCTGGTCTTCGACGACGGCACAGCGCACGTCTTCGCGCTCGGCGAGCAGTGCGATCTCCTCGGGCGTGGCGTCGGGATAGGCGGGCGAGGCGATGGCGCGCAAGGCCCCCAACGCGACCATGGCGAAATAGAGCGCCGGCCGGTTGTCGCCGATGATCTGCACCACCTCGAAGGGACGCACGCCAAGGGATTCGAGGCCGGCGGCGAAGGCAAACACCGTGTCGTGATAATCCTGCCAGGTGTATTCGCGCCAGATGCCGCGGTCGCGTTCGCGCATGGCGATCTCGGCCGGATGGCTCGAGGCGTTGGCGGCGAGCAGCGCGAGCAGGTGATCCCCTTTACGCCAGTCGTGGGGACGCCAGGGCAGGGCTCGAGGCAGATCGTCAGGCCGCATCGCTCGCTCCGATGTAGGCGGCCACGACGGCCGGGTCGTTGATGGTCTCGCGCGGGGGCCCTTCGGCGATCTTCACGCCGTCGTTGAACACCGCCACGCGGTGGCAGATCGAGGTGACCACGTCCATGTGGTGTTCGATCATGAGAATGGTGAGGCCGAGATCCTCGTGCGCATCCAGGATGAAGCGCACCATGTACTCTTTCTCTTCCTGGTTCATGCCGGCCATGGGCTCGTCGAGCACCAGCAGCCGCGGCTCGGCGGCCAGCGCCCGAGCGAGCTCGACGCGCTTTTGCAGGCCCAGGGGGATGACGTCGACGGGCTCGTCGCGCACGTCCTCGAGCTGCAGGAGGTCGATGACGTCCTCGACCTTGGCGCGGTGTGCCACCTCCTCTTTCTTCGCCCACCACCAGTAGCCGAGCGTGGCGAGCGCGCTCGGGCGCATGTGGATGTGACGCCCCACGAGGATGTTGTCGAGCACGGTGAGGCCGCGAAAGAGCGCGACGTTCTGGAAGGTGCGCGCCACGCCCTTTTGCGCGATGCGATAGGGAGGCTGCCCGTTGATCTGCTCGTCGAACAGGAACACCCGCCCTTTCTGGGGCGGGTAAAACCCGGTGACGGTATTGACGAGGGTGGTCTTGCCGGAGCCGTTCGGCCCCACCAACCCGAAGATTTCGCCCTGGAAGATCGCCAGATCGGGACCCTTGAGCGCATGCAGGCCGCCGAACCAGCGATTGACGTTTTCACAGCGCAGCGCAACCCTGCGCGCGGCTTCGGCCGTCGTCGCCACTCCTCCCTCCTTTTACTGCATCGCAATATCGAATGATGGTGCGATGAACGTTTGTTATCGTATGGGGAAGATACTAGAGGAACTCCGATACGTGGTCAAGAGGGGCAAACGAAATGGGATTTGTTGCAGGGCAACGATACTCACACTTTGCCGGCTGCTTGCAGGGCCGCATATTCCTCATCGCTAAACAGCCGAGAACGCACGAGGAAACGCACTCCTTCGCCGTTTTCCAGGGAGAACATGCCGCCGCGGCCGGGTACCACGTCGATGATGAGCTGGGTATGTTTCCAATAGTCGAACTGCGGCTTGCTGATGTAGAACGGCGCCCCGCCGATCTCGCCGAGCAGGACATCGTTGTCGCCCACGATGAACTCCCCTTGCGGATAACACATGGGGGAAGATCCGTCACAACAGCCGCCGGATTGATGAAACATCACGGGTCCGTACTTCTTCCGGAGTTTTTCGATGAGTTCCAGTGCCGCCGGCGTGGCGATCACCTGGGGCGGTGGTTGCACCGGAGGGTGTTCCTCGGATGCAGTTTGTGCAGACATTTCTGCAGCCATCGTATCCTCCCAGACAGAATCGCCAGGGGGCGTTCCCCTGGCGCCCAGCCCAATCGAACGAAAGGAAGGGGATACCCTTCCCCCATTTCTATCAGAAGAAACCGAGTTTCTTCGGAGAATAGCTCACCAGCAGATTCTTCGTCTGCTGATAGTGATCGAGCATCATCTTGTGGTTCTCACGCCCGATGCCCGACTGCTTGTATCCGCCAAACGCCGCATGCGCCGGATAGAGGTGGTAGCAGTTGGTCCACACCCGTCCGGCCTGGATGCCGCGGCCCATGCGATACGCACGGCTGCCGTCGCGCGTCCACACGCCCGCGCCCAGACCGTAGAGGGTATCGTTGGCGATCGCGAGCGCCTCGGCTTCGTCCTTGAAGGTGGTGACCGCCAGCACGGGGCCGAAGATCTCCTCCTGGAAGATGCGCATCTTGTTGTGCCCTTTGAAGATCGTGGGCTTGACGTAATAGCCGCCGGCGAGCTCACCGGGCAGCTTGGCCTGTTCGCCGCCGATGAGACACTGCGCTCCCTCTTGCTTGCCGATGTCGAGGTAGGAAAGGATCTTCTCCAGCTGCTCGGAGGACGCCTGAGCCCCGATCATCGTCGTCGGATCGAGCGGGTTTCCCTGCTTGATCGCCTTGACGCGCTCGAGCGCACGGGACATGAATTTGTCGTAGATCGACTCCTGGATCAGCGCGCGCGACGGGCAAGTGCACACTTCGCCCTGGTTGAAGGCAAAGAGCACCATCCCTTCGATCGCCTTGTCGAAGAAATCATCGTCGGCCGCGGCGACGTCCTCGAAGAAGATGTTGGGCGATTTGCCGCCGAGCTCGAGCGTGACCGGGATGAGGTTTTGGCTGGCGTACTGCATGATGAGCCGCCCGGTGGTGGTCTCGCCGGTGAAGGCAATCTTGGCGATGCGCGGGCTGGTGGCTAGCGGCTTGCCCGCCTCGAGACCGAAGCCGTTGACGACGTTGACCACACCCGGCGGAATGAGGTCGGCGATGAGCTCCATGAGCACCATGATGCTAGTGGGCGTCTGCTCGGCCGGCTTGAGCACGACGCAGTTTCCGGCTGCGAGCGCCGGGGCGAGCTTCCAGGCTGCCATCAGGATGGGGAAGTTCCAGGGGATGATCTGCCCGACCACGCCCAGCGGCTCGTGGAAATGGTAGGCGACGGTGTTCTCGTCGATCTCGGAGATCGTGCCTTCCTGGGCACGGATACAACCGGCAAAATAGCGGAAGTGGTCGATCGTGAGGGGAATGTCGGCGTTGAGCGTCTCGCGGATCGGCTTGCCGTTATCCACCGTCTCGGCATAGGCGAGTTTTTCCAGGTTCTGCTCGATGCGGTCGGCGATCGCGAGCAATACCTGGGCGCGTTTGGCCGGCGGCGTCTTGCCCCATTTGTCCTTGGCCGCGTGCGCGGCATCGAGCGCGAGCTCGATGTCCTCGGCCGTGGAACGCGCCGCCTGACAGAATACCTTGCCGGTGATGGGGGTGATGTTGTCGAAGTATTGCCCCTTGACCGGCGGCACCCATTTGCCGCCGATGAAGTTGTCGTACTTGGCCTTGAATTGGACCGGGGCGGAAGGATCGCCAGGGAACGGATACGTCATGTGCTCCTCTCCTCTTCATAGAATGAATGATGGACGAACTCCGTGCGCCTCGATCGAGGCGCAGGCATTCAAATAATGCAAGTACCGTGCCAAGCTTTTTCTTATCTTTGATTCAAGAATTTTTTGCTATGCTGTACCAAGAAAGCGTCGCAAAACGAGACACCGATTGTCTCGGTGTCTCGAATCATCGAATGAGAATGAGAACGACGACGCAAACAAGTCCGAAGAGGAACGAGGAATGACGACGCTGACCCCATCTCCCGAAGCGGTCGCACTCGCCCGTAGGACCTTCGCCGAACGGGGAGAGCTCTCTTCACTGCACCTGGCCCCGGAGATCGAGCGCTCCTGGCGCCGTTGTCGTGCGCACGGACTTTCGGTCGAGCGGCACCCTTCGGCCGAGGAAGGCTTGGTCGACCCGTCTCGCCTCACCCTCTCCCGCGAACAGTTGGAAGAGTGGTTGCGTTACGCCCGACCGGTATTCGAGGGCATCTTCGGGGATCTGCAGGCGGGACGCAGCATCCTCGTGCTGGCCGACTCCGAAGGCGTCATCGTCGAGACGACGGGCGACCCGCGCTTTCTCGCCCGAGCCCAACGGGTGCATCTGGCACGCGGCGCGATCTGGCGCGAAGGGGTGCGCGGCACGAACGCGGTGGGCACGGCGATCGCCGAAGGCACGCCGGTCGAAGTACTGGGGCCGGAGCACTATCTGAGCTGCAACGAGTTCCTCGCCTGTACGGCCGCCCCCATCTTCGACGGCACGGGCCGCTTGGCGGCGGTGCTCGACGTCTCCTGCGATTGGCACGACCATCATCCGCACACCCGCGCTTTGGTCAATACCGCGGTTCGCCTCATCGAGAATCACGCCATCGCCGCCCGCCACCGCGGCCTGCGCATCCATCTGCATCGCGACCCCCACGCGCTGGGGGGGTTCGTCGATGACGCCATCGTCTGCGTCTCGGAAGAAGGGCAGGTCGTGGCGGCCAATTCCGCCGCCCGCCGCCTCTTTTCCTTGCAGCAGGAGGAAATCGGCACGCTGCCCATGGAGCGGCTCTTCCGCTGCGCCGCCCCCTCGCCGCGCGGCGACGAACCGGTGTTGCTGTACGATCCGCAGGGCAATCCGCTTTATGCGCGTTTCGAAGGACGTCGCGCGCGCGTCGTGATCCGCCGCACCGATCCTGCACCGGCCAACGATGCCTTGGCCGAGCTCGACACCGGCGACGAGGCGCTGCGCCGGGTCATCGCCCAGGCCCGTCGGGTGCTCGACAAGGACATCCCCATCCTGCTGCGCGGCGAGAGCGGCGTGGGGAAGGAACTCTTCGCCCAGGCCCTCCATCGTAGTTCGCCTCGCCGTGACAAGCCGTTCGTGGCAGTCAATTGCGCCGCGCTGCCCGAGGCGCTCATCGAGGCCGAGCTCTTCGGTTATGCCCCCGGCGCCTACACCGGCGCGCGCCGGGAAGGTAGCCCGGGGCGCATCCGCGAGGCGCACGGCGGCACGCTCTTTCTCGACGAGATCGGCGACATGCCGCTCGCGCTGCAGGGAAGGCTGCTGCGCGTATTGGAGACGAAGGAGGTCGTGCCGCTGGGCGGAAAACCCGTGCGCGTCGAGTTTGCGCTCATCGCGGCCACGCACCGCGACCTGCCGGCCGAGGTCGAGGCGGGGCGATTCCGCGCCGATCTCTACTATCGGCTGGCGGGTCTGACGCTCACCTTGCCGCCGCTGCGCGAGCGCAGCGACCTGCCCGCCCTGGTGGAGCGCATCCTGCACGCCTGCGCGCCGGACCGGGACCTGAGGCTCGCGCCCGAGGTGGCCGCCGCCTTCTCGTCCTACCCTTGGCCGGGCAACGTGCGGGAACTCGCGCAGGCGCTGCGCGTGGCCGCGGCGCTGCTCGACGAGGACGAAGAGGAGATCGGCTGGGAGGCGCTGCCCGAAGGGCTCGCGGCGGCGCTGAAGCGATCGTCCGGAACCACACCGCTCACCTCTGCCCCAGGGGAAGAAGCGTTCGAGCTGGCGGCGCTATCGCGTGCGGCCATCGAGCGGGCGCTGGCCGCCTGCGGCGGCAACCGAACGGCGGCGGCCAAGCGCCTGGGCATCAGCCGCGCCACGCTCTATCGCAAATTGCGCGAGATGGACGGACGGCGCGCCGATCGCTAGGCCCGCACGCCCAGACGTTCGAGCAGCCCTTCGAGCGTGTCGTCGTCACTGAAGGCGATCTCGAGCGTACCGCGCCCGTCGCGGCGGCGCTTGATCACGACCGGCGCGCCGAAGTGCTCTGAAAGCGTTTCTTCCAGCCGCCGCCAGTCGGGGTCTTTCACGTCCTCCGGCTTGGGCGCGGGCGGAACGAGCAGCGCCTGCACGGCGCGTTCGGTCTGGCGCACCGACCAACCCTGCGCCGCGGCGCGCCGCGCGAGCTCCACCTGCTGCGGCACGGCGAGCGCGAGCAGCGCCCGTGCGTGCCCCATCTCCAGGGCACCCTCCATCAGCAGCTCGCGCACCGGCTCGGCCAATTGCAGCAGGCGCAGCAAGTTGGTGACCGCCGAACGGCTACGCCCGACGGCCTCGGCCGCCTGCTGGTGCGTCATGCCGAATTCGTCGATGAGCCGCTGCAAACCCACGGCCTCTTCGATCGGGTTGAGATCCTCGCGCTGGAGGTTCTCGATGAGCGACATCGCCAGCGCCGCCTCGTCCGGAATCTCGCGCACGAGGCAGGGCACTTCCAGCAGCCCGGCCATGCGGGCGGCACGCCAGCGCCGCTCGCCGGCGATGAGCTCATAGCGCTCGCCCACGGGACGCACCAGCAGCGGCTGCATCACGCCCTGGGCACGAATCGAGGCGGCGAGCTCTTCCAGCGCCTGCGGGTCCATGCGCGTGCGTGGTTGGTAGCGGCCGGGATCGATGCGATCGATATCGACATGACACAACGTCTCCTGCGCCGTCGAAACCGGTGCACCCAGCAGCGCGTCCAGTCCGCGACCCAGACCCTTGCGCTTGCCCGCCGCCATCAGTGCGCCTCCGCAAGCGGGGCTGACACGCCCAGGCGCCGTTCCAGCTCGGCGGCGAATTCGAGGTAGGCGAGCGCGCCTCGCGCGCGGGGATCGAACACGACTCCGGGCATGCCGTGGCTCGGCGCCTCGGCCAGGCGCACGTTGCGCGGGATCACCGTCGTGAAGACTTTCTCGCCGAAATGACGCTGCACTTCTTCCGAGACCTGCTGCTGCAGCGTCACACGCGGATCGAACATCACCCGCAGGAGCCCGACGATGCGCAAGTCCCGGTTGAGGTTCGCATGCACCCGCTTGATGGTGTTGGCCAGATCCGACAAGCCCTCCAGCGCATAGTATTCGCATTGCATTGGAATGATCACGCCGTGGGCGCAGGTGAGCGCGTTGAGCGTGAGCAGCGACAGCGACGGCGGACAGTCGATGAGCACGAAATCGTAGGCGGCAGGGGCGGCGGCGAGCGCGTCACGCAGACGGAATTCGCGTCGCGGCAAGTCGACGAGCTCCACTTCGGCCCCGGCCAGTTCCCGATTGGCGGGCAGCACGTCGTAGCCGCCGGATTCGGAGCGCAACGTTGCCTCTTCCAAGCCCGACAGCCCCACCAGCACCTGATAGACGGAGCGCTCGAGCGTGCGCTTGTCGATGCCGCTGCCCATGGTGGCGTTGCCCTGCGGGTCGAGGTCGACGAGCAGCACGCGGTGCCCCCGCCGGGCGAGCGCCGCGGCAAGGTTGACGCTGGTCGTGGTCTTGCCGACCCCGCCCTTTTGGTTGGCGATGCAAAACACGTGGCCCATCAGCGAAATTCCCCGATCACGAGATGGCGCGCCTCGGCAAGCCCCGGTACCTCCAGCGGAACGACTCGTGTCACCACGTCCACCGGCAAGCCGGCGAGTTCGTCGCGGTGGCGCGGCCCTTTCATGGCATACCAGTGCCCACCCGGCGACAGGAGGTGGCGGGTGAGCGCGACGAACTCATCGAAGCGCGCGAATGCTCGCGAGATGATACCCGAGATCGGCGCCGGCGGCCGCCAGCGCTCGACCCGTTCGTGCCAGGGATGGAATCCTTTCAGCCCCAATTCGATCGCCGCCTGGCGCTGGAAGGCGACTTTTTTCGCCACCGCGTCGAGCGAATGCACGACGAGCGGACTTTCCTCGGCCTGCGCCACGAGGGCAAGCACAAGCCCCGGCAGCCCTGCGCCGGAGCCGACGTCGACGAGCACCCGTTCCTGCCGCACCCAGGGCCAGACGGCGAGCGCGTCGAGCAGGTGGTGGGTGACGACTTCGTCGAGCCGCGCGATCGCCGTGAGGTTGTAGACGCGGTTCCACTTCACGAGCAGCCCGGCGTAGCGCCACAGCGCATCCAGCGTCGCCGCGGGCAAGGAAAGCCCGAGCGCAGCGACGCCTTCTTCGAGCAGGGCGCGCGCCGCGGCCTCGTCCAGCGGCGCAGGAGCGCGAGGGCTCACTCGGCGCCCTCCGGCGCCACTTCGGTCTGGGGCGCGGATTCGCCGCGGCGCAGCCACACGAGCAAAATGGCGATCGCCGCCGGGGTCACGCCTTGGATGCGGCTCGCCTGCCCCAAAGTTTCCGGCGCGTGCTGGGCAAGTTTCTGCTGGATCTCGCGCGACAGCCCCGGGATGCGGGAATAATCGATCCCCGGCGGAATGCGGACTGCCTCGGCGGCCTTGAGCCGCTCGACCTCGGTGTGCTGGCGCGCGAGGTAACCGTGATACTTGGCAGCGATTTCGAGCTGCTCGATCACCGCAGGGTCGCATTCGGGCAGATCCGGCGCGCCGGGCAAGGTCATGAGTTCCTCGTAGCGCACCCCCGGACGGCGCAGCAGATCGAAGAAGCTCGCTTCGCGCTCGAGCGGCGCGCCCAGCACCTGGGCAAACGCCTGCACCTCTTCGGCCGAGAGCCGGGCCGGCACGACCCGCTGTGCCTGCAGGCGCGCCGTCTCGCGCTCGATCGCCTCGCGTTTGCGGCAGAACGCCGTCCAGCGCAGATCATCGACCAGGCCCAGGCGACGCCCGATCCCGGTGAGCCGCAGATCGGCGTTGTCCTCGCGCAACTGCAAGCGGAACTCGGCGCGCGAGGTGAACATGCGGTAAGGTTCGCTCACGCCCTTGGTGACGAGATCATCGACGAGCACGCCGAGATAGGCTTCGTCGCGCCGCGGCCACCACGGCTCGTGCCCGAGGGCAAAGCGGGCGGCGTTGACCCCGGCGAGCAAACCCTGCGCCGCCGCTTCTTCGTAGCCGGTGGTGCCGTTGATCTGGCCGGCAAAGAAAAGCCCGTGGAAGTGCTTGGTCTCGAGGCTGTGCTTGAGGTGGCGCGGATCGTAGTAGTCGTATTCGATGGCGTAGCCGGGGCGCAGCACGTGCACCCGCTCCAGCCCCGGGATGGTGCGCAACATCTCGAGCTGCACGTCGAAAGGCAGCGACGTGGACACGCCGTTGGGATAGATCTCGTTCGTCTCCAGCCCCTCGGGTTCGAGGAAGACGTTGTGCCCGTCCTTGTCGGCGAAGCGGTGGATCTTGTCCTCGATCGAGGGACAGTAGCGCGGCCCCACCCCCTCGATCACGCCGGAGTACATGGGCGAGCGGTCGAGGTTGCGGCGGATGATCTCGTGCGTGCGCGCGTTGGTGCGCGTGATCCAGCAGGGCCGCTGCGGCGGATGCAGGGCGCGCGAGCCGAGAAAGCTGAACACCGGCTCGGGATCGTCGCCCGGCTGCACGGTGCAGCGGGAGAAGTCGATGGTGCGCGCATCGAGCCGCGGCGGCGTGCCGGTTTTCAGGCGCCCCTTGGGCAGCCCCAGCTCGGCGAGCCGCTGCGCCAGCGACACGGAAGCCGGATCGCCCGCCCGGCCGGCCGTGTAGCGCGACAGGCCCACGTGCACGAGGCCGTTCAGGAACGTGCCGGTGGTGAGCACCACCGCCGGGGCCTCGAAACGGATACCGAGTTGCGTCACCACCCCCTGCACGCGATCGCCCTGCACCAGCAGGTCGTCGACCGCCTGCTGGAAGAGCCACAAATTGGGCTGGTTCTCCAGGCGCTTACGGATCGCCTTGCGGTAGAGCACGCGATCGGCCTGGGCGCGGGTGGCGCGCACCGCCGGCCCCTTGCTCGCATTGAGGATGCGGAACTGGATGCCGGCTTCGTCCGTGGCGAGCGCCATCGCCCCGCCCAAGGCGTCGACTTCCTTGACGAGATGCCCCTTGCCGATGCCGCCGATGGAGGGGTTGCAGCTCATCTGCCCCAGGGTGTCGAGGTTGTGGGTCAGCAGCAGCGTGCGCGCGCCAGCGCGCGCCGCGGCCAAGGCCGCTTCGGTCCCGGCGTGGCCGCCGCCGACGACGATGACGTCGAAGCGTTCGGGAAAGATCATGGGCGTGCGATGATCGAGGAAAACTTTTCATTATAGGCGTTTTCGACGCCAAAGAACAGCAAAGGGTTCAGTGTCCGCCGCGGGCGAAGAGCCCCGCTTACAGCCTGCTCAACCACACCCAGCAGGCCCGCCGTTCATGCACGCTTTTCGACGAGCTCGTCGAGCTCGTCGAGGAACCGGGCGATCTCCGCGATCAATGCATCGGGCCGTTCCCGATGCGGGCTGTGGCCACACTGCGGCAATACCACCATCTTCCCACGGGGCGCCCCTAGGGCGATTTTCTCGATCTGGGACAAGGTCGCGTATTCGTCCCGATCACCCTGCACTGCCAGCACCGGACAGGCGATCTTCGGGATCTCCGCCTCGATGTTCCACGCGCGAAACGCGGCAGAGAGCCAAGTATCACGCCACTCGGCGAATACACGTTGCGGATCGGGCTGATGCCGCGCCAGGCGCTGCGGCCAGTCGGTCGTATGCCACAGCCGGTCGGCCGCTTCGATTCCGGCGATCGCCTCCGGTTCCACCTCGACGTGCGGCGCGATCAGCACCGCCGCTTCTGGCTGGGGCGCCATACCGGAAGCGGCGTGGAGGAGAGCGATCGAAGCCCCGTCGCTGTGCCCCACGAGCACCGGGCGCTCGATCTCCAGCGCTTCCAGCACTCGCGGCAACCAATGCCAAGCCTCGCGGTGCAAGTAATCCAAACCGCGCGGACGACCTTCTCGCCCACTGCGCCCATAACCCTGTCGTGAATAGGCCATCACGGGACGGCGCAGAGCGTCCGCGAGGCGCTGCGGGAAATCCCGCCAGATCGACACCGATCCCAGAGCTTCATGCAACAACACGACGGGCGAGGACTCCGCGGCTGCCTCCCGCGGCCGCCACCATTCGTATTCCAGATTGATTCCGTCGATGTCGACGAACGCCATGATTTCCTTTCACCCCATTGAGTTCATGTAGTCTAGCATCACCCCGATTCTGGTGGAAAAAGGAGCGTTTTTCCGTCGCATTCGTTAGAATGAGACCAATTCCTTTTCCGACATCACCACCACCATGCCCAAAGCCGAAGTCGAAATCATCAACAAGCTCGGACTGCACGCGCGGGCCTCGGCCAAGCTCACCGAGCTCGCCAGCCAGTTCCCCTGTCAGATCTGGATCAGTCGTAGCGGGCGACGGGTCAACGCCAAGAGCATCATGGGCGTGATGATGCTCGCTGCCGCCAAAGGTAGCAAGGTCGAGATCGAGACCGAGGGCGAACGTGCCGACGAAGCCCTGCAGGCCATCGTCGAGCTCATCCGCAACCGATTCGGCGAAGGGGAGTAAACGCTTGAGCGGCATCTCGTTCGCGCTGCACGGGCTCGCCGTCTCGAGCGGCATCGCCATCGGCCGGGCGCATCTCGTCTCACACGCCCTGCTCGAAGTCAGCCATTACGAGATCCCCGACAGTCGGGTCGAGGACGAATGCGCCCGCCTGCGCACCGCCGCCGCTGCGATCAAGGCCGAACTCGCCGCGCTCAAAGGCACCACCGCCGCGAGCCAAGCCTCGGCCGAACTGAACGCCTTTCTCGACCTGCAAGCGATGATGCTCGACGACCCGCTGCTCGTCGAAGCCGCCTGCGAGCGTGTGCGCCAGCAGCACATCAACGCCGAGTGGGCGCTCACCCAGCAGCTCGACACGCTGCTCGAGCAATTCGACGCCATCGAAGACCCTTACCTGCGCGAGCGGCGTGCCGACGTCATTCAACTCGTCGAGCGGCTCCTCAAGGAACTGCTGGGGCTCGCGCGCCCGCCGAAACCGCGGCGCGACGACCTGCCGACCGTCGTCGTGGCGCACGACCTCTCACCGGCCGACACCATCGGTTTTCGCGGACAGCACATCGCGGGCTTTCTCACCGACGTCGGTGGCCCCACCTCGCACACCGCCATCGTCGCGCGTAGCCTGCAACTGCCCGCGGTGGTGGGCGTGCGGCTCGCACGCTCGCTCCTCGAAGAAGACGATCTCGTCATCATCGACGGAGCGCGCGGCGTCGCCATCGTCAACCCTCATCCCAGCATCGTCGAGGAATACCGCCTGCGCAAAGCCGAGCTGGAGATCTCGCGCACGCGGCTCGCACGTCTCAAGGACGCCCCGACCGTCACGCTCGATGGCACGCCAATCGAGCTCCTGTGCAACATCGAGACGCCGCGCGACCTCGACCTCGTGCACCGCGTCAACGCCGACGGCATCGGGCTCTATCGCACCGAATTCCTTTTTCTCGATCGGCTCGATCGACCGAGCGAAGACGAGCAATACGAAGCCTACCGCGACGTACTCAAGAGCATGAAAGGCAAGCCGGTCACCATCCGCACTTTCGATCTGGGTGGCGACAAGGATTTCGAGCCAAACGCCCCGCGCGTGCAGCCCAATCCCGCCCTGGGGCTGCGAGCCATCCGCTATTGCCTCGCCGATCCCACGTTTTTCCTCACCCAGCTGCGGGCGTTGCTGCGCGCTTCGGTGCACGGCAAACTCAAGATCCTATTGCCCATGGTGGCGCACGCCCACGAGATCGACCAGACGCTGCAGCTGCTTGCCCGCGCCAAGGAACAGCTGCAGCGCGAGGGGAAGAAATTCGCCGAAGACGTCGAACTCGGCGCCATGGTCGAAATCCCGGCCGCGGCGCTCGCGCCCGGCATCTTCCTCAAGCGCGTGCAATTCCTTTCGATCGGCACCAACGATCTCATCCAGTACACCTTGGCCATCGACCGGCAGGATGACGCCGTGGCCGATCTCTACGATCCACTGCACCCCGCCGTGCTGCGTCTCATCGCCGGCACCCTCCAATTCGGCATCAAGAACGGATTGCCTGTATCCTTGTGCGGGGAGCTCGCCGGCCACGCCGAATACACCTGGCTCTTCCTCGGTATGGGATTGCGGCAATTTTCCATGCATCCGGAGCGGGTGCTCAGCGTAAAGCAGCGGCTACTGCGCGCCGACCTCGCCGACCTCGCCCCCAAGGTACAGCGCCTGCTCAAGCTCGATGAGCCGGCACGGCTGCGTGAGGCGTTCGAAAAACTCAATGCCGCGGCGACCTCTGCCTGAAACGCCTATCCTTCGCCGCCCGTCCATTCCGCCCACGGCGCCGGCGCCACGCCGAAGATCGAAGCCACCCGCATCGCGATCTGCTGCACCAGCCGCTGCGGCGTGAGCTCCCCCAGGTAGAACGCCGGCACGGGCGGGACGATCACTGCGCCCGCCTCGGTCACCGTCGTCATGTTGCGCAAATGGATGAGGCTCAAGGGGGTCTCACGTGGCACCAGGACCAAGCGCCGGCGCTCTTTGAGCGTCACGTCGGCCGCCCGTGCGATCAGGGTGTCCCCTAGACCGTGCGCGATCGCCGCCAAGGTGTTCATCGAGCAAGGGATCACCACCATGCCGAGCGTGACGAACGAGCCCGAGGCGATCGGCGCGCCGATGTTCTTGTTCGCGTGCAGCGCATCGGCGTGCACCGCGAACGCCTCGCGCCCGACGCCGAGCTCGTACCGAGCGGTACGCAACGCCGCCGCCGATACCACCACGTGCAATTCCCAGTCGGTGACCTCGCGCAACCAACGCAACAGCTCGAGCGCCAGGATGCTGCCCGAGGCACCGGTCACCGCCACCACCAGTCGCGACGGGGATCGAGCGAGGTTTGCATCGCCTGCATTTCGTTGCATAATTGACAATTATCCTTTTTCCGGTCGGAGGTGTGTCATGCCCACACCAGTCTCCCACTGTCCGTGGCGACCGATTCTCCTGGCAATGATGCTCGGTCTGCTGAGTGCTTGCACCCTCACCCAGCAGGCAGTACGGTCCGATTCCTCCCGATATGCCCTCACCCGCAGCGACCCGTCCCTCGTGAGCGACGAAGACACTGACGAAGCAGAGGATGCGCTCGACGTCTTCCTGACCGCACCGATCTACCGCAGCCCCGACTATACCCTCCGAGCGGAGGTCAAACCCAGTCGAATGACGAGGGCTTTGGAGACCGCACTCTCCTTGCAGGGCACCCCCTACCGCATGGGAGGCAACGACCCCGACGAGGGGCTCGATTGCAGCGGTTTCGTCAAATACTCTTTTTCCAGCATCGGCATCGAGCTGCCTCGCACCTCAAGCGAAATGTATCATGCCACCGAACGGGTCTCACGCAACGAACTGCAGCCCGGAGATCTGCTCTTCTTCAAGACCGGTAGACGCAGCCGTTCGATCAACCATGTCGCCATCTACCTCGGCAACGGGCGCTTCATCCATGCCCCACGCAGTGGCCGCAACGTCTCCATCGATACCCTCGAACGAGGCTACTGGCGCGAGCGATTCGTCGCGGGAGGACGAATCGAAGGCTTGAATGCCGAACCACTAGAATTTTCACGGCAAGAGAAAGAAAAAACGGCTGAACCGTCCTCCACGGAAGAAACCGCCCTCCTCGAGACGGCTGCAGCAGTGGGCGCGCCCGCCATGGCCGCCAGCCTCGCCCCGAAAAACCCGGGCGCAAAAACCACTCCGGCCACAGCCAAAGCAACCTCCCGCAAGCCCGCGAACGCCACGCGCAACGCCAAAACGAACAGGACGAAAACCCCGGTAGCGAAGACGCGCACCCCCCCGGCCACCACCCGGGCAGCGAGCCGCTCTCCCGCTTCCTCGCCATCCGGCCAAGTTCAAGGGCAAACGGGGAAAGTGGCGAACACGGCGAAAAGCACGCCTGACACGAAACCGCAGACCCAAGCAAAAGCCAACAGTCCCGTCACTACCGTGTCTCAGCCGCAGCCCATGGGGCGGGTGGCACAAAACGATCGATGAACTCGCCCACGAAAGCTCGTGCTCCGGACACCCGGATCCACGGCAGGTTTTCCGTGGCTTCTTCAGCGTCTCCCTAAGCCCACACCCCTTGCTCGATGAGCATCGCGCGAGCTTGCTCGGCCCAGCCGCGATTGGCCGCCGGACTCGCCGGGCTCGGATGCAAGATGCGAGCGATGCGAACCGACTCGATCGTCGCGAGCGCCTGGCGCGCCCGCTGCTCCGCCCACGCCCCGACCCCGATCACCCATCGTGGCTGCAAGACCGCGACCACCTCGCGTAGGTGGGCGTCACACATGGAGAGCAAGGACGCCCGCGCCTCGGAGGGTAATTTGTCGGGCGTGAGGTTGCGCGTACCGGCGAAGAAGGCGAGCGGACAGTAATTCGCCACGAAGTGCTCGGCAAAAAAGGCTGCAGCGGTACCGAATCGCGCACGAAAGAACCCCCACAGACGCGCTCCGGAAACTTCGGATCGACGACAGGACCACCCCTCGATCGGGCGTTGCGGATGCTCCCGGACCGGGCGGTCGATGGGCGCATCCAGGCCCAGCCACTCGCGTACCGCTGCGACCTCCCCGAAAGGTACTCCTGTTTGCACCATGCCGAATGGTCCGGGATTCATCCCCAAGAAAAGGACCCGTTTCGGCCCCTCGCCATAGCGGTGCAGGTATTGCTCATGCACCGCCCAAGCGTAGTCGAGCGGAGCATAGACATGTGTCACCGGCAGATCAAACCCGAGTGTCGCGGTTCGCTCACGGAGACGACGCGCTGCTGCCACCAGCGCCTCGGCGCTCATCGCTCCACCTCCGCCGCCCAACGCGCGACCTCCGCACTCACGCGCGCGAGCGCTTCGCCGAGCGCGAGCACGGCTCCTTCGGCGTCGGGGCTGGGTACGGAAACCGTCGCGCCAAAGCGCCGACTCGCCAGTACCTTCCCGTCGCTGGCCTGCACCCAGCGCGCCCGCAGTGCCACTTCCGCTTCACCGTAAGGGGCAGGTCCAACCGGCGGCACCCGTTCTTCCATGAGATCGACGTCGACGGCGAGCCGTCGATCGGCCGGTAAGCGCGCCTGCGGCGGCAGCACCACGCGGAATGCGCCGCTTTCTTCGAGATGACGCGTCAAGCTCGCCGCCACTGCCTCCTGCGGCGGCTCCGCCCAGCGGCTGAGCGTGTAATACTCCATGCGCAGCGGCTCGCGCCGATAGGCGATGCGCTCACCGGCAAAAGCCGGCGCCACCCAGGGCGTACTCACCTGAACCGTCAGCGGCAGCGACTGCGAAGCGCCGTGCACTGCGCCCGATCCCGCCGCACGGGCCGCCGCTTCCAGCGACAGCCGCGCCGGTGCCTGTGCAGGCCCCTGAGGCCCCACTGCACAAGCACCCACCGTCAGGCTCGTGCCCAGAATCAGCAAAACCGCCCTTGCGCCCATCGTGTCATTCCCCTGGTCCAGGCCGCTCCGGGGGATCACCCCACAGCAAACGTTGCGGCCGCTCTTCGAGCGAAGCGCTCAAACGCTCCAACCGCATCAAGGAGGATTCCAGCCGTTGCAGCGCAGCCACCGCCTCAGGCTGCACCCTGCGACGCGCCGCCTGCAGCTCCTCCTGCGCCGTCACGGTAGCCTCGCGCAGTGCCGCGGCCGTTTGCTGCAGTTCTCCCAAGAGCGCCTGCGCCTCGTTCAACGTCCGCCGCCCGTCGACGGCTAGCTCCGGCATCTGCGCCGCGGCTCGTTCGAAGGAGGCGGCCAATGCGTCGATGCGTTTCTCCTGGGCGGCGAGCGCGGCCATGAAACGGCGCGCGTCGGCCATGGTTGCCGTCAAATTGGCCAGATTTTCGTCGGAGAGCAGTTTCTGCAGCTGCCGCATCACGCCCTCTACCTGTTCCAGATTCTGCGAGAGGGTCACGTCCAAGCGCCGCATCAGCGATGGTGCAGACTGGATCACCGCCGGGCGCCCGTCCGGCCCGGGCAACAGCGGAGGCGATTCGGCGGATCCACCCGAGAGCTCGATGTACGACAGGCCCGTCAACCCTTGGCTGGCGATCGTCGCCTTGGTATCGACCTTGACTGGCGTGCCTTCGACGATCTCCAAATCGATGGCCACCTGCTCGGCATCGAACAGGCGCACCGACGACACTCGCCCCACCACCACACCGCGATAGCGCACGAAACTGCCGCGGTTGACGCCGGTCACCGATTCGGTCGTCAGCACCCGGTAGGGCAGATAGCGGCGGGTATCGACGTCGGCGCCAAGCCACAGGCCTAAACCGGCCAGGGCCGTGAGCGCCACGATGACGAACACGCCGACGATCACATAAGGGACGCGCGATTCCATCGTCTGGTCAGCGCCGCGGCGCACGCCTCATGCGAAGATCTCGTGCAGGAACTCGCGCAGGATCGCCCACGAGCGCGCATCGGCTTTGGGATTATAAACAGTCCCAAAGGACGGATCGTTTGCCTCGGGCAGGGTGAAGGCGTGCATGGTGTTGCCGAAGGCGTGCAGCTGCCAGTCGGCGCCGGCTTCCGTCATTTCCTTGGCGAAGTCCACCACCATGTTCGGCGGCACCATGGGATCGTCCCAACCGTGCAGCGCGAGCACCTTGGCCTTGATCTTCTTGCCCGCGGTGTTGCCCGGCGGCGTGAAGAGGCCGTGGAAGCTCGCCACCCCGCGCACGTCGGCTCCGCTGCGCGCCAGATCGAGCACCGTGAGCCCACCGAAGCAGAAACCGATCGCCGCGATCCGGTCGGCATCGACTTCGGGCTGGGCACGCAGGGTCTCGATCGCCTTGGCGATACGCCCCTGCAGCTTCGCACGATCCTCGATGAAGGGCGTCATCAGCTTCGCGTTCTCTTCCTTGCTCGTGCCGAGCACCCCTTTGCCGTACATATCGATGGCAAAGCCGACGTAGCCCTGCATCGCGAGCTGACGCGCTTTTTCACACTCGAATGCGGTACGTCCGGCCCAGGCATGCGCCACGGCCACGGCCGGACGCCTGCCCGTAATCGCATCGTCCCACGCCAGGAAGCCTTCGAGCGTAGTGCCCTCGTGTGTGTATTCCACCAAACGCGTGCGTATCGTCATCTCGTTCCTCCTCTGGGCAGGAAATCCTTGCGGGCCAAATAACCCTCGATATATGTTAGCACCGCCCTCCCCTGCTGACCACCGCTGCGTCTCGGACCGATTCACGGCTGCGCCCTGCCTCGGCCACCAACCATTGACGAAATGCTGCCAGCGCTTGGCGTTCGGCCTTGCGCTCGGGCACGATCAGGTAATAAGCGCGGCGGCTCACGAAGCTGCGATTGCAGGGAATCATCAGCTCTCCGGTGGCGGGCTCCAGCGTGCCCGCCCCCTGGTCGGACATCACCGCCAAGGTATCGCGCTCCAGCGCCTCGAGCCGCAGCACCATCGTCAAAGGCATTCGCTTGAGCATCCCCTACCCTCACGCAATGAGCACAACACACCGGTCGATGCATAAAAAGCGCTTGTCGGCGGGAGATTCCCTTTATACCATACCAAAACATCACACCCGACCCGCCAAAGGAGAACCTCATGTCCACTCACCGCCCCACTTTCGACTGGCAAGATCCGCTGCTGCTCGACGCCCAGCTCACCGAAACGGAACGCCTCGTACGCGACACGGCTCATGATTACGCCCAAGAAAAACTCATGCCGCGAGTCCGCGACGCCTTTCGCCACGAAAAAATCGACCCGACGATCTTCCGTGAAATGGGCGAGCTGGGCCTGCTCGGCCCGACCATCCCTGAAGAATACGGTGGTGCGGGGCTCAACTACGTCGCCTATGGGCTCATCGCCCGCGAGATCGAATACGTCGACTCGGGCTACCGTTCGATGATGAGCGTGCAGAGTTCGCTCGTGATGGTCCCCATCCACGAATTCGGCACTGAATCGCAAAAGCGCAAGTACCTGCCCAAACTCGCCCGCGGCGAATGGATCGGCTGTTTCGGGCTCACCGAGCCCAACCACGGCTCCGACCCGGGGGGGATGGAGAGCCGGGCGCGCCGCGTCGACGGCGGTTATCTGCTGTCGGGCAACAAGATGTGGATCACCAACAGCCCCATCGCCGACGTCTTCGTCGTCTGGGCCAAAGACGACGAGGGACAGATCCGCGGGTTCATCCTGGAGAAAGGCTGGAAAGGGCTCTCGGCACCGATCATCCACGGCAAGGTGGGGCTTCGCGCCTCGATCACCGGCGAAATCGTCATGGACGAGGTCTTCGTGCCCGAGGAAAACGTCTTCCCCGAAGTCCGCGGCCTCAAGGGCCCCTTCACCTGCCTGAACTCCGCCCGTTTCGGCATCGCTTGGGGTGCGCTGGGCGCGGCCCAGGCCTGCTACGAAACCGCCCGCAACTACGTGCTCGAACGCAAGCAGTTCGGCCGGCCGCTCGCCGCCAACCAGCTCATCCAGAAAAAGCTCGCCGACATGTGCACCGAGATCGCCCTCGGGCTGCAGACGGTGCTGCGCATCGGGCGGATGAAGGACGAAGGCATCGCGGCCGTCGAACTCACTTCCATCGTCAAACGCAATTCCTGCGGCAAGGCGCTCGACATCGCCCGCACCGCCCGCGACATGCTCGGTGGCAACGGCATCAGCGACGAATACTGCGTGGCGCGCCACCTCGTCAACCTCGAAGTGGTCAATACCTACGAGGGCACGCACGACATCCACGCCCTCATCCTCGGCCGTGCCATCACCGGCATCGCCGCCTTTGCCAACTGAGCCAGGGAATCGCGACGATGGACCTGGCCCTCTCCCACCTGCGCGTACTCGATCTCTCGCGCGTGCTGGCCGGCCCCTGGGCGAGCCAGCTGCTCGCCGATCTGGGTGCCGACGTCATCAAGATCGAAAAGCCCGGCAGCGGCGACGACACCCGTACCTGGGGGCCGCCGTGGTGGAAGGGAACCGGTGAAGACGAGGAAAAAGTAGCCGCCTACTTCCTGTGCGCGAACCGCAACAAACGCTCGCTCACCGTCGATCTCACCCGCCCCGAAGGCCAGGAGATCATACGGCGCCTGGTCGAAGAGGCCGACGTCGTCATCGAAAATTTCAAGGTGGGGACGCTGGCGCGCTACGGCCTGGATTACGCCAACCTCTCGGCGCGCAACCCCCGGCTCGTGTATTGCTCCATCACCGGTTTCGGCCAGACCGGTCCCTATGCGCCCCGGGCGGGATACGATTTCCTCATCCAGGGCATGGGCGGCCTCATGAGCATCACGGGCCGGCCCGACCACGAACCCGGCGGCGGGCCGATGAAGGTGGGCGTGGCGCTCACCGACATCCTCACCGGCCTCTACGCCGCCAATGCCATCCTCGCCGCGCTTGCCTGGCGCGAACGCAGCGGCCGCGGCCAATACATCGACATGGCACTCCTCGACGTGCAGGTCGCCTGCCTCGCCAACCAGGCGCTCAACTACCTCACCACCAGCCAGGATCCTCCCCGGCTGGGCAACGCCCACCCCAACATCGTCCCCTACCAGGATTTCCCCACCGCCGACGGCTGGATGATCCTGGCGATCGGCAACGATGGTCAATTCGCCCGTTTCTGTGCCGAAGCAGGGGTGCCGGAGCTCGCCGCCGACCCGCGCTATGCCACCAACCCGGCGCGCGTCGCCCACCGCGCCGAGCTCATCCCGCGCCTGCAGGAGCTCACCCGCACGCGCAGCACCGATGCCTGGATCGCCGCCCTGGAGCGGGCCGGAGTCCCCTGCGGCCCCATCAATCCCCTCTCCCGGGTCTTCGCCGACCCCCAGGTACGCGCCCGCGGCATGGCGCTGCGCCTGCCCCACGAGCGGCTGGGCGAGGTACCCCAGGTCGCCAACCCCATGCGCCTGTCGGCCACGCCCCCAGCCTACCGCGGTGCTCCACCGCTCCTGGGTGAGCACACCGCCGAAGTGCTGCGCGAGGTGCTCGGGATGGACGAGGCCGAAATATCGTCGCTGCAGGCCAAAGGCATCGTGTGAACGGCGAGCGGCTTTGCAATTTTTGCTCCCATTACCTACACTGATGCGACCGCGACTTCACGAACGCAAGGGCGAAGCAGAAAAGCTACCGCAACAGAAACACCATTCACACGGAAGGGGCGCCGCGCAAAACCCTCCTTGGCGTTTACCGCCGGGCCGGGCGCCTCGAGTGCCGTATGCAAATTCAATATCATATGGGTAAGCACGCATGTGAGCCCTGGAAAATGCCGCCATGCAGTCGCGCAGTCGCTCATTCGGAGCATCCGACTAACGCTCCGCAGTAGGCACCAAAATCCCACAAGGACTGGTTTGCGCCCCGTTCTCACGAGGAACCATCATGACGAACTCCCTCCCCTCCTACCTCGATCGCTCCCACCTCGGCCCTTGGGAAGTCTTCCTCGAACAGGTCGACCGCGTGCACCCTCACCTCGGCGAACTGGGCTACTGGATCGAAACCCTCAAACGACCCAAGCGTATCCTCATCGTCGACATCCCGGTGAAGATGGACGACGGTTCGATCCGGCACTTCGAAGGCTACCGCGTCCACCACAACACCTCGCGCGGGCCCGGCAAGGGCGGGGTGCGCTATCACCAGGACGTCACGCTCTCCGAGGTGATGGCGCTCGCCGGCTGGATGACGATCAAGAACGCCGTGATCGGTCTTCCTTTCGGGGGAGCCAAGGGAGGGGTACGGGTCGATCCCCGCACCCTGACCCGGGGTGAACTGGAGCGCCTCACTCGCCGCTACACCAGCGAGATCGGCGTACTCATCGGCCCGGACAAGGACATCCCTGCGCCGGACGTCAACACCAACGAGCAGATCATGGCCTGGATGATGGATACCTACTCCATCAACCAGGGGCGGACGGTGATGGGTGTGGTCACCGGCAAGCCGGTCAGCCTCGGTGGCAGCCTGGGCCGGCGCGAAGCCACCGGTCGCGGCGTCTTCATCGTCGGGCGCAGCGCGGCGCGCAAACTCGGCCTGGATCTGGCTGGCGCTCGTGTCACCATCCAGGGCTACGGCAACGTCGGGGCTACCGCCGCCCGTTGTTTCGCCTCGGCCGGCGCAAAAATCGTCGCCCTGCAAGACGTCACCGGCACGATCCACAACGGTGACGGCATCGACCTCGACGCCCTGCAGCACTGGCTCGACGGCGGGGGTACCCTGGGGCGGTTCCCGGGGGCCACGACGATCGCGAACGAAGACCTCTGGTCGGTCGAAACGGACATCCTCGTTCCGGCCGCCCTCGAAGGCCAGATCGACCGGCACAACGCCATGGACATCAAGGCGCGGCTCATCCTCGAAGGCGCCAACGGCCCCACCACGCCCGAAGCCGACGACATCCTCACCTCCCGCGGGGTGACCATCGTGCCCGACGTACTCACCAATGCCGGCGGGGTCACGGTGAGCTATTTCGAGTGGGTGCAGGATTTCTCCAGTTTCTTCTGGACCGAGCAGGAGATCAACGAACGGCTCGAGCGCATCCTCAGCGAAGCCTTCGAGGCCGTATGGAAAGCCGCGCAAGAACACCGCGTGACGCTGCGCACCGCCGCCTATATCCTCGCCTGCCGGCGCGTGCTCGAGGCACGGCAGCTGCGCGGCATTTATCCCTAACTGCACTGAAGGTAATCCTCATGAATCTCAAAGACCCTTCCCTCTTCCGTACCCAAGCCTACATCGACGGGCGCTGGGTCGATGCCGACGACGGTGCCGTGCTCACCGTACGCAACCCCGCCGATGGCAGCGTGCTCGGTACCGTGCCCAAGATGGGCGCTACCGAGACGCGCCGCGCGATCGAGGCGGCCAACGCCGCCTGGCCGGCCTGGCGCGCCCTCACCGCCGGGGCGCGCGCCCGCATCCTGCGCCGCTGGTTCGACCTCATCGTCGAAAACCAGGAAGACTTGGCCCTGATCATGACCTCGGAGCAGGGCAAACCTTTGACCGAGGCACGCGGCGAAGTGCTCTATGCCGCTTCCTTCATCGAGTGGTTCGCCGAAGAGGGCAAGCGCATCTACGGTGACGTCATTCCGCCGCATCAGACCGACAAGCGCATCGTCGTCACCAAGGAGCCGATCGGTGTGTGCGGCGCGATCACCCCCTGGAATTTCCCCTCTGCCATGATCACCCGCAAGGCTGGGCCGGCACTCGCCGCCGGCTGCCCCATGGTGCTCAAGCCCGCGAGCCAAACCCCGTACTCGGCCCTGGCGCTGGCGGTGCTCGCCGAACGAGCCGGCGTACCGGCAGGCGTGTTCAACGTCGTCACCGGTTCGGCCACGGCCATCGGCGGTGAGCTCACCGCCAATCCCACCGTGCGCAAGCTCTCGTTTACCGGCTCCACCGAGATCGGCATCAAGCTCATGGCGCAGTGCGCCCCCACCCTGAAAAAACTTTCGCTCGAACTCGGTGGCAATGCGCCATTCATCGTCTTCGACGATGCCGATCTCGACGCCGCCGTGCAGGGGGCTCTCGCCTCGAAATACCGCAACACGGGCCAGACCTGCGTGTGCGCGAACCGTCTGCTCGTGCAAGACGGCGTCTATGAGCGTTTCGCCACCAAGCTCGCCGAGGCCGTCTCCCGGCTCAAGGTCGGCCCGGGGCTCGCCGAAGGCACCAACCAGGGGCCCCTGATCGACGAGAACGCCGTGCGCAAGGTCGAGGAGCACATCGCCGACGCCGTGAGCAAAGGGGCACGCATCGTGCTTGGCGGCAAGCGCCATCCCCTGGGCGGGACCTTTTTCGAGCCCACCATCCTTGCCGACGTCACGCCCGAGATGAAAGTGGCACGCGAAGAGACCTTCGGTCCGGTAGCGCCGCTCTTCCGTTTCCACACCGAAGAAGAAGCCATTCGCATGGCCAACGATACCGAGTATGGACTAGCCGCCTATTTCTACACCGAATCCTCGAGCCGCGTCTGGCGCGTGGGCGAGGCGCTCGAATACGGCATCGTCGGCATCAACACGGGCATCATCTCCACCGAGGTCGCTCCTTTCGGCGGCATGAAGTTCTCCGGCATGGGGCGCGAGGGCTCCAAATACGGCATCGAGGAATATATAGAGATCAAGTACATGTGCATCGGCGGCATCTGATGGTGCCACGGCGCGCGGCGGCTCACCTCCCCGCCCGCGCCGAGAAGTACGCCCGCAGCTCCGGCTCCGGCCGCTGGGCCAGCTCCTCGGCCGTCCCCACGGCCAATACCTTCTTTCGGGCGAGAAAGACCACGAGGTCGCTCGCACCGAAGATCGAGTCGAGATCGTGCGTGACCTGAAAAATGGTCACGCCCAGGGCATCGCGCAACTCCAATACGAGCCGGTCGAATGCCCGGGCGCTCACCGGATCGAGCCCCGAGGTCGGCTCGTCGAGAAAGAGAATCTCGGGATCGAGCGCGAGCGCCCGGGCGAGCGCCGCGCGCTTGGTCATGCCGCCGGAGAGTTCGCGCGGATGGCGATGCACCGCGTCCGCGTCCAACCCTGCAAGCTGGATTTTGAGCATGGCCAGTTCCTCGCGCAGCCGTAGGGGCAAGCGGGTATGTTCGGCAAGCGGCAGCATCACGTTCTCCAGTACCGTGAGGGAGGTGAAGAGCGCCCCCTGCTGGAACATAACCCCCAGGCGCAGCTGCAGACGGATACGCTCCGCGCGCCCGAGAGAGGCCACGTCCCGCCCCAGGAGCCGGATGGAACCGGCAGCCGGGCGCGTGAGCATGATGAGGTTGTTGAGGAGCACCGTCTTGCCGCTGCCGCTGCCCCCGACGAGCGAAACCACCTTGCCGCGCGGCACGACCAGGTCGAGCCCCTCGTGGACCACGTGTTTGCCGAAGCGGTTGCACAGGCCATGCACCTCGATCGCGGGCGTATCTTCGCTTACCTCGCTCATAGCCCCAGCCGCCGAAAGACGATGGAGAAGATCGCATCGAGCACGATCACCCAGAAGATGGATTGCACCACGCTAGAGGTGGTCGCCCGCCCCACTTCGAGCGCCGAGCCACGCACGCTCATGCCCGCTTGGCAGCCGATGAGGGCGATCGCCATGGCGAACACTGGCGTTTTCACCAAACCCACCCAGTAGTGCGCATGCCCGAGCCGGCCCAAGCGCTGTAGCCCGACGGTCCAATCCAGCCCAAACCCGCCCGTAGCCACTACCATCCCACCGAAGAGTCCAGCAGCGTTGGCTAGCGTCGTGAGCAGCGGCAGGGCGATCGCCAGGGCCAAGAAGCGCGGAATCACCAACATCTCAGCCGGCGGCAGGGCCAGTGAGCGCAGCGCGTCGATCTCCTGGGTGACGCGCATCGATCCGAGCTGAGCAGCATAGCTCGAGCCGGTGCGACCGGCCACGATGATCGCCGCGATCAACGGCCCCATTTCGCGCAATACGACGACGCCGATCATATCGGCGATGAAGACGTTGGCCCCGAAGCGATCGAGCGTCACGCCCGCCTGGTAGGCGAGCACCACGCCGATGAGAAAGGAGAGCAGCGCCACGATGGGCACCGCCCGCACGCCGGCTGCCTCCAGCTCCACGATCACCTCGCGCCAGCGGATGCGCCAAGGACGCACGAGCAAAGGCAGAAAGTGGACCGTGACCTCGCCGATGAACGCAAGCAACGCAAAAAAATGACGGACGACGTCGATGGCAGACTTGCCGATGGAAGCGAAGCCAGAAAAAGGCGCGGGCGCGGGCGGCGGCGTACGCTGAGCCACGCGGTCGATGAGAGCGAGCGTTGCCCGCCATACCTCCGGTAGAGACGAATGATCCAGCACTCGCCCCTTGGACTCAGCCAGGGCAGCGACGTGTTCCACCACCAGGGCTCCCACGGTGTCGAGCTCGGCCCCTGGTGCTGCCTCGAGGCGAACCGGTCCCGCGGGCAGAGCATCCAGCGCCTGCGCGACCGCTTTGAGGAGTGTGTCGGCCTTCACCCCGGCCGCCGTCCACGACCCGTCGAGAACGAGGCTTGGCGGCTCGTTCGTCCAACGTACGCGGGCACCGGCAGAATCAGTGATCTCGTTCATGGGGCTATGATACGCGAGATGGCGGAAGGCAGCAGGAGTCGAACCTACCTGGGAGCGTCGGACGCCCCCAACCGGGTTTGAAGCCCGGCCGTGCCACCGGACACGGATGCCTTCCGCGACTGGTTATTGTATGGGTAGCACGCCCTGATCGATGAGGAAACCAGCATGGGTTCCTGGAACTATGCCCCCATGATGGAGCTCACGGAACCGGATTGTCCTTGCACCGCATGATCTCATTATATGAAATAGGGATTTTCAATTCTCTTGCGGCATCACGCAATGCCGTGCGCAGCCCCTCCTCGAGCACCGGATGATAATAAGGCATTTTCAGCAAGTCAGCCACCGTCATTTCCATGGCAATGGACCAAGCGAGGAGATGGGCTAGATGCTCACCAGCCGGTGCGAACATTTCTGCCCCCAAGATCTTCCCTTCCTGCGGCTCGACATACACTTTGAGTAGCCCGCAGGCCGCGTTCATCAAACGCGCCCGTCCCTGTTGTTCGAAACTTACCTTGCCGCACACGAAATCCCGCCCCTCTTCTTCCAAAGCGCGATAGGTGCTGCCGACCAACGCAATGCTCGGCGAAGTAAAGGTGATCGCCAACGGTGTGCGTCGCACGAAGCACACCGGGTCCCGCTGGCACGCATTGTAGCCGGCGATGCGCCCCTCATCGGTCGCCTCGTGCAACACAGGAGATATACCATTCATATCGCCCGCAAGAAAAATGGGCAGATCCTTCACTTTAAGCGTGACAGGATCGAAGGCGGGCAGTCCATCATCGTCCAAAGGAACGCCGAGATTTTCCAGGCCGAGGTCGGCAACCGCCGGGCGGCGACCCATCGCCGCCAACACGCAGTCGACCTGCCTCGTTCGACCCCCCGCCCGGACGCGTATCCTGTTCTCTTCCCCCTCTTCAATATCGGCGGTATCGAGCCAGATGTCCATGGTCTGCGAAAAATGGTCGAATACATAGGTTTGAATTTCCGGGTCGGTGAGTCCGCCCACTCCTCGATTACCGGTGACAGCGGTAATTTCCACACCGAGCTGCTGCATCGCCTGAGCCAGTTCGATCCCCACAGGGCCGAGACCGATAACGGCGAACCGAGAAGGTAGCGCCTGCAACTCGAAGAAACGATCGGTGTCCACGACACGTTCGCCAAAACGCCGCCAGGATTCGGGAACAACGGGTTTGGAGCCGGTAGCGACGATGATCCGATCCGCCGTCAATCGGTCGCCATCGAGGTCGAGGGTGTGAGGATCGACAAAACGGGCCCGTCTTTGGATGAGATGGGCATTGCGCCATTCCTCCATCTCCTTGAGAACACCGGCAACGTAAAAATCCCGCAATTCACGCACATGGCCCATCACTGCGGCCAAGTCTGGCGCCGCCACCGGGCGAACGTTCAACCCCCGCGGCGCGTTGACGAGCTGATGATAGACGTTCGCCATATGGATGAGGGCCTTGGAAGGCATACAACCGACCCGCGCGCAGGTTGTCCCCAGCGGCCCCATATCAATGACAACATACTCATTAGTATGCCGTGCCACCTCCTGGCGTGCACTGAGGCCGGCAGTCCCAGCTCCTATGATTGCCACATCGACGTGGGTAGCTGTCATCGCATGATCTCCGAACGCCCCCGACGACCTGCATTATAATGGGATCTCCAGGGCTCGCGGCAAGTCGGCACAACGGCTGGGCACCTCGAATAACCTACTGCGCGGCCGCATGGCAGCGTTCTCCGGTGCTCGGATGCTCGCCTATCCTCGTGATATGTCTCGCATCCCGGGCTCTAGGCGCCTTGCTACTCTCCCGCTCGCTCGTCAGGAATGGGATGAAATTTCTCGATTTTCATACAATCATCCGGCGACACGGTCAGACGGTTCGATTTGCATGATCTTCATGAGCAAGATTACTTGCTCTCTATCTATCTCCCGAGATATGCAATGAGTAAAATATACGACACTCCAAGCAAAAATTCTTTCCCCCGGAGGTTGGTCCCATGAATCGACGCAGGTTTCTCACCTTGGCAGGCAGCACCCTACTACTCACTCGCATCCCGACTCTCCAAGCATCGTCGGCAGAAACGAACTTTGCACCATGGCGCCATTTCGCACTAACCTACCACGTCGAACTCGCCGAACCAGGGATTGAAGCCGATCTGTGGCTGCCTCTGCCGCAGAGTTTCGGCGACTACCAGCGCGCCGAGGTCCCGCAGTGGCAGAGCAACGCCGATACGGCCGAAGTGCGGCGGCTGGGGCGTGCCGAGGCCTTCTTCGCCCGCTGGCGCGGAGCCGCCGAGCGTCGTGCCCAAGTACGCATCGAAGTCGCCACCCGCGATCGACAGATCGACTGGCACCACCCGGCTCGCCTCGCCCCCGAGCGGGATACTGTGCTCGAACGTTATCTCCAGCCCACCGAGCGGGTACCGCTCGACGGCATCGTGCGCGACACGGCGCTCGCGGCCAGCGCCGGGGCCGAGACCCCGTTGCAAAAGGCCCGCGCCATCTACGACTGGGTGGTGGAACACTCCTTCCGCGACCCCAAGGTACGCGGCTGTGGCCTGGGTGACGTCAAAAGCATGCTTGAGAGCGGCAATCTCGGCGGAAAATGCGTAGACATCAACACCCTCTACGTCGGCCTATGCCGGGCCGTTGGCATCCCCGCGCGCGAGATCTACGGCATCCGCGTGGCCGACTCGCGCTTGTTCAAATCCTTGGGTCGCAGCGGTAACGTGACCGGCGCACAGCATTGCCGTGCCGAGTTCTACGTGGCCGAGTTCGGCTGGGTCCCGGTCGACCCGGCCGACGTGCGCAAGGCGATACTGGAGGAAAAATTGCCGCTCGACGATCCGAAGATCGCCGAACTGCGCGAACGGCTCTTCGGTAGTTGGGAAATGAACTGGGTGGCGTTCAACGACGAGAACGATCTGCGTTTCGGGCCGAGCATGATGTCGGGCTTTTTCATGTACCCGCAGGCACGGGTGGGCGGCAAAGTCCTCGACAGCCTCGATCCGGAGCATTTCTCTTACCGCATCGAGTCGGCTACCCTCAGCTAAAAGTAAAAGGAGACTCGCCGCGTAACAGGTGCGCATCCTGGCCGCGGCGCTGCACCCGGCGCGTATAGCCGATGCGATCGAAGAATTCCAGGATCTGCACCGCCCGTTTGCGCCCAAGCCCCGTGGCGTCGCGAAAACGCGCCGCTTGCACGCCCCCCTCGGCCGCGGCGAGCTCGGCGGCAATCGCCGCGAGCTCCCGCACTCGCCGTGGGGCATAGAAGAGATCCTTGACCACCTGCGCCGCCTCGCCGCGGCGCGCGAGCTTGCGCAGCAGGGTGCGCACCGTCTCCTCCGACACCCCTTCCGCGCGCGCCAGATCTCGCACCCAAGGCGGATCGAATCCGCCCGCTTCGAGCCGGGCGAGCAATCGCGCCGCGAGCGCCTCCTCTTCGGGTGCGAGCCTGGCGGCATGCCCTGGCAGGTGCCACCAGGGGCCGCTGCGCGCCACCTTGCCTTGGCTCGCCAGCGCGTCGAGCACCCCCTGCCACAGCGGCTCGGGAATGAGCGCGTCGACCATGCGGCGCAGGCGCTGCGTGTCCACGCCGGGGTCGTCGGGCACGCGTTCGTGCTGGCGCTCGAGCACGGCGAGCACCCGATCGGCGAGCGCCTCCCAGTGCTCGGGCAGAATCCAGGCCGCGCCTCGAGCGCCCTGCACCCGCAGCGCCTCGGGCGGCAGCACCGCCGCCGAGATCGGCGCCGCGAGTAGCCGCTCCAGCAGCGCCTCGTCCACGCCATAGGGCGCCTGAGCCAGTAGCGGTCCGAGCCCCTCGCCTTCGAGCAGGCGCGTGATCGCCTCGAGCCAGGCTCGGCGTCGCGGCGAACGCCGCTTGCGCTCGGGCGCATAAGGGTCGAGCACACGGCCGCCGCCCAGGGTGCGGTTCGCCTGGGCGTTGCGGACGATGAAGCGATCACCCGGGGCGGCACACAGCGGTGCCTCGAAGACCAGCTGCACCAGCCCCCGTCCACCGGATGGCAGGAGATTGCCTTCGAGCGGCACGACGTACGCGAGCCGGTGCGCCGCACCAAGGTGGACATGCACTGGCGTGCGCACGCCGAGCGCCGGTGCGTCCGCGGCGAGCGCGAGTTCCACGTCGAGATGGCGCGTGGGCAAGAAACAGCGTGCATCCGCGATCCAGTCGCCGCGCGAAATGGCCTCCTTCGCCACGCCCGGCAGGTTCAGGGCACAACGCTCGCCGGCCGCGGCGCGCTCGCTCGGTCGGTTCTGGGCGTGGATGCTGCGCACGCGCACCGGCAGATTTGCCGGCATGAGCCGCAGTTCCTCCGATCCGCCCAAGGCGTAGCATCCCCCATGGACCGTACCGGTCACCACCGTGCCCACGCCGGCGAGCGTAAACGCGCGGTCGACCGCCAAACGAAAGAATCCCTCGCGGCGGCGCGCGGCGACGCTCCTCGCCTCGCGTTCCAGATGCGCGCGCAGCGCCGCCGTGCCCTCGTCTCCCGGCTCCTGCGCCCGCACGGTGAAGACCGGCGCCCCTTCGAGAAAGGTGCCGGCGATGAGCGCAGCGATTTCGTCCCGAACCTGCGTCAGGCGCGAGGCATCGACGCGATCGGCCTTGGTGAGCGCGACCGCCCCGCGCGTCACGCCCAGCCAGCCGAGGATGGCGAGGTGCTCGCGCGTCTGCGGCATCACGCCGTCGTCGGCGGCCACCACCAAGAGCGCGAAGTCGATACCGCTCGCCCCCGCGGCCATGGTATGCACCAAGCGCTCATGACCGGGCACGTCGATGAAGCCGAGTACTTCCCCGTCGGCGAGCGGCAGATAGGCATAACCCAACTCGATGGTGATGCCGCGTGCCTTCTCCTCGGCGAGCCGGTCGGTGTCGACGCCAGTGAGCGCCTTGACCAGCGTCGTCTTGCCGTGGTCGATGTGCCCCGCCGTACCGACGATCATGGCCGCAATTCCGCCAACTGGGCAAGGAAGGCGGCCTCGTCGGCCTCGCCCAGACAGCGCAGGTCCCACCACAGCGCCTCGTCGGCCACGCGCCCGAGCACCGGGCGCGGCAGCGCACGCAGCGCCGCCTCGAGCCGCGACAAGGAACGCCCCGCACGCTTGCCCACCGGGCGAAGCACCAGGCCGTGGCTGGGCAGACGTTCCACCGGCAACGCCCCGCTGCCGATCTGGCTCGCCATGGCAGCCTCACTGACGACGAATCCCTCGCCCAGGGCCCGTTGGACCGGCTCACGCAAGCGCGCCGCCTGAGCGGCCATGGCCGAAGCAGGACGCGTGAGGAGCCGCAGCGTCGGCAGACGTTCGGCGAGAAACTCTGGCTCACGGTAGAGTCGCAACGTCGCCTCCAACGCCGCCAAGGTGAGCTTGCCCACGCGCAGCGCCCGTTTGAGCGGATCCTTCTTGATGCGGCGGATCAGATCCGCTCGCCCGACGAGGAAACCGGTCTGAGGGCCACCCAGCAGCTTGTCGCCGCTGAAAGTGACCAGATCGGCGCCAGCGGCGACGGTTTCGCGCACTGTCGGCTCTGCCGGCAGCCCCCAGGCAGCCAGATCGACGAGGGTACCGCTGCCCAGATCGACCCCCAGCGGCAAGCCGTGGGCGTGCGCGATCTCCGCCGCCTCGGCCACCGGGACGCTCTTGGTGAAGCCCGTAATGGCATAGTTGCTGCAATGCACTTTCAGCAGCATCGCCGTACGCGGTCCGATCGCTTCGGCATAGTCGTGGGGATGGGTACGGTTGGTGGTGCCCACCTCGACGAGGCGGGCGCCGGCGCGTTTCATGATGTCGGGAATGCGGAAAGCGCCGCCGATCTCCACCAGCTCTCCACGCGAAACCACCACTTCGCGCCGCTTGGCGAGCGCATCGAGGGCGAGCAGCACCGCCGCGGCATTGTTGTTGACCACGGTGGCTGCCTCGGCGCCGGTGAGCTCGCGCACGAGTTCTTCCACCAGCGTATCGCGGTCGCCCCGACCGCCCCCCTCGAGGTCGAATTCCAGCGCCGCCGGGGCCGTCATCGCCTGTACCACGGCGCGCACCGCCTCGTCGGCGAGAATCGCCCGTCCGAGATTGGTGTGCAGTACCGTCCCGGTGAGGTTGAAGACGGTGCGCAGACGCGGCCTATCCTGCGCCTGCAGAGTCTCCTGCACACAGGCGGCGATCGCCTCGGGTCGCAGCGCATCGAGGGCAAGCGCACCCTCCTGCGCCCGCACCCGCAGCGTTGCCAGATGTGCGCGGGAAACGGCCAGCACCCGCGTGCGGCCGTGGGCCGCGAGCAGGGCGGCGAAGGCGGGCGAAGCCAGCAGCCGTTCGAGCGAAGGGATGTCGCTCGCCGCGGCAGATTCAGCACGAACCTTCGTCACGCGAACCACAGCAAGGGATTGGCGCTCGCGCGCACGTACCCGGCCTCTCCCATCAACACGTCGAGCGCGAAACTGGCGAGATCGTCGGCCACCGCATCCACCTCCAGATCTTTCTCCTGGTAGAAAATCTTACGATAGCTGTGGCAAGCATCGCAAGATTCGGCCTTGATCGCCTCGGAACCCCCTTCGAGGTGGTGATAAGCCACCGAGCGGGTGTCCTCGCAGTGGCTGCACTTGACGCGCACCATGTGCCACTCACTTGCGCACAGGCCGCAGTGCAGATAGCGCAGACCGTCGCTCGCCGCCCCCACGCGCACGATACTCGCCACCGGCAGGCTGCCGCACACGGGGCAGACACGCGAGGGCACCGCGGCCGGCACCGCCGCCGGCGGCAGGCGGCTCGCCCGCTCGGTCCAATACACCTGCAGCGCCGCCATGAGAAAAGGCGCTGCGCCCACGTCCCCCGGTTCTTCCCCGGCAAGGAGCGCCTGGACGAGCGCATCGAGCCGCTGCGGCTCGGCAGTGAGCGCTTGCTCGAGTCGCGCCACCGTCGCCCGCGGTGCCTCCCTGAGCTCTTGGGTCGACAAGGCCGTGAGCACCGCCCGCAGCGCCTCGCGCCACAGGCCCTCGATCGGTCCCTCGCAGGGAAGCGGCGGCATGCCGTGCGTGCGCGCGAGCGAGAGCCGCGCTTCGTCGGGCAAGGGCGCGGTGAAGGCGCCGAGCGCCTCGTGCTGGACCTGGGCGAGTTTGGCCATCAAGGCGAGATACTCACCCAGAGAATTCCCCTCGGCCAGATGACGCAGGCGCGCCGCGCGCTCGGCGAATACCTGGCGTGAGGGCAGGCGCAGCCGCGGCAAGGCGTTGCGCTCCAGCCCCTCGATCTCACCGCGTGACAATATGCGTTGCAAGCCGTTCTCCCTTACTTGTTGGCACCCTTGACCATCTGTCTGAACCAGGCGCGATGATGCCGCCAGGCCCAGCCCCAGGTCACGTCGCCCCGCGTCATTGCGCGCACCGAACCCTTCACCCAGATGGCCGCGTAGATGTGCACGATGATGGACGTGATGGCCACGAAGGCGCACAGCGCATGCACCACCGCCGCCAACCGCACGGTCCCTACGGAAAAAGCGAACCATTCACGCCACAATCCAATGCCTGAGAGAAAGAGCCCCACCGCGCTCAACACCAGCACGTAGAAGAGAAGCTTTTGCAAGGCGTTGTAGCGCCCCACCTCGGGCAGCCGCTCCTCGCGGTTGGCGAGCACGTCGGGGAACTGCTTCAACCACTGTGCGTCCTTCGCCTCCCAGGCGTTGTGCCGCGCCAGACGCAGGGCGAGCAGAGCGAAACAGACGAAGAACACCACCCCGATATACGGATGCAGCACCCTCGCCCAGTACCCGCCACCGAGCAAATGGCTCAGGAAGAAAAAAGCCGGGTGATAGAAAGCCAAACCCGAGAGCGCGAGCAAGATGAAGGTGATCGCCACCACCCAGTGATTGCTGCGCTCGCTGGCGCTGTAGCGCGGTAGGGTCCGCGGCCGGGCCGTCTCACTCATGGGACACCTCCTTCTCGGCGTTGCGCTCGTCTTCCTCGCTCGTCTCGGCCGGACCGACGCGCATGTAATGGAAAAACCCGACCAAGGCGGCGAGCGCCATCGCCGCCATGCTCAAGGGCTTGGCCACCCCTTTCCACAGCGACACGGCCGGGCTGATCTGCGGATCCTTCGGCAGCCCGCTGTAGAGGGTGGGCTGGTCTGCATGGTGCAGCACGTACATCACGTGCGTACCGCCCACGCCGGCGGGATCATAGAGCCCGGCGTTGGCGTAGCCGCGGGATTTGAGGTCGGCGATGCGCGCCTGAGCGTGCTCCGTCATTACCTCTTTCGTGCCGAACTCGATCGCGCCCGTGGGACAGGTCTTGACGCAGGCCGGCTCCTGCCCCACGGCGACGCGATCGGAACACAGGGTGCACTTGTACGCCTTGTGATCCTTCTTCGAGATGCGCGGTACGTTGAAGGGGCAGCCGGTGACGCAGTAACCGCAGCCGATGCAGTGCTCCTGGTGGAAATCCACAATGCCGTTGGCGTACTGCACGATCGCCCCGGGCGAAGGGCATGCCTTCAGGCATCCCGGATCCTCGCAGTGCATACAGCCATCCTTGCGGATGAGCCACTCGAGATCCCCTTGAGGAGTCTCGTATTCGGCAAACCGCATCACCGTCCACGAATGCTCGGTGAGATCGGCCGGATTGTCATAGACGCCGACGTTGGTACCGACCTCGTCGCGCAGGTCGTTCCACTCCATGCACGCCGTCTGGCACGCCTTGCAGCCGATGCACTTGGAGACGTCGATGAGCTTGGCCACCGCGCCCACGCTCGGCTCGCGCACCGAAGGGGTGGGCGACGTGGTGGCGGAGCGCCGCTTGATGTCGAGAGATTGCAATGCCATGGCTGCGCTCCTATGCCTTTTCCACTTTCACGAGGAAGGACTTGAATTCCGGCGTCTGGATGTTGCCATCGCCCACCGACGGCGTGAGCGTGTTCGCCAGAAATCCCGGTTTGGTGAGGCCGGTAAACCCCCAGTGGATCGGGATACCCACCTGATGCACCGTCTTGCCCTCGATCGTCAGCGGTCGGATGCGCTTGGTCACCAAAGCGACCGCCTTGATGTAGCCGCGCTTGGAAGAGACCTTGACCTGCTGACCATTGGTGATGCCCAGCTCCTTGGCGAGCGCCTCGCCGATCTCGACGAACTGCTCCGGTTGGACGATGTTGTTGAGCAACACGTGCTTCGTCCAGTAGTGGAAGTGCTCGGTGAGCCGGTAGGTGGTCGCCACGTGCGGAAATTCCTCCACCTTGCCCATGTCGGCGAGGTCGCGCGCGAACACCCGAGCCGCCGGGTTGCTGGTGGCCGCCGGCGTGTTCGGATGCAACGGGTTGTAGCCGAGCGGCGTCTCGAACGGCTCGTAGTGCTCGGGGAACGGCCCCTCGGCCATGCCGGCGCGGGCGAAGAAGCGCGCCACCCCTTCGGGATTCATGATGAAGGGGCCCATGCCGGTCTCGGGCGGCTCGTCGGCTTTGTAGTCCGGCACGTCCGCCCCGGTCCAGGCCCTCCCGTTCCAGTAGATGAGCTTGCGCTGCGGATCGAACGGACGCCCTTGCAGGTCAGCCGAGGCACGGTTGTAGAGGATGCGCCGGTTCGCCGGCCAGGCCCAGGCCCAGCCGAGCGTCTGGCCGATACCGGTGGGGTCGCTGTTGTCGCGCCGCGCCATCAGGTTCCCGTTTGGCCCCCAGCACCCTGCGAAGATCCAGCAGCCACAGGCGGTGCTGCCGTCGTCGCGCAACTCGGCGAACCCGGCGAGCTGCTCGCCGGCGCGACGCACGATCTTCGTCGGATCCTTCGCGTCGGGCAGATCGACCAGGGCCTTGCCGGAGTACTCCTTGGCGAGCTCCTCGGGCGTAGGACGGGCTGCGTTGACGTAGGGCCACGAGAGATCGAGGATGGGGTCGGGGAAGACCCCGCCCTCGCGGCGGTAGCGCTCGCGGATACGCAGGAAGAGCTCGGCCATGATTTCGATGTCGCTGCGCGCCTCGCCCGGTGGTTCCGCCCCCTTCCAGTGCCATTGCAGCCAACGCCCGGAATTGACGAGCGAGCCGTCTTCCTCGGCGAAACAGGTGGTGGGCAACCGGAACACCTCGGTCTGGATCTTCGAGGGATCGACGGGGTTCGATTCGCCCACGTTGCGCCAGAATTCCGAGGTCTCGGTGGCCAGCGGATCCATCACCACCAGGTACTTGAGCTTGGCGAGCCCCTCCAACACCTTGGCCTTGTTCGGCGCCGCCGCCAGCGGGTTGAACCCCTGACAGATGTAGCCGTTCATCTTGCCCTGCGCCATGAGCTCGATGACTTGCAGCAAGTCGTAGGGCTTGTCCAGCTTGGGCAGGTAATCGTAGGCCCAGTTGTTCTCGGCCGTGGCGGCTTTCCCCCACCAGGCTTTCATGAGGCTCACGAAGAACTTGGGATAGTTCTGCCAGTAGCTCATCTGGTTGGGACGCAGCGGCTTGTGCGCGCGTGCGGCCAGATACTGCGGCAGTTCCTGCTCGGCTTCGTTGGGCAGCGTGAGATAGCCGGGCAGTAGGTTGGACATCAGCCCCAGGTCGGTGAGCCCTTGGATGTTGGAGTGCCCGCGCAGCGCGTTGATCCCTCCGCCGGGCATGCCGATGTTGCCCAAGAGCAACTGCATCATCGCCGCCGTACGGATGATCTGCGCTCCAATCGAATGCTGCGCCCAACCGAGTGCATAGAGGATGGTGGCGACGCGGTTGGCCGACGCGGTGGAAGCAAGCATCTCGCAGATCTGCAGGAATTTCGCTTGCGGCGTACCGCAGACACGCTCGACCATTTCCGGCGTGTAGCGCGCATAGTGCTGCTTCATGAGCTGATAGACGCAGCGCGGATGCTGCAAGGTGGGATCGGTTTTGACGTAACCGTCCTCGCCGCGCTCATAGTCCCAGCTCGATTTGTCGTAGCGGCGCTTCTCGGGGTTGTAGCCGGAGAAAAGGCCGTTCTCGAACGAGAAGTCTTCCCGCACGATGAACGACAGATCGGTGTAATTGCGCACGTATTCGTGCTGGATCTGGTCTTTTTCCAGCAGATAGCGGATCACTCCACCGAGGAAGACGATGTCGGTGCCAGTGCGGATCGGCGCATAGACGTCGGCCACCGAGGCCGAGCGCGTGAAGCGCGGATCGACGACGATGAGCTTGGCACCACGGTGCGCCTTGGCTTCGGTCACCCATTTGAATCCACAGGGGTGCGCCTCGGCGGCGTTACCGCCCATGATGAGGATGATGTCGGCGTTCTTGATGTCGACCCAATGGTTCGTCATCGCTCCACGGCCGAACGTCGGGGCAAGACCTGCCACCGTCGGGCCGTGTCAGACACGCGCCTGGTTGTCGAACGCGAGCATCCCCAAACTGCGCACGATCTTGTGCGTCAGATAGGCTGTTTCGTTGCTGGACGCCGAAGCTGCGAGCATGCCGGTGGTGAGCCAGCGATTGACGGTCTTGCCCTCGGCGGTCTTTCCGACGAAATTGGCATCGCGGTCGGCTTTCATCAACGCGGCGATGCGATCGAAGGCCTCGTCCCAGGAGATCGTCTGCCATTTGTCCGAACCGGGCGCACGGTACTGCGGCTGCTTGAGACGATTCGGGCTGTGAATGAAATCGATGAGCGAGGCGCCTTTCGGGCACAGCGTGCCCCGATTGACCGGATGGTCGGCATCCCCCTCGATATGCACGATGGTGGCCTTGGCGTTCTTCGCGCCATCACCCAAGCCGTACATCAGGATTCCACATCCCACCGAGCAGTAGGGACAGGTGTTGCGCGTCTCGGTCATGCGCGCGAGCTTGTATTGGCGCACTTCGGCCAGAGCCGCCTGTGGCGCCAGACCCAGCGCCACCATGCTCGATCCCGAGAGCATGGCAGCGCTGACCTTGAAGAACTGCCTTCGGTTCATCCCGTTCATGGGTCTCCCCTGGGGTTGTTTTTTTACCCGTGGCGGTCCGTTTTGGGTACCGCCCCCTTTACTCGCCCGAACGGCCCCGCCAGGGAAGTCCGCCAAGGTCGAGTCGCGATCGACACTGCCGCGATTTTCGCTTTGTAGGGCATCGATCGGACCCTGTCAACCCCGCGCCAAGTAAGGAAAACCCTGAGGCCCGGGCCTATACTGAGTATCTCGTCGACTTGGGAGAACGCCGATGAAAGCGATGCTCCTCACCCGTCCCGGCGCGGCGCTCGAATGCGTCGAGCGCCCTTCCCCTCGGCCCGGCCCTGGTGAGATCCGGCTGAAAGTGCTCGCCTGTGCCATCTGCCGTACCGACCTGCACGTGATCGACGGCGAGCTGCCCCACCCCAAGCTGCCGCTCGTACTCGGCCACGAGATCGTCGGGCGCGTGCTCGAAGTGGGTGCCGGGGTGACGCGCTTTCGCGTGGGTGATCGCGTGGGTGTGCCTTGGCTCGGCGGCGCCTGCGGGCATTGCCGCTACTGCCGGCGCGGGCAGGAGAACCTGTGTGAATCGGCCGTCTTCACCGGCTACACGCGCGACGGCGGTTTTGCCGAGGAGACGCTGGCCGACGCCCGCTTCTGCTTTCCCATCCCCGAGCGCTACGGCGACGCCGAGGCCACGCCTCTGCTGTGCGCCGGGCTCATCGGCTGGCGTACCTACGCCAAGGCCGGGGCGAACCTCGAACGCCTCGGTATCTACGGTTTCGGCGCGGCGGCGCACCTCATCGCCCAGGTGGCCATCCACCAAGGCAAGCGCATCTACGCCTTCACCCGCCCAGGGGACGTCGCCGCCCAGGAATTCGCCCGCCGTCTGGGTGCATGCTGGGCCGGAGGTTCGGACGAACTGCCGCCCGAACCGCTCGATGCCGCGCTCATCTTCGCACCTGTGGGCGAGCTCGTACCGCAGGCGCTGCGCGCTACCGACAAAGGCGGCACGGTGGTGTGCGGCGGCATCCACATGAGCGACATCCCCTCCTTTCCCTACCGCTGGCTGTGGGAAGAGCGCACGCTCACGTCGGTAGCCAATCTCACGCGGGCCGATGGTGAAGCCTTCATGCAGCTCGCCGCCGAAGTGCCGCTGCATCCGGCCGTCACCTGCTATCCCCTGACTGCGGCCAACGAGGCCGTCGCCGACTTGCGCGCGGGTCGCGTGAATGGCGCGGCGGTGCTCATTCCGTAACCAGATGATCCACCCGGCTATAGACCGTCGCCTCTCGGCCGCGCACGAAGCCCAGCAGCGTGATGCCCGCCTCCTCGGCCAAGCGCACCGCCAAGGCCGTGGGCGCGGACACCGCCGCGAGCACGCCGATGCCGGCCACCGCCGCTTTCTGCACCAGCTCGAAACTCGCTCGGCTCGACATCAGCGCGATCGCCGCGCCCCCCGGGCGGAGCAACCCGGCGCGCGCCGCCGCTCCGATCGCCTTGTCGAGCGCGTTGTGCCGACCCACGTCCTCGCGCACCACCAAGAGCGCGCCATCGGCCGCGGCAAGCGCCGCCGCATGGGTCGCACCGGTGGCCCCATGCAAGGGTTGACGTGCGCGTAGGGCATGCATGGCCGAGAGCACGGCCGCAAGCGGCACGACCCCGCCCTGCGGCACGCGCGGCACCGGCCGCACCGCCTCGGTGAGCGACTCGATGCCGCACAGGCCGCAACCCGTGCGCCCACTCAAGGCACGCCGCCGCGCTTTGAGGCGTGCGAAGCGCTCGCTGGCGATCTCCAGCCGTACGATCACGCCCGCCTGATTCGATTCGAGTTCGAGCTCGTAGAGCTCGGCCGGCGCCTCGACGATCCCCTCGGTGAGCGAAAACCCCAGGGCGAAGTCTTCCAGGTCGGCAGGCGTGGCGAGCATCGTTGCATAAGCGATGCCGTTGTATTCGAGCGCCACCGGCGTTTCCTCGGCGAGCACGTCTTGCTCGGGGAAATGATCGAGCCGAGCGTCGTGCACGCGAAACACCGCCTCATGGATTCGCACTCCCTCTGCCATACCGCTTTCGTCATTTACCATGCGCTTTATTTCCTCCCCCTTTGCCGAACCATTACAACGTCCTTCTTCTGCACCCCGCAGCGGCTATCGTCTACAATGCGCAAACGAGCGAAGACATCTTCAAATATTTTTCATCATCGAAACAGGAGGAGTTTCCATGTCCCACGTCGTCAAAGTAGTCTTCGGGCCCGGTCGCGAATACGAGTTCTACACCAATTCGGAGGCCGTCGAAGCGCTCGATCGCAACGTCGCCAAAGAATGGCTGGTGCGTGAGATGGAAGCGCTCGAGTGCGATCAACCCAACCCGATGGGCAAGGTGCTCGTGGTCGACCTGATTCTCAACCTCGCCAAATGCGCGGGTGAAGCACGCTTTGCCGAGGGGGGCGAATGGGCCCAGACCTTCGCGCAGGTCGTGGCGCGCCTGCTCGATCGCCCTGTCTCGCGCATCGACGTCGAGAACTTCACCGTGGGGTGATGCACCCGCTCAGGGTGCGGCGCGGCCGATGCGGGCAATCGCCAGGGCGGCAAGAAAATTCAGATCTTCCTGCACCGGTCGGCCCTGATCGTCGAAGCCGCGCCACTCGCGCACTTCGATGTCGAGCAAGCCGCACAAGGTGGTGAAATCGGCCACGGTGAAGAAACGCACGTTGGGCGTATTGAACCACTGGTGCGGCAGGCTCTCCGACACGGGCATGCGTCCCTCGAGGATGCTCTTGCGGTGTTTCCAAAACGCGAAGTTGGGAAAGCTCACGATCGCTTCGCGCCCCACACGCAACATCTCCCGCAAGATGCCTTGGGTATTGTGCATGGCCTGCAGCGCCTGGCTCATGATGACGTGGTCGAAATGCCCGTCCTGCAGGTCGGCGAGCCCCTCGTCGAGGTCGCTCTGGATGACGTTGATGCCGCGCTCGATGCAGGCGACGATGCGGGCCGGATCGTTCTCGATGCCATAGCCGACCACCCCCTTGGTGTCGATGAGATGGCGCAGCAGCACCCCGTCGCCGCAGCCCAGGTCGAGCACGCGCTCGCCCGGAGCGATCCATTCGGTGAGCGCCAGCAGGTCGGGGCGAAGCGTCGGCGCACGGTGCACGGTTTCGCGGTCGGAAGTCGCCATGGTCACACCTTGATCCGATTGAAATAAGCGCGCAGCACCGCATGGTAGCGCGGATGCTCCAGCAGGAAGGAATCGTGCCCGGCCTTGCTGTCGATCTCGGCGTAACACACGTCTTTTCCCGAGTGCACCAGGGCCGAGACGATCTCGCGGCTACGCGCCGGCGAGAAGCGCCAGTCGGTGGTAAACGCCACCACGAGGAAAGCCGCCTCGGCACGCGCGAGGGCCGCCGCCAGATCGCCGCCGTAATCGGCCGCCGGATCGTAGTAGTCCAGCGCCCGCGTGGTGAGCAGATAGGTGTTCGCATCGAAGAACCGGGCGAACTTGTCCCCTTGATAGCGTAGATAAGATTCGATTTCGAATTCGGTGTCGTACGAATAGCGGGTGATCCCGTGGCGCAGAGCCCGGCCGAATTTCTCGGCCATGGCGTCGTCGGAAAGGTAGGTGATGTGCCCGATCATGCGCGCCAGTCTCAATCCCTGCTTGGGCACCACGCCGTGCTCGTAGTAGTTGCCACCGTGGAAATCGGGGTCCGAGAGGATGGCCTGGCGCGCCACCTCGTTGAAGGCGATGTTCTGCGCCGAGAGCTTGGGCGCGGTGGCGATCGCCAGCACGTGGCGCACACGCTCGGGATGCTGCAGCGACCAGGAGAGCGCCTGCATGCCGCCGAGCGAGCCCCCGATCACCGCGGCGAAGCGCTCGATACCCAGCCGATCGGCGAGCCGCGCTTGGGCATTGACCCAATCCTCCACCGTCACGAAGGGGAAGTCCGCCCCCCAGGGTTTGCCGGTGGCCGGATTGATCGACACCGGCCCGGTCGAGCCGAAACAGCCTCCGAGATTGTTCACCCCGATGACGAAGAATTTCTCGGTGTCGAGCGGCTTGCCCGGTCCGACGAGGTTGTCCCACCAGCCGACGTTGTGCGGGTCGTCACGATAGACCCCGGCGACGTGGTGCGAACCCGACAGCGCATGGCACACGAGCACGGCGTTGCTGCGCGCGGCGTTCAGCGTCCCGTAGGTTTCATAGACCAGGTCGTACTGCGGCAGGACCCTTCCGGCCTTGAGTGGTAGCGGTTCGTCGAAATGCGCTTTTTGCGCCTCGACGAACCCCACGGAACGAGGATGCTTCATGCGGCGGCTCCCGTAGACGAAAAAGCCCAGCGACATGCGGGCGCCGGGCGATCCCGCTTTAGCTGCATTTGTAAGGCGCCCGCAAGCTGAGGCTCAAATCGGCGCCATGTGGATCGAACCATAGCGCGCCCCCCGGGCGATGTCAAGGTGAGCGCACGACGCTGACGCAGCATGGTTTGACACTGCGACATCACGATCATTATAATGAACCTTGTTAGCTAGCCAATAATTACGATGAACACTACCAACAATTTCGGCGTTCTGCTGCACGAAGTCGCCCGCTATTGGCGGGCCGAGCTCGACCGACGTCTGCGCCATCTGGGCCTGTCGCAATCGCAATGGCTGGTGCTGATCAAGCTGCCCGACGAAGGCATGACGCAGACTGTGCTCGCGCGCAAAGTCGGCATCGAAGGCTCTACGCTCGTGCGCCTGCTCGATCGTCTGCAGGCCAACGGCTGGATCGAGCGGCAAGACGTCCCCGGCGATCGGCGCGCCAAGCGCGTCGTCCCAACAGCCAAGGCCAAGACGCTGCAGCATGAAGTCGCCGTGATCGCCCAGGAGCTGCGCGAGCAGTTGCTCGAAGGCATCGAGCCGGAGTGCGTCGCCATCGCCGCCAAGGTGCTATCGCAGCTGCGCCAGAAGCTCGAGAACCTCCATGATTGACCGCGTCAAATCCGTCTTTGCCGGGCATCCCCGGCTGCGTCGCGTGCTGTTGATCCTCGTCTCGCTCGTCCTGCTCGCGTGGATCGCCAGCATCGTCCACTACCGCCTCACCCACATCAAAGAGACCGACGCTCGCGTGGCGGCCGAAATGATCACCATCGCCCCACGCTTGGCGGGCTGGCTGGTCGAACGCCCCGTGATGGAAGGCGATCTCATCCGCAAAGGTCAAGTACTGGCGGTGCTCTATCGTGAGCCCTCCCACTTGAAGGTCCGCGCGCAAGAAGCGGCGCTGGCTGCCACCGAAAAGGAAATCGAACGCTTGGAGAGCCTGCTCGCCGAACGGCGTGCCGTGACCCGAGCCGCCGTACAAGAAGCCGACAGCGGTGTGAAGACGGCCGAAGAGGCGCTCAAGGCGGCACAGATCGAGCGCAGCAACGCCGAGAGCGACTATCGGCGCAACGCGGCCCTGGTGAAACTGCGCGCCGTTCCCGAGCAGCAGGCCGAACACGCCGAGAACGCCTACAAAATCGCCACACAGAACGAAGCCAGCGCCCGGGCCCAGCTCGACGCAGCCAAGGCACGGCTCGCCAAGGCCCAAGCCGACGCCTTGCTCGGCTCGCTCGAGCGGCAGCACGAACAGGCGAACGTGCATCGCGATCAAGTACGCGCCGAACTCGACCTCGCCCGGCTCGATCTCGAAGACCTCATCCTCACCGCCCCCGTCGATGGCGTAGTCGACCGCACTTTCGCCAACGTGGGTGATTATGTCGCGGCGAGCCAGCGCGTGATGCTCATCCACGATCCCGACAATGTCTGGGTGGAAGCCAACATCAAGGAGACCAAGATCGCCGACGTGCGCCCCGGTCAAGCGGTGGACGTGACGGTCGACGCGCTGCCCGGCCGGGTCTTCCACGGCGAAGTCTGGCTCATCGGCAACGCCGCCACCAGCGCCTTTCAGCTCTTGCCCAACCCCAATCCTTCGGGCAACTTCACCAAGATCACCCAGCGCATCCCGGTACGCATCCGCGTGAAGCAGGAAGACGGACTCCTCAAGCCCGGCATGATGGCCGTCATCTCGATCGATGTCCGCCACTGACGAACTTTCCGGTTTCTTCGAACGGTTTGGGTCGGCCTATCGCTGGCTCGTCATCACGACCACGCTCATGGGCACGATCACGGTCGTGCTCTCCTCGACCATCGTCAACGTGGCGCTACCCGACATCATGGGCGCTTTCGGCATCGGCCAGGACCAGGCGCAATGGATGTCGACCGGGTTCCTCGCGGCGATGACCGCCTCCATGCTCATCAACGCCTGGCTCAACGACGCGATCGGCATCCGCGCCACTTTCGTCGGTTCGATGGCGCTCTTCGCCGCCGCCTCGGTGCTCGGCGGACTCGCTCCCAACGAGAACGTGCTCACCTTCGCCCGCGTCGCCCAGGGGGTCGCGGCCGGCATCATCCAGCCGCTGGCGATGATCATGATCTTCCGCGTCTTTCCGCCGGAAGAACGCGGTACCGCCATGGGCATCTACGGCATCGGCGTGGTGCTCGCCCCGGCGATCGGCCCCGTGCTGGGCGGCTGGCTCATCGACAACTACGACTGGCGCTACGTCTTCTACATGGGCCTGCCCACCTCTTTCGTGGGCATGCTGTTGGGCACCGTCTTCCTGCCTACCCGACTGAGCGGCGTCAAGCGCCGCAGTTTCGATGCCTTCGGCTTCGTGCTGCTCACCGCCTTCCTCGTCACTTCCCTCTATGCGCTCGCCAATGGACAACGCGAAGGATGGGATTCTGATGTCATCGTCGGTACGGCAACGCTGAGCGTGGCCTTTTTCCTCGCTTTCGTCGCCTGGCTCGCGCGTCGCGCCGAACCTCTGGTGAGCCTGCGCGTTTTCTCGTTCGGTCGCTACAGTGCCGCCTCGCTCGTCGCCTTCCTCTATGGGGCGGGGCTGTACGGGTCGACCTACCTCGTTCCGCTCTTCCTGCAGACCGTGCAGGGCTATACGCCGACGCGCTCGGGACTCCTGCTGATGCCCGCCGGACTCATCCTCGGTCTCGTTTTCCCTATCGCCGGCCGGCTCACCGACCGCTTACCCGCCTACTGGCTGGTGTGCGCCGGCCTCTTCCTCTTCGGGATTTCGAACCTCCTGCTCTATGAAATCGACGTCGACGTCTCCTTCTGGGACATGGCGCTGATGGTGCTGCTGGGACGCGTCGGGCTCGGGGTGATGATGCCGGCCTTGAACGCCGGGGCGCTGTCGGCGTTGCCGCCGGAGCTGCTCGCGCAAGGCACGGGTACCATCAACTTCATGCGTCAGCTGGGCGGCGCTTTCGGCGTGAGCCTCTTGTCGGCGGCCGTCGAAATCCGTTTCGCTTTCCATTCCGCCGCCCTGACCGCCACCCAGACCGAGGCCAACGGCACGACGCGCTACGTGATCCAGATGCTCGAGCAGATTCACGCCGTCGCCGGCGTTCCGCCCTCCCATGCCTATCAGGCGGGCGGCGCCTTGAACTTTCTCGACAAGGTGCTCGCGGCCAAAGCCCAGAGCATGGCTTACAGCGACGGGTTCGCCCTCGTCGGCATCGTCTTCCTGCTCTCCCTGTTGCCCGGTTATTTGATGAAAGGCCGCCGCTGAAACGCCCATGCAATGCCGCACCGATTACACTGAACCCAGGCCAGCCAGAGGGGTCGCCATGACCTACCGTACCATCGTCTTCGCCTACGACGGCAGCGCCGAAGGGCAAGCCGCATTGTCCGAAGGAATCGATCTCGCCGGCCTCGTCGGCGCGCGCTGCCACCTACTCGCGGTGATGGCGGTTCCACCCGAAGCCAAGTATTCCCAAGTAGTGGTTCCGGAAGACTGCCTCGACGAAAACTACGCCCGCATCAATCACATCCTGGAAGAAGGCATCGAGCGCTTCAGAAATGCCGGATTGGAAGTCGACGGAGTCGTCCGAGTGGGCGAAGCGGCACCGGTGATCGGGGAGTATGCCGAAGAAGTGCATGCGGACCTGGTGGTCGTCGGTCACCGCCGGCGTGGCCCCCTCGATCGCTGGTGGCACGGCTCGGTGGGGCACTCGCTGCTCGATACACTGCCGTGCAGCCTGCTGGTGGCGATGAAGCACCAGGAAGCGAACGCCTAAAAGGCGGCAAGAATCGCCTGCGCCATCAGCGGCACCACGCTCACCGCGTTCGTGGGGTGCGCGATCGTGTCGGTGCTCCAGATCGCCTGGGCACCGGCTGCACGCACGGTCTCGAGCGCATCCTCGACGAAGAGCGCGTGCGTCACCGCCACGTCCACCGATGCCGCCCCGGCCGCGCGCAGGGTTCGCACGGTTTGGGCGAGCGTACGCCCCGTGCTCGCCACATCGTCGAGCACCACCACCGCCCGGCCACGGACGTCCAGCCCCTCGGGCAAGGTCACCTCGACGTCCCGGTCGCCGCGCCGCTCCTTCCGCCCCACGGCGTAGTCCAGGCCGACGGCCCGCGCGGCCGCCTCGACCCAGGCGCGCGACTCTTCGTCGGGGCCGACGAGGAGCGCTCGCCCCCGCTCGCGCGCCGCGAGTTCCCCCAAAAGCGGCGCCGCACACAGAGCGAGCGCTGGCGAGACCGGCACGGCCTCGTCGAGGCGGGCGATGCGGTGCAGGTGCGGATCGACGGTGACGAGCGCCTCGACGCAGGACGCGACGAAACGTCCCACCACGAAGGCGCTCGCCACTTCTCCGGGAGCAAACGCCTTGTCTTGACGCAAGTAGGGAAAATACGGTGCCGCCAGCACGATGCGCCGCACCCCCGCCTCGTGCAGCCCCGACCCGGCGAGCAGCAGCTCGACGAGCTTTTCATTGGGATGATCGAGGCCGCGCAGCAGCACGACCTTGTCGGGCAGCCGCTCCGGCAGGCGCAGCTTGATTTCGCCATCGGGGAAACGGTGGCGCTCGATCGGCACCGGTTCGCAACCGATCGCCGAGGCCAGCCGCCGCGCGAGCCCTTCTTCTTCGGGAAAAAAGAGCAGCATCAGAACTCCGTATAGACCTCGACCACCTCTGACGGGGCCCCGATGCGATAGCCCGTGGCCCGCTCACAGCTGCGCCGCGCAAACAGTAAATCCGCTGGATATTGGGCATAGACGCGGTAGAGCGGCTCGCCTCGGGCAACGGGATCGCCCAGTTTCTTGAACAGATCCACGCCAGCACCCTTGACCTTTGGCGCCCCTGCCTGCCGAGCGATCTGGGCCAGGTGCAAGTTGTCGATTTCGGTGACGACTCCCTCGACGGGTGCCGTCACCTCGAACCATTGCGGCGCAAGCGGCGGCGCATTGTGATCGAACGGTTTTTCTCCCTGCGCCTTGACGATGGCGCGCATCTTGGCCAAGGCGCGTCCCGAATCGAGGATGTCCCGGGCGATGGAGAATCCCTCCCCGCCGCGCACGTCGGGATCGAATTCGATCACTCGGCCGGCGAGCCGCAGAGCTTTCTGCCGCAGATCGATGGGCGCGCGCGGGTCGTTTTCCAACACGCGCATCACGTCGCGCGCTTCCAGCACCGGTCCGATGCCGAATCCCACCGGCTGGCGCCCGTCGGTGATGACCACGTCGATCATCAAGCCCAGTCGGTGCGCCACGTATTCGAAGAGCTTGCGCAGCTGGAGCGCCTCACGCATCGAGCGCACTTTGGCCGTCGGCCCCAAGGGAATGTCGAGCACGAGGTGGGTCGAGCCCGCTGCCACTTTCTTCGAGAGGATGGAGGCCACCATCTGCCCTGGCGCATCGATTGCCAGAGGCCGCTCCACCGAGATGAGCACGTCGTCGGCAGGAGAAAGATTCGCCGTCCCGCCCCAGGCGAGGCAGCCGCGGAGCTGGCGCACGATCCGCTCCATCTTCTCGATGGATAGCTCGACCTCGGCCAGCACTTCCATGGTGTCGGCGGTACCAGCCGGCGAGGTGATCGCCCGGGAGGAGGTCTTGGGGCAGAGCATCCCGTGCGCGGCGACGATGGGCACCACCAGCATGGAAGTACGGTTGCCCGGAATGCCGCCGATGCAGTGCTTGTCGACCACGGGGCGTTCGTGCCAGTCGAGCCGCCGGCCGACCTGGGTCATGGCATCGGTGAGGAAATACACTTCCTCGCGATCGAGCTCGTTGTGGTGCGTGGCCACCACGAAGGCAGTGAGCTCGATCTTGGAATAATGCCGTTCGGCGATGTCCCGAACGATGCCCAAAAACTCCTGCGGACGCAGACGCTCGCCGGAGAGCTTGCGCCGCAGCGCCCCCATGGATTCCGGCGGCTCGGCCTGCGCCACCGTCACCTTCGCCCCTTCGGGCAGGCCCAGCTGGGTGAAAGCCTCGAGCGAAAGCCCGACCTCTGCCACCCCGACGAGGTTCGCGTCATCGACCACGTTGAGCGTGGCGAGGATGTGCCGCTCGCCATTCTGCCCTACTTCGATCTTGGCCAGCGCCTGGAATCCCTCGGCGCGCACGACCGAACACTCCCGGTGCAGATAGGCGACGTTTTCGCGGTAGGTGTCGATGGCCACGCGACGCAGGGCCAACGTGACCGGGCCACCCGATTTGCCGCCGGACGGGGCGGGCGGATGCCCCTCTCTTCGCCCCGTCCCCTGAGTTCCCGCCACGTCAGCGCAAGGATTTGGGATCGAAGCCGGTGGCCTGATAGACCTCTTCGATCACCGAGCGACCGATACGCCCGCTCATCTGCTCATGCACCGGCACGAGCGCCTTCTTCAGCGCCAGCTTCTCCTCGGCGCTCAAGGTGATGATCTCGCTCGTCCCTGCGGCCTTCACCGCCTCGATCGCCTTGGCATTCTCTTCCGCAGCGATATCATTGGCATAAACGGTGGCCTCTTCCATGGCCTTCTCCAGCGCCGCGCGCACCTCATCGGGCAGGCCATCCCAGAAGCGCTTGTTGACGATCACGGCGTAGCCGAGGTAGCCATGATCCGACAGGGTGACGTACTTCTGCACCTCGTGCATTTTTTGGGTATAGAGATTGGAGGGCGGATTTTCGGTGCCATCGACCACCCCGGTCTGCAGGGCCTGATATACCTCGGAGAACGCCATCACCTGCGGGATGGCGCCGAGGGCACGCATCTGCGCCTCGAGCACCTTGGAAGATTGGATGCGCATTTTCAACCCTTTGAAGTCTTCGGGTTTGCGCAGCGGCCGGTTGGCCGAGAACACCTTGAAGCCGTTGTCCCAGTAGGCCAACCCTTTGATGCCCTTCGGCTCGAGCTCGGCGAACAGTTTCTTGCCGACGGGGCCGTAGGTCACCTTGTGCAGGTCTTCATAGCCCTCGAAGATGTAAGGCAGGTCGAACACCTCGAACTGACGCACCCCCAAAGGACCGAACTTCGCCAACGAAGGCGCCAGCATCTGCACCGCCCCCATCTGCAGCGCGTCGAGTTCTTCCTTGTCCTTGTAGAGCGTACTGTTGGGATAGACCTCGACCTTGACCTTCCCTTCGGTGTATTTTTCGGCCAGCTCCTTGAATTTCAGCGCTCCCTTGCCCTTGGGGGTATCTTCGGCCACCACGTGGCTGAATTTGAGCAGGATGGGTTCGGCCGCCTGCGCCACCCCCATCGTCGCCACCAGCGCCAGCGCGCCGATCATCATTTTCAATTTCATGTTTTCCCTCCCGATGGCATGGAAAATGGACGATGCGAAATCGTCATCACACTTTACATCATTCCCAGCGCCTGGGGCAACGCCAGCGACAAAGTCGGCCAGTACGTGACCAAGACGAGGAAGACGAGCATGGTCAGCAGCCAAGGGATCACGGCACGCGAGGTCTCGCCCAAGCCGGCGCCGGTGATGCCGCTGGCCACGAAGAGATTGAGCCCCACCGGAGGGGTGATCATGCCGATTTCCATGTTGACGGTCATGATCACGCCGAAGTGGATCGGATCGATGCCCAGTGCCACCGCCACCGGAAAGAGAATGGGGGCGAGGATGAGGATGATCGAAGAGGGCTCCATCAGATTGCCCGCCAGGAGCAACAGCACGTTGACCACCAGCAGGAACCCGATCGGCCCCAACCCCAGATCGATGATCGCCTGCGCGAGCATCTGAGGGATCTGCTCGCTGGTGAGGATGAAAGAAAAGAGCGAAGCCGAGGCGATGATGAAGAAGAGCATGGAGGACATGTTGGCCGAGTCGACCAAGACCCGGGGTACGTCGCGCCAAGTCATGTCACGATAGACGAAGAGCGCAATCACTGCGGCATAGACGGCGCTCATGGCCGCGGCCTCGGTGGCAGTGAAGATGCCGGCGTAGATCCCCCCCATGACGATGACGATGAGCAGCAGACCCCAGAAAGCCTCACGCAGGGCCTGCCAGCGCTCGCGCCAGGAGACCTTCGCTTCGCGCGCGAAACCGTGTTTCCTGGCCTGCCAATACGTGATGGCCCCGAGCATGAGCACCAGCACGAGCCCCGGCAACACGCCAGCCATGAAGAGGGCCCCGATCGAGGTGTTGGTCGTGACCGCGTACATCACCATCACGATGGACGGCGGAATGAGGATCCCCAGACCACCGGCCGAAGCCACGGTACCGATCGCGAAACGGCGCGAATAACCCTGTTTGAGCATGGCCGGAATGAGGATGGAACCGATGGCCAGTACCGTGGCCGGAGAAGATCCCGAAACGGCCGCGAAGAGCGCGCAAGCGAGTACCGCCGTCATCCCCAGACCGCCGGTGACGTGCCCGACCATGGAATTGGCGAACCGGATCATACGCCTCGCCACCCCGCCGCTCGTCAAGAAGGTGCCGGCCAGGATGAAGAATGGAATGGCGAGGAGCTCGAATTTCTCGATGCCGGTAAACATCTTCAGGGCTACGGATTCGAGCGGCACCGGCGTCCAGAACGCCATATACGTGATGACCGTCAGCCCCAGCGCCACGCCGATGGGCATGCCCACCAGCATGAGCACGAAGAGCATACCGAAGAGAATGGCGGCGCTCATCGGCTCGCTCCCTGCTCGATCGAGGGCGGCACCCCCTCACCCTCGTCCAGCCCCTTGACGTGCGCCACGCGATGCTGCGGCAAGATGCCGTCACGCCAATAGCCGAGCAAGGCTTCGAGGAAACGCCAGCCCATCAAGGCACTGCCCAAGGGGATGGCGAGATATACCATCCAGGAAGGCCATTCCAGATCGGCCGTGAGCGGACCCTCGAAATAGGGCCCGGGATCTCGCCCCAAACCGGTATACCAGGCGTATGCCGCGCCGTTTTCCCATACCAAACGCACACCGTACCACACGAGCAAGCCGCAAAAGAGCAGGCCACATAGCAGCCCCAGAGTGATGCACGCGCGGCGTGCGCCGCCATGCAGGCGCATCACCAGTAGATCTACCCCCACGTGAATGCCGGTACGCACGCCATAAGCCGCCCCGAACTTCGCCATCCACACGGCACAGATCATGGCGAATTCCTGCGCCCAGCCGAAATGGAATCCTAGGAGCCAATCTTGCAGGTAAGGGATGGCAAAACCCGCAAGATAGCGATGCACCACGGCCAGAAAGATGACCAGGGTCGAGATGGCCAGCAGAGCGCCGATGGTGAATTCTTCGAGTCGATCGAGCAGGCGGCGAAACATCCTCTCTCCCGGCAAGGGCGCGCTTGGGCAAAGGCGCGCAGTGTAGCGATCTCCATGGCCGGGCGCCACTAGGGAAACCCCTATAGGGCAGCGCAGCACGTGTCCTCCGACCGTCAGTGGGCATTATAACGGCAGCGCGAACAATCGTCGCGAACGGTTGCAGGACGAGAACGCCCAGAGCGCCAGATGCCAGACTGGTCAAAGGATCGGGGCAGGGGGTAAGGCGGCGTCCGAGCATCGGAGAAGGCCGCCCTGTCCTCGAGCCGCTCATTCGCGTAGCCCCTGGGGTATCCGCCGCGCTCGGCAGAGATCACTCCATCCTCTTGACACAAAAACGGTTTATGCCTCTAATCGAAATTATTGGCTTTTCCGTGGAGCGCGGCATGACCCCTTCGGCGTGGGATGAAACCACCGTCCGGCGCGTGATCGACGCGCACAAAGAGCGACCCGGTGCGCTGCTGCCCATCCTGCACGCGCTGCAAACCGAATTCGGTCACGTGCCGCGCGGCAGCGTCCCGTTGATCGCCGAGGCGCTCGATCGCTCGCGCGCCGAAATCCACGGCGTCATCAGTTTTTATCCTCATTTTCGTGAGCAAGCGCCCGGGGCGCACGTGCTGCAGATTTGCCGTGGCGAATCCTGCCTGGCCATGGGGGGCGAGCATCTGGCCGAGCATGCCAAGGAACGGCTCGGTTGCGAGTTCCATGGCACGCGCGCCGACGGGGCGGTGACGCTGGAGCCGGTGTATTGCCTGGGGCAATGCGGCTGCTCCCCGGCCCTGCAGTTCGACGGCGAGGTCTACGGGCGTATGACGCCGGCGCGCCTGGACGAACTCTTGCGCGCGAAGGGGTTGGTATGAGCGTGACCGTCTATGTGCCGCGGGATTCGAGCGCACTGGCCGTGGGGGCCGAGGCGCTCGCCGAGGCAATCCAACGCGAAGCTGCGCAGCGCGGGGTCGAGCTGCGGCTCGCGCGCAACGGCTCGCGCGGTCTGTTCTGGCTCGAACCTTTGGTCGAAGTCGCCACGCCCGCTGGACGCATCGCCTATGGGCCGGTGCGGGCGCAAGACGTCCCGGAGCTCTTCGATGCGGGGTTTCTCGCAGGAGGGGCGCACCCCACCCGACTCGGACCCATTGAGCAGATCCCCTACCTGCAACGTCAGCAGCGACTGACGTGCGCCCGGATCGGCCTCATCGATCCGCTCGATCTCGACGATTATCTCGCCCACGGCGGCTATCGTGGCCTGCACCGTGCGCTCGAACACGCCCCGGAGGAGATCGTCGCGGCGATCACCGCCTCCGGCCTGCGCGGACGCGGCGGCGCGGCCTTTCCTGCCGGCATCAAGTGGAACACGGTCCGTGAGGCTCCGGGAAGCGTCAAATACGTCGTCGCCAATGCCGACGAGGGGGATTCCGGCAGTTTCGCCGATCGGCTGATCATGGAAGGCGATCCCTTCGCCTTGATCGAAGGGATGACCATCGCTGCGCTCGCCGTCGGCGCGACCCAAGGCTATATCTACCTGCGCGTCGAATATCCGCACGCCCACGCTACGTTGGAGCGCGCCCTCGCTACCGCCTACCGCGCCGGCTATCTGGGCGCAGACGTCGCCGGCAGCGGCAAACGTTTCGATGTGGAAGTGAGACTCGGTGCCGGAGCCTATGTCTGCGGCGAGGAGACGGCGCTACTCGAGAGCCTCGAGGGCAAGCGCGGCATGGTGCGCAGCAAACCGCCGCTGCCGGCGCTGCGCGGCCTCTTCGGTCAACCCACGCTCGTCAATAACGTCCTGACGCTTGCCACTGTCCCTTACATCCTCGCCGAAGGGGCCGAAGCCTACCAGCAGCTCGGTACCGGCCGTTCGCGCGGCACGCTGCCGATCCAGCTCGCGGGCAACATCGCCCGGCCAGGCCTCATCGAACAACCCTTTGGCATCAGCCTGCGCGAGATCCTCTACGACTATGGCGGCGGTTCGGCCACGGGGCGGCCGCTGCGCGCCGTGCAAGTCGGTGGCCCGCTCGGCGCCTATGTACCGGCCGCGCACTTCGACCTCCCCCTCGACTACGAAGTCTTCGCCGCCCAGGGCGCGGTCCTCGGACACGGCAGCATCGTGGCGTTCGACGACACCGTCGACATGGCCCGGATGGCGCGGCACGCACTGGCGTTCTGTGCCGCCGAATCGTGCGGCAAATGCACGCCCTGCCGCCTCGGCTCGACCCGCGGCGTCGAAGTGATGGATGATGTGCTCGCGGGCCGCCAGGTGGAGACCAAGCTCGCCCTGTTGCGCGACCTCGGCGAGACGATGCGCCTGGGATCGCTCTGTGCGCTGGGTGGCATGACGCCTTATCCGGTGCTCAGCGCCTTGGAGCACTTCCCCGAAGATTTCACGGCCGCCGCTGCCCGCAGTAGGCTGGGCTAGGCCACGTCCGGCCGTCCTGGAGACCTCCGATGCCTTTTGCCCCTCTGTCCGCCGAGGAAACTACCCCGTCCCAGGTCACGCTCTCGATCGATGGGTTCTCGATCCGGGTCCCTGCGGGTACGACCATCCTGCAAGCCGCCGAGCGGCTGGGTCTGCGCATCCCGCGGCTGTGCGCCTGCGACCGCCTCGAGCCCTATGGTTCTTGTCGGCTGTGCCTGGTGCAGATCGAGGGGGTGCGCGGCACCCCGGCCTCCTGCACCACGCCGGTCGCCGAGGGCATGCGGGTGCAGACGCAAACCGAGACCCTGGCGCGGCTGCGCCGGGGCGTGATGGAACTCTACCTCTCCGAGCATCCGCTCGACTGCCCCACCTGCAGCGCCAACGGCGACTGCGAACTCCAGGAGATGGCGGCGCTCGTCGGCGTGCGCGAAGTGCGCTATGCCCGCCCCGAACCGGGTCGAGCCTCGCCCATGGACACGAGCAATCCCTACTTCCGTTTCGACCCGGACAAATGCATCGTCTGTGCCCGTTGCGTGCGTGCTTGTGGCGAAATCCAGGGTACGTTCGCGCTCACGCTCGACGGGCGCGGCTTTGCCACCCGCGTGGCGGCAGGGCAGGCGGAGCCTTTTCGCGACTCCGAATGCGTCTCCTGCGGCGCCTGTGTCCAGGCTTGTCCGACTGCGGCCTTGAATGAAACGGCGGTGCACGAGAAAGGTCTGCCGGACCGCGCCATCGTCACCACCTGCGCCTATTGCGGCGTGGGTTGCTCCTTCAAGGCCGAGATGAAGGGCAACGAAGTGATCCGCATGGTCCCCGCCGCGTCCGGGCGCGCCAACGAAGGGCATTCGTGCGTCAAGGGGCGGTTCGCCTTCGGTTACGCCACCCATCCCGATCGCATCACCACGCCGCTGATCCGCCAATCGATCCACGATCCATGGCAAGCCGTGAGTTGGGACGAAGCGATCGCTTACGCTGCCGCCGAATTCGCCCGCATACAGGCAAAATACGGACGGGAATCCGTCGGGGGCATTACCTCGAGCCGCTGCACCAACGAGGAAACCTACCTCGTGCAAAAGCTGGTGCGCGCCGCTTTCGGCAACAACAACGTCGATACCTGCGCCCGCGTCTGTCACGCGCCCACCGGCTACGGCCTGAAGCGCACGCTCGGCGAATCGGCCGGAACCCAGGATTTCGCCTCGGTGATGCACGCCGACGTGATCCTCGTGATCGGCGCCAACCCCACCGAAGCCCACCCGGTATTCGGGGCTCGCCTCAAACGCCGTCTGCGGCAAGGCGCACGCCTCATCGTCATCGATCCGCGCGCCACCGAGCTCGTCCGTGGCACCCACGTTCGCGCCACGTATCACCTACCGCTCAAACCCGGTACCAACGTCGCGCTACTCAACGCCCTGTCCCACGTGATCGTCAGCGAAGGGCTGGTCGACGAAGCGTTCGTCGCCGAGCGCTGCGAACCCGAAGCATTTGCCCAATGGCGCGACTTCATCGCCCAGCCCCGCCACAGCCCCGAAGCCAGTGCCGCGATCACCGGCGTGCCGGCTGCGTCGGTCCGCGCGGCCGCCCGCCTCTACGCCAACGCCCCCAACGCCGCGATCTATTACGGCCTGGGAGTGACGGAACACCGGCAGGGCGCCACAGCCGTGATCGCGATCGCCAACCTCGCCATGGCCACGGGCAACTTCGGCCGCCCCGGCGTCGGCGTCAATCCGCTGCGTGGTCAGAACAACGTGCAGGGTTCCTGCGACATGGGTTCCTTTCCCCATGAATTTCCCGGCTACCGCCACGTTTCCGATGCGCCGACCCGTGCCCTGTTCGAAGCCGCCTGGGGCGTGCCGCTGTCGTCCGAGCCGGGGCTGCGACTGCCCAACATGCTCGCCGAAGCCCGCGCCGGACGGTTCAAGGGGCTCTACCTCCAGGGCGAGGACCTCGTCCAATCCGAACCCAACCAGAGGCACGTACGGGCGGCGCTCGCTGCGATGGAATGCGTGGTGGTGCAGGACCTCTTCCTCAATGAAACGGCTGCCTACGCCCACGTCTTTCTCCCTGGGGCCTCTTTCCTCGAAAAGAACGGCACGTTCACCAACGCCGAACGGCGCATCTCCCGCGTGCGCCAAGTGATGCCCCCCTTGGCCGGATACGAAGATTGGCAAGTGACGCAAAAGCTCGCCTCGGCGCTCGGTTACCCCATGACCTATACGCATCCCGCCGAGATCATGGACGAGATCGCTCGGCTCACGCCCCAATTCCGCGGCGTGAGCTACGCCAAGCTCGAGGCGCGCGGCAGCCTGCAATGGCCTTGCAACGACGAGGCCCCCGACGGCACGCCGGTGCTGCACGTCGATGGCTTCGTGCGCGGCAAAGGCGCGTTCCTCCTCACCGAGTACGTCCCGACCCCACAGCATCCGGACGCGCGTTTCCCCCTGATCCTCACCACCGGCCGCATCCTCTCGCAGTACAACGTCGGCACGCAGACCCGGCGCACCGCCAATATCCTCTGGGACGACGCCGACCTGCTGCACCTCCACCCCGATGACGCCGCCGCCCGCGGCATCGCCGACGGCGACCGCGTGCACCTCGAAAGCCAGGTCGGATCGACGATCCTGCGCGCCGTGCTCGACGACCGCCTACAGCCCGGCCTCGTTTTCACCACCTTCCACTTCCCGGAATCGCGCACCAACGCGCTCATCACCAGCAGCTCCGACTGGGCCACGAACTGCCCAGAATACAAAGTCACTGCGGTGCAAGTTCGTCGCGTGGACGCGACCGTGGACTTGCCCTCCTTCGTCGATGAATTGCCGCCCGCTTTCGATCTGCCGCACAAACTGGTCGAGATGGCCAACCAGATCGGCGAATTTTTCGCGGCGCAGCCCGAGCGCGAAGCCGCCGTGCGCGCCATCGCCGAGCATCTGGAAAAATTCTGGCACCCGACGATGCGCGAACGCCTCGTGCAGTGTCTACAGACGGAGGAGCCTTCCCTCTCCCCCTTGGTGCGCGAGGCAGCCCGGTCGTTGCTTGAACGGGTCACGTGACGAGACGAAGCGCGCTCCACGGACTACAATGGATTCGATTCCGTCCGTTGGAGGCCGTAACCATGGACAAACGCCGCGAAACCGACACGCTGGGGGAAGTCTGGGTCCCGGCCGACCGCTACTGGGGCGCGCAAACCCAGCGCTCGCTGGAGCATTTCCCCATCGGGGTGAGAAACCACCGCATGCCGCTGCCCATCATCCGGGCACTCGGCATTCTCAAGAAAGCGGCGGCGCAAGCCAATGCCGAACTGGGCGAATTGCCGAAGGAACTCGCCGAACTCATCGTGCGCGCCGCCCAGGAAGTGATCGAGGGCAAGCTCGACGATCACTTCCCCCTCGTCGTCTTCCAGACCGGCAGCGGCACGCACAGCAACATGAACGCCAACGAGGTCATCGCCAATCGCGCCAATGAGCTCGCCGGCCAGCCTTTGGGCAGCAAATCTCCCGTTCATCCCAACGATCACGTCAACCGCGGCCAGTCTTCGAACGACACCTTCCCCACGGCGATGTACGTGGCCACGGTGCTGGAACTGCGCCGGCACCTCTATCCCGCGGTGCAGACGCTGCGCGACACGCTGGCGCGCAAGGCCGAGGAATATACTGAACTCGTCAAGACCGGCCGCACACACCTCATGGACGCCGCCCCCATCACCCTGGGGCAAGAGATCGGCTCCTGGGTGGCGCAGATCGAAGACGCCCTCGCCTTCCTGCACCTGGCCGAAGAAGGGCTGCACGAACTGGCCATCGGGGGCACGGCCGTGGGCACCGGGCTCAATGCCCATCCGCACTTCGGGGAAGTGTGCGCCGAATACATCGCCCGTGAGACGGGTATCCCCTTTCGCAGTGCCCGCAACCGCTTCGCGGCGCTCGCCGCGCACGACGCGCTGGTCAACGTCTCGGCGGCCCTGCGCACGCTCGCCAACGCGCTCTTCAAGATGGCCAACGACGTGCGCTGGCTCGCCTCGGGGCCGGATGCAGGCATCGGCGAGCTGATCCTGCCGGCCAACGAACCGGGCAGCTCCATCATGCCGGGCAAGGTCAATCCCACCCAGTGCGAGGCGCTCACCATGGTGTGCGTGCGCGTCTTCGCCAACGACACGGCCATCGCTTTTGCCGGCAATCAGGGCAACTTCCAGCTCAACGTCTATAAACCCCTCATGGCGCACGCGGCGCTCGAGAGCATCGAACTGCTGTCGCAGTCCATCCTCGCCTTCGATCGCTACTGTGCCCGTGACATGCAGCCCAACCGCGAGCGCATCCGCGAGCACCTCGAACGCAACCTCATGCTGGTCACGGCGCTCAACCCGCACATCGGCTATGACAAGGCCGCCGCCATCGCCAAGAAAGCCGCGGCCGAGCGCAAGACGCTCAAGCAGGCGGCCGTCGAGCTGGGCTACCTCACGGCCGAGGAGTTCGATCGCTGGGTCGATCCCCTCGCCATGACCCGGCCGGGCATGCACTGAACCGGAGATCCACGGAGGAAACGCCATGAGCCAAGACGACGGCATTACCTTTCACCCCGACGGCAGCGTACCGCAGCACGGCGAAGTCTTCGTCTTCGGCTCCAACCTCGCCGGCATGCACGGAGGCGGGGCAGCCGCCGAGGCGGTGCGCCGCTTCGGCGCGCAGATGGGCGTGGGCTGGGGCTACATGGGTGCCCCGCCGCGGCACTCCTTCGCCATCCCTACGCTGGACGAGCACTTCGAGGTCCTGCCGCTCGAAGAGATCGCGCGCTACGTCGAGCGCTTCATCCGCTTCGTCGCCGAGCATCCGCAGTTGCGCTTCTTCGTCACCCGTGTGGGCTGCGGCATCGCCGGCTACCGCGACGAGCAGATCGCCCCGCTCTTCCGGCCGCTCATCGCCATCGGTCGCTGCTCGTTTGCCGAGAAGTGGCGGCCTTATCTTCTTGCGGAAACCTGAGGGGCGGAATCACTCTTCCCAGCGCAGCGCGAATCCCTCGAGCGCATGAAAATCCGGTCGGCCCGGCGAGTGCGCCAGCGCCCACCAGGAAAATTCTCCCCCATGCCCTTCGAGCACGGCGGCAAGACCCAGGCGCAGCGCGCCCTCTCCGGCAGGCAGCGATTCGGGGGCAAGTCGAACTTGAAGATCCAGGCGGCCGGGCGCACGCTGCCAGCGCAGGCGAGGGGCCGGGGGCCGAGGCGCCGGCGCGGGTTCGCGGTAGGCGGAAAAGCGATAGAACGCCCATTGGCCGCTGGGCGAGAAGTTGAATTCGCGGTACCCGCTGCTGCCTTCACGGGCGAGGAAGAGCTCGAAGCAGGTGTGCTCCCACAACCGCTGCGGCGGCAGGGGTGCGCCGGCGTCGGGGACGCGCAACCGCTCCACTTCGCCTCGCAGGGTATAGCCAAGCACGAACGCCCCCTCCTGGCGCTCGAGCTCCACCTCCAGGGCGAACTCGCCGAGCGCCGCGGACTCGGGATGGGGGTGAAGCGCGACGCGCATCAGGGAAACGCTGAATAATTGGCTGCGCGGGCGAATCGCTGCGTTGCGCGGTGCTCGCTCCCTCGCCTATCTACTCGATATGTCTCGGTCGCTGCGCTCCGTGCGCCTTGCGCTTCATCCCGCTCGCTCATTTCTTCAGCGTTTCCTTAGGGCAGGATGAGTCCTCCGCCGCCCAGACCGCCCAGACCCCCCGCCCCGCCGCCGGGACCACCGCCGCGCAGGTCGGTGCCGGCCAGCGCACTCTGCGCGAGCAGCGAAGACTGCTCCAGCTCCAGGCGGCGCAGTTCGTCCATCGTCTCCTCGATTTTTTTCTCGGCGGCCGCGGCAAAGCCGGCCACCGCCTCGGCGAGCGTCTTCGCCGGAATCTCGAAGCTGATGGGCAAAGCCCCCATGGGGGTCATCACGGTGATCGAGCCGCTGAAGACTTCCGTCCGGGCGGGATCGGGCGCCCCCTCGACGGTGACGGGAATCAGCCGGCGAATCGAACCGACACGGCGATCGAGATAAAGCTCCTCACGGTAGAGAGAGGCCGGATCCATCGGCGGAACTTGATTGCGAGCCATGGTTCTACTCCTACAGGGTTTGGCCGATTTTACCCCGCAACCCACTGCTTTCCCGTAAAATCCTTTTTTTTTGCCCGATCTGCGAGGATGCCATGTTTACCGGTATCGTGATGGGCATCGGACGCCTGGTCGACGTCACGCCCCTTGCCGATGGCGTGCACATCGCCGTCGATTCGCGTGCGCTCGAGCTCGAAGACGTCCGCCTGGGCGACAGCATCGCCCACAGCGGCGTATGCCTGACCGTGGTGGCGCGGCAGGGGACGGTGCTCGAATACGACGTCTCGGGCGAGACGCTCGCCTGCTCGGTGGGGTTGAACGAACCCGGCCGCGAGCTCAACCTCGAAAAGGCCCTACGCCTGGGCGATGCGCTCGGCGGACATCTCGTCACCGGCCACGTCGATGGCATCGGCCTCGTCGAGCGCTTCGCACCCGTGGGCAGCAGCACCCTGCTCGAGATCCGCGCCCCGGCGGCGCTTTCCCCTTTCCTTGCCCGCAAAGGCTCGGTGGCCGTCGATGGCGTGAGCCTCACCGTCAACGCCGTGCGCGACGTGCCCGACGGCTCCTGCATTTTTTCCATCAACCTCATCCCGCACACGCTGGCGCAAACCACGCTGAAGCATCTCGCACCCGGCGCGCGCGTCAATCTCGAAGTCGATCCGCTGGCGCGCTACTGCGCGCGCGTGCTCGAATACGCCGCGAGGACCCCCTCCCCATGAACGACCTCTCCCCGACCACGCCTCCTCTGCCTGCCACGAGCGGAGGAATCAGCCCCATCGAGACCATCATCGACGAGATCCGCCAAGGCCACATGGTGATCCTCGTCGATGACGAGGCCAGGGAAAACGAGGGCGATCTCGTGCTCGCCGCCGAATGCGTCACCCCCGAGGCGATCAACTTCATGGCCAAATACGGCCGCGGCCTCATCTGCCTGACGCTCACCGAGGAGCGCTGCAAGCAGCTCGGGCTCAAACTCATGGTGCAGGACAACCGCTCCCCCTATGAGACCGCCTTCACCACCTCGATCGAGGCGGCACGGGGCGTCACCACCGGCATCTCGGCGCACGACCGGGCGCAGACCGTACGTGCGGCCGTGGCCCGCCACGCCAAGCCCGAGGATATCGTCCAGCCGGGGCACATCTTTCCCCTCATGGCGCGCAAGGGGGGCGTGCTCATCCGCGCCGGACACACCGAGGCCGGTTGTGATCTGGCGCAACTGGCCGGCTTCGAGCCCGCCGCCGTCATCTGCGAGATCCTCAATGAAGACGGCTCGATGGCGCGCCTGCCCGATCTCATCGAATTCGCCAAGAAACACGGCCTGAAGATCGGCGCCATCCGCGACCTCATCGAATACCGCTTGCGTACCGAGACCTTGGTGCGCAAGGCGGCCGAGCGGGCCGTGTCCACCCCCTATGGCGACTTCACCCTCTACGCCTTCCAGGACGAGACCACGGGCGAAGTGCATTTCGCCGCCACCTATGGCACGATCGAGGCGAACCGCGAAACCCTGGTGCGGGTGCACGAACCCATCTCGGTGCTCGACTTCCTCGCCCCAGAGGCCCCGGGACACTCGGTACCGGTGCCCGAGGCGCTGCGCCGCATCGCATCGAGCCCGGCCGGGGTCATGGTCATGCTGCACCGCCCGCAAAGCGGCCAGGAATTACTCGAAGTGCTCACGCAAACGCCGGCGCGCCGACGCGCCTGGGACCCGCGACTGCTCGGCGTAGGGGCACAGATCCTGCACGCACTGGGCGTGGGCAAGATGCGCCTGCTGTCGCACCCGATGAGTTTTCCCAACCTCTCCGGCTTCGGGCTGGAGATCACCGGCTTCGAAGACCCACCCGCCGCGAAAGGATGAGCCATGGCCCGTTATGACGACATCTTCGAATACGACGAAAACCTCGACGGCCGGGGCCTGCGCATCGCGGTCGTGATGAGCCGCTTCAACCAGGATATAGGTGAGGGGCTGCTGTCGGCCTGCGTCGCCGAGCTGCGCCGCCTGGACGTGGCCCCGACCGACGTGCGCCTGGCCACAGTCCCCGGCGCGCTCGAACTGCCGCTCGCCCTACAGACCTTCGGCCGCACGGGGCGGTTCGATGCGCTCATCGCGCTCGGCGCCGTCATCCGAGGCGAAACCTACCACTTCGAGCTCGTCTCCAACGAGATGGGCGCCGGCATAACCCGCGTGGCGCTCGATCTGGGGTTGCCGATCGCCAACGGCGTGCTCACCACCGACACCGACGAACAGGCGCTCGCCCGCATGAGCGAGAAAGGGCGCGATTGCGCCCGCGCCGCCGTGGAAATGGCCAACCTGTGCAAAGCGATCCGATGAACGAAGAACTGCTCACCTCCGCCGAAGAAGACCGTGCCCCGCGCCGCCAGCGCCGACGGCTCGCCCGCGAACTCGCCCTCAAGGGCACCTACCAATGGCTCTTGTCCGATAATCCGCTCGCGCAGATCGAGGCGCAGCTCGCCCAGGACGAAGACTTTCCCGGGGCAGACCACGAACTGATGCTGGAGCTGCTGCGCGGCGCCGTCTCCCGCGCCGATCTCTGGCGCGCGGAACTCACCCCCTTCCTGCGCCGACGCGTCGAGGAGCTCTCGCCGGTGGAACATGCGGTGCTGCTCATCGCCGCCGTGGAACTGCACGCCCACCCCGAGACCGCCTACAAGGTGATCCTCAATGAGGCGATCGAACTCACCAAGCGCTACGGCGGCACCGACGGACACAAGTTCATCAACGGCGTGCTCGACAAGTACGCCGCGGCGCTGCGCCCGGACGAGGTGCGCAGCGCGCGGAAGAGCCACTGAAGCGCCCCCGCGCCTAGGGAAACGCTGAATATTTCTTCAGCGTCTCCCTAGGGGTGCCGGCGGAACTGGTCCCACCAGCCAATGAAGGCATACACCAGGATGACGGTGCCGATGAAACCGATGCCGTAGATCACCCCGATCAAGAGCCAGTCGAGCGGACCACCGGCATCGGTAAAGCCCGAAGATGAGACCTTCGCCATGATCACGAGCGCGAGCACCCCACCGAACAAACCGACCGCCTCCGACTGTACCAGGCGGCGGCTCACCAGGTGCCGCTCGCGAATCCACAGGGCGAGAAAAGCGACCACGCCCCCCACAGCCAGCAGCAACAGCACCCACAACCAGATGCCCAGCATCTCCTGGAACACGGCCAGGATCACCAGCGGATCGAATTCTTTCATTGCCTTCCCCCTTCCCGCAAGCGCCCTTCAGGCGCGGCCTCGTAGCATCGCCACATAAGTCGGCTTGAGCGCCATCGTTTTCATCACCCAGGTCACCCATAGCTCTTCGAGCGGCGCCACGACCCCCGGAAACGAAGGCACCAGGTTGTTCTCGTAATCAAACTCCACCAGCATTGCGCGCCCCAGCCGCGTGATCAGGGGGCAGGACGTGTAGCCTTCATAGCGTTGCTCGCTCTTGCCTCCGGCCAGATCGGCGAGCAGATGATCCACCGCCACCGGCACCTGCCACTTCACGCTCGCCGCCGTCTTGCCCTTGGGCACCCCGGCCACGTCCCCCACGCCGAAGACGTTGGGAAAGCGCTTGTGGCGCAAGGTGGCGCGGTCGACCTCCATCCAACCGTCGGCGGCAAAGTCCCCCGTCTGCCAGGCCAGAGGGCTGAATCGCACGGGGTCGGGCGCACGCATCGGCGGAATGACATTGATGAAATCGTAGGGCTGCTCCACCTTGCCCTGCGGCGTGGTGAACACCGCGATGCGCCGCCCGATGTCGATCTCGGTGAGCACGTGATCGTAGCGCGTCTTGATACCGCGCTCGCGAAAGAGCATGCGCACTTTTTCGCTGACGATGGGCACACTGAACAAGGCTTTGTTGTGCGCGTGATAGATGAGCTCGGCCTTGCCGCGGGTGCCGCGCCGGCGGAAATAATCCTCGGTGATGAAAGTGTGCTTGAGCGGCGCGCCGGCACACTTCATCTCGGTGGCCGGGCGACAGAACACGCCCACACCGCCGCGACGGGTGAAGTCGTCGATCAGGGCCCAGGTGGCCGCAGCCGCAGCCGGACCATGATAGACGCTGCCCAGGCCATCCTTGCCGATTCGCGACACGTCCATCCCTTCGAGCGCGTCGTAATCGAGTTTCAGGCCAGTGGTAACAATGATATAATCATAATTCAACGTCTTACCCGAACTCGTGACCACCCGTTTGCCTTCCGGATCGAACTCGGCCACGGATTCCTCGAGCAGCTCGACGCCACGCGGCACGAAATCGGCCGTACGGCCAACCACGACGTAATTCTGCGGCTTGATGCCAGCGGCCACCAGCGTGTATCCCGGCTGGTAGAGGTGCTCCTTGCGTGCGTCGATGAGCGTAATCTTGGCCCCATCGAGCCGAGCCGCCAGACGGGCCGCCGCGGCAAGCCCGGCGGCGCCGGCCCCCGCGATCACGATACGCGCCGAGCTCTTCAGGCGCTCGGCAGCCTGCACCGGGGCGGACAATCCCGCGGCGAGCAGCGCTCCGCCCACTCCCAAGGACAAAAAACGGCGCCGATCGCAGGGCACGTGCCCCTGCGCCAGCATCCCGTCTTGCCATTCTTCGTCTTTCATCCCCCTCTCCTCTCATCGATCGAAGCTTTTTGTTGTTTCAGTATATTACGAAAACGTGGATCGTGCCTCCCCATCAGCGCGATCGCTCACGCAAATGTCGTAGAGCCGGCGTAAAAATCGATCACTTTCGATCCCTCCTGACGTAGGATCGTTTAATCCAGAGGAATCAGAGCATGGCTCGATCCATATCGCTCACGTCGACGATGGCACCTCGATGAGGAAGCGAAAGAGCGGCCCATGCTGCTCCACCGCCAGGCAATGGTAGCCATGGCGCGTGGCATCTTCGGGGATGCCATGGAAGGACTGGGAACAATCGGTCACCACCTCCAGGAGTTGTCCCGGCTGCATGGTGCGCAGGGTCTCGAGGGTGGCAATGGCGTTGTAGGGACAATGCTCGCCGCGCAGGTCGAGCGACAGATCCGGTTTGCGTTCGGTATTCATCGGGTTTTCCTTGCATGAGAGAACCGCCGGGCGTTGGCGGCGACGAGGGCGAGCGAGAGTGCCAGGCCGAGATAGGTGACGAGTAGCCCTCCTACGGGGCCGAAGAGCTCGAGCAGGTTCAGTTTGGGGTAGGGCAGGGCGAGCGCGCCGCCCAGTTCGTCCCAGAAGACGGCCACGAGCGTTCCCCCGATCACGTTACCCACGCCCACCACCCAGAAATGCATCTGCCCTTCCATCGCCCGGTACATCCAACCCGTCTCGCAGCCGCCGGCGAGCACGATACCCAGCCCGAAGAGCACCCCGCCGAGCACGGCGTTCGGCCCCATCCAGAAGATTTTCGGTGCGACTCCAAGGCGGATCGCCGCGAAGGTACCGATGCAGGCGGCGGCCATGCCCAACAAGATGCCATAAGCGACCTTGGTGCGGCCGGTGGTCCACAGGTCGCGCGCGGCGCTGGTGAAGCAGATCTGCCCGCGCTCGATCAGCCCCCCGTAGGCGAGGCCAAAGAGGAACGCCATGCCGAGTACGAGCGAGGCTTCGAAGCGCCAGGCCGCCACGACCAGGGAGAGCAAGAGCAAGACCCAGCCGAGGCGCCATTGCCGCTCGGTTCGCCGCGCGAGCGCTTTCGGGTCGGGCATGGCCGAACCTCCGGCCTGGACGCGCAGGGAGTGGCGCAGAAACGGCAGAAGGGTGATCTTCACCCCGATCCAGGCACCCAGCACGGTCGAGAACATGAAAGCCCAGGCGTGCACCGAGAACATGGGGATGCCGGTGAAGAAGGCTGCGAGGTTGCAGCCCATCGCCAGACGCGCCCCGAAGCCGGCGATGATGCCACCGACGAGCCCCTGGACGAGTCGACGCAGGCTCGCCGGCCGACGCAGGCCGACGTTTCCCGCCCATAGGGCGCAGCACAGCGCCCCGAGGAACATGCCGAGCACCATCACGCCGTCGACGCGATCGAGCGGCGTGCCTTGCAGCCCCAGGATCTTGAAGTAGCTCCATTCCTGAGGCTTCAGGCCGAACCAGGAGAGTACGTGTCCACCCCAGCGGGTGAACTCGCCGGTGACGGCCCAGAAGGTACCGGTGAGGGCAAAATAATAGGCCGAAGCGACCCCCAACGCGACGAGCGTGGGGATCGGCGGCCAGAAATCGACGAAAAATCGTTGGCGCAGCGAAGACATGGGGCTTCCCCTTCCCGAGGGAGAAGGGCTCTATTCTAGCGCCCCCAGCCTTCACCGCAAGAGCGGAGCGCGCATTCAGCGATCGCGGCGGCGACGCCCCCAGCCTTCGCCATCACGCTGGGGATGGTGATCCTTGTTTCCCCAGCCGCTACGCGGCTTGCGTTCGCCGGATACGCCCAGCGTACGACGTTCGCCTTCGTCACCCCGCACCCGGCGCTCGAACTCCGAGCGCGGTGCCGACTCACCGTACGCACGCGGCGCGGCGGGACGCTCTTGCCGAGATTCGTGACCGCGGGGTGCGTCCCCCCAACGGCGGGGCGAATCCTCGCTGCGACGCGGCACCGGAGTGCGCGGACCGGAGGGTTTGCCGCCACGCGACCCCTCGAAGCCCCCACGCCCTGCACCGGCCGGACGGCGCGGTGCGCGCGGTTCCAACCCCTCGATCACATGCTCGGCCAGACGCCGACCGGTGAAGCGCTCGATCGCCCCGATGGTGCGCATCTCGTTGGGGTGCGTGAGCGTGATCGCCACGCCGCTGCGCCCGGCACGGCCGGTACGGCCGATGCGGTGCACGTAATCTTCGGCCTGACGGGGCGGATCGAAGTTGATCACATGCGAGATGCCTGCCACGTCGATGCCGCGCGCGGCCACGTCGGTGGCCACCAGCACTTGCACCTCGCCGCGGCGCAGCCGGTCGAGCGTGCGCGTGCGTGCGCGCTGGGTCATGTCGCCGTGCAAGGCCGCGGCGCGCATCCCCCAGCCGACCATACGCTCGGTGAGCTCCTCGGCGCTGCGTTTCGTCGCCGTGAAGACCACCGCCTGCTGCACGCCCTCATCGGAGATCAGTTTTTCCAGCAGGCGATGCTTGTGCTCGAAGCCGTCGATGAGCATGAGCCGCTCTTCGATCTTGGCCTCTTGCACCGGAGTACTCGTGATCTCGATGCGCTGCGGCTCATGGGTGAGTGACAGCGCCAAGCGCCCCACCACGCCGTCGAGCGTGGCGGAAAAAAGCAGCGTCTGACGCGCAGCGGGCAAGGATTCGGCAATGGCACGGATGTCGTCGATGAAGCCCATGTCGAGCATGCGGTCGGCCTCGTCGAGCACCAAGGATTCGATCCCGTCGAGCGACACGGTTCTCTGCTGCATGTGATCCATCAGGCGGCCGGGCGTGGCCACGATCACGTCCACCGGGCCGGAGAGGTCACGGCGCTGCGGGCCGAAAGGCATGCCCCCCACCAGCACCACGGTCTTGAGGCGGCGAAGGCCGCGGCCATAAGTGCGGAAGGATTTTTCCACCTGCTGCGCGAGCTCGCGCGTGGGAGTGAGCACCAGCACACGGGCCGAGCGGCCGGCGTGGCGCCGCGGCAGGGCGAGGCGCGCCAGAAGGGGCAGCGCGAAGGCCGCGGTCTTGCCGCTACCGGTGTGCGAGGAGACGAGCAGATCGGCCCCGGCGAGCACGGCCGGGATGGCACGCGCCTGTACCTCGGTGGGCGTCGTGTAGCCGCTTTGCGCCACGGCGGCGACGAGCGCCTCCGGCAGGCCCAGGTCGGCGAAGGAAAGGGAAGGAGTCGTTGCGGTATTTTCGGTCATCATGAGTCCAGTTTCGGAGTCGGAAAAGCCGCCTCCGCCGCCGGATGGCAGCGGCACGGCGAGTTACCGTCGAATGCGCGGGCGCCCGCCCGAAACCCGGAAACGAAGACCGAGGCCGCCGTGGAATACGGCGTCAGGAGCAGCGCGACGAAGATTCACGCAAGCGCGACGGGGCTGTGGCGACAGTCCCCAGGAGAAGTGGATCGTACGATCCAGAGAGATTCCATCGACTGTGTGGCACAACTTTTACAATCATAGCACGGGTCACATCCATGATGCAAGAAAAATTTCGTCCTTCGCTGATCCAACGCCTAGACGACGATCCAGGGAATGATGTGGGCAGTGCGCGGATCGAGCGTGGCCGTCAAGGCAGCCCCCGCAAAAAGAACGGCCCGCGGTGGTGCGCACCGCAGGCCTTCGCGCGCGGGTGAACCGCGCAGCGGGCATCACTTACCGGCGATGCGTTTCTTCAGCGCCGCGCCGGGCGAAAACTTCGGCACCTTGGTGGCCGGGATTTGGATGGTGGCACCGGTTTGCGGGTTGCGGCCGGTGCGAGCTCCGCGCTCGGCCACCTCGAACGAACCAAAACCGGTAAACACTACCTTCTCCCCCTGCTCCAAACGCTCGGCGATCAACTCTAGCACCGCGCCGAGCGCCCGCTCGGCTTCGGCACGGCTCGATCCCAGCGCATCGGCCAACGCTTCGACGAATTCACCTTTGTTCATCGCATACCTCGCTATTTTGGTTGAAATGAAAAAATGGATGAGCCGCTGCTCAGCCAACTCTACCGCATCGTGCCCCCCCACCTTTCGCACGTACGCGCTATTCTGCCGCAAAATCGAGCCTCTGCGTCAAATGATGCTGGATCCCACGAAACATTTCATGACGAATCGGGAACGATCTCAGCGAAACACGATGGTTTTGTTGCCATGGACCAACACCCGGTCCTCGATGTGGTAGCGCAATCCGCGCGAGAGCACCGTCTTCTCGATGTCCTTGCCGTAGCGCACCATGTCGTCCACCGTGTCCGAATGATCGACGCGAATGACGTCCTGCTCGATGATCGGTCCCTGGTCGAGCTCCTCGGTGACGTAATGACAGGTGGCGCCGATGAGTTTCACCCCCCGCTCCCAGGCCTGGTGGTAGGGCCGCGCGCCGACGAAGCTGGGCAGGAAGCTGTGGTGGATGTTGATGATGCGCGCCGGGTAGGCACGGCACAGTTCGGGGGGCAGGATCTGCATGTAGCGCGCGAGCACCATCACGTCGCCCCCCACCTCTTCGAAAATGCGCCGGATCTCGGCGAAAGCCGCCGGCTTGTTGTCCGGCGTCACCGGCACGTGCAGGAAGGGGATGCCGTGCCACTCGACGAAACCGCGCAAATCTTCGTGATTCGAAATCACGCAGGGAATCTCCACGTCGAGCTCGCGGCTGTGCCAGCGCGACAGCAGATCGTAGAGACAATGCTCCTGGCGTGAAACGAGAATGACGACGCGTTTCTTCACCGCCGAGTCGCTGATGTGCCAGTCCATTTCCAGCGATTCGGCCAGAGGGGTGAATCGCTCGCGCAATTCAGCCAACAAGAGCGGCATGCTGTCGGCACGGATCTCGAAACGCATGAAGAAACGGCCGCTCGGTGCCAATGGCCCCGGTGGCTCCGCGTGCAGGTTGGTCTCGAGGATCCAGCCGCCATGTTCGGCGATGAAACCGGCCACCTTGGCCACCAGCCCGACCCGGTCGGGGCAGGAGGCGGTGAGCGTATAACGCCGCTCCTTGCTCATCGCGCCGACTCCCGCAACCGGGCGAAGGATTCGTCGATCAGGGTGCGCAGCGCGGCATAATCGGTGACGTGGGGAAATTGGGGAAATTCGCGCACGACGTTTTCCGGGGCGCGAAAGAGGATGCCGGCGTGCGCTTCGCCGAGCATGGTCGTGTCGTTGTAGGAATCCCCGGCGGCCACGACGCGGAAATTGAGCGCCTTGAGGTGGTGGACCGCCTCCTGTTTTTGATTGGGCAGGCGCAGGCGGTAATTCACCACGCGGCCGGCTTCGTCCACTTCCAGCGAATGGCAGAACAAGGTGGGCCAGCCGAGCTGGCGCATCAAGGGGCGCGCGAATTCCTGGAAGGTATCGGAGAGCAGGATCACCTGGTAGCGCTCGCGCAGCGCGTCCAGGAAGGCTTTGGCGCCGGGCAGGGGCGTCATCGAAGCGATCACCGCCTCGATGTCCGGCAGACGCAGGCCGTGGCGCTCCAGGAGCGCCAGACGATAGCGCATGAGTTTGTCGTAATCGGGCTCGTCGCGCGTGGTGCGCCGGAATTCGGCGATCCCCGTGCGCTCGGCGAACGCGATCCAGATTTCGGGGATCAGCACCCCTTCGACATCGAGGCAGACGAGTTCCATGTGACGACTCCCGGATACCAAAAACGTACGAGACAACGGGGCATTCTACCCGATTCACCCTCCCCACGAGCGCAGCAGGGTCAAACCGAGGGCGCAGGCCGCCACGCCGGCGAGAATGGGCGCGACGAAGCCGCCGAAGCGGCGCTGCACCGCCAGCGCCGCGCCCAAACCGAGCAGTTCGGGTAGCCAGCCGCCCGCTCCGTAACCGCGCACGTCGCCGATCACCGACACCCCCAGCAAGGCGGCGATCAACATCGGCCCGAGGAGTTGTAGGGCGCGAAACACCTTGCCCGCCGGGTCGAGCCGGCGCGCCCCGATGAGCGGCAAGGCGCGCAGGGCATAGGTCCCCAGGCCGATCGCCAAGAGCATCAAGAGGATTTCCGTGCGCATCGCACCTCCCCGATTCCTGCCAGGAGCGCACCGAGCACCGCCGCGAGCAGTAGCCCCAGCGCCGCGTGCTGCGCCCAGGCGAAGGCGGCGGCCAAAGTCACCGTCACCAGGATCGCCCCGCGCCGCGGCGCCTGGGCATGGGGTAGCAGCAGGACGAGGAAGAGCGCCGACAGGGCGATCGGCAAAGATTCGGCGAGCAGCGGCAAATGAGCGCGGATCCAGTCGCCCGCGAGCGCCCCGGCCGCGCTCGCGCCCACCCACGACCCATAGGCCATGACCTCTACCCCGGCGAGCCAGAGGGGACGCTGGGCGGCCGGCTGTTGCGGCAATCGTCCCAGGGCCACGGCGAACACCTCGTCGGTGAGCCCGAAAGCCAGACCGGCCAAGCGCGATGGAGCCGCCGGCAGATAGGCGGCGATCGCCGGACCGTAGAGTGCATGGCGGGCATTGAGCAGCAGGCAGAGACCGACGGTCAGCACCATCGGCGTGCCTGCCGCGAGCAGCCCCACCAGCATGAATTGCGCTGCTCCCGAATAGACGATGAGCGAGGTGAGCGTGGCCTCCGCCGCGCTCATCCCCTGCTGCGTCGCCACCACCCCGAAGGTCACCCCCACCGGCAGATAACCCAGGGCGATGGGAATTCCATCCCGCAGACCTCGTCGCCAAGGTGCTTGCATACCATTCCCCTTTTCCTCCGAAGGAGTAAAATATTTCATTCTTCCATCGTTCATCTCTTCCATGAGCCGCTCTCTCGCGTTCATCGGCCTGTTCATCCTCGGACTGTCCGCCGTCGCCGCCACCGTCGCCACCACCGACGACGAGGTCAAACGCATGCGCGAAGAAGCGCGGCAGCTACGTCGGGAAGCCGACGAGGTCGTCAACCGCGCCCGCATCGAGTGCCAGAAGCGCTTCCTCGTCAACGCCTGCATCGACGAAGCCCACGAGAAGCGCCTCGAGATGCTGCAAAAGGCCCGCCAGCTCGAAATCCAGGCCCGCCAGATCGAGATCGAGCGCAAGAAAGAAGCCAAAGAGGCGCGCGAACGCGAACAGGCGGAAAAACAGGGAACTTCTACTGAACCGGCGCCGAACGCTCCAACGCCTCCCCTTCCGGAATCCGCCCCTCCGGCAGATCCAGGGGTTCCGGCCTCACCACAGTGATCACCCACCGCGCTTGAGGGCGCGCAGCTTCGCCCGATCCACCGCGTCCCCGCGCACGCGCGGCTCGCGCCGTTCCCGCTTGCGCGCCACCGCCTCCTGCCGCCGCGCGAGGCTTGCCGGATCCTCCTCGTAGAGGAGCCGCGCCTCGCTCGCCGGCCCGCGGCGCGCCGACAGCGCCTTTACCGTGATCTCCCAGACGTATTCGCCGATGGTGATGGTGAGCCGCTCGCCCGGCTTCACCTCGTGCGAGGGCTTGGCCCGCGCCCCCTGCACCTTGACGTGACCGCCCTCGATCGCCTCCTGCGCCAGCGTGCGCGTCTTGAAGAACCGCGCCGCCCACAGCCACTTGTCCAGGCGCACCCGCTCGCCGGCGCCGCCGGCCGCTTTCCGTCCGTTCATCGATTCACCCCAGCCACGGCAAGACCACCGCCGTCACCACCCCATTGAGTCCCATGCCCAAGGCGGCGAAGGCGCCGGCCACGGGATCGATCTGCATGGCGCGGGCCGTGCCGATGCCATGGGTGACCACGCCCAGCGCCAGACCCTTGGCCGCGGAAGAGCGCACCCGCATGAGCGCGAAGAGCAGCGGCCCGAAGAGCGCTCCGAGGATGCCGGTGAGGATGACGAACACCGCCGCGAGCGCCGGGATGCCGCCCATCTGCTCGCTCACCGCCATGGCGATCGGGCTCGTCACCGATTTGGGCGCGAGCGTGCGCAGCATGGTCGCGTCCAACCCCAGCGCGGCCCCGAGGGCCACGGCGCTGCCGGCGGCCGTCACCGAGCCGGCCACGAGCGCCGCGGCCACCGCCTTGGCGTGCGCCGCCACGCGGCGGCGCTGGTGAAAGAGCGGGATCGCCAGGGCCACGGTGGCCGGGCCCAAGAGGAAGTGGATGAACTGAGCCCCGGCGAAATAGGCTGGATAAGGCAGGCCGGACCACAAGAGCAGCGCCCCGAGAATAGCGATGCTCCAGGCGACGGGATTGAGCAGGGGATGCAAGCCGCTTCTCCGATGCACCCATTCCCAGACGAGATACACCACCAGCGTGATCGTCAGGCTGAAGAGCGGGGTGGCCGACAGATACACCCAGAGCTCGCGCCAGGGCGCGATCGCCTCAAAAGGCATCTTCCCCTCCCGCCAGCCGTTCGAACACCCAGGCCGAGACCGCCAGCCCCAGGAGCGTACTCACCAACAGCACCACGCCGAGCACCAGCCAGGACTGCTGCAAGCGCTCCCAATGCGCGACCACCCCAACCCCTGCCGGCACGAAGAGCAGCGAGAGGTGGCGCAGCAGCGTCCCGCCTGCTTCTTCCAGCGGTTTGGGTACCCGCCCCAACGGCAAAAGGAGCGCGAGCGCGAATACCAACCCCATCACGGGTCCGGGTACCGGCCAATGAAAGAACCGCACCACCACTTCACCTGCGAGCTGCAGTGCCAGCAAGACCGTGAGACCCCACAGCATGATCGACTCCATCGCGTGCGGCACCTTGGGCCGCGGTCTTCCCATTCTAGCGAAAACCGTTCCCGCGAGGCGGGCACATTTGCCCATGGCCGCCCTGCTCGATCCTTCCCTATGGATCGCTCGTCATCACCCTCACCGCGCTCGAGATCGTGCTCGGCATCGACAACGTCATCATGATCGCCGTTCTCGTCAGTCGGCTGCCGCCGGAGCGGCACCCCACCATCAAATGCTCGCGCTGAGCTTTCTCGGGGTGATCGGCGCACTCTTCTTGATCGCCGAGCGTTTCGGTTTGCACGTGCCCAAGGGCTACGTCCATTTCGCCATGGCTTGCTCGGTCGGCGTCGAGATGCTCAACCTCCGCATGCGGCAAAAAATGTCACCAAAACCGGTGAAACTGCATCCGCCGCGCGAAGCGGTACTCACCCGAGAGGACGAGACGGAAAGGGCGACGGCGGCAGAGCAAGCGGCCGGGAAAGCCTCCGCCCTCCTTCGCTGATTCAGGGCGCGAGTGCCGCGCTACGCGGCAAGGCGCAGGCCGCCTCGTATTCGCGCGCGAGCCGCTCGACGAGCGTCGCCGTCGACACCACCTCATGGATGAGCGACACGCCGTGCCCCGCGCTCCACACGTCGCGCCAGGCGCGCACCTCCGAACCGATGTCGTGCAGTTTGCCCTTGCCCGAGAGTTGCTGCAGCTTCTCGGGCGTGAGCCCGGCCGCCTCCAGGCTGGGCTGGAGAAAATTGGCATTGACCCCCGAGATCGCGTCGGTATAGACCACGTCGTCGGCACGCGCCTGCAGCAGCATTTCCTTGTAGCGCGGCGGCGCCATCGACTCCTCGGTGGCGATGAAGCGCGTGCCGAGATAGGCGAAATCGGCCCCGAGCACCTCGGCCGCGCGCACGCCGTAGCCGTCGGAAATCGCCCCGGCCAGGATCAAGGTCCCTTCCCAGAACTCCCGAATCTCGCGCACCAGGCTGAAGGGGCTCTGCGTGCCGGCGTGCCCTCCCGCACCGGCGCACACGGCGATGATGCCATCGACGCCGGCCTCGATCGCCTTGCGCGCGTGCCGCGCCCGGATCACGTCGTGGAAGACGAGCCCGCCGTAGCCGTGCACCGCATCCACGATGGCCTGCGGATTGCCCAGGCTGGTGATGACGAAGGGCACGCGATGGGCCACGATGCAGGCCAGATCCTCCTGCAGGCGGGAATTGGTGTGGTGCACGATGAGATTGACGCCGTAGGGCGCGCAGGGCCGGTCGGGATGCTCGCGCCGAAAGGCCGCCAGCGCCTCCTCGACGCGCGAAAGCCAGACTTCGAGCTCGCTCGCCGGTCTGGCGTTGAGCGAAGGAAAAGTACCGGCCACGCCGGCCTGGCAGCAGGCGATCACCAGCTCGGGGCCGGAGACGAGGAACATGGGCGCGGCGATCACCGGTACACGGAAACGCCCTGTGAAGGCGGCGGGAACGGGCATGGTCTTCTCCTGAGGGATGAGGCGAATCGCCCGATTCTAACATTCGTTCGAAACAGGTTTCAAACGATCGTTCACCTCACATACCCCCACTGCCGCAGACGCTGCCGGGCATAAGCCGCCGCCTGACCGCGTCCGCCGGTGCGCTGCAGCACGTCGGCGTAGAGGCGCGCCGCCTCCTGCCGCCGCCCCAGCCCCTCGAGCGAGACGCCGCGCAGGAAGGTGATGCCGGTATCTCCCGGCAGCAGTCGGTCGTAGGTTTCCAATGCGACCAGTGCCTCGTCGAAGCGGCGCTGCTGCAGGGCCGTCGCGGCCAACACCTTGTGCGCCTGGGCTTCCTGGGGATAGACGGAGCGGGCGTGCTCGGCATAGGCGCGCGCCTCGTCGAGCCGCCCACGCGCGAGCAGGGTCTGCGCCAGGCGCACGTTGGCGGCGTAATCATCGGGCGTGAGCTTGACCGCCTCACGAAAATGCTGCTCGGCCTCGGCCAGCTTTTTCGCGCCCATCGCCTCTTCGCCGCGACCGCAGCGCTCGATGGTCGGACGCAAGGCTCGCAGCGGCGCCGTCCGGTCCATGAAGCGCTCGCGCTGCACGGGAAAACGCTCGCCGTCGGCGAACTCGGTCTCGGCCAGCCATTGCGCCCGCTGTATCCGCTCCTGGGTCAGCGGATGCGTCGAAAACATCGTCTCGATCAGCCCTGGTCTGGTTTTTTCCTCCTCGAGCAAAATCTGGTGCAGCCGCACCATGGCACTGGCGGGATAGCCGGCGAGCACCATGTAGCGCTGGCCCAGGTAATCCGCCTCCCGCTCCTGCTCCCGCGAATAGGATGCGAGCAGGGCACTTGCGCCCACCGCCCCACCCTGCACCAGCCATTGCCCCCAATCGCTCCTGCTCGTAGCCGCATCGAGCGCGGTGAGCGCCACCTGCGCCAGCATCGCCTTGGCCTGCTGTTGCGCCGAATGGCGCGCATTGACGTGGCCGATCTCGTGGCCGAGCACTGCCGCGAGCTGTGCCTCGTCGTCGAGCCGCACCAGCAGGGCCCGCGTCACTCCGACCGATCCGGCGGGAAAGGTGTAGGCGTTGAGATAATTCGCGTTGAGTCCACGATACGAATATGGCAGAGACGGACGATGACTCACCGCATGCACCCGAGCACCCACCTCGCTCACATAGGCATTGACCGAAGCCTGCGGGATCGGCCCCAAGTCTTGAGAGAACTGCTGGGGGGCGAGCTGTCGATCGAGCGCGATCTCCTGCGCCTCGCTCATACCGACGAAGATGGTCTCACCGGTGACTGGCGAAGTGGCGCACCCGGAAAAGAGCGGTGCGGTCAGACTCGCCCCCAACAGTGCGAGCGCCTGCCGTCGTGTCATCGGCCGGCGGCCGAGCGCATCAAGCGCCATCCAAGCGGTCTCGTGCATCTTGTCCTCCTGCGGCAGCAGCACGGAATCGGCTATCATCCCGCTCCATGATAGAAGAAATCCCGCCGGACGCGCTGGGGCAGGTGTTCACGCCCGAGCCCGTGGTGCGCGCGATGCTGCGCCTGCGCCGCCGCCACGGCCGCATCCTCGAGCCCGCCTGCGGTGACGGGGCCTTCCTGCGCCACCTCGAAGCCGACGCCCTCGCCTGCGAGCTCGATCCCCGCGTCTGTCCGCCGCGGGCGCGCTGCCTCGACTTCTTCGCCCTGCCCGAGCACGAAACCTTCGCCACGATCATCGGCAATCCGCCCTACGTGCGCCGTCGCGATGTGCTGCCCGAGACCGCCGCGCGGCTCGAAAGCCGCCTGCTCGACGGCCACGCCAATCTCTACCTGCATTTCATCGAGAAGGCCGTGCGCCACCTCGAACCCGGGGGCGAGCTCATCTTCATCACCCCGCGCGATTTCCTCAAGGCGACCGCCGCCCGGCGGCTCAACCGCTGGCTGCTCGCGGAAGGAAGTTTCACCGAAGTGATCGACACGGGCGATGCGCGCCTCTTTGCCGGCGCCGTGCCCAACTGCCTCATCTGGCGCTTCGAGCGCGGCCGGCGCGCACGCACGCTGCGCTACGCCGAGCTGGGACGTGAACCCGGCTGGCAGGAACGGCTCGCCGCGCTCACCGCCGTTCTGCCTGTTACTGACGACGAGATCCCGCCACCGTGGGAAGCGCGCACCGTGCTCGAACACGACGGGCACCTCGCCTTCGTGCGCGACACGTATCCCCTGCGCCTGTCGCAGATCGCCCGAGTGTGCGTCGGTGCCGTCTCCGGGGCGGACGAGATCTACGCCGACCCCCGCTGGGCGAACCGCGAATTCGTCTGTTCCTCCACCGTGCGCGATGGCCACACTCGACCCATGCGCTTCGTGCGTCCCGGCGAACCGCCACCTCCGGAACTACTCCCCTTTCGCGAACGGCTGCTCGCGCGGCGCGTTCGGGATTTTGATGAGAATAACTGGTGGGAATGGGGGCGCTATCATCGGGAAAGCGACGCGCCGCGGGTGTACGTAAACGGCCGCACCCGCGCTCCGCGCCCCTTTTTCGTCCATCCTTGCCGGGATTGGGACGGCAGCGTGCTGGCGATCTTTCCCCACGACCCGAACCTCGATCCTGCCAAGCTCGCCGCCGCGCTCAACGACGAAGTCCCCTGGGCCGAACTCGGCTTCGTGTGCGACGGGCGCTTCATCTTCTCGCAGCGCAGCCTGGAGCGCGCGCCGCTGCCCGCCTCCTTTGCCCGCTTCCTGCCCGGGCGGTGTGACGAGGCAGCGTAACCGGTACAATCGCGGACGAACTCCCCGCAAGGATGCCTCTCATGATGGTCCCCCACCTCACGACCGCTCTCAGTGGGCCGCTACTGGCCATCGAGCGCCAGTTTCTCGCAGAGCTACCGGCGATCGAACAATGGTTCCGCGGCGGTTTCAGCGAGCATACGCCTCCTTTCTATGCCTCCACCGACCTGCGCAACGCCGGATTCAAACTCGCGCCGGTCGATCTCAATCTCTTTCCCGGCGGCTTCAACAACCTCTCCGACGACTTCCTGCCCTTGGCGGTACAGGCGACGCAAGTGGCGATCGAGCGTGTCTGTCCCGAAGCCAAGCGCCTGCTCCTCATACCCGAGAACCACACGCGCAACCGCTACTACCTGCTCAACGTCGCCCGCCTGCAGCGCATCCTGAGGCTGGCCGGCCTGGAAGTACGCATCGGCTCGCTGCTGCCCGAGATCACCGCCCCGACCGAGCTCGAAGCGGCCGAAGGCGAGCACGTGCTCGTCGAGCCCTTGGTGCGCCGCGGCAACCGGCTGGGGCTCGCCGACTTCGACCCCTGCGCCATCCTACTCAACAACGACCTCTCGGCTGGCGTGCCGCCGATTCTACGCGGCCTCAGCGAACAGAACGTGATTCCGCCCCTGGTGGCCGGCTGGCATACTCGACGCAAATCACACCACGCCGAGATCTACGCCCGCGTCGCCACCGACTTCGCCGAGGCGATCGGCCTCGATCCCTGGTACCTCATCCCGGCGCACCGAGTCGTATCCGGTCTGGATTTCCAGAGCAAAGAGGGTGAAGACCGGCTCGCCGACACCGCCTCCGAGCTCTTCGCCGAGATCCGCGCAGCCTACGCCGCCCGCGGCATCGACCAAGAGCCTTTCCTCGTGGTCAAGGCCGACGCCGGCACCTACGGCATGGGCGTGATGACGGTCAAGGATCCGGCCGAGCTGCGCGAACTCTCGCGGCGGCAGCGCAACAAGATGGCCAAAGTGAAAGAAGGGCTGGAAGTGCATCAGGTGATCGTGCAGGAAGGCGTGCCCACCTTCGAGCGGCTCGGGGAGGCGGTGTGCGAACCGGTCGTCTATATGATCGATCGCTACGTCGTGGGCGGTTTCTATCGTGTGCATACCGAACGGGGGGCCGACGAGAATCTCAATGCGCCGGGGATGCACTTCGAGCCGCTGCGTTTCGCTTCGAGTTGCTCGCTGCCCGATTCGGGCCTCGCTCCCGACGCCGAACCCAACCGTTTCTACGCCTACGGCGTGGTGGCGCGCCTGGGCCTGCTCGCCGCCGCCATCGAGATCGAAGAGCTCGTCGCCCGTTTCGAGAAACAAGGAGAAGCGGCATGAAACTCGCGTTTCTCGTCGATCCCCTGGCCAAGCTCAAGGTGACGAAAGACTCCTCCATCGCCATGATGCGCGCCGCCAAGGCACGCGGCCACGAGATATGGACTTGCCAGCGCGAGGGGCTCGAGTGGGAGGAAGGCGCCGTGTGGCTCACGGCCCAGCTCGTCGCGCTCACCGATGGTGGGGCCGGCGCCTGGTATGAGATCGTCTCCGAAGCGCGGGTGCGCGCCGACCGATTCGACGCCATCCTCATGCGCCAGGACCCCCCGTTCGATTTCGAGTATCTCGCCGCCACCTGGTTGCTCGAGCGCGCCGAAGCCCAGGGCGCCCGCGTCTGGAATCGACCGCGGGCGATCCGCGATCATTCGGAGAAACTCTCCATCCTGGAATTTCCCCAGTTCACGCCGACCACGATCGTCGCGCGCGATCCGCAGCGCATCCACGCCTTCATCGACGCGCAGGGCGACGTGATCCTCAAACCGCTCGACGGCATGGGCGGCAGCCAGATCTTTCGCGTGCATCGCGAGGATCACAACCGTTACGCCATCGTCGAGACCCTGACGCACCACGGGCATCGCACCATCATGGCCCAGGAATACCTGCCGCAGATCCGCGACGGCGACAAACGGGTGCTGCTGGTCGCCGGCAAGGTGATGCCCCATGCGCTCGCGCGCATCCCCCGGCCCGGCGAGACGCGCGGCAATCTCGCCGCCGGCGGACGCGGCGTAGCCATGCCGCTCACCGAAGCCGAGCGGGAAGTGGCCGAGGCGCTCGCGCCCATTTTGTGGCAGCGCGGCCTTTTGATCGTGGGGCTCGATCTCATCGGCGGGCGGCTCACCGAGATCAACGTCACCAGCCCCACCTGCATGGTGGAGATCGCGGCCCAGACCGGCTTCAGCGTAGCCGATGAAGTGATCGCGGCGCTCGAGCACCTTGCCGCCGCCTGAGCACGGCAACACGCCTCACAGCGTGACCCGCCCCGTGCGGCGCAGCATGGCCTTCTCGGCCTCGACTACGGTAAAAGCGACCAACGCCCCGACGAGCGCGTAGATCCAAGTAAAGGCATCGAGCGCTTCGGTGCGAAATAGCATCTGGAACGGCGGGGCGTAGACGAAAGCCAGTTGCAGCAGTGCCAGCACCCCGATCACCGGCCAAAGCGCCGGGTTGCCACGCACGACGTCCACGTTCCAGCCGCTCGCGACGAAGCGTCGGCAGTTGAACAGATACATCACCTCGGCGCACACCAAGGTATGCGTGGCCGCCGTGCGGGCGAAGTCCTCGCCGAGCTCACGGACGAGGGAAAGGCCGTAAGCGCCATAGCTCAAGAAACAGATCAACGCGCCGATGAAGGCGATGCGCCAGGCCATCGGCCCAGTGACCAAGGGCTCGATCGGCGGACGCGGCGGACGCCGCATCACGTCAGGCTCCGGCGATTCGAACGCCACGGCGATCGCCAGCGTCACCGCCGTCACCAGGTTCACCCACAGGATCTGCGTGGCCGAGATCGGCAGCGACCAGCCCGCCGCCAGCGCGATCGCCACGACCAACGCCTGCGCCATATTCGTCGGCAGCACGAAGAGCAGCGCCTTCTTGATGTTGTCGTAGGCCACGCGCCCCCAGCGCACGGCCTGGGCGATGGTGGCGAAGTTGTCGTCGGCGAGCACCATGGCCGAGGCCTGGCGGGCGGCGTCGGTACCGCGGCGGCCCATGGCCACGCCGATGTCGGCCGCCTGCAGCGCCGGCGCGTCGTTGGCTCCGTCTCCGGTCATGGCCACGATGTGTCCCTGCCCCTGGAGTACACGCACGAGGCGCAGCTTGTTCTCCGGCGCGGCCCTGGCGACGACGTCGGTCTCGACGATGCGCCTTCCCAGGACTGCGTCGTCGAGTTGCTCGATCTCCGTGCCAGTCAGGGCCGTGTCGGCACGCAGCCCCAGCATGCCGCCGATGGCCCGCGCCGTCACCGGATGATCGCCCGTGATCATCACGACGCGGATACCAGCCTCGTGGCACTCGCGGATCGCATCCTTCGCCTCCGGCCGCGGTGGATCCTCGAGCCCTACCACCCCCAGTAAGGCGAACCCTTCGTCGATGTCCTCGTAGCGCAGCGTTTCCTTGGGCTCAGGCAAGCGTTTCCAGGCCAGCGCGATCATCCGCCGCCCCTTGGCCGCTTCCTCCATCAAACGCTCTTCCCAACTCGCCACGTCGAGCGGCTGCCCGTCGGCATCGTGGAGACAGTGCGCCAGCACCACTTCGGGCGCGCCTTTGAGCAGGATCACGTGGTTGCCGTGATGGTCGTGATTGAGGGTGGCCATCCAACGCCGCTCGGATTCGAATGGGATCAGATCGACCCGCGGCCAGCAGCCGTGCTCACGCTCCGGATCCAAGCCGGCCTTCAGCGCCATGCTCAAGAGGGCGATCTCGAGCGGATCCCCCTCGCCATGCCAGTTCCCCTCGGCATCCGTATGCAATGTAGCGTCGTTGCACAGCAGCGCCGCCCGTGCGAGCCGCACCAACCCGCGCACGCTCTCCGGCGGACGAGGCCGTCCGCCGCGCACGAATTCCCCCACCGGCTCGTAGCCCGAACCCGTCACCTCCACGGCATCGTGTGGCAACAACACCGAGGTCACGGTGAGCTCGTTGCGCGTGAGCGTGCCGGTCTTGTCGGTACAGATCACCGTCACCGAACCGAGCGTCTCCACCGCCGGCAAGCGGCGCACGATGGCCCGGTGCTGCGCCAGCCGCTGCCCGCCGATCGCCAGGATGATGGTGACGATCGCCGGCAACCCTTCGGGAATGGCCGCCACCGCGATGCCGACCACCGCGAGGAAGATCTCGTCGACCGCCTGCCCCAGCCCCCAATAAGCCCAAGCGAAAAGCAGGGCCGACAGCGCCACGATCACCACCGCCGTTGCCTGGGCAAATCGCGTCAAGCGGCGGGTGAGGGGCGTCTCCAGTCGCGTGACGGTGGCCACCAGCTCGCCGATGCGCCCGAGCTCGCTGTCCCCGCCGGTGGCCACCACCACGCCCAGACCCTGACCCCGCACCACCGTGGTGCCGCTGTAGGCCATGCATCGCCGCTCGGCGAGCGGCGTCGCCTCATCGACGGGCTCCGGGTTTTTCTCCACCGGCAAGGATTCTCCCGTGAGCGCGGCCTCGTCCACGGCCAACTGGCGCGCGGAGACGAGGCGCAGATCTGCCGGCACAACCATCCCCGATTCGAGAAAAACGAGATCGCCCGGCACCAGTTCCTCGGCAGCGATCTGATGCCGTCGCCCGTCGCGGACCACCACCGCGGTTCTGGCCAGCATCGACTTCACCGCCGCCAACGCTCGCTGCGCCTTGCCCTCCTGGATCGCGCCCAGCACCGCCGAGACGATCACCACCGCAAAAATCACCGCCGCATCGATCCAATGCTCGAGGTACGCCGTGATCACTCCAGCCACGAGCAGCACATAGATCAAAGGATTGTGAAACTGGCGCAGCAAGCGCAACCACGCCGGATCGGGTGGAGCCTCCGGCAAACGGTTCGGACCATGAACGGCCAGGCGACGTTCGGCCTCGGCCCGGGCCAGGCCACGCTGCGGATTCGTCGCCAGCTGCTCGGCCACCTCCGCCGGCGACTGGGCATGAAAAGGTTTGTTCCTTCGGTTCATGGACGTCATCGCGGAACTCGACACAAAGGGACGGTGCGATGCAGCATACCATGAATGAAGGGTCGCCCAAAAACCCGCGAATCGACTGCGCAGGCGGCCTCGTTGCTAGGGCGGCGAGAAAAACCCGCGCGAGCGATTGCAGGGCGGGGCACCCGGAGCACGGGCTGCGAGACCGATCACACTTGGATGGACGAGCCTCCGAGCGCCGGAGAACGCCGCCATGAGACCACATGGTAGGTTAGCCGGGGCCCGCTACGTGCACGTACCGTGCGACCAAGCACGTGCATCATGGACGCCCGAACGGAGGACGGCTCAACCGCGTCGTCCGCCCTGCCAGGCAGCGAGCAAGAAATCGCGATAAGGGGCGAGCAGGTGGATGGGGACTTCCACCACCGGGCCACCCAAGGTGGTACCGAGATAGCGCCCCTGCACGGCGGCATCGACCCCTGGCAAGAGCACTTCCACCGGAGCGTTGGCTTTGAGCCGCAAATTGCGCTGCGACTCGTCGAAAAAAACCGAGCCGTGGGTGAAATTGAGCTGTGCCTCGGTCTCGAGCGGCTCATCGTTGGGCCGCACGCCGCGCACCACGACGGGGGCCAGGCGCACGTCGTTGCATACCTTGAGCGCCTGGGTGCGGATGCGCTTCTCCAGCTCGTCTTCGGAGAGAAAAGGCGCATTGCCCACGCGCGCCTCCACTTCGGCGAGCTCCTCGTCGGTGAGGTGCGGCGCGGCGCGCACGAGGAGTTCCTTGGGCAGCATTTTGCCCGGCTCGCGCCGAGGACGCTCGACATCGACCCGATGCTGCAGCTTGTGGACCATGATGCCACCGCCCTGCAAACGCTTGCTGGCCACCGCCTTCAATCCCTGATGCACGACGTCTCCCAGCAACCCATCGACGACGCGTGCGAGGTCGGCACGAGGCATCTTTTGCAAGGGCTCGGGCAAAGACACTTCCAACGTATACGTGAGGATGAGGCGACTCGTATCTTTCATGGGCAAGGTAGGCGATCCAATGATCGCATGCTAGCACGACTGCGGCCCACCGACCAAGAAAAAGCCCCCGGCTCACCACCGGGGGCAACGACGTAATGCCGTCGGAGAGGAGATTTTTACAGGCGATACGCCGTCTCACCGTGTGCGGTCACGTCCAGACCCTCGCGCTCCTCTTCCTCGCTCACGCGCAAGCCTCCGGTGAGCGCTCCGGCCACTTTGAAGGCGAGGAAGGCCACCACGGCGCTCAGGACGAGCGTGACGACCACGCCATAAAACTGAACCCACACTTGATGGACGATGGAAAAATCCGCATCGCCCGTTCCGCCGAGCAGGGGTGAGGTAAAAACCCCGGTGAGCAGCGCCCCGACGATACCGCACACTGCATGGACGCCGAAGACGTCGAGCGAATCGTCGATGCCATGCCAGCGCTTGAGGGCGCTCACGCCCCACAGACCGGCCACGCCGCCAACGAGCCCCATGACGATGGCACCAATCGGACCCACCGTACCACAGGCCGGCGTGATCACCACGAGCCCGGCCACCGCGCCCGAAGCCGCTCCGAGCATGGACGGCTTGCCTTTGACGAGCGCCTCGGTTGCACTCCAGGAGAGCACCGCCGCCGCCGTGGCGAACAGTGTGTTGAGAAAGGCGATCGCCGCACCCGAGGTCGCCTCGAGGTTGGAGCCGGCGTTGAAGCCGAACCAGCCCACCCACAGGAGCGAAGCGCCCACCATGGTCAATGGCAGGGAGTGCGGTGCGAGCGCTTCACGGCCATAGCCGAGGCGCTTGCCCACGAGCATCGCCCCCACGAGCCCCGCCACGCCGGCGTTGATGTGCACCACCGTGCCGCCGGCGAAGTCGATCGCTCCCTCCTCGAGCAGCCAGCCGCCCGGCCCCCAGACCATGTGGGCGATCGGCAGGTAGGAGAAGGTGAACCACAGCACCGTGAAGACCATCACCGAGGCGAACTTGATGCGCTCGGCAAATGCTCCGACGATGAGCGAACACGTGATGGCAGCGAACGTCCCCTGAAACGCGATGAAGACGTACTCCGGCAGTTTCACTTCGTCGGTGAAGGTGTCGGCGAGGCTCTCGGGCGTCACGCCACTGAGGAACACCTTGGCAAACGACCCCAGCCAGGGCATCGCCTCGGTGAAAGCAAGGCTGTAACCATAAAAGGCCCACAGCACCAGCACGAGCGAAGTCACCATCAACACCTGCATGAGCACCGAGAGCACATTCTTCGCCCGTACCATGCCGCCGTAGAAGAGCGCCAAGCCCGGCACGATCATCATCAGCACCAAGAGCGTGGCCGTCATCATCCAGGCGACGTCACCGCGGTGCACCACCGGTGCCGTCGCGCTCGCCGCTTCCTGCGCCCACGAAGGAAGAGAGGCCGTCGCCAGGAGCGCCACTGCGCCGAGTCGTTCGATTCCGTATTTCATGATCCGTCTCCTCGTCCTAACCGTCACAACGCCGCCGCGCCGGCCTCGCCGGTGCGGATGCGAATCGCGTTTTCGAGATCGAAGACGAAGATCTTCCCGTCGCCCACCTTACCGGTGAAAGCGGACTTCTCGATCGCCTCGAGCACCGGTTCGAGCAGCTCGTCGGCAATGGCCACTTCGAGCTTCACCTTGGGCAGGAAATCGACCACGTACTCCGCTCCGCGGTAGAGTTCCGTGTGCCCCTTCTGCCGCCCGAACCCCTTGACCTCGGTCACCGTGAGCCCTTGCACGCCGTTCTCCGAGAGTGCTTCGCGCACCTCGTCGAGCTTGAACGGCTTGATGATCGCCATGACGAATTTCATGTTCCTTCTCCGTAGCGGGTATGCCCACCCCTACGAAGCAGGAATCGTGCCAGAAGAGAGGAAGACGAAAAAAGGACGCGGCACGAACCGCGTCCCTGCGCACGGACGGCCCGGAATCGGGGCCTCCGTACCACCGATCACAGATGGGCCAGGCCGAATCGGACCGCCCCCGATGATCACTACTCGGGACGAATGCACCGTTTCGGTGCGTCAAACGGTCGATCCGTCCACTCTGGAGCGAATCGATCCGGGTCCTTCAAAACGCCGGCACCACCGCCCCCTGGTATTTCTCGAGGATGAAGCGCTTCACCGCCTCCGAGTGCAAGGCACGCACGAGCTTCTGCATGGCCTCGCCATCTTTGTTGTCCGACCGGGCGACGAGGACGTTCACGTAGGGCGAATCGGCCCCTTCGATGACGAGCGCGTCTTTCGTGGGGTTGAGTCCGGCCTCGAGTGCATAGTTGGTGTTGATGAGGGCCAGATCGACCTGGTCGAGGATGCGCGGCAGCGTGGCCGCCTCCAGTTCCTTGAACCGCAGGCGCTTGGGATTGTCGGCGATGTCGCGCGGCGTGGCGGTGATCTTCGCCGGATCCTTGAGCGTGATGAGGCCGGCGCGTTGCAGCAGCAGGAGCGCCCGCCCGCCGTTGGTCGGATCGTTGGGGATGGCCACGACGGCGCCCTCCTTGAGCTCGTCGAGCTTCTCGATACGGCGGGAATAGGCGCCGAAGGGCTCGATGTGCACCCCGGCCACCGCCACCAGATCGGTGCCGCGATCCTTGTTGAACTCGTCCAGGTAGGGTTTGTGCTGGAAGAAGTTGGCATCCATGCGCTTCTGCGCCACTTGGATGTTGGGCTGGACGTAGTCGGTGAACACCCTCACCTCCAACTCCACCCCTTCCTGGGCGAGCATGGGTTTGACGTACTCCAGGATCTCGGCATGCGGCACGGGCGTGGCCGCCACCGACAGTTTCTCGGCCCAAGCGGCCGGAACGAGACCGAGCGAAGCGCCCAGGATCAGCAGGGCGTTTTTCCATTTCATGACACGACACTCCTTCCTTGATTGAAAAATCCGCTGCCACCCTAGCGGCGGCTGAAACGCAGCACGAGCCGATCGCCCAGCATCTGCAACAATTGCACGAGCACCACCAGCAGGGCCACCGTGATGACCATCACGTCGGTCTGGAAACGCTGGTAACCGAAACGGATGGCCAGATCTCCCAGGCCGCCCCCGCCGATCACCCCCGACATGGCGGCGTACGACACCAGGGTGATGGAGGTGACGGTGACTCCGGCGAGGATCCCCGGCAAAGCCTCGGGCAGGAGCGCCCCGAAGACGATCTGCGGCACCGTCGCCCCCATGGCTTGGGTCGCCTCCACGATGCCCCGATCCACCTCCCGCAGCGCCGCCTCCACCAGACGAGCGAAGAGCGGCGCCCCGCCCACCACCAGCGGCGGAATGGCCCCCGGCACCCCCAGCGAGGTTCCCACCAGCACGACGGTGACCGGGATCATGACGATGAGCAGGATCACGAACGGCACGGAGCGCAGCAGATTGACCACGAAAGAGAGCACCGCATAGACGAGCGGCTGCTCCAGCAGCTGGCGCTTGCCCGTGAGAAAGAGCGCGACCCCCAAGGGCAAACCCAGCAGCACAACGAAAAAGAGGGACACACCGACCATGACTAGCGTATCCCAGCAGGCCCGGCCGATCTCCAGCCAATCCACATTGGTCAGCCATTGCGCCATCATCGCAGCACCTCCACATCCACCCCTGCTGCGGCGAACGCCTGCAGCGCCGCCTCCACGTCCCCCCTGACGAAGGAGAGAGTCAATTGACCGTAAGGAACGTCCTTGATGTGATCGATGCGGCCGGCGAGGATGCTGAAATCCACCCCGCAGCGCCGCACCACCTCGCCCAACAACGGCCGGTAGGTCGACTCTCCCTTGAACGTCAGCCGTACCACGCGCCCCTCCGCGTGCTGCAGGCTCTCCTGGAATTCCTCCCTATCGACGTGCTCGCTCTCGAGCACGAATTCACGCGTCGTGGGATGGCGGGGATGGAGAAAGACCTCACTCACGGGCCCGGTCTCCACCACCCGTCCACCGTCCATCACCGCCACGCGGTCGCACACCCGCCGCACCGCGTCCATCTCGTGCGTGACGAGCACGATGGTGAGCCCCAGGCGACGGTTGATGTCGGAGAGCAGCTGCAGCACCGAACGGGTGGTCTGTGGATCGAGGGCGCTGGTGGCCTCGTCCGACAGCAGGATGGAAGGACGACAGGCCAGCGCCCGGGCGATACCCACCCGCTGTTTCTGCCCGCCGGAGAGCTGGGCTGGATATTTGTCCGCGTGCTCGCTCAAGCCGACCAGGGCGAGCAGCTCCTCGACCCGCGCCGCGATGGCGGCCTTGGATTCCGTGCCGGCGATCTTCAGGGGAAAGGCTACGTTCTCCGCCACCGTCTTGGACGAGAGCAGGTTGAAATGTTGGAAGATCATGCCGATGCGCCGACGGAAGGCGCGCAGCTGCGCCGGCGCCAGGCGGGTGACGTCCTCGCCTTCCACCACGACGCGCCCCTGGCTCGGACGCTCGAGCAGATTGACGAGACGCAGCAACGTAGACTTCCCCGCGCCGGAATGCCCGACGATGCCGAACACTTCCCCTCGTTCGATCGTCAGCTGCTCGACTTCCAGCGCGAGCGTTTCCTGCCCCCGGACGAGGTACGTCTTGCGTACGCCGTCGAATTCGATCACATCCACCGTCCTTCAGTGCAAAAAGCGGATTTTCGCATGGGAAGACGATCCTCTCTACGGGCTGAAGATTCGCGTCGTCGGTTCGCCGCTCTTTCTCGCCACGTTCAACGCCCTAGGCGCCAACCCGACGCAGATGATCTGGGCCGACGCCTTGCCGGCCATGGCGACCGGTGCCGTAGACGGTCGGGAGAATCCCCTGTCGGTGTTCAACGCCGCCAAGCTGCACACGGTGGGGCAGAAATACCTGACCCTGTGACGTCGCCGATCCGCTCATCTTCGCCGTCCACAAGAACGGCTGGAGCCCGGAAGACCGGCAACTCGTGCTGGAGGCAGCACAGCAAGCCGCGCGCGAGGAAATCGCCCGTGCTCGCCTTCCTCGGCTCCGTACCGGCTTTTTTGAACGATCGCCACATCCGCGTTACCGTCGCCCTCTACCTCTTCCTTCACCTGGTATGCGGCACGCCTCACCACGGCCGCCGCTGGGCAAGAGTTTCTTCGACGCGATCTCGATTTTCCTCATCCTGCTGCCGCTGCTCGTGCCGATCGCCCAGGCGATGGGCTGGGATCTCGTCTGGTTCGGGGTGATGATGACGATCAACCTGGCGATCGGGCAATTCACTCCGCCGATGGCCCTGGCGCTGATGATCACTTCCCGCATCGCCGGCATCCGCATGGAAGAAACTTTCCGCTGGGTGTCGTGGTTCGTGCTGGCCATGGGCCTGGGCCTCGCGGCCTTGATCGTCTTCCCGGAATTGGTGCTGTGGTTGCCACGTCGGATGGGTCTTGGCTGAAAGTGCACCTTTTGAACACAAAGAGTGCATTCAGTCACCACAACGGTGCGATAATTATCGAATTTGGTGCAAGGCGAAGGGCGTGCGCCGCGCACCGACCCGTTGTTTCCACTCTGAAAGGCGCCAAGCCATGAAATACCCCACGCTGCAAAGCTTCCTCGACTACGTTGCGCAACGCAACCCCGGTCAGCCCGAGTTCCTGCAAGCGGTGACCGAAGTGATGGAGAGCCTGTGGCCGTTCATCACGCAGCACCCGCGCTACGCGCAGCACGCGCTGCTCGAGCGCCTCGTCGAACCCGAGCGCGTCATCATGTTCCGCGTCTCCTGGGTCGACGACCACGGCGAAGTCCAGGTCAACCGCGGCTACCGCATCCAGCACAACTCCGCCATCGGCCCCTACAAGGGCGGACTGCGTTTCCACCCCTCGGTGAACCTCTCCATCCTCAAATTCCTCGCCTTCGAGCAGACCTTCAAGAACGCCCTCACGACGTTGCCCATGGGTGGCGGTAAGGGCGGCTCTGACTTCGATCCCAAGGGCAAGAGCCCCGGCGAAGTCATGCGCTTCTGCCAGGCCTTCATCACTGAACTCTACCGCCACATCGGCGCCGACACCGACGTACCGGCTGGCGACATCGGCGTGGGCGGGCGCGAGGTCGGCTTCATGGTCGGCATGATGAAGAAACTCACCAACGAGTCTTCCTGCGTCTTCACCGGCAAGGGCCTCTCCTACGGCGGCTCGCTGATCCGGCCCGAATCCACCGGCTACGGCACGGTGTATTTCGTCGACGAGATGCTGCGCCACGCCGGCCGCAGCCTGGAAGGGATGCGCGTCGCGGTATCGGGCTCCGGCAACGTCGCCCAGTACGCCATCGAAAAACTCATGGAGATGGGGGCCAAACCCATCACCTGTTCCGATTCCAGCGGCACGGTGGTCGACGAGGAAGGATTCACGCCGGAAAAGCTCGCCATCCTCATGGAGGTGAAGAACCACCGCTATGGTCGCGTCTCGGAATACGCCCAACTCGTCGGTGCCACCTTCATTCCGGGCGCCAAGCCGTGGAACGTGCCGGTAGACGTGGCGCTGCCCTGCGCGACCCAGAACGAGCTCGACGCCGACGACGCGATGACGCTGGTGGAGAACGGCGTGGTGGCGGTGGCCGAAGGCGCGAACATGCCCTGCACACCGGAAGCGGTCAAGATCTTCGAGCATCGCGGCGTGCTCTATGCGCCGGGCAAGGCGAGCAACGCGGGCGGCGTGGCCACCTCCGGCCTGGAGATGAGCCAAAACGCCATGCGGCTTTCCTGGACGCGCGAAGAAGTCGACGCTCGGCTCAGGGAGATCATGAAAGGCATCCACGACGCCTGCCTGCAGTACGGTCTGCGCGAGGACGGCTCCGTGAGCTACAGCGACGGCGCCAACATCGCCGGTTTCGCCAAAGTGGCCGACGCCATGCTCGCCCAGGGGGTCATCTGACCGCCTGCCGCGCCCGGTGCCCTCGGCGCCGGGCGTTTTTCTTCAATGCCCCTCCACGCAGATCTCTCGCCGCGCCACGGCGATGGCGGTACGCACCAGCAGCAGCACGATGAGCAGGGTCAAGATCGCCAGCAGCACGATGCCCAGGCCGCGGTAGAAGCCCAACCCCGTCTCCTTGGCCATGATCATGGTGGCGATGGTGAGCGCCGCCAGCGGGAAAGAGTACGCCCACCACGACAGGAAGAATTTCAGCCGCACGAAGTAATTCGCCTGCACCGCGAGCAACAGGGCGAAAAAGAGCGCCACGCCGTAGAGCACGTGCGCGAAAGCGTCGACCTGCCCACCCAGGTTGTACCAGGAGATGAACCCAACGGCCGGCGGTGCGATGAAAATGAACAGCGTCGGCACGAAACGCTCGGGCAGGCTGGTGTGAAAGATGAGCCGGTAGAAGAGGATCGCCGTGAGCACCGGCCAGAAAAACAAGCCGATGCTGAAGAAGAACCACGATATCTCGACCGGCGCATGGTGCAAGCCGGCGATCGGCACCAGGATGTTTCCCACCACCGGGATGAACCACGCCGGGTTCATGTGCGTGATCTCGTACTTCGTGTGGTGCATCCACGACGACATGACGTAGAGCGTGAGTGCCAGGTGCAAGAGCGTACCGACGCTCCACAGCCAGAACGACAATCGCGGCGCATCGTGCAGCAGCACGATCGATAACAGAATCATGCCGATCGAGATGGTGGGGCCGAACGCCTGCTTGACCGGATGAGCGAACTCCTCGCGCACCGCGCCGGGATACTTCGCCGCCTTGGCCGCATACAGCACCGCCACCAAGACGAACAAGCCCAAGGCGATCCAGCGCAACACGCAGCTCGGGGCGAAGCCGACATCGTAGACCGTCTCGGCCCGCATCCAGGCGATCGAGAAGCCCGTGAAGCCCATGATCATGGAAAACCACGCCACGGGGAAATTCTTGAGGCGGGAAGAGGGGTGTTCATTCATGGTTGGTCACCGCGGGAAAAAGCATCCGTAACCGGTTCGACTATATCACGGCGGCGCCGGCAAAGCGCCACGCCAGCGCCCCGGCGAGCGCCGCGAACGCCGCCCAACCGGAGAAGATCCACCGCCAAAGCCAAAAGCGCGGGATGAACCCCACCCCGCGCACGAAACCGGCCGCCATGGCCCAGAACCACAACATCGCCAGACCATGGTTGGCCTTGCCGGATGCCTCGGCCAGCCAATCGGGGCGAAAACTGCCCACCAGCATCAAGGCGATCCCCACTCCCAGCGCCAGCGGCTGGATCGAGGCCGACCGGATCTCCTCCCTACCAGGCACTGCTTCAGGTGGCATGGGTCTCGCCCTGCGAGCGGGACCGTTTCTCCCTTGCATCCTCCTGCGCTTCCCACCACAGGCCGACCACGATGGCCAAGAGGACGGCAAAACCCACACCCAACGCCCAGGCAAAATACCACATGCGAATCTCCTTCGATCCGGTGCGGCGAAGCAGGATGCCTCGCCGCGGGTTGTATCGGTTCAGTACGCCTGCTTCTCGTTTTCCAGGATATAAGCCTTCGTCACCTTGCCGGCCATCACCTTGTAGGCCCACGACGTGTAAGCGATGATGAGCGGCATGAAGATGACGGTGGCCCAGAACATCACCGTGAGGGTGAGATGGCTCGAGACCGAATCCCACACGGTGAGCGAGGAGCGTGGATCGCTCGAGGAAGGCAGGATGAAGGGAAACATCGCCACGCCCGCCGTACCGATGATGCCGACGATCATGAGGGCGGAAGCCCAGAAGGCGAAGAAGGTGCGGCCGGCGCGTACCGCCCACAGCGCCGCCAGACCGCCCAGGAAGGCGAGCGCCGGCACGGCCCACAGCAGCGGGTGGTGGCGATAGTTCGCCATCCATGCCCCCGCCTCGCGTACCACCTCCTTCGCGAGCGGGTTGGGCAACCCGGCAGGATCGGCCCCGGCGGCGATCACGTAGCCGGGGATGCTCTGCACCCACACCCCGGCAGCGGCAAAGGCCACGAGCGCGATCACGCCAAAGAGGAGCGCGGCGCGCACCGCACGCTGGTGGACGTCCCCTTCCGTGCGATGCGCCAGATAGACCGCGCCGTGAAAAGTGATCATGGCCGAGCTCACCACCCCGGCGAGCAACGCGAAGGGGTTGAGCAGGCCCCAGAAGGACCCTTCATAGTAGGGCACGAGGTTGGCGTCGAAATGGAACGGAACGCCTTGCAGCAGGTTGCCGAACGCCACGCCGAAGATGAGCGGCGGCACCGCCCCGCCCACGAACAGGCCCCAGTCCCAGGTCTTGCGCCACGTGGCATTGTCGATCTTGCTGCGGTAGTCGAAGCCTACCGGACGGAAAAAGAGCGCCCACAGCACGGCGAGCATCGCCCAGTAAAAGCCCGAGAAGGCCGTGGCATAGACCAAGGGCCAGGCGGCAAAGATCGCCCCGCCGCCGGTGATGAACCACACCTGGTTGCCGTCCCAATGCGGGCCGACGGTGTTGATGATGACGCGCCGCTCGGTGTCGTCCTTGCCGACGAAAGGCAGCAGCGTCCCCACCCCCATGTCGTGCCCGTCCATCACGGCGAAGCCGACGAGCAGCACCCCGACGAGCAGCCACCAGATGACCTTCAGCGTTTCATAATCCATCATGATCTTCTCCCGAGATAGGGTTGTTCAGGCAGACTGCATCGCACCTTGGCGTTCCCAGTGATAGCGCCCGGTCCCCAGCGTGGAAGGCCCTAGCCGCCCGAAGCGGAACATCAGGTAGAGCTCGACGATGAGAAGCAGCGTGTAGAAGCCCACGAACCCGGCGAGCGACCCGTAGAGGCTCTCCACCGAAAGGGTAGAGACGGAGAGGTGGGTGGGCAGCACTTCGGCGATCGTCCAAGGCTGACGGCCATACTCGGCCACGAACCACCCCATCTCGGAAGCGACCCAGGGCAAGGGCAAGAACCACAGCGCCCAGCGCAACAGCCAGCGTTTCTCGGCGAAACTGTCCTTGATGCTGTACCACAACGCAGCACCGAAGAGAGCGATGAAGGAAAAGCCCAGCAGCACCATGATGCGGAATGTCCAGAAGAGGGGCGTCACCGGCGGTACCGTCGAGGCGGCGGCCTTGTCCATGATCTCGGGCGTGACCTGCGAGATATCCGCCACGTATTTGCGCGTGAGCAGCCCGAAACCTAGATTTTCCTTGTGGGCTTCGAAGAGCGCCAAGGCCTGGGGATCGGACGCGTCGCGGCGCAGCACATCGAGCGCCTTGACCGCCTCCACCCCGGATTCGACCCGTTCGCGGTTACGCGCGATGATCTCCTTGATTCCGGGAAGAGGCGTGTCGAGCGAGCGGGTGCCGATGATGCCGAGCACCCACGGAATCTCGAGCTCCCAGGTATTGCGCTGATTGGCTTCGTCGATTCCCGCGAGGAGCTTCAGGCCAGCCGGCGCCGGCTCGGTCTCCCACATCGCCTCCAGGGCGGCGAGCTTGCTCTGCTGGGTTTCGGCCATGGTGTAGCCGGATTCATCCCCGAGCACGACCACCGAACAGGCCGAGGCGAAGCCGAAGGCGGCCGCCACGCGGAAGCTGCGCTTGGCGAATTCGAGATCCCGCTTCTTGAGAAGGTAATAGGCCGAGATCGAGAGCACGAACATCGCGCCGGTCACATAGCCGGCCGAGACGGTATGCACGAACTTCGCCTGCGCCACTGGATTGAAGATCACGTCCCAGAAACTCGTCATCTCCATGCGCATCGTCTGGAAGCTGAATTCCGAGCCCACCGGGTTTTGCATCCAGCCATTGGCCACCAGGATCCACAGCGCCGAGAGGTTGGTCCCCACCGCCATGAGCAGCGTCACTAGGAAGTGTTGGGTACGGGACAGGCGGTTCCAGCCGAAGAAGAAAAGCCCGATGAAGGTCGACTCGAGGAAGAACGCCATCAAGCCTTCGATGGCCAACGGCGCCCCGAAGATGTCGCCCACGTAGTGCGAGTAATAGGCCCAGTTGGTGCCAAACTGGAATTCGAGAGTGATGCCGGTGGTGACCCCGAGGGCGAAGTTGATGCCGAAGAGCTTGCCCCAGAATTTCACCATGTCCTGGTAGACCTGCTTGCCGGTCATCACGTAGAGCGCTTCCATGATCACCAGTATCCAGGTGAGCCCCAAAGTTAGGGGGACGAACAGGAAGTGATACATCGCCGTGGCGGCGAACTGCAGGCGCGAGAGATCGACGAGCGTTTCGTTCATGTTATGGCTCCTGCGAAGCGGAAAGAACCGGGGAAGACGACGAAGACGAAGGTTTGGAGAAGGAGGAAGGCGCCCCGGCGGCCTGTGCCTGCATCCGTTCCGCGCCCACTTCCACCCGGGCATCGCGAACGAAGACCCACCACAAGGCGGTGAGCAGGAAGAGCTTGAGCAGCAGCACCACGACGATCTCGCGGCGCAGTCGCCGGGCGAGCGTTTCCGTTTCCATCGACCTCCTCCTCGAACACGACGCCGGCCATGGTAGTAGGCCGTGGTCTGGCGCGTCAATTGACCATGGTCAAAAAATTGAGAAAATTCAAAAAGATAAACATGGAACCCAGGTCACACCGATATGAAAGCAAATTTCATGCCACCGGAAGCGATTTTTGGCGCAACCAAGATTTGCTCCCGGAGATTCAACGCGTTGCCTCCCCAGCTCCCTCGTCACCACCCCCCTTTTCTCGATCCTTCTTTTGTCAAAAATGTCAAAATAGCTCCCAAGATTTGACAGGTATGTCAGCCATGTCCTTGCCCACCGAACTGCTCCAGCTGCTCGAATCCTTGTTCGAACCGCGCATCGTGGTCGATACCGCCTACCGTATCCTCGCGGCCAATGCGGCCTACCGCCGCGAGTTCGGCGAAGACCCCTCCGTGATCGGGCGCACCTGCTACGAGGTGTCACACCACTTCGATCGCCCCTGCGACCAGTGCGGCGAATCCTGCCCTCGCCAGCAAGCGTGGAAAAGCGGACGACGCAGCCGCGTGATCCATCGCCATCACACGCCGCGCGGAGAGGAGTTCGTCGAAGTCGAAATCCTGCCTCTGCAAGACGACAGAGGCCAGACGACGCTCTTCGTCGAAACGATGCGTTTTCTCGGCGGCAAAGGGATGCCGTCGCCCACCTTGGGCATGGTGGGCAATGCCTCTTCTTTTCTGCGCATGCTGGAACTGCTCGAACGGGCCGGGCCGGCAAATACCCCGGTGCTGCTGCTGGGTGAATCGGGCACAGGCAAGGAACTGGCCGCCCAAGCGCTGCACCGCCTCTCGCCGCGCCGCGACCGACCCTTCGTGCCGGTGGATTGTTCGGGGCTGCCCGAAACCCTCTTCGAATCGGAACTGTTCGGGCACGAGAAAGGGGCATTTACCGGCGCCAGCCGGCGCAAGACCGGTCTGGTCGAGGTAGCCGACGGCGGAACCCTCTTCCTCGACGAGATCGGCGACCTTCCGCTCACGCAGCAAGTGAAGCTGCTGCGTCTGCTGGAAACGGGCACCTACCGGCGCGTGGGCGGCGTCGAGACGCTGCGCTCGGATTTCCGCCTGGTGGCCGCCACCCACCGCGACCTGCAGCGCATGGTGGAAGAAGGCACGTTCCGCCGCGACCTCTATTACCGCATCAGCGCCTTTCCCGTGCGCCTGCCGCCCCTGCGCGAACGGCGCGAGGATCTGCCGCTGCTCGTTGCCCACCTCCTCGAGCGCCTCGCACCCCAACGCAGCGTGCGCCTGAGCGCCGCGGCCATGTCCCGCCTGAAGGAGCACGATTTCCCCGGCAACGTGCGCGAACTGCGCAACCTCCTCGAACGGGCGCTCCTGCTGGCCGACGGCGAGCTGATCGAACCATGGCATCTGACCGGATTCGCCGACAGCCCCTCCGGCGGACGGGCCCATACGGCCGACGACGAGATCGTTCCCTTGGCCGAACTCGAACGACGTTATCTACATCGCGCACTCGAGCGGCTGGGCGGCGACAAAAAAGCCCTGGCCGCCCGCCTAGGCATCAGCGAGCGCACGCTCTATCGCAAACTGCGCTGATGCCTTCGTTTCATTTCGTTTCCTCGCTCCGGCGTTGACGGTTTTTTCGGCGTCAAGGCAAAACAGCAATGTCCGGTAGTTGGGCAAGAACCATGTCCTTGGAAAGCTTGCGGCGGTAGTACATGGCACAGCAGCGCGCCAGCTCCTCAGCCTTGCCCTCGTAGGGAAGCTCACCTAGGCCAGCCGCGCTCAGCAACACATCCTGCCTGCCTCGAAAAACGGAATTTACAGCAGGAACGATACACAACCACCAGGATTTCAATAGGAATTCAGGAGTAAGTCAGTTCGCGTGTCTTGCCCCAGAACACCCGGTAGACGAAAACCGTGTATGCAACGATGGCTGGCAGCACCACGACGGCACCGATGAAGATGACCCACAGCGCCTGCGGATGGGCCGCAGCCTCCCATATATCGAGCTTATCGATAATCACGTCAGGAAAGACGCTATAGGAAAGTCCATAGAAGGACAGCAGAAAAATGCCCACCGCCATGGAAAAAGGCAACCAGCACAGATGCTGATCCCCCTGTCCGAGGTGCCGGTCCAGGCGAGGCAGCATGAGCAAAAGCAACACGAAGAGCGCCAAGGTGAGCAAAGGCAACGGCAACAGCAGGAAGAATTCCGGCATTTCGAACCACTTGGCGGCAATGCGCTCGCTGACCAAAGGCGTAACGAGGGAAACCGCCGCGACGCAGAGGGCTGTACCGAAAACACCATAGCGCGCCCAGCCGATGGCCTGGCGTTGCAGCGTCCCTTCGCTTTTCATGATGAGCCAGCAAGCGCCCAGAAGCACGTAAGCCGCGGACAATCCCACTCCCACGAGCAGCGCAAAGGCCCATGCCTGCCAGCCCGGTTCAAAAGCCGTCAGGTAACGACCCAGCATCACCCCTTGCGCCATCGAGGCAATCAGAGAACCAGCCGCAAAAACCCGATTCCATAGCCCTTTGTAGCGCACTCCCGCCTTGACTCGGAAGTCGAAGGCAACGCCACGCAAAATGAGGCCGATCAACATCACTGTCACGGGGAGGTACAGCGCTTGCAGGATGATGCCATGGGCTTTGGGGAAGGCGACCAACAAAAGACCGACCCCCAGCACCAGCCAAGTTTCGTTTGCATCCCAAAACGGGCCAATGGAGCTGACCATCGTGTCCTTGTCGTCATCCTTCGCGAATGGAAGCAGGATGCCCACCCCCAGATCGTAGCCGTCGAGCACGACGTACATCAGCAGGGATAACGCCATCAGCCCCGCAAAGGCCATCGGAAGCCAGATCTCCGCATTCATCGGGCCACTCCTTTTCCAGGCTCGCCCATAGACGCGGGCCCATTTGAGCCCGCCTTGCGCGCCATGTAGAACAATACCGAGATGTACGCAAAAAGCATAACAACATACACCCCGAGATACATCGTCAGCGAGACGGCCACCATTGCGGCGGGAACGTCGCCCACGGCATCCTTGGTAGCGAGAACACCGTGCACCAGCCAAGGCTGACGGCCGATTTCGGTGACATACCAGCCGGCGACGGTGGCGATCCACCCGGAAAAAGTCATGCCCACCAGCGCCTTGGCCACCCAAGGCGAGAGCATTTTCCGGCGCACCAATTGCCAGGCTGCAACCCAGGATACGGCCAGCATGATCAAGCCCACACCGACCATGATGCGGAAGCTCCAAAACACCTTGGCCACGGGCGGATGCATTCCCTCGAAGTCGTTCAAGCCTTTGATCTCGCCGTCCAGCGAATGCGTCAAAATCAGACTGGCACCCCGAGGAATACTAATTTCATAATCGTTTCGTCGCTCGGCCTCGTTGGGTAGTGCAAAAAGCAGTAAAGGCACACCACGCTGGGTTTCCCACACGCCTTCCATGGCCGCAATCTTCGCCGGTTGATGCTCGAACGTATTGAGACCATGCAAATCTCCTACGAAAATCTGGAGCGGAATCAGTGCAGCCGCGCTCAACACACCGGTGCGCAGCGCCTTCATGACGCCACTGCTGCGGTCACCACGCAGCCAACGATAGGCCGACAGTCCAGCCACCAAGAATGCGGCCGTCAATCCCGACGCCAGTAGCATGTGCGTCAATCGGTAGGGCAAGGAGGGATTGAACAAGGCGGCGAGCCAGTCGGTGATGACGATCTGGCCTTCCACCATTTCATAGCCGGCTGGCGTCTGCATCCAGGAATTGAGGGTAAGTATCCAGAACGCCGAAGCAGTGGTACCCAAGGCCACCAAGAAAGTGGCGATGTTGTGGGTACGCTCGGAGACGAAGCGGCGGCCAAACAGCATGATGGCGAGGAATGTTGCCTCCAGGAAGAAGGCCGTCAGCACCTCGTAGGCCAACAGAGGCCCGGCGATATTGCCCACCGTATTCATGAAACCCGGCCAGTTGGTACCAAATTGAAAGCTCATGGTCACGCCACTGACCACGCCCAGGGCAAAGCTCAGGGCAAATACCTTGACCCAGAATCCATAAGCATCCAGCCAAGCCGTATCGCCGGTTTTCGTGTAACGGATCTTGAAGAACAACAGTATCCACGCCAACGCAATGGTGATCGAGGGAAACAAAATGTGGAACGTAATGTTGGCAGCGAACTGAATCCTCGCCAGAATCAACGCATCGAGTTCCATCATCACGCCTCCCATTCGTTTCCCTCGAAGCCGGTCACGTCGACTCGGCCGCCGGATGACCGGCCGGTTGACGCCCGTCAGCCAGCGGATACGCGCATCAACGGGTCGCTCACGCCGATCACGTAGAAGCCAATCAGCGCAATGGTGCCAGCGACGACCAGGTAGTAGAGGGTCGGCAGGATGGTTATGCGTAGGGTGATCCCCTCCCGTCCGAGCAATCCCACCGTGGCCGAAGCGGCAACCACGTTGTGAATGGCGATCATGTTACCAGCCGCGGCCCCCACCGATTGCAACGCCACCATGAACGCCGAGGACAAACCGAGCTGCTGGGCCACGTTGAACTGGAAATCGGACAGCATCAGGTTGGAGACGGTATTGGAACCGGCGATGAAGGCACCGAGCGCTCCGACGGCAGGGGCGAAGAAGGGGTAGATTTCACCCACGCTGTCGGCCACGAACTGAGCCATCGCCACGGGCATGGAGACCAGATCGGCAGCGTTTACGCCGGAGTTGATCAGGATCCGCACCATCGGGATGGTAAAGATCAGCACGAAGCCGGCGCCGAGAATGGTGCGCGACGATTCGCTGAACGCAGCTTTGAGCTCACCGAATCGCATACGGTGCAACAGGGCGGTGAGCAGCGCCACGAACAACAGGATACCACCGGGCAGGTAGAGTGGGGCGATGCTTCCTGTTACGCCGGCTTCGCCCAAGATGTTGCTCCAGCCGAAGGAAAGCGCAGTGAGCGTCTCGCGCAAGGGGTCGATGGTACGCGTAGCCACCAGAAAAGCCGCAAGCAATACGTAAGGGACCCAGCCCATGAAAGTGGAAATGGGGGTCTTGCCGACGATATCGTCGAGCTTGATATCGAACTTGCCTAGCCACTCGTCAGGCCAGGACTTTCGCTCGGGGAAGTCCCAAGTATCCTTGGGAATCAGGAAGCCTCGACGAGCGGCTGGCACGACGATGGCCAGTCCAATCAAAGCGCCGATCATGGAAGGAAACTCCGGCCCGAGGAGCACCCCGGCCAGCACGTAGGGCACCACGAAGGAAATCCCGGTAAAGAGGGCGAAGGGAGTGATGGACAGCCCTTCCTTCCAGGATTTGTTGGCGCCAAAGAATCGCACCATGATCACCACCAAGACGAGCGGCATCAGGATGCCGACGAGGCCGTGGACGATGGCCACTTCGGCAGTGATCAGACGAAAGTACTCGAGCCAGCCATAACCACCGGCCTCCAGCTGAGCAACGATGACATCTCGGTTTAGGCCGCCGGAGACGCCCACCACGATGGGCGTACCCACGGCGCCGAAGGAGACCGGCGTGGACTGGATCATCATACCCACCACTACGGCAGCCAACGCCGGGAAGCCAAGTGCCACCATCAGCGGAGCGGCTACCGCGGCGGGAGTACCAAAACCCGAAGCACCCTCGATGAAGCAGCCGAACAACCATCCAACGATCAACGCCTGGACACGGCGGTCGGGGCTGATGCCGGAAAAACCTTTACGGATGGCGGCAATGCCTCCGGAGTGTTTGAGGGTGTTGAGCAACAAGATGGCACCGAAGATGATCCAAAGGATCGACACGGTGAGTATCAACCCCTGCAGGGTGGAAGCGAGCACGCGGTTGAAGCTCACCTCCCAAGCGAAGAGCGCGATCAGCGCCGTGACCACATAGACGAGCGGCATGGCGGTACGGGCCGGCATACGTAGGCCGACCAACAACACGCCGGCAAGTACCAGCGGAAAAAAGGCAAGCAAAGCAAGGGTGACGTCGTTCATCGCGCGAAACTCCTAAGTCGTCGTTCTGCGAAGTTGCGAACGAACCGCCGTTAGCGGATGCAGGTCGAGGCGCTCGTAACCCGGAGGGTAGGGCATGTCGCCCATACAAGCAAACAACCGACTACAGGAGCGCGTCGCTGCACGCCCATACGACGAATCGTTCTCGGTCTGTTCTCTAGTCGACATGGGCTTGACAACGGTGACCCCCAAGCCATCGAATGCCTGAGCAATGACACATCCGGGGTGCAGTCCGATTTCTAGATCCGTTGAAACGCAGCGTGCTCGACCCATCCTAGATCAGGGTCCATGAAACGCGGGACCTCGGCTGCACAGGGGGCACCACGTTGCCGCTCAGGGGCTACTCGCAAGGCTCATGATTGGTCTCCTCCGTGGGTTGAGCGCGCTGGAATGCGTCCGGTTAGAGTCGTTTTGTTTGCATGGCAAAGGACGTGCCTGATGTTATCCCGACTCTCGCTTGGGTACAATCCGCGAATTGTATGAGATAATACTGCCCCTTGAAGCGCCCGTAGCTCAGGGGATAGAGCGTTGGCCTCCGAAGCCAAAGGTCGCAGGTTCGATTCCTGCCGGGCGCGCCAGAATTTTACCTCCTACCACCCTCGGTGGGCAGCCAACCACAAAACATTCGTTTTACCCGACCAACAGCACGAATATCGTTGCAGACCTCACCAAAAATTTGTTGAGCGCGCGCAACGATCATCCACGCTCTTCTTTCCTGTTTCAGGGCAAGGCGCTCCGAGCAAACGATCCGAGCAACATCATCCAAGTAGACGAGCATCAGCGCCTGCCGTAGTACACCCCTTTCGGCCGTGCGGAAAGTCGTTCGAGGGTGCGCACACGTTTTTCCGTGTCGTTCCGGGAAACGTGGGGTGACGGAGAGCGCACGAAGATCCCCTTTCTTGTGGGGTCTGACGAACTGATACCCCGCCTCTTCCATGAACGCCTCTCCATCGCTCATCGGCTCCGCCCTTTTGCCGTCTCCGCCAGCATTGGTCTGATCCGGCAAATCGCCGACGAACGCGGCGCCACCACCCTCGATCGTGCCGACGCCACACTCCTGCTCGCCAAACGCGATGGGCATTTAACTCCCCGTTAAGGCCCCTGTGCTCCAATGAGCACGTGCGCATCACGACGAAGAGGTCGCCATGAAATCCCCGATCTTCCGCAAGCGAGCCACCTGGCTCTTTTCCATCCTGCTCTCCGGCTTTTCTCTCTGCGCCGTGGCCGAAACGCCGGCGACGATGGCCGAGCGCTATGCGCAGCGCGCCGCCCAGGAACAGCCGGGTTTCACCCCCGACCCCGGCCGCGGCGAAGCCTTCTATCGCCAGAATCACGGTGTGTCGGCCGACATGCCCGGCTGCCATGCCTGCCATGGCCACGATCCCCGGCAAGCGGGCAAACACGTGGTCACCGGCAAGACGATCGCGCCGCTCGCGGTGAGCGCCAATCCCGAGCGGTTCACCGACGAGGCCAAGATCGAAAAATGGTTCCGCCGCAACTGCAAGGAAGTGGTGGGACGCGAATGCACGGCGGCGGAGAAAGCCGATTTTCTCGCCTGGCTCGTGCGCCAATGACCGAAGGAGACCCGACATGAATGCGATCGAACGACTTTACCGTCGCTACGGACATCTTTTCACCACCGCCCTGTGCGCCGCCCTCATCGCTGCGCCGATCGTGGTCTCGGCCGAAGAGCGGCACGAACGCGCCGAACAGGAGAAGCACGAGACCCGCTATAAAGACAAGAGCAAAGGGGCGCCGCTCTCGCCGCTCTACCGTCAGGAATGCGGCAGCTGCCACGTTCCCTTCCCGCCGTCCTTGCTCTCGGCCGAGGATTGGCGCAAAGTGATGGCCGACCTCGCGCACCACTACGGGGACGACGCCTCACTGTCCCCGCAGACGGCGCAGGAGCTCACCGACTTTCTCGTGCGCAATGCGGGCGATGGCCGTCGCACGCAAGGTGCGGGAGATCCGCCGCGCATCACGCGAACGCGCTGGTTCGAAAAAGAGCACGACGAAGTTCCCGCCGCGGCCTGGCGCGACCCTCGGGTGAAATCCCCGGCCAACTGCGGCGCCTGCCACAAGCGGGCCGAAGAAGGCTCGTACCGCGAGCGCGAGATCGACATCCCCGGCTATGGTCCCTACAAGGACTAACGGAGCCTCGTCATGGAGCCGAACGAAAACAAGGTATTGATCTGGGACGCCGTCGTGCGGCTCGGGCACTGGCTGATGGCGCTCGGGTTCCTCGTCGCCTGGCTCACCGGCGAGTCCGAGCGGCTGCGGCTCGTGCACGTGGCTGCCGGCGGCACGGTGGCCGCAGTGGTGCTCTTTCGCGTGGTCTGGGGCTTCGTCGGCCCGTGGTCGGCGCGATTCTCCTCTTTCGTGCGTCCCTGGCGCGAAGTTTGGGACTACCTCGTCGGCTTGATACGCTTGCAGCCGCCCCATTACACCGGGCACAATCCGGCGGGCGGCATCGCCATCCTCGCCTTGCTCGCCCTCGGGGTCCTCACGCCCCTCGTCGGATGGTGCGCCTACGAAGAGATCGGCGGCAAGTTCGTCGAAGAGGCGCACGAGGCGCTGGCGAACCTCATGCTCGCCGTGGTGCTGGTGCATCTGGCCGGGGTGTTCATCGGCAGTCTCGCCCATCGCGAGAATCTCGTCCGCGCGATGGTGCTGGGGGTGAAACGCGGCGCGCCGCAGGAAGCGATCGGGCGGCCCTACACCCCCATGGCCGTCGTGCTGTTCGTCTGGGTGGCGATCGTGGTCTACTGGTTGCTGCGCCAATGAAGGAGCAAAGATGCGGGTATTGCTCGTCGAGGACGATGCGCTCCTAGGCGCGGGCCTCGAACGGGGGCTGGAGGCCCTGGGGATGAACGTGGCATGGGCACGGGAGGCGGCTTCGGCCTTCCGCCTGCTGCAGTCCGAGCCGTTCGACGCCGTGGTGCTCGATCTGGGCTTGCCGCAGGAAGACGGGATGCACGCGCTCAGGCGTTGGCGCGCCGAGGGGCTCGTCCTCCCGGTGCTGATCCTGACGGCGCGCGACGCGCTCTCCGAGCGCATCGCCGGCCTCGACGAGGGAGCGGACGACTACGTGGTGAAGCCGGCCCCGCTCGAGGAGATCGCCGCCCGCCTGCGGGCGCTGGTGCGCCGCGGCGAGGGGCGGGCGCGTTCGTTCATCGACCTGGGGCGTCTGCGCCTGGACACGGCCGGACACGCCGTGTGGTTCGACGGTGCGCCGGTGGAGCTCTCGGCGATGGAATACCGCCTGCTCGAGCGCCTCGCGCGCAGCCCGGGCCGGGTCTTCACCAAGATCCAGCTCGAGCAGGCGCTCTACGAGGCGGACGAAGCTCCCGACAGCAACGTGCTGCAGGTGCTCATCCATCATCTGCGTCGCAAGATCGATCCGGACATCATCGACACGGTGCGCGGTCTGGGTTATCGCCTGGGTCCGGCGGCGCAAGGAGCCGCACGATGACCCTCTGGCGCCGGCTCGGCCATTCGCTGCGCCTGCGCCTCACGCTCTGGCTACTTGCCGGGGTGGCGCTCTTCTGGCTCGTCTCACTCGCCTACGTCGTGAGGGAAAGCAGCAAGGAGGCAAGGGAGCTGCTGGATGCGCGGCTCGTGGCAAGCGTCGAGGCGATTTCCGCGGTCCCGCTGGGCCGAGGAGAAGCGGCGTACCCCGAACCGCCGGACAAACGAGCGCGAAAGGCTGGCAAGCACGCCGGCGTGCTGGTGCTCGATCCCGGTGGTGGGGAGATCGTGCGCTTTGGCTCGCTGCCGCCGGGCGCCGATTTTTCCCGGCTCGAGGACGGCTTTCATCGTCTTCCCGGCAAACCGGGCTGGCGCGTCTATGCCAGCACCCGCCCCGACGGGGCGCGGGTGTTCGCCGCGCATCCGCTGGATCTGCACGGCGAACTCACCGAAGAGCTGGTAGAACACTCGGTGGAAACCCTCAGCGTGGGGGCCGGTGCGCTCGCACTTTTTTCCTGGTGGGCGATCGGGCGAGGATTACGCCCGCTCATGGCGCTGTCGCACGCTCTGCGGCGCCGTCGCCCGGACGCGCTCGAGCCGGTCGACTTGCCCGATGCGCCGCAGGAACTCGAACCCGTGGTAGGGGCGGTCAATGAGCTACTCGCCCGCTTGTCCCAAGCCTTCGAGCGTGAGCGGCGCTTCACCGCCGACGTCGCCCACGAACTGCGCACACCGATCGCCGCGATCGCGGCGCATCTGGACGCCGCCCTCGTCGAAGGCGACGAGGCGCGCCGCCGGGAAGCACTGCAAGCCGCGCGCGAAGGCACGACCCGCGCCGCCCAGCTCATCGAGCAATTGCTCACGCTCGCGCGCCTGGGACACGACGCGCGCCGGCCACGACGTACCATCGACGCCGCCGAAGTCGTTCGTCAGGAATTGGCCCTCCTCTGGCCGCAGGCCCAAGCCCTCGGTCACACGCTGGAGGTGGACTTGCCCGAGGCTCTGCCCGCCCTGCTCGCACCGGAGCCGCTCGCCCTCATCGTGCGCAATCTCGTCGGCAATGCACTGCGTCACACGCCGCCGGGCAGTACCGTGCGGGTCTCGCTGCGCCGAGAGGGGAACCTCATGCGGCTCGACGTCGAGGACGACGGCCCCGGCATTGCCCCGGAGCGGCGGGAAAAGCTTTTCGCCCCCTTTGCACGCGACTCCGCCGCCCCGGGCACGGGTCTGGGCTTGACGCTGGTGCGCGAAGCGGCGGAGCTCCTCGGCGCCCGCGTCGAACCCGGTGAGAGCCGCCTGGGCGGGGCACGATTCACCCTTACCCTTCCCGTACCGCCGGAAGGAACCGGCCGATGAGCGAATCACCCCCCTCCGGCACCGAGGAGACGTCGCGCGGACTCTCGAGCGAAGAGGCCCGGCGGCGCTTGGCCGACGAAGGGCCGAACGAATTGCCGCAGGAGCGCCGGCGCACGCCGTGGCGCATCGTGGGCGAAGTATTGCGCGAACCGATGCTCCTCCTGCTGCTCGCCGGCGCGGGAATCTACCTGCTCGTCGGCGACCTGACCGAAGGGCTGGTGCTGCTCGTCTTCGCCATTTTCTCCGTGCTGATCACGACGATCCAGGAGAGCCGCACCGAACGGGTGCTCGCCGCGCTGCGCGAACTCTCCAGCCCACGGGCGCTGGTCATCCGCGACGGGCAGCAGCAGCGCATCCCGGGGCGGGAAGTGGTGCGCGGCGACCTGATCGTGCTCGCCGAGGGCGACCGCGTCCCGGCCGACGCAGTGCTCCTCGAGGCCCAGGATCTGCTGGTCGACGAATCCTTGCTCACCGGCGAATCAGTCCCCGTGCGCAAAACCGCTCCGCACCCCGGAACTTCTTTGCCGCCGCCCTCGCCCGGCGGAGACGATCTGCCCTACGTCTTCTCCGGCACGCTCGTGGTGCGCGGCCGTGGGCTCGCGCGCGTCCTCGCCACGGGGGCACGCAGCGAATTCGGCAAGATCGGCACGGCGCTGGCGCACATCGACACCGAGCCACCGCGCCTGCAGCGCCAAACGCGGCAGATCGTGCGGCTCTTCGCCACCCTCGGCACGGCCACGGCGCTCGCCGCGACGCTACTCTACGGCAGCCTGCGCGGCAGCTGGACCGAAGCCTTCCTCGCCGGCATCGCGCTGGGCATGTCGATGCTGCCGGAGGAATTTCCCGTCGTGCTCGCCGTGTTCATGGCGATGGGCGCTTGGCGCATCTCGCGCGCCCGGGTGCTGACGCGGCGCGCCGCCGCCATCGAGACGCTCGGTTCGGCCACGGTACTGTGCACCGACAAGACCGGGACCCTGACCGAGAACCGCATGCGCGTGGTCGCCCTGCGCCGACCCGACGGATCGGTCTGGACGAGGGAAGACGACGCCTCCCTGCTGCCCGAACCCTTCCGGGCGCTGGCCGAGTGTGCCCGGCTCGCAAGCGCCGACGACCCCTTCGATCCGATGGAACTCGCTTTCCACGAGCTGGAGCGGCGCTGCCCGGAGCCGGTCACCATCGATCTCACCCCCGTAAAGGAATACGGCCTGCGGCCCGAGCTGCTCGCGGTGACGCGGGTGTGGCGCTCGGCTCGAGGCGAGATCCTCGTCGCCAGCAAGGGCGCCCCCGAGACGATCGCGACCCTGTGCCGCATGGACGAGGCGGCGCGCGCGGCATTGCTTGCGCAAGTGGAAGCGATGGCGAGTGAAGGCTTACGGGTGCTGGCGCTCGCCCGCGCCCAGGGTGCCGAGGATCCTTTGCCGGAAGATCCTCGCGCCTTCGCCTTTTCCTTCGTCGGCCTGGCCGGACTCGCCGACCCTCTGCGCCCCGGCGTGCCGGAAGCGGTGGCGCAGTGCCATTCGGCGGGCGTGCGTGTGGTGATGATCACCGGCGACTATCCGGCCACCGCCCGGGCGATCGCCCGGGCCGCCAGCATCGCCGCCGACGAGGTGATGACCGGCGAAGAACTGGCGCGGCTCGACGAGACCGAACTACGCCGACGGGCGTCGCAGGTGACGGTCTTCGCCCGTATCGCCCCCACGCAGAAACTGCGCCTCGTCGAAGCCCTGAAAGCGGCCGGAGAGGTCGTCGCCATGACCGGCGACGGCGTGAATGACGCCCCGGCGCTCAAGGCCGCACACATCGGCATCGCCATGGGCGGGCGCGGTACCGACGTCGCCCGCGAAGCGGCCGCGCTCGTGCTGCTCGACGACGATTTCGGCGCCATCGTGCAGGCGATCCGCCTGGGACGGCGCATCTACGACAACCTCGTCAAGGCGATGCTCTTCATCCTCGCGGTCCATCTGCCGATCGCCGGGTTGGCGCTGTTGCCCCTGCTGCTCGGCCTGCCGCTGGTGCTCGGTCCGATCCACATCGCCTTGCTGGAGATGGTGATCGACCCCGTCTGCTCCCTCGTCTTCGAAGCCGAACCCGAAGAGGACGACGTGATGCGCCGCCCACCGCGGCCACCGCAGGAACCGCTCTTCTCCTGGCCGCTGCTCACCTGGGGTGTGGCCCAAGGGGCGCTCGCCCTGGCGCTCGTGACCGGCGTGCTGCTGGGCGCGGTGGCGCGCGGCCTGTCGGACGAAGAAGTGCGCGCCCTCACCTTCTTCTCGCTCGTGACGAGCCTGCTGGGGCTCGTGCTCATCGACCGCTCGTTTTCGGCCTCGTTGCGGGAAGCGTTCCGGCGCCCGAACCCGATGCTGGCGGCGATCGCCGGCCTCGTCGCCGCCTTCTCCGCCGTCGTCCTGCTGTGGCCGCCGGCGCGCGACCTGCTGCATTTCGGCCCTTTGCACCCCGACGACGTGGCGCTCACCCTCGCCGTCGGTGCCGGCGTGCTGCTGCTCCTGGAAGCCGCCAAGAGTTGGCTGCGGCGCCATTTGCGCGCATTTCGCCGAGGAGACGGCATTTAAGCTTTCCTTAAGTTCGCCACCGTATCGTATCTCCCATCGCGACGAAACGAGGAGATCCCGATGGCGACGATCAGCTGTGCCGCCCGACCGAAAAAGAACGCCTCCGGCAGACTCACGGAAGCGGCCTGGGTGGCCGAAAACGAAGCATCGAGCGAGGAGATCGCCCGATTCGTACAGGACATCTACCTGGCCCGGTACGGGGCGCACATCGCGCAGCCGCGCGGGCCCTTCCTCGCCCTGCGCGATGCCACCGGCCAGGTGCGGGCGGCGCTCGCGCTGCGCCGGGGCGAGACGCCGTTCTTCCTCGAGCACTATCTCGACGCCCCGGTACAGACCCTCCTTCCCGGAGGCGTGCGCGAGGGCATCGTCGAAGTCGGCAGCCCCAGCGGCGGCGCCGGACTGGGACTCGCCATCGTGCAGCGCATCGTGGCCTTCCATGGTGGCCGCGTCGGCGCCGAGGAAGGGGCGGACGGTCGCGGCACGACGATGCGAGTGGTCTTGCCGCGCCTGGATATGCCTCCCCCTGAGTCCCTCCCTGCCATGAGCGTATTTTCGCAGGGATACTGAGGTAAGCTTACGGAAAAAACCTTCCGTGAGAGAACGCCATGTCGACCGAGGCCAATTTTCCTACGCCTCCCATCCACGTGGAGGGTCGCTTGGATGTGCTGCACAAAATCAGCCAGCACCTGCCCGGAGTCATCTACGTTTTTCGCCGTACACCGCAGGGGCACATGTCCTTTCCCTATGCGAGCGAGGGGATGAAACGCCTGTGTGGCGTGGATCCAGAACTCCTGCGTGAAGACGCCTCGGCCTTTTTCGCCACGGTCCATCCCGACGATCGCGCGGCGATGATGGCCTCTTCCGACCGGTCGATGGCCACGCTCGAACCCTGGCGCCTTCTCTATCGGCACGTACTGCCCGACGGGCGCATCGTCTGGGCCGAGGGCGAAGCGAGTACCGAGCGCCAACCCGACGGGTCGGTGCTGTGGTACGGCTTCATCGCCAACGTCACCGAACGCATCCTCACGCAGGAGCGCCTCGCGCGCAGCGAGCGGCTCTTTCGCTCCATGGTCGAGCACCTGGAAGAGCTCATGTTCCTGGTGGCGGTAGAGCCCGACGGCGCATTTCGCTATCTCGCCGGCAACCGTGCTCTGTACGAGATCCTGCGCGTCTCCCCCGAAGTCTGGGAAGGCGCGCGCCCTCGAGAACTCTTCGCCCCGGAGCAGGCGGCGCACTTCGAGGCGATGTACCGGCGCTGCCTCCAGGAAGGCAAGACGCTGCGCTACGAAGAACGCCTGGAGATCCCCAACGTCGGCTGCCGTCAATTCCAGACCACCCTCACGCCCATAGACGGCGAGGCGGACCGCATCGACCTCATCGTCGGCGTATCTGTCGACGTTACCGAACGCAACCGGCTGCTGCGCGCAGCCGAGGAACAATGGCAGCTCGCCGAGCAACGCGCCCGCACCATCGAGGTGCTGCTCGAATCGGCCGGCGAAGGCATCTTCGCCGTCGATCCCCAAGAAAACGTCGTGCTGTGGAACCCGGCCGCCGAACGCATCCTCGGCTATACGGCCGATGAGATGCGTGGCCGATGCGCCTATGAGGTGCTGCATTCCCGCTATCCCGACGGCACGGTCATGCCCCGCGAGGCCTGCCTCATCCACCAGGCCGTTCGCGAACGACGCTCCTTTCCCCCCGGAGAAGACTACTTCCTGCACCGCGACGGGCACGCCGTGCCGATACGGCTGACCGTCTCGCCTCTGCCCGATGGCGGCGCGGTGGTGATCTTCACCGACATCACCACCCTCAAGCAGATGGAAGCCGAGCTGCGCCGCCAGGCCGGCACCGATTCCTTGACGGGCCTGGCGAACCGGCGCGCCTTCTTCACTGCCGGGGAACGCCTGCTCGCCGAACGCGATCCCGCATGGCCGATCGCGGTGCTCATGTTCGACCTCGATCACTTCAAGCAGGTGAATGATCGCTATGGTCACGCCGCCGGCGACCAGGTCCTACGCTCCGTTGCCGCGATCCTGAGCGAGACGCTACGCGAGCAGGATCTCGCCGGACGTCTCGGCGGCGAAGAATTCGCCGTCGTCCTCCCCCATACCACCGTGGCCGGGGCACGGCAGCTCGCCGAGCGCTTGCGCCAGAGCGCGGCCGAGCGCGTGCGTATCCCCGGCAGCGGCGGCGAGACGGTGACGATCAGCGTGGGCGTGGCCGCCGTCGCTCCCGGAGAGACGACGCTCGATGCGGCGCTTTCTCGAGCAGATGCCGCGCTCTACGCAGCGAAAGAGGGGGGAAGAAATCGGGTCGTGGTCGCGCCCGAAGCCCGTCGCGAGTGAGCCTCAAGTCTCCAGCGGATCCACCTCCAGGCGCCAGCGCAACGAACGGGGATGCGGCAACTCACGCAATGCCCCGGCCCAACGCTCGAGGAAAGCGTGCAGCGCAGGACGGTGATCCCCCTCGACGAGCAGCTGGGCCCGTTCGCGACGCGCGAGGCGCACGAGACGCATCGGGACCGGATCGAACACCCGGATCGGCCAGGCTTCGCTTGCCGCAAGGCTACGGGCGGCGCTTCGCGCTTCCTCGAGGAACGCGAGCGCCGGTTCCAATGTTTCGTCGTCGGCGCGCAGCAATGCCTGAAAAGCAAAAGGCGGCAGACGCAGCGCCCGACGCTCGGCGAGCGTCCTCGCCGCAAACGCCGCATAGTCGTGCGCCGCGAGTTCGCGAAAGAGCGGATGCTGTGAAAATTCGGTCTGTATCAACACCCGACCCGGCGCGCCCGCCCGGCCGGCCCGGCCGGCCACCTGCATCAACTGCTGGAACATCCGTTCCGTGGCTCGCACTTCGGCGGCATAGAGCCCGGCATCGGCCCCGATCACGCCGACGAGCGTGAGCGACGGAAAATCGTGCCCCTTGGCCATCATCTGCGTGCCCACGAGCAGGTCGTATTGCCCCGCGCGCACCTCCTCGAGCAAGGTTTCCCATTGGACCAGGGTCTTCACCGCGTCGCGGTCGATGCGAGCGATCCGGGCCTGGGGAAACAACGCCTGCAGCCGCTCCTCCAGCCGCTGCGTGCCGCGGCCGATGGGCCGCAAGTCGAGCGCGCCGCACTCGGGACAGGCTCGCGGCGGGGCCTCGCGATGACCGCAGTGGTGGCAATGCATCCGGCCATCGTCGCGGTGGAAGACGAGATTGACCGAACAATTGGGGCAGCGGCTCACCCAGCCGCAATGGCCGCAGCGTACCACCGGCGCATAGCCGCGGCGATTGAGGAAAACGAGGGCCTGCTCGCCGCGCCCGAGCGTCTCTTCGATCGCCCGCGCAAGGGGCTCGCTCACCCCCTCCTCGGCGCTCGTCTGCGTCGTATCGATGAGCTCTATCGTCGGCAGCGGTTGGCCGCTCGCCCGGGCGGACAAAGCCACACGCCGGTAGCGGCCCGCCTCGCAGGCCGCCCAGCTCTCGAGCGAGGGCGTGGCCGAGCCGAGCACGATCGGCACGTTCCACCGGCGCGCGCGCCAGACCGCCAGATCGCGCGCCGAATACGGCACCCCTTCGAACTGTTTGTAGGAGGGATCGTGCTCCTCGTCCACCACCACCAGCCCCAGCCGCACGAAAGGCGCGAACACCGCGAGCCGCGTGCCGAGCACGATATCGACCTCGCCGCGCAGCGCCGCCACGAAGGCCGCCGAACGCTCGCCGGCGGGCGCATCCGAATGCAGGCACACGATGCGCGCCGAAGAGAAACGGGCGCGTACCCGCTCGGTGAGCTGCGGCGTGAGGCCGATCTCGGGCACCAGGAGTAGCGCCTGCCGCCCTCGGGCGAGACAGTCGGCGATCAGGCGCAGGTAGACTTCCGTTTTGCCGCTGCCGGTGATCCCGTGCAACAGCGTCACCGAGAACCCTTCCCGCGGCACCGCCTCGAGCGCCGCTCTTTGCCCTGGCGTGAGCTCGGGCAGCAGCCCGACCGTCATCGCGCTCCCACCCGTGTCCGGTTTCGCCGTACGGGGTTCGCGCTTGCGCCGGCGCAGGGCAGGAGGCAGCATCGCCGCCACGACCTCCCCGAGCGGTGCAAGATAATAATGGGCGGTGAATTCGAGCAATTCGCGATCGGCCGAGACAAGCGGCGGCAACCCCTCCCAGACCGCCTCCACCGCTTTGATCCGCTCGTCAGGAACGGACGGATCCGCTTCGAGCGACCACACGATGCCCAGCTTCGCGCCGCGGCCGAAGGGCACGCGCACGATCTGCCCCGGCACGACCGATTCGGAAACCCGGTAGTCGAACAACCCCTCGCCGGGAAACGGCAGCAGCACCTGGACCCGGCGCATCCCCTCGCTCATGCCTTGTGGTGATATTTCACGCTCTCGGTCTGGACGGCGTGGACCAGCGCCGCCACGTGCTCCGGCGGCGTGTGCTGCGAGATGCCGTGCCCCAGGTTGAAGACGTGCCCCGAGCCATGCCCGAAGGCTTCGAGCACCTTGCAGGCTTCGCGTACCACCACGTCGGGCGGCGCGAAGAGGATCGCCGGATCGAGATTGCCCTGCAGCGCCACTTTGTCCCCGACCAGAGCCCGAGCCCGGCCGATGTCCATCGTCCAATCCAGCCCCACGGCATCGGCGCCGATGCTGGCCAAATCTTCCAGCCACACGCCGCCCCCCTTGGTGAAGACGATGGAGGGAACGATGCGGCCTTCCGCCTCACGGCGCAAGCCCGCGACGATGCGCGCCAGATACGGCAGGGAAAACGTCTTGAAGGCTTCCTCGGCGAGCACCCCGCCCCAGGAATCGAAGAGCATCACCGCCTGCGCTCCCGCCTCGATCTGGGCGTTGAGGTAATCGGTCACCGCCTGCGTCGTCACCTCGAGGATGCGGTGCATCAGATCGGGGCGGGAGTAGAGCAACGTCTTGACCGTACGGTAATCCTCGCTCGCTCCCCCTTCGACCATGTAGCACGCGAGCGTCCAGGGGCTGCCGGAGAAACCGATCAGGGGCACCGAGCCGTCGAGGGCATGCCGGATATGCCGCACCGCCTCGAGCACGTAGGCGAGTTCCACCGTGGGATCCGGGGCAGCAAGATTGCGGATCTCCCATTCGCTGCGCAGCGGCCGCTCGAACTTCGGCCCTTCGCCTTCGACGAAATACAGCCCCAGCCCCATCGCATCGGGCACCGTCAGGATGTCGGAAAAGAGGATCGCCGCATCGAGCCCGAAGCGCGCAAGCGGCTGGAGCGTCACTTCGGTGGCCAAGGCAGGATCCTTGCACAAGGCGAGGAAACTGCCGGCCCGTCGGCGCGTCTCGCGGTATTCGGGTAAATAGCGCCCGGCCTGCCGCATCAACCAGATCGGCGTGCGATCTACGGGCTGGCGCAGCAGCGCCCGCAGGAGACGGTCGTTTTTCAGAGAAGGCATGGGGTAGCGGCTCCGTGGCGCACAGGACAGCCCGCATTATACGAAAAGCGGACACCGTCCCCGGCGGGCACTCTGGAAAATACCTGGGCACCTCGAATAACCTGCTGCGCGGCTTCATGGCGGCGTTGCGCGGTGCTCGGATGCTCGCCTATCTGGGTGATATGTCTCGCATCCTGCGCTCCGGGCGCCTTGCCCTGCAGCCGCTCGCGACGGTTCTTCGAGCCGCCCGCCCGTCACTGCGAGCGACGGTTTCTCACTCGACTTCCTGCCCTCGTTTGATCGTGAGTCCAAGCTGCTTGATTTTGCGGTATAGGTGCGTGCGCTCCAAACCGGCGAGCTCGGCCACCCGGCTCATGGGCAAGGCCTCTCGTTCGAGGAGCCGCTCGAAGTACATCCGTTCGAAGGCCTCGCGCGCCTCACGCAAGGGTAAAGTAAGCAAGCGATCCAGCGTCGGTTGGTCAGGAAGCCCGAAAATCCGCTCGATCGCCTCCTGCGACACGACGCCCCCCTCATCGGCATCGAGCAGGGCCTCGGCCAACCCCAGCAAGTCCATCTCTTGGGGCAGCATCCCTTTTGGCATGCGTGTCATGCTACCGGGAGGCAATCGGGGTACGGTATCGCTCCCGCGCCGTTTGGCAACTTCCGACAGAGCCAAGGGCATCAGGGTGTCGAGGACGCGCAATGCCTCCTCCCGCCTCGGCACTGGGACACAGCACCGCGCAAAGACCCTACTCAGGAGCTCGGGCCACCCTTCCTTGGCCAATGCCTCGGCCGGCGTGTGACCAAAGACGACCACCTTGGCCTGATATTCGTCGCGTCGCTCGAGCGCGAAACAGAGATTTTTCTGTTGTAGTCGCGTGAGATCCTGGGCTCGCAGGACGAACCAATGCCCCCCTCGAGCGCGCTGAAGTTTCTCGCGTGACAGTGGTTGGGTCTCGCTACCGAGATCGAGCCAAGGACCTTCGCGTAACTTGAGCGCCAGCGCCAACGCTTCGATGAGGAATGAATCGGCCACTTGCAGATAAAGCACCCGCTCGCGCTGCAAAGATTCCCTCGCTTTTTCGAGCACGGAGGTCAACAGCGGATGTTCGCCCAGTCGCCCGATCACCACCTCGTTGGGAATTTTTGCCTGACGAGAGCGTGCCACCGCCTCCTTGATCGCCGGCAGCAGTTTCTGCATCGAGATCGGCTTCTCGAGAAAATCGATCGCTCCGATCCGAGTTGCCTCGACCGCCGTGTCGATCGTGGCGTGACCCGACATCATGATCACCGGCGGCGCTGGCGGCTGCCGTCCCATCCACTGTCGCAGGAGCGTGATGCCGTCGACGTCGGGCATCCAGATGTCGAGCAGGATCACATCGGGCCGTTCCGTCTCCAGGCGCTCGTTCGCTTGCAGCCCGTTCTCGGCCGTCTCGACGGCATAACCCTCGTCTTCGAGGATCTCACGCAGCAACTCGCGGATACCGACTTCATCGTCGACGATGAGCACTCTAGCCATCGCGACCTCCTTCACGTACGTCGTCGCCGAGCGGGAATTCGATCTCCACCATCGCCCCGCCTTCCGCCCGGTTGACCAGACGGACCCTCGCGCCATGATCATCGAGGATCTTCTTGATCACCGCCAGACCCAGCCCCGTCCCCTTGGGCTTGGTCGTGAAATAGGGCTCGAACGCGTGGCGTAGGAGTTCCGAAGGGAATCCGGGGCCATTGTCGAGCACCCGGAGGGTGAGGGTATCCGCCTTGCGCTCAAGTTCGATGCGGATCAGGCCGTCCTGGCGTCCCTCCAACGCATCCTGCGCATTCTGGATGAGATTATGCAACACTTGACGCAATTGGGAAGCATCGGCCCGCAGCGCCGGCAAAGCCTCCTGCGGCAAGTCGAGCTCCAGGCGCGCCGGTGAGGATTCGTACAGGACGAGGACGCTGCGCAACAAGGATTCCACGTCGAGCCAGTCCTTTTTCGGCGCGGGAAGACGAGCATAATCGCGGAAGGCGTTGACCAGGTTTTTCATCGCCTCCACCTGATCGATGATCGTTTGCGTGGCGCGCTCGAGCATCTGCCGCGCCTCGGGATCGAGACGATCGGCGAGCTTGTAGCGCAAGCGCTCGGCCGAGAGCTGGATCGGGGTGAGCGGATTCTTGATCTCGTGCGCGAGGCGCCGCGCCACCTCGCCCCAAGCGGCGGTGCGCTGCGCCTGCACGAGGTCGGTGACGTCGTCGAACACGACCAGGCGGCCGCTGCCGTGGCGGGTCGGCAGAGAGGCCACGTGCAGCAGCAAGATCTGCGTATGCCCGTCGGCGCAGCGACGGCGCCATTCGATGGGGCCTGCCGGCTCACGACCGATGAGCTCGGCGATCAAGGTGGCAAACTCCGGCTCGATCGTCCAGCAGGAGGGCGCAATCCCCGTGCACCCCTGCAGATCGACTTCGAGGATACGAGAAGCCGCGGCATTGGCGATGGTCAACTTCCCTTCCACATCGAACGCCAGCACGCCCGTGCTGAGGTTGGCGAGGATCGTCTCCAGGTAAGCGCGCGCCGCCTCGATCTGGGCGCGCGATTCTTCCGCTGCCTGCCGAGCCTGTGCGAGTTGCTGCGTCATCGCATCGAACGAGCGCGTCAGCACTCCCAGCTCGTCGCGCGCCGCGATCGGGGCAAGCGGCCGGTAGTCGCCCGATGCCACCGCCCTCGTTCCTTCCGCCAACACCATCAGCGGCGCGATGAACTTACGCGACAGATACATTGCCAGTGCGAGTGCCGCAAGCAGTGACAGCAGCACCGTGATCGTGAGCGTGAGCGCATAAATGCGCTGTAGCCCCTCCTTTCCGACCACGATCTGCTGATAGTCTTGGTACGCAGTTTGTACGGCATCGATCTGTTCGCTGATGTTCCACGGCACCCGCTGCACCATCTGAACGAAAGCGGCCTCGAACGTCGCACCCGGCGTGCGCGCCTCCAGCGCCGCGACCACCCGGATCACGGGAACACCGTCCGGGGGAGTATCCACACGGTGGAAAATCCCCGTACTCCTCGCCACTTGAAGTTCGACCGAAGACGGCAACACCGAGCTCAGCCATCGATCGTCGGGGCTCACCGTCACCAAGGGCGTTCCCTTGGCGTTGAGTACCGTGATCGAGGCGAGCCCCAGATTCTCGCGCAACGGCGTCAGCGTGGCGACGTCGAAACTCCCCTCTTGCGCAATGTGGGTGCGCAAGGTTTCCGCATCGCGCCGAGCCTTCAAGACCAGATTGTCGAGGGTATTGCGCGCCAGCGCCACGCCGCTCTCCAACGCCCTCTCGACCCGGACGTCGAACCAAGTCTCGATCGAGCGCACGACGAAGAACATCGACACCAGATACAAGATCACCGCCGGAATGAGCGCCATGGCGGTAAACATCAGCGTCAAGCGTACGCGCAGGCGTGTACCGAACTTTTTGCGCCGGTACTGACGATAGAGATGCCAGGCGTGACGGCCAAGTAGCACACCGAGACCGGTCACCACCGCCGCATTCAGGGTCAGAAAGTAAGGAAAGGCACTGCCGAAAACGTCGGTATTGCTGCTCGCGGTAGCGAGCAGAAAGATCGAAATCGCCACCACCGCGAGAATCACGACCATCAGGCCGCGATTCATCGTTCTCTCCACGGATACCAGCGATAAGGCTCGACCACCCAAACGTAATCATCGTTCCCCAGGGCCGTTGCCCGAACCGTCTGCGGCGATCGGGTCAAATCGACGGCCAGTTTCAGTTCCGCACGCACGTCGGTTAGCGGGTTGAAGATGTCGCCAGCCACGGGCCAGGCGCGGATCTTCCGCAATGCCTGCATCAGCGATTCTCGATCGTAAAACGCGTGCGTCGATTCGCCCACGGAAAGAAGCCAATCCTGGGTAACGGGCCGATACCGTATCGTGATGCGCCAAAATTTGCCATAGACCAGCTGATCGCTCCAATACCAACGCTCACGATAGAGCATCAGCTCGAGCCGCAGCGGCATCTCGATGCCCCGTTGTAGCAGATCCTCCCACATTGGAGGAAAACGCTCCATGTTCAGGTCGGCATCGAGGAACCAAGCGCCGGATTCGTTGCGCCATAGTCGGGCGTGTGCGATTTTGGCCGTCACTTCCCGAGCGCTCGCCCCAAGGCCGAACCCGCCCAATACCATCGCCCCCATGGCGATCAGGGTTCGGCGGCGAGATGAATCAATGGTTTTTGCGTAACAGCGCGTAGAAGAACCCATCGTGCGTCTCGTCCGGGAAAAGAGTGATCGTCTCGCGATTCCCCTCGAGAGGAACGGCCCGTGCATCGCGATGACGTTTCAAAAACGCCCGCACTCGCTCTTCGTTTTCCTCGGCGAAAAGAGAACAAGTGGCGTACAACAGCCGCCCGCCCGGCGCGAGCAAAGGCCATAAGCCTTCGAGGATCTCGCCCTGTTGGCGGGCGAAACCGGCAACGTCCTCTGCGCGGCGCAACCACTTGATGTCTGGGTGACGTCGCGCCACGCCGCTGCCGGAACACGGCACATCGGCGAGGATAGCATCGAACGGCTTACCATCCCACCAGCGCTTTGGATGACGCGCGTCGCCACGAACGATCTGCACCGGTACGTCCACCCGCGCCAGAGCACGGCGCAGCGCCGCGAGCCGCGACTCCTCGACATCGACGGCCGTGAGTTCGATATCGGCCAACTCCAGCAGATGCCCGCTCTTGCCGCCCGGCGCGGCGCAGGCATCGAGCACCCGTTCGCCGTCGACCGGAGCGAGCAGACGCGCCGCGAACTGGGCCCCCACGTCCTGGGGCGAGACCCAACCCTCGGCAATGCCGGGAACTTTCGCCACCGGCATCGGCCACTCCAGCAACAGCGCCATCGGACCGACCTGACGCACGGCGATGCCGGCCTCGGCAAACCGCGCGAGCGCCTCGTCTTCGTCGATGCGGCGGCGGTTGAGCCGTAAACCCATCGGTGGATGGGTGTTGCCGGCATGCAGCACATCTTCCCACTCGAGCGGATGCTGCGCGCGCACCTTGTCGATCCACCAACGGGGATGGCGGAAATGCGCCACCGCCACGTCCTGCTCCTCCGGCCCAACCGCGGGCACGGCGGCACTCGCGCGCGCCGCCTCGGCGAGCGCCTCGGGGTGCAGCACCTCGCGCTCGCGCAGGAACGTGCGCAACAAGGCATTGGCGAACCCTGCCAGACGTTCTTGCCGCGCACGCACACAGCTCACGCTCTGATGAGTGAGCGCATGCGCATCGCGCGGACCGTCGCGCAGCGCCGACAGCGCCACCAGCAAAGGGGCGAGAACCGGCTCGGGTACGCCACGAGGAGCGAGCCGCGCCAAAACCCAGCGCCCCCAACCGTAGTCACGCAGAGCGCTCCAGGCCAGATCACGCACCCGCCCCCAGGCGCCGGGCTCGGTCACGGGATGCGCCGCACGCAGGGCGTGATAATGCTCCAGCGCATTGTGTCCCGCGAGGACCCTGTCGACGACCTGGGCTGCGAGCTCGATCGCACCGCTCAAGGTGCGGGGATCGACCTCGGGCGATGTTCCACGTGAAACATTGCGTCCGGCCGCAGCCGGCGAGCGTTCCTTCACGGCTGCATGATCTCGCGCAAATAGCGTGGCATGACCAAACGCGCCCGATAGGTTTCGCCGTCGAGATAGCGCAGGTCGCGCAATCCCCGCTCGGCGATGCGCGCGTCCACCGTCGCCGCGTCGAGCGATGCCGGATCGAGCGTGTCGGAAGCACAGGCGAGCGTCCAGTTCGCCCCGTAGAGCGGGATGTAGTGCAGATGGGGACGAACATGGGCGAAGACCGCGCGCAGGCGCCGCAGCAGCTCGCGCACCCGCTCGGGCTGATGATCCGGCGCCCCCACGTGCAGCGACAGCGCCCCACCCTCGGCGAGCAGCGCCTTGCACGCCCGGAAAAACTCCTCTTGATAGAGCGCCGCCGCCGGCCCCACCGGATCGGTGAGATCCAGCACCACGAGGTCGAATTTCCTTCCCTCGGCCGGAGCCACGCGGCGCACGTATTCCAGGCCGTCTTGCACGCGCAGCTCCAGACGCGGATCGTCGAGCGCGCCGCGATGCACCGCGTGAAAATAGGTGTGTGCGAGCTCGACTACTTTCTCGTCGAGCTCGACGAGCACCACCTGCTGCATCGTGCGGTATTTGAAGAGCTCCTCGGCCGAACCGCCATCGCCGCCCCCGATGACGAGCGCCGAACGCGGCCCCGCATGCGCGAGCCCCGGCACATGGACGAGATTCTCGTGATAGATGCACTCGTCGGCCTCGCTCGTCATCGCGCAGCCATCGAGGCGGAACATACGCCCGAAAAGCGGCGAGACCCATACCTCGTATTCCTGGTAGCGGCTGCGACCGCGTTCCAGGCACTCGGTCACGTCGAAATAATAGCCGCTCCAATCACTCAAGGCCTCCCACAGCCGCGTCGTCCGCTCGCTCATCGCCTCACTCCCGCGGCGCGATCTTACCGCGCACCACCGAATGGCTCACCACCTCCATCGGATTGAGCGTTTCGATCACACGGCGAAACACCTGCCTGGCGAGCTCGGAGTTGTCCTTGGAGAAATTACACACGTACACGTCCAGCGTGACGTTGCCCGTTTCGGGCCAGGTATGGATGGCCAGGTGAGATTCGGCCAACACCACCGTGCCGGTGACGCCGGCATTCTCGCCGTTGTCGTGTCGGAACTGATAGAAATAAGCGCCCAACGGCGTCAGTCCTGCCTCACGGCACTCCTGCACGCACAAGGTCTCCAACCGTTCCCGGTCGGTGAGCAGAGCGACATCGCAGCGGCAATCATAGAGATCCGCAATCAGATGAAGACCGTTCATCTCCACTTCTCCCGGCCAGCCATGGAAAACCGAAGATTATACAACGAACTGCCCGAAGGCGTTCATTCCCCTCTGCGGTGTGCCCGCAATCAGAATAAATATGGGGACAATTGTTCCCAACTCAAGCGCACGATCAGCACCGTCACTACGACGAGGAAGAGCTTGCGTACGAAGCCGGAACCATGGCGCAATGCCAAGCCGCTGCCGACACGCGAACCCAAGACGTTGCACAGCGCCAACCACCCTCCCAGGGCCCAGGCGATGTGTGCATGGCCCCAGAAATAGGCGATGGCCGCAACGTTCGTCGCCACGTTGCCGACCTTGGCCAAGGCCGACGCATGGAGAAAATCCAGGCGCAACAGACGCACGAAGGCGAAGATGAAGAAGCTGCCCGTCCCGGGGCCGAAGAAACCATCGTAGAACCCGATCACCAAGCCGATGCCCGTCGCCCGGCCCAGATCGGCCCGTTCCCAAGCCGTAGTGCGAGACTGCAGACCAAAGTCCTTTTTGGCAAAGGTATAGACCGCCACCAGGCTCAGCAGCACCAGCACCATGGGCCGCGCCCATTCACGCGGGAAATGCGTCACCGCGCTCGCCCCGAACCAGCTACCCAGCCCAGCCGCCGTCGCCACCGTCGCCAACAACGCGCCAGGCAGGGCGATGCGTCGCAGATATTGACGTGCCGCCGCCGCCGTGCCCACCACGGAAGCGACCTTGTTCGTGCCGAAGAGATCCGCGAGCGGCGACTGCGGAAAAGCGAGCAACAAAGCGGGGACCTGGATGAGCCCCCCGCCCCCCACCGCGGCATCGATGAGCCCCGCGAGAAAGGCCGCCCCACCCAGGACGAGCCATATCCAGCTCAAATCTTCGAGCCCCACTCCTTCTCCTTTCGAATGTTCCACGTGGAACATTCCGGCGATATTCTCATTTGCCAATGCAGAATCGGCTGAAAATCTCGCCGAGCAGATCCTCCACGTCGTATTCTCCGAGGATGCGTCCGAGCGCCCGGTGGGCCATGCGCAGCTCTTCGGCGAGAAGCTCGAGCGCCTCACCCGTTTCCAGCGCCGCGGCGAGCGAGCCACGCGCCTCGCGCAAGGCCTCCAGATGCCGCTCGCGCGCCAGTACCACGTCTTCCCCCTGGGCATGCCAGCCGGCCACCTCCAGCAGCGCCGCACGCAGCAGGTCCAGACCCTCGCCGGTGCGTGCCGACAGCCACACGCGCTCGCGGATGCGCCCACCTGCTCCCGTCTCGCGCCGCGGCGCCTCACCCGTCAAATCGATCTTGTTCACCACCTCGATCACCGGCACCTCGGAGGGAGCGAGCGCCAGCACTTCCTCGAGCGGTGTCGGCTCGGATCGATCGAGCGCGCGCAGCGCGAGCACCACGTCTGCCTGCGCGATCGCTTCGCGCGTACGCGCCACGCCGATGCGCTCCACCGGATCGTCGGTGGCCCGCAGTCCCGCCGTGTCGATCACGTAGAGCGGAATCCCCTCGATCTGGATGGCCTCGCGCAGCACGTCCCGGGTGGTGCCGGCGATGTCGGTGACGATCGCCCGCTCCTCCCCCATCAAGGCATTGAGCAGGCTCGACTTGCCGACGTTGGGCGCACCGGCGATCACCACGTGCAGCCCCCGGCGCAGCAGCGCTCCCTGGCGCGCGTTCTCGAGCAGCCGATCGAGAGTGGAGAGCGTTTCGGCGACCTTCTCGCGGATGCGCGCGGCGGCGATGAGTTCCAGATCCTCTTCGGGAAAATCGAGCGAAGCCTCGACCCACATGCGCGCCTCGATCAGGCGCTCCTGCAGCGCGCGCACGGCGCGGGAGAATTCCCCCGTGAGCGAGCGCGCCGCCCCTCGGGCCGCAGCCCGGGTGGAGGCGTCGATCAGATCGGCCACGGCCTCAGCCTGTGCCAGATCGATCTTGCCGGCAAGAAAGGCGCGCTCGGTGAATTCTCCGGGACGGGCGAGCCGAGCACCCAGCTCGAGGCAGCGCTCGAGCAACAGGTGCAGCACCACGGGTCCGCCGTGTCCGTGCAGCTCCAGCACGTCTTCGCCGGTAAACGAATGCGGCGCCGGAAAGTACAGCGCCAACCCCTCGTCGATCACCGCGCCCTGCGCATCGCGAAAGCGTGCAAACGTCGCCCTGCGCGGCGCCGGCACCCGCCCGAGCAGCGCTTCGGAAAAGGCCGCGAGCCCCGGGCCCGAGACCCGCACCACACCGATGCCGCCGCGCCCCGGTGCGGTGGCGATCGCCGCGATCACCTCGCGCGGCGCTCCTTCCATGTGCCGCTCTTTGCTCACGCCCTCGCCGACCTCACTTCGACGCCTTGCCACCCGCCTCGATCTGCCGTGTGATCAGCCACTGCTGGGCGATCGACAGCACGTTGTTCGTCAGCCAATAGAGCACCAAACCGGCAGGGAACCACAGGAACATCACCGTGAACACGATGGGCATGGCGAGCATCAGTTTCGCCTGCATCGGATCGACCGGCTGCGGGTTGAGCTTCATCTGCACGAACATCGACGCGCCCATGAGGAGGGGCAGCACGAAGTAAGGATCACGCATCGACAGATCCTGGATCCACAGGATCCACGGTGCCTGGCGCATCTCGACGCTATTGAGCAGCACCCAGTAAAGCGCGATGAAAACCGGGATCTGCACCAGGATGGGCAGGCAGCCGCCCAGCGGATTGACCTTCTCCTCCTGGTAGATGCGCATCATCTCCTGCTGCATGCGCGCCTTGTCGTCGCCATAGAGCTCCTTGAGGCGCTGCAGTCGGGGGGTGAGCGCGCGCATCTTGGCCATCGAACGGTAGCTCGCTGCCGACAAGGGATAGAAAATCGCTTTCAGAAGCACCGTCACCAGCACGATCGCCCAGCCCCAGTTCCCAGTGAGCTTGTACAACCAGGACAGTACCCAGAAGAGCGGCGCGGCGATCACCGTAAACCAACCGTAATCGACCACCAGGTCGAACCCCGGCGCGAGCGTACCCAGCACGCTCTGCGTCTGCGGCCCGGCATAGAGGCGCACCGATCCCTCCTTCGCCTCACCCGGCGCGACCGTCCCCAGCGGCAGGATCACGCCTGCCTGGAACAAGCCCCCCTCCACCGGCCGGACGTAGAACTCGCGCTGCACCCCCTCCTGCGGCAACCAAGCCGCGACGAAGTAATGCTGCACCATGGCGATCCAGCCATCCTGCGCGAGCCGCGGAAACTCCGCCTTGCCTTTGAGCACGTCCTCGAAGTCGATCTTCTTGTACTTGCTCTCGGCGGTATAGATCGCCGGGCCGGTGAACGTGCGAACCCCGAAGAGCGAATGCTCCTCGGCCGGCAAGCCATCGCGCAGGAATTGATAATACGTCGACGCTTCGATCGGCGCCGTGCCCGCGTTGGCAACCTCGTGGCGCACCTCGACCAGATATTCGCCGCGCTTGAAACGCAGCACTTTGGTCACGAGCGCCCCATCGTCCGCCTGAGCCGTGAGCCGAACTTCCAGCACGTCCTGCCCTGGCGCAAGCCGTACGGCCTCGGCCGGCAGCTGCCATTGCGAGCGGTGGTTCGGCAGGCCCGCTCCGATCAGCCCCGACTGCACCCGATAGACGTGGCCGGCGCGGCCATCGTCGAAGAGTATGAAGGGCTTGCTGTGATCCTCACGCGCCGAGTGGTCCTTGAAGGCGAGGAAAACGATGTCGCCACCGCGCTCCGAGATCTCCGCGGTAAAGCGATCGGTCTCGACCACCATGCGGCGCGCCTGGGCCTCTTCGATCGCTCCGGAAGCCGGCGCCACGGCGGCCCGCTGCGACTGGGGTACCTCACCCAGACCGGCCCCCTGTTGGGTTGCGACGGGACGCTCGGCTTGCGGCTGCGGCGCCGGCTGGTTGTGGCGCAACCACGCCTCCCACAGCATCACCAACGAGAAAAGGAACACCAACAACGGGATCAGACGGCGTTGCTCCATGGATCCATCCTGGAAAACGGGCAAAATAATCGGCGAATTATGGCACAGGGTCGTGCCCGCCGGGATGAAAGGGATGGCAACGTAACACGCGCCGCATCCCCAGCCACAAGCCTTTCACGGCCCCGTGGCGCTCGATCGCTTCCAACGTATATTGCGAGCAGCTCGGGTAAAACCGGCAGTTACGCCCCAGCCAAGGGCTGATCGCCACTTGATAACCCCGGATGAGCGCAATCAGGAGGCGGCGCATTTGCCGGCCTCCCGCGCAAGCCGCTCGAAGCAGGAAAGGAGATCCTCGCGCAGCATCCGACGCGTGGCCTCGACGATCGGCGCGCTCAGCCGCACCACCACGTCGCAAGCCGGCAGCCGCGCTTTTTCGAGACGGAAAGTCTCGCGGGCGATGCGCTTGACGAGGTTGCGCTGATGCGCGCGGCGCACGAGCTTCTTTGCCACCACCAGCCCCAGACGCGGGCGACCCAGCTCGTTGGGGCTCCAGTGGACGGAAAAAAAACGCCCGCGGATCACCCGCCGCGCCGTGAAGACGCGCGAGAATTCGGACGGTCGCAGCAGGCGGTCGGCACGGCGAAAACGTGCCTCCGCCTCAGACGGGATCTCGCCGCTCAAACGGCCAGGCGATGACGACCCTTGGCCCGCCGCGCCCGGATCACGGAGCGGCCACCCCGGGTGCGCATGCGCACGAGGAAACCATGGGTACGCTTGCGACGGATCTTGGAGGGTTGATAGGTGCGTTTCATGGGACTACCTCGAACGGGAAAATTTCGTTATTTAACAGACAAGCAGAGGACATGTCAAGGAAAATCGCAGAAGGCGAATCGGTTACACTGCGAGAATCCTGCACCTTTTCTCCCCCTATGCCTGCTCCACACTTGCCCACTCTCCCACCCCTCACCGGCCTCATCCTCGCCGGCGGTCGCGGCACGCGCTTGGGTGGCGTCGACAAGGGCTTGATCGAACTGCACGGACGGCCGCTCATCGAGTACGTGCTCGAGCGGCTGCGGCCGCAGACCGGGGCGATTCTCATCAACGCCAACCGTCACCACGAGCGTTACGCCGCCTACGGCGTGCCGGTGATTCCGGACCTCGAAGGCGGGTTCGCCGGACCGCTCGCCGGCATCGCCACAGGGCTTGCCACCGCCCGCACCGACTGGGTGGTCGTCGTCCCCTGCGATTGCCCCCTGCTGCCGTCCGACCTCGTCGCTCGGCTGTGGCAGGCGCGCTGCACCGCCGAGGCCGACGTGGCCGTCGCCCGGGCAGCAGGGCGGTTGCAACCGGTCTTCGTACTTTTACCGGCGACTGCGCGCGTAGAGCTCGAACGCCGTTTGCACGAAGGCGAGCGCAAGGTCGCAGCCTGGCTTACGGCGCAGCGCTTGGCGATTGCCGATTTTTCCGACGAAGCCGAGTCTTTCGTCAATGTGAATACCGAGGAAGAATGGCGTGCGCTGGAAGCGCGCCTTGGGGTGAGGTGACTCACCCCTGCCGCTGCCACGTCCCCGAGCGTCCGCCGCTTTTGTGCACCAAGCCGACGTCGGTGATGCGCATCCCCTTGTCGATCGCCTTGCACATGTCGTAGACCGTGAGGAGCGCCACCTGCACCGCCGTGAGCGCTTCCATCTCCACGCCGGTGCGTTCGCGCGTCTCGGCCCGGGCGCGGCAGCGTACCGCCGCTCGCTCCACTACCGGCTCCACCTCCACCTCCAGGTGCGTGAGCGCCACGGGATGGCACAGCGGCACCAGTTCCCAAGTGCGTTTCGCCGCCATGATCCCGGCGATGCGCGCCGCCGCCAGGGCGTCACCCTTCTTCAGGTTGCCCTCGACGAGCGCCGTGAGTGCTGCTGGCGACATTTCGAGGTATCCTTCGGCGATCGCGACCCGATGCGTCTTCTCCTTCTCCCCGACGTCCACCATGTGGGCGGCGCCGGTGGCGGTGAGGTGCGGCAAATCGGTCATGACAACTCCAAAACGCGATGTTCGTGACCCCACGATGATACAGGAGCCGCCGCGATGGACACCCGAGCCCCGGCCACCCCGCCCCTGATCGACCGCTTCGGCCGACACGTCACCTACGTGCGCCTGTCGGTGACGGACCGCTGCGACTTGCGCTGCGTCTACTGCATGAACGAGCAGATGACTTTCCTACCCAAGGCGCGCATCCTGACGCTGGAAGAGATGGCGCTGATCGGCCGCGCCTTCGTCGAGCTGGGCGTGACGAAACTGCGCATCACTGGAGGCGAGCCCCTCGTACGGCAAAACGTCCTCTCGCTCTTCGCCGAACTGGGCAAACTCCCCGGTCTGAAAGAGCTCACACTGACGACCAACGGCTCCCAGCTCGCTCGCCATGCCGTGGCACTGCGTGAGGCCGGCGTGCGGCGCATCAACGTGAGCCTCGACAGCCTGCGCCCCGAGCGCTTTCGCGCCATCTCGCGCGTAGGCAGCCTCGACAAGGTGCTCGAGGGGATCGAGGCGGCCCAGCGTGCCGGATTCGAAGCGATCAAACTCAACGCCGTACCGATGCGCGGCATCAACGACGACGAGATCCTCGATCTGGTCGAATTCGCCGCCGAACGCGGTTTCACCCTCTGTTTCATCGAGGAGATGCCACTCGGCGAGCTCGAAGGACACGATCGGTACGCGAGTTTCGTGCCCAGCGACGAAGTGCGCGCGCGCATCCTCGAGCGCTACACCTTGCTGCCCACCGTCGAACGCACCGGCGGCCCGGCCCGTTACGAGCGCATCGCCGAGACCGGCACCCTCGTCGGATTCATCTCGCCCCATAGCCACAATTTCTGCGACAACTGCAACCGCGTGCGCGTCACCACCGAAGGGCGGCTCTTGCTGTGCCTGGGGCAAGAGCACTCGGTCGACCTGCGCCGGGTGCTGCGCACCCATCCCGGCGAACTCGAACCGCTCAAGGAAGCCATCGTCGCCGCGATGGCGATCAAACCCAAAGGGCACGAGTTCGATCTCACCGCCAAACCCGTGCTCTTCCGGCACATGAACGCCACCGGCGGTTGACGAAAGGGAGTCCGATGAACGAACGCACGAGCGCACTCCTCGAGGCACTGGGCGCCCAAAGCGGCATCCTCGCTGCCGTCGGTGCCGGCGGCAAGAAGACCACGCTCTACCAGATCTTCGCCGCCCACCCCGGACGCGTGGCTCTCACCACCACCACCTTCATCACCGACTTCGCTCCCGAACTCGGCGCCGAGATCCTCGTCGCTCCTGAAGACGAACTCGAAGAAAAAGTACGCGCGAGCCGCGCACGCAAAGTGGCCTACGCCACGCCCTCGGACAAGCCGGGGCGGGTGGCGGCCGTGTCCGGAGAGTGCATCGCCAGGCTGCACCGCGAGGGCGGGCTCGATCTCACGCTGGTAAAGGCCGACGGCGCCCGCTCGCGGCTCCTCAAGGCCCCGGCGCCGCACGAACCGAGCCTGCCCGAAGCGACCGACACGGTGCTCCTCGTCCTCTCGCTGCAGGCGCTGGGACAACCCCTCTCCGAGACGATCGCGCACCGCCCCGAGCGCGTCTCCGCCCTCACCGGCCGCCCCCTCGGCGAACCGGTGGCCATTCCCGACTTCGTCTCGCTCTACACCCGCGAAGAGGGTCTTTTGCAAGGCACGGCAGGAAAACGCGTGATCCCCGTGCTCAACATGGTCGACGACGATCGCCTCCTACCCGCCGCCCGCGCGATCGCCGAGTCGACGCTCGCCGCCTGCCCGCGCTTCGAGCGCTTCGTGCTCACGAGCCTACGAAAGCCAGGCTATCTCGTGGAGGTCGTGCGGCGCTGACGGCTCCTCACTTCCGTGAGCACCTCGCCGACGAGTTCGGGGTCGAGCGCCTGGCACTGTTCATCGAAGGCATGCGTCTCCGTAGGAATACGCATGCCGCGGGCAATGAATCGGTCAGTGAATTCCTTGCCGCTGTCGGCGGGAATCGTACGCAGGCAAAAGGGGCTGCCTCGAGAAGCGAGCACAGGAAGCGCCGGGTCTTCAGCGTCGGTGCTTGTTGCCACGTCGAATGGTGTCCTCCGACATCCCGAGTATGACCCAAGAACGATGCACGACGTCGCGGGTCGATGCAATCGTCCGGTCCCCGACCCCCAGGACTGGGTCGTTTCCCTGTTCGAGATTTCGCCCACCCTGTGGATAACTCACCTTTTGGGTGGACGGGTTAGAATACCCCCTGGAACGTCGTCAATCCGTCCAGAGGGCCTTCTCCTTGAGTCACGAAGCGTGGACCGCCTGCTGCGAGCGTCTGCGTGCCTCGCTGCCGGCGCAGCAATACAATACCTGGATCCGTGCCCTGAGCGCCGAACCCGAGGAAGGAGGCGCAGGAGTGCGGCTGCGCGTGCTCGCGCCCAACCGCTTCATCCTGCAGTGGGTGCGCGAGCGCTACTGGTCCAAGATCGCCGAACATCTCGCCGAGCTCGGCATCGCCCAGGCCGAACTGCAGCTGGGCGCTACCGCCAAAGGAGGCACGCCGCCGCGATCCAATCGGCCCGCATCGGCCAAAGCCCGGGCTTCGGCTCCCGACGTCGAATCCTCCGAAGCGGCACCTGCGGACTCGGCTCCTCCTGCCGCGGCGACGACGCAGGAACGCACCGCCGAAGCCAAACCCCGCCCCGCCCGCAGCGCCCCGAAACGCCGCCCCCCGCCACTCGCCGAGGACGTGGCCCCGTCCTCGACCCTCGAAGCGCTCTACGAGCGCACGCGGCTCAACCCAGCGGCGACTTTCGACACCCTCGTCACCGGCCGAGCCAACGACCTCGCCCGCGCCGCGGCCATGCAAGTGGCGCACAACCCCGGCGCCTCCTACAATCCGCTGTTCGTCTATGGCGGGGTCGGACTGGGCAAGACGCACCTCATCCATGCCATCGGCAACGCCATCTTCCGTACCGACCCGCGTGTGGTGATCCGCTACGTCCACGCCGAGGACTACTACGCCGACGTCGTCCGAGCCTACCAGCAGAAGAGCTTCGATGCCTTCAAGCGCTACTACCGTTCGCTCGACGTGCTGCTCATCGACGACATCCAATTCTTCCAGAACAAGGCGCGCACACAGGAAGAATTCTTCCATGCCTTCAACGCCCTCACCGAGGCGCACAAGCAGATCGTCATCACCTGCGATACCTATCCCAAAGACATTCAAGGGCTGGAAGATCGGCTCATCTCGCGTTTCGACTGGGGCCTGACGGTGCAGATCGAGCCGCCCGAGCTCGAGATGCGGGTGGCCATCGTGCAGAAGAAGGCGCAACTCTTGGGCGTGCAGGTGGGCGACGACGTGGCCTTCTTGATCGCCAAGAACCTGCGCTCGAACGTGCGCGAACTCGAAGGCGCACTCAACAAGGTGGTGGCCTTCGCCAACTTCCACAGTCAGCCGATCACGCTGGAGCTGGCCAAAGAGGCGCTCAAGGACATCCTGCACGCCTACAACCGACAGCTCACCGTCGAGCACATCCAGAAGACGGTGGCCGACTACTACAAGACCAAGGTCGCCGACATGCACTCGAAGAAACGCACGCGGGCGGTGGCTCGCCCCCGGCAGGTGGCGATGTGGCTCGCCAAGGAGCTCACGCCGCTGTCGCTGCCGGCCATCGGCGAAGCCTTCGGCGGGCGTGACCACACGACGGTGCTGCACGCCTACCGCACGATCAACGAGCTGCGTCTGACCGATCCCCAACTCAACCACGACGTCCACGTGCTGCTGCAGGTCCTGCGCGGCTGAAGACTTCCAATTCAGGAGAGGCCCGATGCTCTTTCTCGAATCGACCCGCGACCAGCTGCTGCAACCGCTGCTGGCCACCAGTGGCGTGGTCGAAAAACGCCAGACGAAACCCATCCTCGCCAATGTGCTGCTGGAGCGCGACGCCGGCCGCCTCGGGCTCACCGCCACCGACGGCGAAATGCAGCTCGCCGTCCACATCGACGCGAGCGAGCTGCCGGGCGAAACGGGACGGCTCACCGTCAACGCAAAAAAACTGCTCGACATCCTGCGCAGCCTTCCCGAAGGCGCGGCGATACGGCTCGAGCGCGACGGCGAGAGCCGCCTCGTCCTGCGCTGCGGTCGCAGCCGTTTCACCCTGCAGGCGCTGCCGGCAGAGGAATTCCCCCGCCTCGTCCCACCGGAGGGTGAAGACGTGCCCATGCGGCTCACCCAGCGCGAGCTGCGCCGCCTCATCGCGCTCACCTCCTACGCCATGGCGCAGCAGGACATCCGCTACTACCTCGTGGGCATGCTCTTTGCCGCCGAAGGCGACCGGCTCGACGTGGTGACCACCGACAGCCACCGGCTGGCTCATTGCGCGCAACCTCTGGCCGAACCCTTGGCGAGCGCGCGCGAAGCCATCGTGCCGCGCAAGGCGGTGGGCGAGCTGCAGCGGCTGCTCACCGATTCCGACGACACCGTGGAAGTGCGCATCGCCGACAAGCAGATCGTGTTCCGCTTCAAGGACAGCGAATTCCTCAGCAAGATCATCGACGGGCGATTCCCCGATTTTCGTCGCGTCATTCCCCAAGGGCACCCCATCCGTGTCTCTTTCGTGCGCACCGAACTGCAGCAAGCCTTGCAGCGCGTGGCGATCCTCGCCAGCGACAAGATCCGCCCGGTCAAACTCTCCTTCTCCCCGGGGCTGGTGCGCCTGTCGAGCCACAACGCCGAACAGGAAGAGGCCATCGAGGAGATCGAGATCGCCTACGACGGCGAACCGCTGGAGATCGGCTTCAACGTCGGCTATCTGCTCGACGTACTGGGAGCGCTCACCAACGAAGTCGTGCATCTGTCGCTCAAGGACGGCAACGCCGCCGCCCTCATCACCGTCCCCGAAGACGAGCGCTTCGAATACGTCGTGATGCCGATGCGCCTGTAGAACCGTACCCCAAAAAATCTGTCAGACATTTTATCGATACGCTACGAGGAAAGAATTTCCGTCATGAGCCGAGACGTGCAGAAAAAGACCCCCAGTGAAACCTACGACGAATCCGCCATCCAGCAGCTCGAAGGGCTGGAGGCCGTGCGCAAGCGTCCCGGCATGTACATCGGTGATACTTCCGATGGCACCGGGCTACACCACATGGTGTTCGAGGTGGTCGACAACGCCATCGACGAGGCGCTCGCCGGCTACTGCGACGAGATCGTGGTGACGATCCACGCCGACGATTCCGTGTCGGTGGTCGACAACGGACGCGGCATCCCGGTGGGCATCAAGTGGGACGACAAACACGAGCCCAAGCGAAGCGCCGCCGAGATCGTCATGTGCGTGCTGCATGCCGGGGGCAAGTTCAACCAGAACAGCTACAAGGTTTCCGGCGGGCTGCACGGCGTTGGCGTATCTTGCGTCAACGCGCTCTCCAAATGGCTGCGGCTCACGGTGCGGCGCGACGGCAAGAAGCATTTCATGGAATTCCACCGCGGCGTGCCGGCCGATTTCGTCGAAGAGGTGATCGACGGCATCCCCGTGCGCAAGATGCGCGAACTGGGGCCGACCACCAAGCGCGGCACCGAAGTGCATTGGCTCGCCGACGAGGAGATCTTCGGCACCATCGAATACCACTACGACATTCTCGCCAAGCGCCTGCGCGAGCTCTCCTTCCTCAACAACGGCGTGCGCATCAAGCTCGTTGACCAGCGCACCGGCAAAGAAGAGGATTTCGCCTTCTCCGGCGGGGTGCGCGGCTACGTCCAATACCTCAACCGCAACAAACACCCCATCCATCCCCACATCTTCCATGCCCAGGGGGTGGTGAAGGTGCCGCAGGACGTGGGGCACGAGGTCGAGATCGCCGTCGAGGTGGCGATGCAGTGGAACGACAGCTACCAGGAACAGGTGCTGTGCTACACCAACAACATCCCGCAGCCCGACGGCGGCACGCACCTCACCGGCTTGCGTGCCGCGCTCACGCGCGTCATCAACCGCTACATCGAAGAGCAGGAGATCGCCAAGAAGGCCAAGGTCGAGATCACCGGCGACGACATGCGTGAGGGGCTCGCCTGCGTGCTCTCGGTGAAGATGCCCGATCCGAAGTTCGCCAGCCAGACGAAGATGAAACTCGTCTCCTCCGAGGCGCGCCCGGCAGTCGAGGAGATCGTCTCGGCCAAACTCGCCGAGTTCCTGCTGGAGAATCCCAACGACGCCAAGATCATCTGCGGCAAGATCGTGGAGGCGGCGCGCGCACGCGAGGCGGCGCGCAAGGCGCGTGAAATGACGCGGCGCAAGGGGCTGCTCGACGGCGTAGGTTTGCCCGGCAAGCTCGCCGACTGCCAGGAAAAGGACCCGGCGCTGTGCGAACTCTTCCTCGTCGAAGGGGATTCGGCCGGCGGCTCGGCCAAGCAGGGGCGCGACCGCAAATTCCAGGCGATCCTGCCGCTCAAGGGCAAGATCCTCAACGTCGAGAAGGCGCGCTTCGACAAGCTGCTGCAAAGCCAGGAGATCGCCACTCTCATCACGGCGCTGGGCACCGGCATCGGCAAGGACGAATACAAGCCGGAGAAGCTGCGCTACCACCGCATCATCATCATGACCGACGCCGACGTCGACGGTGCTCACATCCGCACCCTGCTGCTCACCTTCTTCTACCGGCAGATGCCCGAGCTCGTCGAGCGCGGCCACATCTACATCGCCCAGCCGCCGCTCTACAAGATCAAGCACGGCAAGACCGAGCTCTACCTCAAGGACGACCAGGAGCTGCAGCAGCACCTGCTCAAGCTCGCCCTCGACGGGGCGGAACTGCTGCCGCGCGAAGGGGCCGAGCCGCTGCGCGACGAAACGCTCGCCGGCCTCGCGCGCCAGTATTTGCTGGCCGAATCGCTCATCGCACGCCACGCCGCGCGCATCGACGCACAGGCGCTGCGCACGCTGCTCGCCAACGACGTCGCCCTCGACCTCTCCAGCCAGGAAGCGGCCCTGGCGAGTGCCGAGCGGCTGCGCGCTGCGCTCGACGGCGCCCTGGAGGTCGAAGCCCTGTTCGACGAGACGAACGAGGAGTGGGTGCTCGAGCTCACGCGCATGCACCACGGCAACGCCCGGCGCTCGCGCATCGACCCCGACTTCCTCGCCTCACACGACTGGCGCCTCATCCGCGAGGCCGCCCGGACGCTGGCCGATCTCGTCGGCCCCGGCGCTCAGGTACGCCGCGGCGAAAAACGCCAGCCGGTAAGCAGCTTCGCCGAAGCCGTGCAGTGGCTCATCGCCGAGGTCGAACGCAACCTCGTCAAGCAGCGCTACAAAGGCTTGGGCGAAATGAACCCCGATCAGTTGTGGGAGACGACGATGGATCCGGCGGTGCGGCGCCTGCTGCGCGTGCAGATCGACGACGCCATCACCGCCGACGAGATCTTCACCACCCTGATGGGCGAGCAGGTCGAACCGCGGCGCGCCTTCATCGAGACGAACGCGCTCTACGCTCGCAACATCGACGTGTGAGACCGGCGACGGCACCTCATTCTAGGCTCGCCGTCGCGAGCTTCATCCCGAAGGCGACGAAGAGCGCCCCGACCGCGCCGGTGCCGCCGATGGCGAGCCGCCGGTGTCGGCGGAAGGCCGCGGCGAGCTTGGCGCCGGCAAGCACCAGGGTGGCGAGATAGGTCATGCTGCACAGCTGCACCGACACGCCCAGCACCAGGAAAGCGAGCAGCGGATGACCCGCCTGCGGGTCGACGAACTGGATGAAGAAGGAAAAGAAGAAGAGGATGGCCTTCGGGTTCATCAGGCTGATGAGCAAGGCCGAACGGAAGGGGTGCAAGGCCCCTGTGCGCACGCCTTCTTCGGGCGTGGCGATCGCCTCGCCGCGGCGCATGGCCTGGCTCGCCCGCCAGGCGGCGCGCATCAGTTGTAGACCGATCCAGCAGAGGTAAGCCGCCCCGGCGAGCCTGAGCCCTAGAAAAAGCGCCGGTACGAGCTTCAGAAGTGACGCAGCCCCGAATACCGCTGCACACATCAACACCGTATCTCCCACGAGTACCCCCAGTGCGGCCCAGGCGCCGCTGCGCCAGCCGTGTCTCGAAGCCGATGTCATGACGTAGAGCGAGTTCGGCCCCGGTAGGAGTACGACGAAAATGGTGCCGAGCAGGAAGGTGGGGTAGTCGACGATACCGAGTGACATGGCCGGATCCGAAGAAACTCGATGAGCTCCATGCTAGCCGATCTTTCGCGCTTCGAGTATGGCGGTAAATCGCAACGCTTGACCACCCCCATTCTGGCTGCTATAAAGCGGCTGAGCTGGCGTCAGACCGGTCCTTGTCATCGACCAAAGGAGAAAACCATGGGTGCGATCCGTCATTTCGTCGCTGCGCTCGGCTTGTGCGCTTTCGCCGCCGCAGCCCAAGCGCAGACTTACATCACCGTGCTCACCGGCGGCACCAGCGGGGTCTATTACCCACTGGGAGTGGCACTGTCCAAAATCTACGGCGCAGCCATCCCCGGCGCGAAGACGAGCGTCCAGGCGACCAAGGCGAGCGCGGAAAATCTCAATCTCCTACAAGCCGGTCGCGGCGAAGTGGCCTTCTCACTGGGTGATGCCGTCGCCCAGGCCTGGGAAGGGAACGAGGAAGCCGGTTTCAAGCAGAAGCTAGACAAATTGCGGGCGCTGGCGGCGATCTATCCCAACTACATACAAATCGTGGCGAACAGGGAGTCCGGCATCCGCTCGCTGCAGGATCTGCGAGGCAAGCGCCTGTCGGTGGGGGCCCCGCGCTCGGGCACCGAACTCAACGCGCGCGCCGTACTCGCCGCAGCGGGTCTTTCCTACGCCGATCTCGGCAAGGTCGAATACCTTCCCTTCGGCGAATCGGTCGAACTGATGAAGAACCGCCAGATCGATGCCACCCTACAGTCCGCTGGACTCGGTGTGGCCTCGATTCGCGACCTCGCGACCAACGTGTCGATCGTCGTCGTTCCGGTGCCGCCGGAAATCGTCGCCAAGATCGGCGACCCGGCCTATCAGCCGGCGGTGATCCCGGCCGGCACCTATACGGGTCAGGAGCAGGACGTCCCGACGGTGGCGGTGCGCAACCTGCTGGTGACGCACAGCGGCGTTCCGGAAGAAGTGGTCTATCTCATGACGAAGTCGATGTTCGAGCATCTCGACGAGCTCGTCGCCGCGCATACCGCCGCCAAAGGGATCAAACTCGAAGAAGCCACCAGCGGCTTGCCGATCCCCTTGCATCCGGGAGCGGAGCGCTATTATCGAGAAGCCGGCGTGCTCCGCTAAACGGATAGGTGCACCATGCACCACGGCTTCGACCAGACGGAGGATGAGGGAAAGGGCTTCGCTTCGCGCCTGCTTTTTCTCGTCGCGGTGGCCTTCTCCCTTTTCCAGCTCTATACCGCGGCCTTCACCCCTTTTTCCTCCCTGGTCACGCGTGCCGTCCACGTCGGTTTCCTGCTCATACTCACTTTCGGATTCCTCGCCCGAGACGGCCTCGTGCGGGGAAAACGGCTGATTCCATCGCTGTTTCTCGTCTGCGTGCTGCTTTCGGCGGGTGTAGCCTCCTATCAATGGATATTCGAGCATGAGTTGATGCTGCGCTCGGGCGATCCGACCCCTATCGATCTGTGGGTCGGCGCAGTGCTCCTGATGCTCGTCTTTTTGGCCACCCAACGCATGATGGGATGGGCCTTGCCGCTCATCTGCGGCGTACTCATGCTCTACGCCGTCTATGGGCGCTGGCTTCCTGGGCCATTGAATCACCGCGGTTATCCCTGGGAACAGGTGATCGAACACCTTTCTTTCGGCACGGAAGGGATCTACGGCATCCCCATCTACGTCAGCTCGACCTACATCTTCCTCTTCATCCTCTTCGGCGCCTTTCTCGAGCGCGCCGGCATGCTCAAGCTCTTTACCGACTTCGCCTTGGGTTTGGTCGGTCACACCCAAGGCGGTCCGGCAAAAGTCGGGGTGATCGCTTCGGGACTGATGGGAACGATCAACGGCAGCGGCGTAGCCAATGTCGTGACGACCGGCCAGTTCACGATCCGGTTGATGAAACGCTTCGGCTACCGTCCAGAATTCGCCGGTGGGGTCGAGGCTACGGCCAGCATGGGCGGCCAGATCATGCCGCCGGTGATGGGCGCAGTGGCCTTCATCATGGCCGAGACGATCGGCGTAGCGTACGTGGAAGTGGTGCGTGCGGCGCTCATCCCAGCGATTCTCTATTTTCTCACGGCGTTTTTGGTGGTACATCTCGAAGCAGGCCGCTTGGGCCTGACCGGAATGCCCAAGGAGAGCCTGCCCAATCCGTGGCGCGCGGTGCGCGAGCGCTGGTATCTGGTGCTGCCGCTGGCAGTGCTGGTCTATCTGCTCTTTTCCGGCTATACGCCGCTCTTCGCCGGGCTCGTCGGATTACTGCTCACCGTCGTTCTGATCCTGGGCACCATCCTCTCGACCGCGCTGCTCACCAAAGCGCTCCGTTTCCTCTTCTGGATCGCTCTCGGCGTGATGTGCTCGACTTTCCTGCGCTGGGGAATCACTCCGGTGCTGGTGCTGATCGCCGTGCTGGTGTTTGCCTGCGCCTTGAATACGAAGAGCCGGCCTACCCTGAAAGACTTGGTGTCGGCCCTGGCCGAAGGCGCGCGCCAGGCACTGCCGGTGGGAATCGCCTGTGCCCAGGTCGGCGTCATCATCGGCGTGATGACCCTCACCGGCGCGGCTTCGAGCTTTGCCAATGCCGTGCTCGCCGTAGGAGAGCAGAGTCTCTTTTTGTCGTTGCTCCTGACGATGCTCGTGTGCCTGGTACTGGGCATGGGCATCCCGACCATCCCCAACTACATCATCACCAGCTCGCTCGCTGCCCCAGCGCTGTTGCACCTCGACGTACCGCTCATAGTGAGCCACATGTTCGTCTTCTATTTCGGCATCATGGCCGATCTCACGCCCCCCGTGGCCTTGGCCTGTTTCGCTGCCGCACCGATCGCGGGGGCCCCCGGTCTGGCCATCAGCTTGCAGGCGATCCGTGTGGCAGCGGCCGGGTTCGTCATCCCTTTCATGGCGGTGTATACCCCGGCGCTGATGCTGCAGGGTGACCCGGGATGGTTGGAAGTCGGCTACATCGTCTTCAAAGTAATCGTGGCGATCTGGCTGTGGGGCTGTACGGCGATCGGCTACTGGCTCGGCCCCCTGTCCTGGTTCGAGCGGCTGTGGGCTTTCGCCGCCGCGGCCTTGCTCGTGATCGCCATGCCCATCACCGACGAATTGGGCCTGCTGGCCGGGGCGATCATCCTGATCCAGCACGTCTGGCGCCATCGTCGTAGGTCTTCGCCGACATGATCGGTCTTTGCCTGAGCGTGCTGGGAACGACGGTCTTGCTGCCGGTGAGCGTCTTCACCTTGAGCTGGCAGCATTCGATCGAGAAGACGCAGTGGGAAGAGCGCTGGCGCATCGAGGAGGGCGAGTCGCCCCAGCTCGTCTTCGTCGAAGGCCGCATCCATGGTTCGGGGGCAGGAATGGAACCACCGCCTCGGGCGAAGAGGGAAAACGGCGTCTGGGTCTATGAGGAAGCCTTGCGCCTTCCTGCCCTGCATCTGGCCCATTCGCCGTTCGCATCGCCCTATCGCCTCTGCCCGGGTGACGAAGCCTGTCATGCGCTCGAGGTCTGGCTGCCCGGATTGCCGGAGATCGGCGAGGTCGAGCTCTTTCCCTGCTCGCCTTCTTCGCCGAGTTCTCCGCCGAGCGCGGCCGAGAGCGCCGGCAGCATGGAACGCAAGGTCTCGGCGAAGAGGTAGAAACGCCCCTCGAAGCGCTCACGGGCATCGCGCGCCTCGCCCGTCGTCTCGTCCTCCGCATCGGTGCGTGCGAGGCGTTTGAGCGCCCCGTCGGCGGTGAGCACGAAACTCAGCCGATCGGCGTAGGCGAGCGCGAGCCGCGTCGGGCGTTTGCCGGCCGCGAGGTGCGAGCGGATCTCGGCGGCCACGCTGCCTTCTCCCAGCGGCAGGCGGGCATAGCGCACGAGGGCGCGGCTGTCGTCCTGCGCCTCGAGCTGGACCTCGTCTTCGAGCGAGAAGGGGCCGGGGGCTTCTGCCGCGAGCAGCCAGTCGGCCATCGCCGAAGCGGGCGAGAGCCGGGTGCGCCAGGGCTTCAAGGGAAAACGCTCGGCGGTGGCGCGCAGCGTGTCGATCACCCGTTCGGCGAGCGCAAGGCTGCCGGCATCGACGGCGAACCACCCTTCGCGCGGGTCGATCCACACCGGCACGCGCCGACGCCGGGTGAAGGCGCGCGGTAGCCACTCGGCGCGAATGGCTTCACGCAGCTCGCGCAGTTCCTTGCGCGACAGGGGGTAGCCTCGTTCGTCGGCGATCGCCTCGGCGCGCTGTTCGGCCTCGGCCTTGACCACGCTCGCCGGCAGGAGACGCTCCTCGCGCACCCAATGCGCCAGCCAGTGTCCTCCTACGTCCGCAATGGCCTCGTCATCGCCGAAGGGCGGCGCCCAGCCCTCGCTCGTTTCGTTCTGCGGCCCCACCGGCAGAAAGGGGCGACGAAGGAAGAGCTCGTTCCAGTAGGTTCGCCCTTCCTTTCCATCCCATCGGTATAGTCGCAGGTTCTTGAATTCGATCATGCTTTCCCTCGTTTCTTCCGTGCGATCGCGACGATGCGCGCCATGGTGTCGGCATCGGCCGCGGCGTAGGCCTTGGCGAGCCATTCGGCCACGGGTCGTCCATCGGGCGCGAGCAGTGCCTCGTCCAGGGTGGTGTCGTAGCGGAAATCCAGCCCCAGGCGTTCGCCTTCGATGACGAGCGAGATCTCCAGAGTTCCGCCGGGCCGGCCTCCCTGGGGTTCGACGATGAAACGCAGCCGTTTTCCCTCTTCCCACTCGACGCGATCACGGTAGCTGTCGGGGCCGAAGTGCAGCCGGCGCAGCACGTGCGCCGGGCCTCGCTCCAGGATGTCGCAGCCGGTCATCCCCAGGACGAATTCCTGCGGATGCTCGATGCGAGCCGCCAATCCTTGCCAGACTGCGGTGGCATCGAGTGCTTCTTCCGGAGGAAAGAAAAGGCGGTGTTCGAAGTGCATAACGATGTCCCCTTGGAGGTTGCAGGGAAGTCTAGGGGCAAGGGGCGACGAGAGCAAGGGGCAGCAAACGGCAGGGCGAGGACGCCGTGATCGGTAGTTGTACACAGATCTTTTATAAAAACTTCTAGTGTTTACTATGCTCGACGGGGTTCTGTGGAAAACTTAGTAAAAACCATGATTTCGTTGGATTTTTCTTGATGGTGAACGAGGGGAACGAAGGGTTTGCAAGCGGTGTGGTGTAGACGAATGCTTTCCGGGATCCAGAAAAAACGGGGAGTTTTCCCCAAACTTTCCCACGGTTTCCCTTCGCCTTGTCCACTGTGGCGTATCGGTCACAAAAAAACATCAATTTAAAAATGGTTTTTGGCAGGAAGTAAAAACCTTTCTTTCTTCATGGTTGATTTGGCCAAACAGAATGGGGTTAACAACCAAATCAAGTAAACAAAAAACCATGTAAACAATGTTTCCTCCAAATCTGTGGATAACTTCTTACCGTCCAAGGCATCTGCACGTTTCCCCGGCGGGAAAACTTTGGGAAAACCCTGGAGTGAGCAGTGGGCGGTTTGGGGAGGAAATTCACCCGATGGGGAAATTTTCCATTGATCCACAAACGATTACCGGAGAATCCTTGTATCCGTGCACCGTCGGCGGGCTGGCGGGAGATGGCAGACAAACTCGCCTCAGAATTGGGACAGGCTTGTGGATAATTTTGTGAAAATCCCAGGATGAGACAAATCCGTTCAAGGACTTGCGCTTGTTTCTTCACGATCCACAGGAAGGAGGGCTGGAGTCCATGGCGTTGACATCGTACGCGGCGGCGGTGTATCTTGCCTTTGCTTCGGGTGCCCGCTCCGACGTCTTGCGAGTGGGTGAAACGGGAAGCCGGTGAAGCGGGCATCGCCCCGCCATTCCGGCGCAGCCCCCGCTGCTGTGAGCCTGACGGGAAGCGCATCGGCCACTGTGCCTTCAACGGCATGGGAAGGCGCGCGGACCGGACGACGGCGAGCCAGAAGACCGGCCCGAAGTGCGTAGTTGGTGCGAGCCCCGGGGTGTGGGTTTGGCTGACGGTCCGGGGCGGTTTCCTTTTATCTTCCCCTCACCGCAGGCCCTTTCTCCTCGTGCGGCTCGTCTTGGCGAAGCCTTCGCAAAGGAGACGGGTCATGCATATCGAACCAGGCGTCGTCACGGGCGCCAAACTCTTGTTGGGTCATGCCACCGCGGCCGCGAGTCTGGGGGCGGCGCTCTTGCTCTCGGCCAAGGTGGTGAGAAAGGACGGGGTGGCGGCGCTCGCGTTGCGCACCCTCGTGGCGTCCTTCCTCGTGTTCTGTTTCTTCGAGGTCTTTCCCCATCGACCGGTGGGCGTGTCCGAGGTCCACCTCATCCTGGGGTCCACCCTGCTGCTGCTCTTCGGCCCTGCGGCAGCGGCTCTGGGGCTCGCCGGCGGGCTCCTCGCCCAAGGGATGTTCTTCTCGCCCGCCGATCTGCCGCAGTTCGGCATGAACGTGACCACTTTGCTCGTACCGCTCTTCGCCACGGCGCTCTTGGCCCGGCGCATCGTGGCGCCGCACACGCCTTACGTCGATCTGCGTTATCGCGACGTGCTGCGCCTGTCGCTCGCCTACCAGGGGGGCGTGGTGTCGTGGGTGGCTTTTTGGGCGCTCTACGGTCAGGGGGTCGGCGCGGAAAACCTCGCGCAGGTGGCTTCGTTCGGCGCGGCCTACCTTGCGGTGGTGCTCGTCGAGCCGCTCATCGACCTGGCGGTGCTCGCGGCGGCCAAGGCTTGGCATCGCGGGAGGGAATCCCTGCTGTTGCAGCGGCGGCTCTTCATGGGTCGGGCCTGATGCCGGGGACGGTATGGTTCGTCGGCGCCGGCCCCGGCGATCCGGAGCTCCTCACCGTCAAGGGCAAGAAGCTGCTCGAGTGTGCCGGTGCCGTGCTCTTCGCCGGGTCGTTGGTGGATGCCGCCGTGACGCGTTACGCGCCGCCGGGTTGCCTCATCTGCGATTCGAAAGACATGACGCTCGAGGAGATGACCGAGTGGCTGGTGGCCGCGGCGAAGGCGCACGAGACGGTGGTGCGCCTGCAGACGGGCGACCCCACGCTCTATGGGGCGCTCATCGAGCTCACCCGGCCGCTCACGGCGGCGGGCATTTCCTGGAAGGTGGTACCGGGAGTGTCTTCGGCGATGGCGGCGATGGCGGCCGCGGGCGAATCGATGACCTTGCCCGAAGTGACGCAGACGGTGATCCTCACCCGGGTGGCCGGGCGTACGCCCATGCCGCCGGGTGAGGAGCTCGAGTCCCTCGCGGCGCACCGCAGCACGATCTGTCTCTTTCTCTCGATCACGCGGCTCGCCGAGGTCGAGCGGGGTTTGCGCGCGGCCGGTTGGGCGGAAGAATCGCCGGTGCTGGTGGTGCACAAGGCAAGCTGGGCGGACGAGGAGCGCATCGTGCGCACCACGCTGGGGGAATTGCGCCGGGCGTGCCGCGAGGCGGGGATCGTGAGTCAGGCGATGATCGTGGTCGGCCCCACGCTGGGGGCGGCGTCGTGGCCGGATTTGGCACGCAGCAAGCTCTACGACCCTTCCTTTACGCATCGCTGGCGCAAAGCAAAGACGAAGGAATGCGACACATGAACGAACGCACGGTGCTGGTGGTGGCGCACGGGTCGCGCGAGGCGGCGGGAAACGTCGAGACCGCGGAATTCGTGGCGCGCTGGCGGCAGATGCGGCCACAATGGCGCATCGAACTGTGTTTCATCGAGCATGCCGAAATCCTGCTCGACGAAGGGCTCGATCGGGCGGCGGCAGGCGCGCGCGAGGTGGTGGTGGTACCGCTCATCCTCAACGCGGCCGGGCACGTGAAGATGGAACTGCCTGAGGCGATCGAGCGGGCGCGGGCGCGCCACCCGCAGGTGCACTTCGTGGCGCGCAGGCACATGGGCATGGGAGCGGAGCTTTTCCCGCTCATCCAGCAGAGGCTGCAGGAGGCATTGCGGGAACTGGACGTGCCCGATCCGGCTACCACGGGCGTGATTTTGCTCGGACGCGGTTCGTCGGATCCGGGAGGGAACGCCGAACTCGCGAAAATGGCGCGCTGGGTGTTCGAGGCCAATGACCACGAGCTGGTCGATCTCGCCTTTACCGGCATCACCTGGCCGCGTCTGGAGACGGTGGTGGCGCGGCAGGTGAAACTCGGCATGATGCAGATCGCCATCGTTCCCGTGTATCTCTTCACCGGAGTGCTGATCGAGCGCATCGGGGCGCAGGTGGAGCGCCTGCGGCGGCAATATCCTACGGTGGCGTTCGCGCTGGCGCGTCATTTCGGTTTCGACGAGCGCCTCGTGGCGTTGCTGGAATCGCGGGTGACGAACGGGGAGCGAGAGGGGATGCTGGAGTGCGACGGCTGCAAATACCGCGCTGCTGCGGCCCACGAACATGCTCATGCGCATCATCACGGATGAGGGAGGATCATGACGGCGATCACCGAACAGCTCACGGCCTTGGGGCGCGCGATCGAGCACGATTCTTTCGCCATCATCGATGCCGAGGTGGGGGGAGCGCATTGCTATGCCGCATCGCAGTGGCCGGTGGTGCGGCGTATGATCCACGCGAGTGCCGATTTCGAGTTCAACGGGCTGACGTTCTTTCACCCCGAGGCGATTGAGGCGGGGATCGCGGCGATCCGCCGGGGGGGCACGCCCGTGGTGGCGGACGTGGAGATGATCTGCGTGGGGCTGTCGCGCCCGCGCCTGTCGCATTTCGGCATGACGGCGCATCAGTTCATCGCCGATGAAGACGTGATCGCGGCGGCGAAAGCGAACGGCGGCACCCGGGCGGTCGAGGCGATGCGCAAGGCGCACCGCTTGGGCTTGCTCGAAGGCTCGATCGTCGCCGTCGGTAATGCCCCGACCGCGCTGATCGAGGTGATTCGTCTCATCGAAGAAGAGGGCGTGCGCCCGGCACTGGTGCTGGGTATGCCGGTGGGTTTCGTCTCGGCCGCCGAATCCAAGGAACGGTTGATGGCGCAGCAAGAAGTGCCGTGGATCGCCATTCGCGGGCGCAAGGGGGGATCCACCCTCGTCGTGGCGGCACTACATGCCCTGCTCGCGCTCGCGGAGGAAGAAGGGGACGTGTGAGCGAGGAGAAAATCCGCAAGAGTGTGCCGAAGAAACGCGGCAACCGCACCGGCTTTACCACCGGGGCGTGTTCGGCGGCCGCGGCACGGGCGGCGGCTTGGGCGCTCGTCTCCGGCGAGCGGCCCACCGAGATCGAGTGCCGTCTGCCCAACGGGCAGATCGTGCGCTTTCCCGTGCATGAGACCGTGTTCCTCGACGCCGACACGTGTCGGGCGGTGGTGGTGAAGGATGCGGGCGACGATCCCGATGCCACCCACGGGGCGCACTTGACGGTCGAGGTGCGGCGCCTGCCCGGGCGCGCCGGCGTGATTGCCCTCGAGGGGGGCGAAGGCGTGGGCGTGGTGACCAAGCCGGGATTGGGCCTGGAGGTGGGGGGACCGGCGATCAATCCGGTGCCACGGCGCAACATCACCGAGAACGTGCAGGCGGTGGCGGAAGCGCTGTTGCGCACCGACGGGTTGGCGGTGAGGATCTCGGTGCCCGGCGGCGAGGAGATGGCGAAGAAAACGCTCAACGCCCGTCTGGGAATCCTGGGGGGTATTTCGATTCTCGGCACCACCGGCATCGTGCGCCCCTATTCGACAGCGGCGTTTCGCGCGAGCGTGGTGCAGGCCGTGGACGTGGCGGTGGCGCAGGGTTGCGACACGGTGGTCTTCACCACCGGGGGGCGCACCGAGAAGTTCGCCATGCGCCAGTTGCCGCATCTGCCCGAAGCGGCTTTCGTGCAGATGGGCGATTTCGTCAAGGCGGCGTTTCGCGCGGCGATCGCCCGGCGCGTGCGCCATGTCTGCGTGGGAGCGATGATCGGCAAGCTCACCAAGATGTGCCAGGGGCTGGCGGTGACGCATGCGTGGAAGGCCGAAGTCGATCGCGATCTGCTCGCCGAGGCTGCCCGCGAAGTGGGCGCGCCCGAGGCGGTGGTCGAGGAGATCCGCGCTGCCGAGACGGCGCGTTTTGGCGCCGAACGGCTGGCCGAGCTGGGGCTGGCGGTGCCGTTTCACCGGGCCGTGGCCATGCGCGCGATCCGTCGTCTGAAGGCGGATCATCCGGGCGAGTATCACCTCACGGTGCTGGTGTGCGATTTCGAAGGGCAGGCGATCTGCCGGGTGGAAGAAGGTCAATCCTCCCCGCCCTAAAGGGCGGAGCTTGTAAGGGGAAACCCTGACAGGCTTGATTGACCAGACTGAGCGTCAGAAATGGCGCTACGTAGTACGGAAGTGCGCAGACTCACCCGCGGATGCCTCCCCAGTCCGCGGCTCTGAAAGGAATGGGTGCAGACAAGGCAAGGGGAGCCACGAAACGACCCATTCCCGGACGGGAAACCGTCCAAGCTGCCGTACCACATTGTCGAGGGGAGCGGTCCTGATGGACCCGTCACCAGTCCCGTAAGGGACGAACGTAAGGAGGAAGTTATGGCGGTATTTGTTTTGGACAAAAGGAAAAAGCCGCTCATGCCGTGCAGCGAAAAGCGCGCGCGGCTGCTCTTGGAGCGTGGCCGTGCTCGGGTGCATCGGCTCATGCCTTTTACGATCCGCTTGATCGACCGCACCCAAGAGGAAAGCGTCTTGCAGCCGCTGCGCCTCAAGCTCGATCCGGGCAGCAAAACGACCGGGATCGCCGTGGTGCGCGAGGCCGAATCGGTCGACGAGGAAACTGGCGAAATTCAGCGCCAAGTCCATGTCCTGTGGCTTGCCGAACTCGTGCATCGTGGTCGGCAGATCAGCGAGGCGCTCACCGCGCGGCGTCAGATGCGACGCCGTCGTCGTTCGATGCTGCGCTATCGCGCGCCGCGCTTTCTCAATCGCAGGAAACCCGAGGGGTGGCTGCCACCATCACTGCGTCACCGGGTAGGGACAACCCTCGCCTGGGTGCGCCGCCTGCAACGGCTCGCGCCAGTTTCCGGCATCGCGCAGGAACTGGTGCGATTCGACATGCAAGCGATGGAAAACCCGGAAATCTCCGGCATCGAGTACCAGCAGGGAACGCTCGCCGGGTACGAGGTGCGCGAGTATCTCTTGGAGAAGTGGGGAAGAAAGTGCGCCTACTGCGGAGCCCAGGATGTTCCCCTGCAGATCGAGCACATCCACCCCAAGGCCAGAGGTGGCAGCGACCGGGTGAGCAACCTGACGCTCGCCTGTGCGCCGTGTAACCGCAAAAAGGATTCGCAGGACGTACGCGTCTTCCTTGCCAAGGACCCACAGCGGCTCGCCAAACTCCTCGAGCAAGCCAAGCGCCCCTTGCACGATGCCGCCGCCGTCAATTCGACCCGTTGGGCGCTTTACGAGGCGCTCAAGGCGACAAACCTGCCGCTCGAGACCGGCTCAGGCGGGCGTACGAAATTCAATCGCATGCGTCTAGGCATCCCCAAGACGCACGCGCTCGATGCCGCCTGTGTCGGGGTAACGCACGCCGCGTTCGACTGGGGTCGGCCCGTGCTCCAGATCAAGGCGACCGGCCGAGGGAGCTACCAGCGCACGCGCCTCGATCGGTTCGGCTTTCCCCGCGGCTATCTCACGCGGCAAAAGCGGCACTTCGGGTTCCAGACGGGCGATTGGGTGCGCGCCGAAGTGACCAAGGGCAAGAAAGCGGGTACCTACGTCGGTCGCGTGGCCGTGCGCGCATCGGGTTCTTTCAATATCCAAACACGGGAGGAAGTGATTCAGGGCATTGCCCATCACCACTGTACGCTCCTTCAGCGAGCCGATGGGTATGGGTATTCGTGGATCAAGAGAGCAACTTGACGAAAGGAGGGAGCGGGAACAAGGGGGCGTGCCCTGCACGCTGCGCTCTCCCTCCCCGACCTGAAGGCCGGGGTTTCCCGCGCAAACCGATGAATGTGCCTGAACGTTGTGCCGTGATCGGCATCCTCGACGACGGTTGGGAAGGTCTGGGAGATAAGTCCCGCCGCTGCCTGCACGAGGCCGAACTCGTGATCGGCGCGGAGCGCACCCTCGCCCTCGTGCGCCCGCACCTGTCGGAAGGTCGCGAATGGCGCGCGCTCGACGGCGCTTTGGCCGAAGTGCCGCGCTGGGTGGAAGAGGCGCTCGGCAGGGGGCGGAAAGTGGCGGTGCTCGCCACGGGCGATCCGCTGTGCCACGGCCTGGCCCCGTGGTTGATCGCCCGCCTGGGGGAGGCGCGGGTGGCGGTGTTGCCGGCCGTCTCGACCCTGCAGCTCGCCTTTGCCCGTTGGAAGCTGCCGTGGCAGGAGGTGCGCATCGCCAGTTGCCATGCGCGCGACGCGGGCGACTGGTCTTTTGCGGCGGGTCCGGGGCATCCGCTGTCGCCGGTACTGCGCGCCGTGGCCCAGGCGAGGCGTGTGGCGGTCTTCACCAGCCCGGAGAACGGTCCGGCACGCATCGCCCGCGCCCTCATCGACTGCGGCTATGGCGAAGAGATACGGATGCGGGTGGCGAGCCGTTTGCTGCTCGCCGACGAGGCGCTCTTCGGGCCGCTCACGCCGCAAGAAGCGGCCCGAAGGGAATTTCCCGATCCCAACGTGGTGCTCATCGAGCGCCACGGCGGGGAAGCGCCGCTTTTCGGCCTGGAAGACGCGGAATACGCCCAGCGGGCTCCGGAGAAAGGGCTTCTCACCAAGCAGGAGGCGCGGGCGTTGTCGCTGGCGAAGCTCCGGTTGCGGCCCGATACCTGCGTCTGGGACATCGGCGCGGGGTCCGGTTCGGTGGGGCTGGAGTGCGCCCGTCTGTGCCCCGAGGGGGAGGTCTGGGCGATCGAGAAGAACGCCGCCGAGGCGGCCAACGCCCGCGAGAATGCTCGCCGCTTGCGCGTGGCCAACTACGTCCTCGTCGAGGGGCGGGCGCCGCAAGGACTGGACGAATGGCCGGCGCCGGATGCGGTCTTCATCGGCGGCTCGGGCGGGGAGTTGCCCGAGCTGATCGCACTCGCGCTCGCACGGCTCAAGGACGGCGGCCGCCTGGTGATGAATTTCGTGACGCTGGAAAATCTCGCTACCGCGATAGCGGCGGTGCGTTCCTCGGGTTTTCCCTGGGAGGTGGTGCAGCTGCAGGCGAGCCGCAGCAAACCCATCCTCGACATGCACCGGCTCGCCGCGCAGAACCCGGTGTGGATCGTCACCGTGGCCAAGGAGGGAGAATGAAACTCACCGGTGTTTCGCTCGGCCCGGGCGATCCGGGTCTCATCACCCGGCGTGCCTGGGAGGCGCTCACGAGCGGGGCGCGCTGGCTCTATCCGGTGAAGCGAGGCGGCGGCGACTCCTACGCCCTCGACATCGTGCGCCGCGCGGGCCTCGCCGTGCCCGAAGACGCCGTGCCCCTCGTCTTCCCCATGACGCGCCAAGCGGAAGTGCTCGAGCGCGCCTGGCAGCGGGCGGCGCAGCAAGTGATCGAGCTGGCGCGGGAGACGTCCGAATTCGTCTTCCTGGTGGAGGGGGACGCCTCCACGTTCGCCACGTTCGGGCATCTGGCCCGTACGCTCGAGGCGCACGCACCGGGCTGCACGATCGAAACCGTCGCCGGCGTCCCTTCTTTCCTCGCCGCGGCCGCCGCGGCCGGCGTGCCGCTCGCCGAGGAGGACGATCGGGTGGCCGTGATTCCGGCCGCCTACGGCATCGGCGTGATCGATCATCTGCTCGACGAGTTCGACACCGTGGTGCTGCTCAAGGTCAAACCCCTGCTCGACGAGATCCTGGCGCTCCTTGCCCGCCGCGACTTGCTCGGGCAGACGTTTTTTTGCGAGAAAGTCGGTGCGCCCGAGCAGCGTCTCGTCCGGGACGTGGCCACGCTCACGGGGGAAAAAGTGAATTACCTCTCGCTCTTGATCGTGCGCCAGCAGGGTCTGCCGCGTGGCGCGCTGCGGCGCGGTTGCCGCAAGAAACCACTGGAGGTGCCGTCATGAGATGCGCGGTGGTGGCGATCACCAAACACGGCCTTGCGCTGGCGGGCAGGGTGGCGGCGGCGCTTCCCGGCGCCCGGGTTTTCGCGCCGGCCAAATTCGCCGAACTGGCGCAGCGGGCGGCTCCAGGCAGAGCGCAGTGCTACGAGGGCAAGACGGGCGAGCAGATCCCGGCGCTCTTTGCCGCCTTCGATGCGATCGTGGCCATCGTCTCGCTGGGGGCGGTGGTGCGGCTCATCGCCCCACATCTGCGCGACAAGGAGCAGGATCCTGCGGTGGTGGTGCTCGACGAGGCAGGGCGTTTCGTCATTCCCGTGCTCTCGGGGCATCTGGGCGGAGCGAACGCGCTCGCCGGGCATCTGGCGCTCGCGCTGGGGGCCACGGCCGTGCTCACCACGGCATCGGACGCCCGCGAAACCTTGTGCGTCGATCTGCTGGGGCGCGAACTCGGCTGGCACTTCGAGGCAAGCCACGACGAGATCGTGCACTGCAGCGCGGCCGTGGTCAACGACGAGCCGGTGGCCTTGGTGCAGGAAGCGGGCAGTACCGACTGGTGGCGCGGGCACGCCAACGGGCGCAGCGGTCCGCTGCCGGCGAACCTCGTCAGGCTCGATCGGCTGGAGGAGGCCGATCCGGCCCGCTACGCCGCTCTTCTGTGGATCACACGCGAAGGGCGCGCCGAGGATCACCCTCAGTGGGCCGGGCGGCGCGTGATCTATCGTCCGCCGGAGTCGCCATGAAAGTCGCAGTGGGAATCGGCTGCGATCGGGGCACGCCGCTCGCCACCCTCGAGACGGTGCTTTCACAGGCGCTCGCAGAAGCTGGCCTTGCGCCCGAGTCCATCGTTCTCCTTGCCAGCATCACCCTCAAGGCCGACGAGCCGGGGCTGCTCGCCCTCGCCGCGCGACTCTCCTGTCCGCTGCGCTTTTATTCCCCCGAGGAACTGGCGGCAGTGCCGGTGCCGCATCCTTCCGAAGTCGTGCGCCGCCACACCGGCACGCCCTCGGTGGCCGAGGCGGCGGCCTTGCTTGCCGCCGGCGCGCCAATGCAGGACTTGATCGTGGAAAAACACCGCTACCGCGGCCCCGACGGCCGCAATGCCACCGTCTCGATTGCGAGGATGTCATGAAGGAAACCGAGGTTGCCGCGCGCGGCAAGATCTTTCTGGTGGGTATCGGCCCCGGCAGCGAGGCGCACATGAGTGCCCGCGCGCGGCAGGCCATCGCCGAAGCCGACACGGTCATCGGCTATGTCACCTACGTGCGCCTGGTGGCGCCGTTGCTCGAAGGCAAAGAGGTGATCCGCAAGTCGATGACCGAGGAACTCGATCGGGCGGTCGAGGCGCTCGAGCGTGCCCGGCAGGGCAAGACGGTGGCGCTCATCTCATCGGGCGATGCCGGGGTCTATGGCATGGCCGGGCCGACGTTCGAGGTGCTCTTTGCCGCTGGCTGGCAGCCCGAGGGCGATGTGGCCGTGGAGATCGTTCCGGGCGCCTCGGCCATCAACGCCTGCGCCGCTCTCGTGGGCGCGCCGCTCACGCACGATTTCTGCGCCATTTCGCTCTCCGATCTCCTCACGCCCTGGCCGGTGATCGCCCGGCGGCTGGAGGCCGCTGCCGCCGCCGATTTCGTCGTCGCCCTCTACAATCCCAAGAGCGGACGGCGCACGCGCCACATCGTCGAAGCCCAGCGGCTGCTGCTGCGCCACCGCGCGCCCGATACGCCGGTCGCCATCGTCAAATCCGCCTACCGGCCGAAACAGCGCATCGAACTAACCACGCTCGAGCGCATGGCCGAGGCCGAGATCGGCATGCTCTCGACGGTGCTGGTGGGCAATTCCCGCACCTTCGTGCGCCACGGCCTGATGGTGACGCCGCGCGGCTATGGTGAAAAGTACGTTTTCGACGAGGGGGAACGTCAGGCGCGCGCGGGAGAGCAGGCCGGCCGCTCGCTTTCGAGCGGCCTCGAGGGGTGGTTGCGCGAGATTCGCGCAAGCGGCGAGAGCCCGGCGAGCCTCGCGCGGCGCTACGCCCTGCCGGAAGACTATCTCGCCGCCCTGCTCGCGGAGGAATCCGATGGCTGAAGAAGACACGGCGCGCCATCGCGCCCGCATGCAGCGCAAAAAGGCGGTGATCGAGGAGCGCATCGCCCGGGCGTCGCTCGAGCGGGGGGTCTTCCTGCTCCATACCGGCAGCGGCAAGGGGAAATCGAGCGCCGCGTTCGGCGTGCTCGCCCGCGCCCTGGGGCACGGCATGAACGCCGTGGTCGTACAGTTCGTCAAGAGCCGCTCCGATACCGGCGAGGAAGCCTTCTTCCGTCGCCACCCGGCGGTGCGCTGGTACGTGATGGGCGAGGGGTTCACCTGGGAGACGCAGGACCCGGCGCGCGACGCAGCCGCCGCCCGCGCCGCCTGGGAGACGGCCCGCGCCGCGCTCACCGATCCGGGCGTGGCGCTCGTGATCCTCGACGAGCTCACCTACGCCTTCAAGTATCACTGGCTCGACCTGGAAGAGGCGCTGGCGGTGTTTCGCGCGCGCCCGTTCCACCAGCACCTCATCGTCACCGGGCGGGCCGCGCCGGCGGCGTTGGTCGAAGCGGCCGACACCGTCACCGAGATGGGACTCGTCAAACACGCTTTCCAGGCGGGGGTGAAGGCCATGCCGGGGATCGAATGGTGAACTGTCCCGCCTGGCTCGTCGCCGCTCCCGCTTCTGGTCACGGCAAGACCACCGTGGTGGCGGCGCTCGCGCGCTGGCATACCCGCCAGGGGCGACGGGTGCGCGTGTTCAAATGCGGGCCGGATTTTCTCGATCCGCAGATCCACGAACTCGCCTCGGGTGCGCCTTGCGAGACGATCGACTTTCGCATGGCCGGGGAAGAAGATGCCCGCTGGCGCCTCGCGCGTGCGGCGCGGCACGCCGATCTCCTCCTCGTCGAAGGCGTGATGGGGTTGCACGACGGCGAACCCAGCGCCGCCGAACTCGCGCGCCGTCTGCATCTTCCCATCCTGCTCGTCATCGATGCGAGTGCCATGGCCGGCAGTTTCGGCGCCGTGGCCTGGGGATTGAAACACTACCGCGAAGGGGCACCGATCACCCACGTGCTCGCCAACCGCATCGGTAGCGCCATGCACGCGCGGCTGTGCCGCGACACGCTGCCCGAGGACATCGCCTGGGCTGGGCATTTGCCGCGCGACGAGGCGATGACCCTTCCCGAGCGCCACCTGGGATTGCTGCCCGCCGCTGAAATCGCTGACCTGGAAACGCGACTGGATCGCATGGCCGAGGCCATCGGCCAGACCGAGGCCGCAGCGCTGCCGCCGCCGGTCGCCTTTCTGCCGGCAGATGCCCCATCGTCCCTTCCGCCGCTCCTCGCCGGCCAGACGGTGGCGGTGGCGCGCGATGCCGCTTTTTGTTTCCTCTACCCCGCCAATCTCGAGACCCTGCACGCCCTCGGGGCCCGCACGGTCTTCTTCTCCCCGCTCGCGGACTCCGCCCTGCCGCCGTGTGATGCCGTTTGGTTACCCGGTGGTTACCCCGAGCTGCACGCGGCGGCGATCGCCGCCAACCGCCCGATGGCCGCGGCACTCGCCGCCCACGTGCAGTCGGGCAAGGCGCTGCTCGCCGAGTGCGGCGGCATGATCGCCTGCGCCGAGACCCTCGTCGATGCCGCGGGCCGGTCCTGGCCGATGTTCGGTCTGATTCCAGGCCAGGCGCGCATGCAATCGAGGCTCGCCGGCCTCGGCGTGCTGGAAGGGGATCTCCCCGAGGGACGCCTCACCGGCCACACCTTCCACTACTCCACGTTCGAGACGACGCTCGCGCCGCTCGCTCTTGCGCGCAAGACCCGCGGCGCCGGTGGCGAGGCGATTTACCGCCAAGGCCGGCTCACGGCGAGCTACATGCACTTCTATTTTCCGTCGAACCCGGTGGCGACGGCGGCACTTTTTGGATCGATGACCGACTCCACGACGTGGAGAGCGATATGAGCCTTCCTTTTCCGCCTTCCCCTCATCGCTTTTCCGAGGCGGAGCGCGAGGCGGTGTACCGCGCCATTGCCGAGCGTCGCGACATGCGCCATTTTCTACCCGACCCGGTCGATCCCGAAATTCTGCACCGGCTGCTGTGGGCGGCGCATCAGGCGCCCAGCGTGGGTTACATGCAGCCTTGGCGTTTTCTGCGCATCACCGACCGTGCCTTGCGGCAAGCGATCCATCGCCTGGTCGAGGAGGAACGCCAAGCGACGGCCCGGGCCATGGGCGAGCGGAGTGAGGAATTCCTGCGCCTCAAGGTGGAAGGGATCCTCGAAGCCGCCGAGATCTTCGTCGTCGCCCTTGCTCCGGGGCGGGAGCGGCATGTATTCGGTCGGCGGACCCTGCCGGAGATGGACGTGGCTTCACTATCCTGTGCGATCCAGAACCTGTGGCTCGCAGCCCGTGCCGAAGGGTTGGGGATGGGCTGGGTGTCGCTGTTCGATCCGCAGCGTTTGGCGGATGTGTTGCGGATGCCGGAAGGGGCCAAACCCATGGCCATACTTTGCCTCGGCCATGTGGCCTCTTTCTATCCACGGCCGATGTTGGAAGAAGTCCATTGGGCCAGCCGACGCCCACTTGCCGAAGTATTTGCCGAGAATTTCTGGCCAAGCGGGGCGGACGGCTGGAGCAGCGAGGTGGGGTAACGGATTCCCGTTTTCAACCCCCAAGGAAACCGGGTCCGGCTACAATGTACCATCAACCTTTCATTCGGCCCGGGAGCCATGAAACCCATCGTTCGCGCCACCCTCATCGGAGCGAGCGCCATCGTCCTGTGGGGGACGCTTGCGCCGTTCGCGATCGTGGGCGGCTCGCTGGTGGCGGGTTGGGAATGGAGGAAACGGGCCGTTTCCTCGTTCGAGGAGGTTTCGTGACAAGGGTGATGACGGCTTCCCGCTTCCCGCTACTGGCCGCGGCGTGCTTCGGCTTTCTGGGGGTAGCCATGGGCGCGTTCGGGGCGCATGTGTTGCGGTCGCACCTTGCCGCCGCGCTCTACGAGAACGTGCAAACGGCGGTGTTCTACCAGTTCGTCCATGCCCTGGCGCTCTTCGCTCTGGGGGTGCTGGGAGCCGCGGGCTGGAGGAACCGGGCCTTGAGCCTCGCGGCGGGGTTGTGGACGGGCGGGGTGATCGCTTTCTGCGGCAGCCTCTACGCTTATGCCTTTACGCAATGGTGGCCGCTGGTGTGGGTGACGCCGTTAGGCGGCACGGCGCTGCTCGCCGGCTGGGCCGCGTTCGGCATTGGCGTCTTGCAGGAAATTCCTTCGATGCAAGACGGGTCTCCATGCTCATCGAAGCGACGATCGCGTTAAAATTTAACAAGCTCGTAACAATCGCACTCTAGACTCTCCGGGTCGGGACGTTCGTCCCTGCAAAGCCCCTTTCTCGAACAAGGAGTCGTTCCATGAAATTCTCCAAAAGCGTACTGCTTGGAGCACTGGCGTTGGTGGGTGCGGTCGGTGCCGCTCAGGCACAGCAGAAGATCGTCACGATCGACGGATCGAGCACGGTTTATCCGGTGACCGAGGCCGTGGCCGAGGAATATCAAAAAATGAAGAAAGGCACGGTGAAGGTCACGGTGGGGATCTCCGGCACCGGGGGTGGATTCAAGAAATTCTGCCGTGGCGAGACGGACATTTCCGGGGCATCACGACCCATCCTCAAGTCGGAAATGGAAGTGTGCCGCCAGGCCGGAATCGAGTACATCGAGCTGCCGGTGGCTTATGACGCCATTACCGTCGTGATCAACCCGAAGAACACCTGGGCCGAGGAAATGACGGTGGCCGAGCTCAAGAAGATGTGGGAGCCTTCCGCGCAAGGGGTGGTCGACAACTGGAAGAAGGTCTCCGAGCGATTCCCTGATCATCCGCTCAAGCTCGCCGGTCCCGGTGCCGATTCCGGCACCTTCGATTATTTCACCGAAGCCATCGTCGGCAAGTCGAAGTCGAGCCGGGGTGATTTCATGGCTTCCGAAGACGACAACGTGATCGTACAGTTCGTCAGCCGCGACGTGGGCGCTTTGGGCTTCTTCGGCATGGCGTACTACATGGAAAACAAGGACAAGGTCAAGGCCGTCAAGATCAAGAAAGACGAAAACTCGCCGGCCATCGCTCCCTCGGTCGAAACGGTGAATAACGGCTCGTACCAGCCGCTGTCTCGCCCCGTCTTCATCTACGTGAGCGCAAAGGCCGCCCAGGAAAAACCGGAGGTGCGAGAGTTCGTCGAATTCTATCTGCAGCACGCTGCCAAGCTGAGCAGGGAAGTGGGCTACGTCGATCTGCCCAGCCAAGCCTATGAGCTGGCGATGGAGAACTTCAAGGCGATGAGAACGGGCACGGCTTTCGGCGGTGTGCCCGACGTCGGTTTGAAGGTCGAGGAATTGCTGCAGCGTGAGAAGCACCTGTAAGCTGCATTGCCACGCCATCGGCTCGCGATTGCCAGCCGATGGCTTTTTCATCGTTCGATCCTTATTACTACGGTCAGACAGACCATGAGCGATTCAATGACGACGACCGACACGGGTGGTAGCGGTAGTCTTTCCTCTCCTTATCTCGACCGTATCCGCACCATGCGCCACGTGCGCAACGGCAAGGAACGCGTCATCGAGGCGATCCTTTTCGTGGCGGCATTTTGCGCCGTGGCGGTGACGGTGGCCATCGTCGCCATTTTGCTCTACGAGGCCTCGACGTTCTTCGAACACGTCTCGCTCGTGGAGTTTCTCACCGGCACCGAATGGACGCCGCTCTTCGAGCGTGCGAGGTATGGCATGCTACCGCTGCTGGTCGGCACGGTGGTGACTTCCGCCATCGCCTTTCTCGTCGCCGGCCCGCTGGGCTTCCTCATCGCGATGTATCTATCCGAATTCGCTCCGCCGAAACTCGCGGAGGTGCTCAAACCTTTCCTCGAACTGCTCGCCGGCGTGCCGACCATCGTCTATGGCTATTTCGCATTGCTCTTCGTCACGCCGCTGCTGCAGAAACTCATTCCGGGGCTGCCCGGATTCAACATGCTCAGCGCCGGTCTGGTGATGGGATTGATGATCGTGCCCTACGTGGCTTCGATCGCCGAGGATGCGATGCGCGCCGTGCCCATGGCGCTGCGCGAAGGCTCGTACGCCATGGGGGCCACGCGTTTTCAAACGGCGATGTGGGTGGTGCTCCCGGCTTCCTTCTCTGGGGTGATGGCTGCGTTCGTGCTGGGGATTTCCCGGGCGGTGGGCGAAACGATGATCGTGGCCATCGCCGCCGGTCAGCAACCCAACTTCACTTTCGATCCGCGCGAACCCGCGGCGACGATCACCGCCTACATCGTGCAGGTGGCCATGGGCGATCTGCCGCACGGTTCGATCGGCTACCAGAGCATTTTCGCCGTCGGGCTCGTGCTCGTGGTGATCACCTTGTTTTTCAACCTGATCGGCCAAATGCTGCGCCGGCGCATTCGCGAGGTGTATTGAGATGGCGGAGACACAGGGTCCTCGGTTGCGAACGATCATCGCCCGAAACCATCGCTGGGATTTGATCATCGGCACCATCGGCTTGCTGGCCACGACCGTGGGGGTGCTCGTCCTCATGCTCCTCTTCGTCGATCTGGTGATCGACGGCTGGCAGCGGCTCACCCCCGATTTCTTCCTGAATTTCCCGTCGCGGCGGCCCGAGGAAGCGGGTATTCTCTCGGCCTGGGTCGGGTCGGCCCTGGTGATGGTCGTGACCGCGTTCACCGCTGTGCCGCTCGGGGTGGCCGCGGCCATCTATCTGGAAGAATACGCGCCGAAAAACTGGATCACGGAGCTCATCGAAATCAACGTGACCAATCTCGCGGCGGTGCCTTCCATCATCTACGGCTTGCTTGCCCTGGGGCTTTTCGTCTATATCCTCGGTTTAGGGCATAGCATCCTCACGGCCGGCCTCACCCTCGGGCTCATGATCCTGCCCATCGTCATCGTGGCCACCCGCGAGGCGCTGCGCGCCATTCCCGTGGCCATCCGCGAGGCGGCTTATGCCTTGGGGGCGACGCGCTGGCAAGTGGTGAGCGATCACCTCGTTCCCTACGCTTCGGGTGGCATCTACACCGGGGTGATCATCGGCCTGTCGCGAGCCATCGGTGAGACGGCGCCCGTCATCACCATCGGCGCGCTCACTTTCATTGCTTTCCTGCCACCGATTCCGTTCACCGGCGATCCCCCTGCGGGCCCCTTCGATTGGCTCTTCTCGCCTTTCACCGTACTACCCATCCAGATGTTCAACTGGCTGTCGCGTCCGCAGACCGCGTTTCACGTCAATGCAGCGGCCACCGGCATCGTCATCATCGTGGCAACCCTCTTGATGAACGGCATCGCCATCTGGCTGCGCAGCCGTATCCGCAGCAAGCTGAAATGGTGAACGACCTCAATTTCTCGACGGAATCGACCGTATGAACCAACCAAAAACCCTGGACGACAACGCCGCGATGGTCACCGAGACGCTCAAGGCCGAGACGCGTAAGTTCAATTTTTTCTATGGTGACAACCAGGCCCTGAAAAACGTCGACCTGCCGGTGGCCGAACGTCGGGTCACCGCCTTGATCGGACCGTCCGGCTGCGGCAAATCGACCTTGTTGCGCAGTTTCAACCGCATGCACGATCTCTATCCCGGTAACCGCTACGAAGGCGAGATCCGTCTCTATCCCGACGACGTCAACCTCGTCTCGCCCGAAGTCGACCCCATCGAGATCCGCATGCGCATCTCGATGGTGTTCCAGAAACCCAATCCCTTCCCCAAGACGATTTTCGAGAACGTCGCCTACGGCCTGATGGTGCGTGGCGAGAAACGCCGCTCGGTGCTGGAGGAGAAAGTCGAAGAAGCCTTGCGCGGAGCGGCGCTGTGGGAAGAGGTCAAGGATCGGCTCGACGATCTGGCCTTCAACCTCTCGGGCGGCCAGCAGCAGCGCCTGTGCATCGCCCGGGCGCTCGCTTCGGACCCGGAGATCATCCTCTTCGACGAGCCCACTTCGGCGCTCGACCCCATCGCCACGGCGAGCATCGAGGAACTCATCGCCGAGATCAAGGAAAAAGTGACCATTCTCATCGTCACCCACAACATGCAGCAGGCGGCGCGCATCTCGGACTACACCGCCTTCATGTACCTGGGCGAGCTCGTCGAGTTCGGTCGCACCGACGAGCTCTTCGTGCGCCCGCGCAAGAAACAGACCGAGGACTACATCACCGGGCGCTTCGGCTGATCACCACCACCAGGCCGCGATGCCGAGCAGGACGAAAGCGAGCGCCGCGACCAGGTGGATCGTCTTGGCCGGCAGCCGGCGCGTGATCCGCTCGCCGAACCACACCACCGGGGCGTTGGCGAGCATCATGCCGACGGTGGTGCCGGTCACCACCGCCGCCCAAGGCGAATAGTGCGCGGCGAGCGCCACGGTGGCGAGCTGCGTCTTGTCCCCCATCTCGGCAAGGAAGAACGCGGAAGACACGATCGTGAAGATGCGGGTGAGCGTCGCCGCCGGCCGCGTCTTCGTCTCGTCTTCGTCGATCGTATCCGGTACCAGCATCCACAACCCCAGCGCGACGAAAGAGATCGCGACCACGGCGTGCAACACCTCCGGTCCGAGCCACTGCGTCACCGCCGCGCCCAGCGCCGCGGCACCGGCGTGATTGACGAGGGTGGCAAAGAGAATCGCCGCGCAGATCGTCCACGGCGCACGATAGCGTCCGGCGAGCACGAGCGAGAGGAGCTGGGTCTTGTCGCCGACTTCGGCGAGCGCGACGAGCCCGGTGGCGGTGAGGAAGGCTTCCATGGGAGCGCGGCGAAAGGTGGCGCGAATCGCATTATAGCGGCGTACTTGCTATGATCGCAGGAATCGCCGACGGGTTCGTCGGCCGCAACGCACGGGGACCCATGCACGAAAACGAGGGAAGATCCACTGCCTCCTGTATCCGCATCCGCGGCGCGCGCCAGCACAACCTGAAGAACCTCGACGTCGAGCTGCCCACGGGGCGGTTCATCGCCGTGACCGGCGTCTCGGGCGCGGGGAAATCATCGCTCGTGATCGAGACGCTCTATGCCGAGGGGCAGCGCCGCTACGTCGAGACCTTCTCGCCCTATGCGCGTCAGTTCTTCGAGCGCCTGGACGCGCCCGAGGTCGACGAGGTCGAGGGGGTGCTGCCGGCGATTGCCATCGAAGGCGGCACCAGCGTGCGCACTTCGCGCTCGACGGTGGGTACGCTCACCGAGATCGCCGATCACGCCAAATGGCTCTATGCGCGCGCCGCACGCCTCTTCTGTCCCGGCTGCGGCGAGGAGATCGTACCCCACACGCCGGAGACGGTGGCTGCAGACCTGCGGCGACGTTTTGCCCCGGCCGCGCGGCTTGCCGTGCTCTTCCCCTTGCCGGTGCCCGAACGCCTGCCCGCCGAGACGGTACGCGCCGGGCTCGCGGCCCAAGGCTACGCGCGCGTCGTCGCCCGCACGCCCGCCGGGGACGGACGCTGGTGGTGGTGGGTGGTGCAGGATCGATTTCGCCTCGACTCGGTCGAGGAACGGCGGCTCGCCGAGGCGCTGGAAGCGGCTTTCGCCCAGGGACAGGGGCGTCTGGCGGTGGCCGACTGGGACGAACTGCGAAATCGGCTGGGTGAGCCGGCGGAGACGGGTGAGCCCCCTTTTTGCGAGCGGATTCCCGCACGGGAATACCGCCGCGAGCGCTACTGCGGGGCTTGCGATCGGACTTTTTCCGATCCCTCGCCGGGCCTCTTCTCCTTCAATTCACCGGTGGGTGCCTGTTCGACCTGCCGTGGTTTTGGGCGGGTGATCGGCATCGATTGGGACAAGGTGATCCCGGACCCGTCGCTTTCCCTGCGCCGAGGGGCGATCCGGCCCTGGCAGGGAGGATTCTCGGCGCAATGCCAGCAGGAACTGGAGATGCTCGCTCCGGCCGCCGGCGTGCGCCTGGACGTGCCCTGGCGCGAATTGAGCGAGGCGGAGCGGCGCTGGGTGCTCGAAGGCGATCCCGACTGGGTCGATTGGGAAACGAGCTGGCCGCGGCATTGGTACGGCGTGCGCCGCTACTTCGAGTGGCTCGAATCCAAGGCCTACAAGATGCACGTGCGGGTGCTGTTGTCGCGCTACCGCAGCTACACCGTCTGCCCCGACTGCCACGGCGCACGCCTCAAGCCGGAGGCGCTCGCCTGGCGTTTGACCGCCGCCGACGAGACGCCGTCACCCGGACGCCTTCCCGGTCACGACCTGCCCGAGCTCTTCGCCCTGCCGGTCGAGGAGGCGGCCGCCTTCGTGCGCCGCTGCGCGGCCGGCATCCAGGGCAAGACCCTGCGGCAGGTGTTCGAGGAAATCGAGACCCGCCTGAGCTATCTGTGCGAGGTCGGCCTGGGGTACCTCACCCTCGATCGCGCCTCGCGTACCCTCTCGGGTGGGGAATTGCAGCGCATCCATTTGACCACGGCGCTCGGCACCTCGCTGGTGGAGACGCTCTTCGTGCTGGAAGAGCCGACCGCCGGACTGCACGCCCGCGACGTGGCGCGGCTCATCGGGGCGATCCGCCGGCTGGTGGATCTGGGCAACACGGTGGTGGTGATCGAGCACGATCCGCAGGTGATCGCCGCGGCCGATTGGGTGATCGACCTCGGGCCGGGCGCCGGGGCCCAAGGGGGGCGCCTGGTGGTTGCAGGACCTCCTGCCGCCGTCGCCGCGCATCCGGCCTCTCTCACCGGCGCCTATCTCGGCGGTCGCTTGCGGGTGCAGGCGGAGCGAACCCCGCGCGAGGTGGGCGAAAGTCCTTGGCTGCGACTCTACGGGGCGCGCGAGCACAACCTGAAAAGCATCGACCTGGCGCTGCCCCTCTCGGGGTTGACGGTGATCGCCGGGGTCTCCGGTTCGGGCAAATCCACCTTGGTCGAAAACGTGCTCGTACCGGCGCTCGCCCGGGCGCTCGGGCGCGAGGCCGAGGCCCCGGGACCGTACGATGCGCTCGAAGGAGCGCAGGCGCTCGCCGATCTCGTCTGGGTCGACCAGACGCCGCTCGCCAAGAGCGCGCGCTCCATGCCGGTGACGGTGACCGGTGCCTGGGACGAGCTGCGCCGCGCCTTCGCCGCCCAGCCCGAAGCCGCCGCCCACGGCTTCACCGCCGGCAGCTTCAGCTTCAACGCGGGCGAGGGGCGCTGTCCCGCCTGCGGCGGTTCGGGGTTCGAACACGTCGAGATGCAGTTCCTTGCCGACGTCTACCTGCGCTGCCCGGTGTGCGACGGCCGGCGCTTCCGGGACGAGGTCTTGCGCGTGCGGCTCGCCGGCAAGAACGCCGCCGAATGGCTGGGGCTCACGGTGGACGAGGCGCTGGCGCTGCTTTCCCGCTTGCCCGGGGCCAAGGCGGCCATGGTGCGCCTGCAGCCGCTCGTCGCGCTCGGGCTAGGCTATCTGCGGCTGGGGCAGCCCACGCCGACGCTCTCCGGTGGCGAAGCCCAGCGCCTCAAGCTCGCCGCGCGGCTCGCCGAACGTCGCCGCGGCGGCAAGACGCTCTACGTGCTCGACGAACCCACCACGGGGCTGCACCAACACGAGGTGGCGCGACTGCTGCGCGTGCTCGAGGAACTGGTCGAACAGGGCGAGGCAGTGGTGGTGGTCGAACATCACCTTGACGTGATCGCCGCCGCGGATTGGGTGATCGAACTGGGCCCCGAAGGAGGGGAAAAAGGCGGTCGCATCGTCTTCGAAGGCCCCCCGCCCCGGCTCGCCACGGCCGAGACCGCCACCGGCCGGGCTTTGCGCGAGCGCACTGGCGTCTTCATCGCCCCGCCCCTGCCCCTTGCCGCCGAGCCGACCCCTTTGTACGGTCCCGCGCCACCGCGCGCGATCGAGATCTTCGATGCGCACGAACACAACCTCAAACACCTCGACGTGACGATCGCGCGAGAGCGGCTCACCGTGGTCACGGGTGTGTCCGGTTCGGGCAAATCCACGCTCGCCTTCGACATCGTCTTCGCCGAAGGGCAGCGGCGCTATCTCACCGCGCTCGATGCCTACGCGCGCCAGTTCGTGCAGCCGCCCCCACCCCCCGCGGTGGGTCGCATCCAAGGGTTGTCGCCCACCGTGGCCATCGAACAGCGTACCAGCCGCGGCGGCTACAAGAGCACGGTGGGCACGCTCACCGAGATCGCCCCTTTTCTGCGGCTCCTCTATGCCCGCCTCGGCACGCCCCATTGCCCTTCCTGTGACGTGCCGCTCGAGTCGCTCGCCGCCGGATCCTTGGCACAGCGCTTGGCGCACCTGCCCCCGCCGCTTTCCCTCTACGCGCCCCTCGTACGGCGCCGCAAGGGGATCTATAAAGAATTGGCTGCCTGGGCGGCACGACGGGGCGTGACGACACTGCTCGTCGACGGCGAGGAAGTGCCCACCGATCCCTGGCCCAAGCTCGACCGCTACCGCGAACACGACATCGACCTGCCGATCGCCCGGCTCGAATCCGCCGATGGGGACGCCTTACAGCGGGCCGTGCAGCAGGCGCTGGAAGCGGGTGAAGGCGTGAAAGTGCGCGACGGGCAGGGGCATTGGCACCTCTTCGCCGGCGCCCACGTCTGCCCCTCTTGCGGCCAGGGCGCTCCGCCCCTCGATCCACGCCTCTTCTCGCAGCATTCGCCCTTGGGGTGGTGCCCGGCTTGCCTCGGCACCGGCCGGAAACTCCTGGGCGAAAGCGCGACGCTGCGCGATGGCCGGCCGCTGTCCTTGGATGCGGAGTGCGAGGTCGAGGGCCGTCTCGTCACAGCGCAGACTTGTCCCGAGTGCGGCGGCAGCCGGCTCAACGCCTACGCCCGCGCCGTGCGGCTACAGGGGACGAGCCTGCCGGAGCTGTCGCGCCTGCCGCTCGCGCGCCTGGCGCCGTGGTTCGATACGGCCGTCGCGCAGTGGGACGAACGCAGCCGGCGCATCGCCGCCGAAGTCTTGCCGCAGATCGCGCAGCGCCTCGCCTTCCTGTGCGAAGCAGGGCTGGGTTACCTCACGCTCGAGCGTGCCGCGCCCACGCTCTCGGGGGGCGAAGCGCAGCGCATCCGGCTCGCCGCCCAACTCGGCTCGACCCTGCGCGGCGTGTGCTACGTGCTCGACGAACCCACCATCGGTTTGCACCCGCGCGACGACGAACGCCTCATCGCCATGCTGCGCCGACTGCAGCGCCGCGGCAATACCGTGCTGGTGGTCGAACACGACGAGGCGATGATCCGCAGCGCCGACGAGGTGATCGACCTCGGCCCCGGCGCGGGCGAACACGGCGGTGAAGTAGTGGCTCGAGGGCCGCTGCCGGTCATTCTCGCCTCGCCGCGTTCGCTCACCGGCAAGATGCTGCGCACGCCCATCGCGCACCGGCTCGCACTGCCGCGACCCGTCGCCGACGACACGGCGAGCCTGTGGGTGCGCGGGGCACGCCGCCACAACCTGCAGGGCATCGATGTGCGTCTGCCGCTCGCGCGCCTCATCGTGGTCACCGGCGTGTCCGGCTCGGGCAAATCGACCCTGGTACGCGAGGTGCTCGCCGAGAGCCTGCGCCAGGGCCGACCCGTCGGCTGCGAACGCCTCGAAGGCGGCGAAGCGCTCACGCGGCTCCTCGAAGTCGACCAGACGCCTATCGGCAAGACCCCCCGCTCCTGCCCGGCCACCTACCTCAAGGTGTTCGATCCCATCCGTCGGCTGTTCGCCGAGACGCAGGATGCGCGGACCCGCGGCTGGGCCCCGGCGTGGTTCTCCTTCAATACCGGCGAGGGCCGCTGCCCGGTGTGCGAGGGGCAGGGCATGATCACGGTGGAAATGGCCTTCCTGCCCGACGTGCGCGAACCGTGCGAGGCCTGTGGCGGTAGCCGCTACCGCGCCGAGACCCTGCAGGTGCGCTGGCGCGGGATGAGTATCGCCGACGTGCTGACGATGACGGTGGCACAGGCGGCGGAATTCTTCGCCGCCCATCCCGCGATCGCGCGGCCGCTTCGCTGGATGGAAGAAGTCGGCCTGGGCTATTTGCGCCTGGGGCAGCCCAGCCCGACCCTCTCCGGCGGGGAGGCGCAGCGGCTCAAGCTGGTCGCCGAGCTCTCGCGGCCGGCGAACACGCCCACCCTCTATCTGCTCGACGAACCCACCGTGGGGCTCCATCTTGCCGACATCGAAAAGCTGCTGCACGTGTTGCACCGCCTGGTGGAGAACGGCCACACGGTGGTGGTCATCGAACACGACCCGGACGTGTGGCTCGAAGCCGATTGGCTCATCGACCTCGGCCCCGGTGGCGGGGACGAAGGCGGTCGACTGGTCCACCAGGGAACCGTGGAATCCCTGCGACGGCGGGCAAGCGGGGCGACGTGCGAGGCGCTCGAGAGGGTGCTTTCCCGCCGCAAAGATGCTTTACTGAAGTGAACGAGCGTATTCCGTGCAAGTGAGGAGAAGACGATGGCACATGAAAACCGCGACATCCCCGTCTGGGATCCGGCGCTGCGGCTCTTTCACTGGTCCCTGGTCGCCTGCGTGGTCGGCGCGGTCGTCTCGGTCAAGATCGGCGGCAACGCCATGCGCTGGCACCAGGGCTTCGGGCTGGCGGTATTGGGGCTCATCGTCTGGCGGCTGCAGTGGGGCTTCGTCGGGCCGCAGACGGCGCGTTTCTGCGCCTTCGTGCGCGGACCCCGCGAGATCTTCGCCTATGTGCGCGGGCAATGGCATGGCGTGGGGCACAATCCCTTGGGGGCGCTCTCGGTGCTGGCGCTCCTCGGGCTCTTCGGCCTGCAAGCGGTCTTGGGGCTTTTCACCTACGACGAAATCGCTTTCCGTGGACCTCTGGCGACGCTCGTCGATTCCTATTGGCAGATCCGCATCACGCACTGGCACCGGATGCTCGAGCCGTTGCTGTGGCTGATCGTGCTGCTGCACGTGGGCGCCATCGTCTTCTATGCCGTGGTGAAGAAGGAGGACCTGGTGCGCCCCATGATCACCGGCTATCGTCCCTTGCCGGAAGGGTTGGCGGAGGTACCCCGCGTGCAATGGGGCAACGTGAGCTACCTGCTGCGCCTCGCGCTCACCGTGGCGGTGGCGCTCGCCGTGGTGTACCTGGCGAGCGGCGCCTGGATCCCGGCGCCCGCGCCCGTGGCGCCGACGCCGGGGATGGATTGGTGAAGATTCAATCCTTCATGCGGAACTTGTCGTGGCAGGCCTTGCAGGCTTTGCCCACTTCGCCGAATTGCTGGGCGATTTCGGCTTTGTCGCCCATCGCGGCGATTTCGGCGAGCTTGTTTGCCTGTTCGGTGAAATTGATCGCGATCTCACGCACTTGGTCGGGTTGCTCGAAGAATTCCTTTTTCAGTCGGCTCTTGTGGAAACCGACGACGCCCACCGTGTCGGGGCTGTAGAGTGCACCCATGCCTGAATTGGCGGCCGCGGCGATGGCGTTGGCCGCTGCCGCCACCTGGGCCTGATCGAAGGGGGCGCTGCCGTCGACCACCTGCGCCTTGATCTTCTCCATGTTCCAGGCCATGAAGTTATAGGCGGCCTGGCGGAACTTCACTTTGTCTTCCGGTTTGAGAGCTTGAGCGGCGGCAGCGCCGGCAAGCCCCATCGCGGTGGCAAAGAGCAGGATCTTGGGCAGTTTCTTCATGGGCCTTCTCCTTACACAGAGTAATGTCGTTTTAGTATAGACGATGTCCCTGGGAATGGCGAGGAAAATCCCTTTCATGCCGCTTCCGCCTTTCGACTCGGCGCCCCCTTGGCGGCTCTGGGAGAGGAGAATCCGCCATATTTCTGCCGCACCATCTCGCCGATGAGGCGGATGACCTCCTGACTGGCCGACTCGGCGTTGCGCATGTTCTCGATGATACTATCCAAAATTTTGGCATCGCGCAGCCAGTTCTGTCGCGCCAGTTCGGTGGCAGCACGCACGCCCGAGTGAACTCGTCGATGAGGCTCTTCGAGGGCCCGATAGGCAGGGGTGGCGGAGAAATGTGCTTTGCCATACCCTTCGTAGTACCATTTGCCCAAGCGGCATTCCGTGTGATCGACTTGCACGGTTTTGGCTTCGTCGCCTTCGCCGCTGCGCTCGGCGGCGACGTAGCCGCGCTGCATGTAGATGATGTGATCGAGCTTCACCAGTGAGGCAAAAGCCAAGTCTTTGGCCTGCTCGAGCGCCGAGATTGTCGCTTCGGCCGATTGGGCGACCGCCTCGAAGCGGTGCTCGAATCCTTCGACTTGGTCGCTGACGGTCTTCGCTTCTTCGCTCATGGCACGGGTCTGCTGCACCATCGTTCCGACCCGTGCACGCAGATCGTCGACCACGCCGCCGATCTCATCGGTGGCGACCCGCGTGCGTTCGGCGAGCTTGCGTACTTCGTCGGCCACCACGGCAAAGCCGCGCCCGACTTCGCCGGCGCGCGCGGCTTCGATCGCGGCGTTCAAGGCGAGCAGGTTCGTCTGCTCGGTGATCTCGGAGATGATCTGCACCGTGCGACCGATCGATTGACTTGCTCCTTCGAGCGAGCCGGCGGTTTCGGCCATTGCCGCCATGTTGTGATCGATCGTGCTCAAGGCCTGAGCGAGCTGACGCGCCGTCGCCAGGCTCTCCGAAGCGCCTTGTTGATTATGCAGGGCGAGTTTTTCGGCTTCGTCCATGCGTCCGCTCACTTCCATGAGGTCGGATTGGTTACCGGCAAGGTTGCGCAGCAGATTGTCGACGTTGATCTGATGCAGGGCACTGTTGAGGCGGTTCTTGGCGGCGAAATCGGCCGCTTCCTGCATCTTCGCAAGGGCATGGTTGATCGATTCCATCGATCTCTTCAGTTCGCTGGGCATGCCGTCGGTGAAGGCATGGCGATGGAAATCCTCTTGGGAAGCCCGCTGGAAACACGTATTGACGTCCTTGAAATAGGCTTCGATGAAATCCAGGAGATCGTTGAGCTCCCAGGCCACCTTGCCGATTTCTCCCAGCCCTTTCGTTCCCGTGATGCGCGCGCTGAGCCGCCCCTGTTTGGCCAGTGAAATCACTTCTGACATCCGTGCCAGGGCAAGCAGCGGCGTGGCCGTCCAACGATAGGCAAACCAGGCGAATGCCATCGATAGCAGAGGCACGATCACGTTCGGAGGGGTGGGGCCATGCTGCCAGAGTGAATAGGCGGCAAAGAGCCAAACGGCGACGACGAAGGCAATGGCCGTATAGAGCAGCCGCTGGCGCAGGAAGGGAATCGTGCGACTGACCTCGCTGGTCGGCGCAAAAAGAGCGTCTGTTTTCGTGCTCATGACCGTGTTCCTTTGCCCATGTGTCGACCGAAGAAAAGATCCAGGACGAAATTTTCATAGGTCGTGCCGAGTTCGTCCAAAGTCTGGCTCAGCCAGGCGAGAGAGGCTTCACACGCCTTGGCCGGACCGGCCTCTCGCTCGATGCGCAGCATCTCGGCGTAGATCGGCACGATCGCCTCGATCGCGCTGTGCGGTGCCTGCCGTCGCACGGAAAAATAACCCAAGGGCTCGCCCTGATAGAGATCCGGCGTCACGTTGGCGAACACCCAGTAGTAGTGTCCCTTCGAGGTCATGTTCTTGACGAAGCCGAACCATTCCTCGCCGCGCTGGATCGTATCCCACAGGTGCTTGAAGGCGCCGCGGGGCATGTCGGGGTGGCGTACGATGTTGTGCTGTACGCCCAGCAGGTCGTCTTCGGCATAGTCGGCCACCCGCATGAAGACGCGGTTGGCGTAGGTGATTCGGCCTTTGAGGTCGGTCTTGCTGACGATGATTTCGTCGGGCGCAAAATGGACCTCTACGCTCGTCGGCGTGATCTTGGGCTTCATCGTGGCCTCCTTCCGAGGCGTGGATCGTAAGGAAACATTATCGGCTCATTGGGGTGGAACTGAAGGAATTTTCACCGTCTGTTCGGCGGTTTGCTTGCCCCGTCTTGCGCTATTCTGCATCCTGAGGCCCAAGTCCCGTGGCGACGGTGGCGTGGCAGGGAGGGAGCGGTGGACGATGGAAAAGAGACATTCGGTGGCGCGGCGCCTGATCGCCGCGATCGGGATCGTGCTGGTGGCGGGCCTTGCGGTGATGGTCGCCTGGAGCATGGCCGCTTCGCGCACCATGGCGCGCGACCAGGCCGAGCGCTTCGCCGCTTCGATCAATGAGATGACCATGGCCGGGCTCACGGCGATGATGGTCACCGGCACGGTGGGGGAGCGCGACGTCTTCCTCGACCAGATCCGCAGGCTCACGGCAGTGAGTGGCCTGGAAGTGCTGCGCGGCGAGGCGGTGACGGCCGTCTTCGGCCAAGGAGGGCTGGAGAAAGCGCCCGATGCGATCGAGGCCCGGGTGCTGGCGTCCGGTCAGCCCTACTTGGCGATCGAGGAGATCGACGGACGCAGGGCCTTGCGTGCCGTCTATCCCTCCAAAGCGGCCACTGATTATCTGGGCAAGAATTGCATTCTGTGTCATCAGGTGCCCGAGGGCACGGTGCTGGGGGCGGTGAGCATGCGCATCTCGCTCGACGAGGCCGATGCCGCCACCCGCCGCTTTGCCGCCTGGGTGGGCGGTTTCGCCATCCTCCTCGCGCTCATTGCCGGATCCGTCGTTGCCTGGGTCGTGCGCCGCTCGGTGGCGCGTCCGCTCGAGCACCTCGTCGTCAGCCTCGACGAGATCGCCAAGGGCGAAGGCGATCTGACGCGCCGCCTACCGGTGGAGCGTCACGACGAGATCGGTGCGGCCGCTGCTGGGTTCAACCGCATGCTCGAGACGGTAGGGGAACTCGTGCGCGAGGTGAAACGCACGGTGGTCACCTTGGAGGACGCAACGGCCGAGATGGTGCGTAGTGGCGATGCGGTTCGTGCCGGAGCGAAGGCGCAGAACGCCGTGGTGGCGCAGGTACGGGAATTGATCGGCCGATTGCACGAGGCGGCGATCGGTGTGGCGCGGGAGATCGCGGAAATCCAGGCCGAGTCGCAAGTGAGCCGGGAACGGACCGAGACGAGCCGGGCGCGGCTGGCGGCGCTGGTCGACGCCTTTACGGCGATCGAACGGGCTTTGACCTCGCTGGTGGAGTCGATGGACGCTTTCTCCCGGTCGTCGCACGAGATTCGCGTCATCACCCAGGAGGTGCGCGAAATCGCCGATCAGACGAACCTGCTCGCCTTGAACGCCGCGATCGAAGCCGCGCGCGCCGGGGAGTCGGGCCGAGGTTTCGCCGTGGTGGCCGACGAAGTACGCAAGCTCGCCGAGAAATCGAGCGCCGCGGCTGGACGCATCGACGAGATCACCGCAGCGGTGGTCGCGCGCAGCGAGCAGCTCTCTTCGGCCTTCGAGTCTGGTCAGGCACAACTCAAGGAGGTGCGCCGCGTCTCGGACGAAGTGACCGAGCGGCTCGCCGAGGCCGGTGACGCAGTGGCCGACGTCGGACGGCGTCTCGATGCGGTGGTGACGGTGACCGAAGGCGAGCGAGAGCTGGCTGAACGGGCTGCGTCCTCGGTCGAAGGGATCGCGCAGGAGGCTGGGCGGTTGGATGCGGAGGTCGATGCGTTGTCTTCGGCGGTGACGAAAGTACAGACACAGGCACAGCAGCTCGTCGAACGGGTGCGCCGCTTCCGGGTCGAATGAAGGGGCGGCATGCCCCTTCTTTACCCACTATCGGCGGATCGCAATGAAAAGTCTCATGCCATTGCGATCGACCAGCACGGCGAACCGGTTGCCGGCCGCGTTCACCGCTTGGCGGAATTCCTCCGGCGTGCGTACCGGTTGCTGGTTCACTGCCACGATCACGTCGCCTGGGCGCAAGCCCGCGAGTGCCGCTGGCCCAGTCACTCTCGTTACCATCACCCCCCCTTCTGCCAAACCACGCTCTTTCGCTTCCTGAGCGGTGAGGGCGCGCACGGAGATACCGGCTGCGGCCGGTTCGCCCGAGGGTTTCTTGCCCGGGCTCGCCTGAGCCGTCTCCTCTTCCAGTTCGGCCAGCGTCACTCTCTTCTCCAGGCGCTTTCCTTGGCGCAGGAGCTCGACCCGCACCGTTTCGCCCGGTTTGCGCCGTCCGATGATGCGCGGCAAATCGGCAGAATCCACGATTCGCTGGCCATCGACGCCGACGATGACGTCGCCGGGCTGGATGCCCGCTTTTCCTGCTGGGCTGTCGGTTTCGACGCTCGCGACCAGCGCACCCTCGGGTTTGTCCAGTCCGAAGCTCTTCGCCAGTTCCTCGTCCATGCCCTGGATGACCACGCCGAGCTTGCCCCGCTGAACTCGCCCGTGTGCGATGAGCTGATCCTTCACTTCTTGCGCCACGTCGCTGGGGATGGCGAAGGCGATGCCCATGTAGCCGCCGGAGCGCGAATAGATCTGACTGTTGATGCCGATCACCTCTCCGTCCATGTTGAAGAGGGGGCCGCCGGAATTGCCCGGATTGACGGCCACGTCGGTCTGGATGAAGGGGACGTAGGTCTCGTCGGGCAGGCGCCGCGACTTGGCCGAGATGATGCCGGCGGTGACGGTGTGCTCGAAACCGAAGGGAGAACCCACGGCGATCACCCATTGGCCGACGCGGGCCTTCTCGGGATCGCCGAACTTCACCGTCGGCAGACCCTTGGCGTCGATCTTGACCACGGCGATGTCGGTGCGACGATCGGCGCCGACGATCTTGGCCGGGAATTTGCGCCCGTCGGCGAGTTGGACCGTGACTTCGGCGTCCTCGCCCCCCTCACCTACGACATGGGCGTTGGTGAGGATGTAGCCGTCGGACGAGACGATGAAGCCGGAGCCGAGTCCGCGCTGCACCGGCGCTTCGCCGCGGCCGCCGGGTATCTGCGGCAGCGGGATGCCGAAGCGGCGGAAGAATTCGAAGAAAGGATCGTTCTCGTCGAAGGGAAACGGCAGGGCTTCCGCGCTCGAGCGACTCACCACGGTGATATTGACCACCGCCGGCGTCACCTGCTCGACCAGGTCGGCGAAATCCGGCAAACGCCGTTCGGAGCCGCCGAAGAGCACGGGGCGCAAGGCCGGTTCGGCCGCACTGGCGGCAGGCACGACGATGCCCGTTACCAAGGCGAGGGCGAACGCCAGCGCCGCGCCACGACGGCGCAGGCCGGCAGAGGTAGGATGCCGCGGACTGACTCCATTCATGGCTACTCCTTCCATGCGGGAAAAAAGCCCATTGTACGGGATCGTTCGGGAACAAAACGCCGGCATCGATGGTAAAAAGATTTGATACACTGGCCGAAGACGGTCGCCGTCGAGGGGAACGCAGCATGACGCTCACCGATTTACGCTATCTCGTCGCGCTCGCGCAGGAACGGCATTTCGGTCGCGCCGCCGAGCGCTGCCACGTGAGTCAGCCGACGCTCTCCGTGGCGATCAAAAAATTGGAGCAGCATCTCGGTGTTCTGCTCTGCGAGCGCAATCCCAACGAAGTGAAACTCACCGAGATCGGTCGCCTGGTGGCGGAGCAGGCCGAGCGGGTGCTGCGCGAGGCGCAGCGCGTCGAGGAGATCGCCCAGGCGGGCAAGGATCCCTTGGTAGGGCCGCTGCGGCTGGGGGTCATCTTCACCATCGGCCCTTATCTTTTGCCGCGGCTCATTCCGCTCGTGCATGAGTTCGCCCCCAAAATGCCGCTCATCATCCACGAGGATTACACATCGAAGCTCGCCGAGCAGCTCAAGCACGGCGAGATCGACGTCGCGATCCTCGCTCTGCCCTTCTCCGAGCCGGGGCTCGTCACGCAGCCGGTCTACGACGAGCCTTTCCGCGTCCTCATGCCGGCCGAGCACCCTTGGACGAAGCTCGATCGCATTCCGGCGGCCAAGCTCGCCGAGGAAAACGTGCTGCTGCTGGGGGCGGGCAACTGTTTCCGCGATCAGGTGTTGGAAGTGTGCCCGCAGTGCCTGCGCCACTCCCCGCTGCAGGAAGCGCTCGCCGGAAGTTCCCTGGAGACCATTCGTTACATGGTGGCGAGCGGTTTGGGCGTGACCGTGCTGCCTTCCTCAGCCGCCGACGACGCCTCGCGCATGAACCCGCTGTTGGCGGTACGCCCTTTTACTTCCCCCGAACCCTATCGGCGGGTCGTCCTGGTCTGGCGTGTCACCTATCCGCGCCACGGCGCGATCGACGTACTGCGGCGCGCCATCTTCGAAGCGGATTTGCCCGGCGTGCGCCCGGTAGGCCCCGCGCCGCGCCCTCTGCCTGCGCAGCAGCACGGACCACGTCCGACCGAGGTGGCGCCATGACTCGAAGCGAACGGCACCATCGGCTGCCGCAATTTGTCAATGTCGCGGGTTGTGCGCTATATTGACCTGCGTCAGGTTCATCCGAGGAGAGAAGCATGAGCAAAGGACAAGACAGTACCGCCATCGACATCGGAATCAAGGAAGAAGACCGCAAGAAAATCGCCGAAGGACTCGCCAAGCTCCTGGCCGATTCCTATACGCTGTATTTGGCCACGCACAACTTCCATTGGAACGTGACGGGGCCGATGTTCAACACCTTGCACTTGATGTTCGAGCAGCAATACACCGAGCTTGCCACGGCGGTCGACGACATCGCCGAGCGCATTCGCGCCCTGGGCTATCCCGCGCCCGGCACGTACGCCGAGTTTCTCGAGCTCACCCGGCTCAAAGAGCCCAAGCCCGGCCTCAAGGCCGAAGACATGATCCGCTATCTCATCAAGGGCCAAGAGACGGTGGTACGCACGGCACGCGAGATCTTGCCCGTGGCCGAAAAGGCCGACGACCAGCCCACGCTCGACCTGCTCACGCAGCGCATGCAGGTGCACGAGAAAAACGCCTGGATGTTGCGCAGCCTGCTCGAGTGAGCGACGCGACGCAACGATAGGGCGTCGTAGCAAAATCTCATCGCCGCCCAACACCCATGAAAAAAGCCGGGATCGCCCGGCTTTTTTCATGGCACGACTGAACGCCTGCTTCGGCGTTGCACCCTACCCCCTCCTATCTTTCCCGCAGACCGATCGCTGTGGTTTTTCAGGGATCTCTCCTCGCGTTCCGGTTTTTCGTCTTGCTCGAGACGGGTCGAGTTCGCGTGATTTGTTTTTGTACGAATCATGGAAGTTAGGCTAAAATCAAAGCCTTTTACAGAAGTTAAGGACAGATCGTGACAAATAGTGACACCGTTTCCGGCCGGAGGATCGACAAAGCCCAAGTGCGCGAGTGGTTCGAACTCCCTTTCTTCGAGCTGCTGCATCGCGCCCACGACACCCACCGGCGCCACTTTCCCGGCCAGCGCATCCAGCGCTCGGCCCTGTTGTCGATCAAGACGGGGGGATGTTCCGAAGATTGCGGCTACTGCGCCCAGTCGGCGCGTCATCACGCGCGTGCGCGTGAGCCTTTGCTCGATACGCAGACCATCGTGCGTCATGCAGCGCAGGCCAAGGCGGCCGGTGCCACGCGTTTTTGCATGGGCGCTGCCTGGCGCGCGCCCAAGGACAAAGACCTAGAACGGGTGGCGGAGGCGGTCGCAGCGGTCAAATCGCTGGGTTTGGAGACCTGCGTCACGCTCGGCATGCTCTCGCCCCCGCAGGCTACCCGCCTCAAGGAAGCCGGGCTCGACTACTACAACCACAACGTGGACACTTCGCCGGAGCATTACGGCAAGGTGATCACCACGCACACCCTGAGTGACCGCCTGCGCACGCTCGAGGCGGTACGCGAAGTCGGCATCAAGGTCTGCTGCGGCGGGATCATCGGCATGGGCGAGACGCGCGAGGACCGCATCTCCATGTTGGCGCTCCTGGCCGGTCTCGACCCCCAGCCGGAGTCGGTCCCCATCAACCAGCTCATCCCCATTCCGGGCACGCCGCTTGCCGATGCGCCGCCCGTCGACCCGTTCGAGCTCGTGCGCACGATCGCGGTCGCCCGGCTGGCCCTGCCACGGAGCTACGTGCGCCTCTCGGCCGGTCGCAGCCAAATGAGCGACGAGCTCCAGGCACTGTGCTTCTACGCCGGGGCCAATTCCCTCTTCTACGGGGAGAAACTCCTCACCGCCGGCAATCCGGACGTCGCGCACGACGACGAGCTTCTTGCGCGGCTCGATTTGCAGCCGGAGTGAGATTCATGGAAGCCCCCGCTTTGTTCGCCCAGGAAGCAACGCAATGGGAACGCCGCAGCCTCGAGGCCGTATGGCACCCGTGTACCCAGATGCAGCGCCATCTCCCCGCCGGCAACCCCGACTCTCTACCCCTCCTGCCCGTAGCCCGGGCCGAAGGCCCTTGGTTGTACGGTTTCGACGGACGGGCCTATTACGACGCCATTTCCTCGTGGTGGACCACGCTCTTCGGTCACCGGCATCCTCCCATCATCGCCGCGATCAAGGAACAGCTCGATACGCTCGACCACGTGCTGCTTGCCGGTTGCACCCATGCTGCCGCGGTCGAACTGGCGGAACGGCTGCGTGCCCTGACGGGAGGGCAACTCGGGCATGCTTTCTTCGCTTCCGATGGCGCCAGCGCTACCGAAATCGCGTTGAAAATGGCAGCCCATTACGCCAGAAACCGAGGATTCCCCTGCAAGACCGGTTTCGTTTGTTTCGCCGGTGGCTATCATGGAGAGACGATCGGCGCGCTCGGCGTTACCGACGTTCCTCTCTTCCGGCAGGCCTATGAACCCCTGTTGCGCCCGGCGACGATTCTGCCCTGTCCCGACGCCCGTCTCGGCCCCCCGGCACTCGAACGAGCGGTTTGCGCTCTACGGTCGCACCTCCAAGCCCATGCCGAAGAGGTGGCCGCGGTGATCGTCGAGCCCATGGTGCAATGCGCTGGCGGCATGATCATGCATTCGCCGGAATTCTTGCGCTGCGTGCGCCGTCTGTGTGACGAATACGGCGTGCTGCTGATTTTCGACGAAATCGCAGTGGGATGTGGGCGAACAGGACGCCTGTTCGCCCACGAGCACGCCGGCGTGCGCCCTGACCTGCTCTGCCTGTCCAAGGGAATCACCGGTGGTACCTTGCCGCTGGCAGTAGTGCTCACCACCGATGAAGTGTTCGAGGCCTTTCTCGATGAGCGCATCGAACGCGGATTTCTCCATTCCCATTCCTACACGGGAAATCCCCTTGCCTGTCGTGCCGCTTGTGCCACCTTGGCGCTCCTTGAAGAGCCTGGCATACCAGAAAGGCTGGAAGCGCTCGGCGCGGCCTTCGAACGCGCTTTGGCACCCATTGCGGCGCAACATGGGGCTGCTCACCTGCGCCGCTGCGGTACCCTCGTGGCTTTCGACCTACCCAAGGCAGCGGAGGATTTTCCACGTCGCGCCGCCGTAGCTGCGCTCGAGCATGGCCTGTTGCTGCGACCTTTGGGTCGGACGGTCTATGTCATGCCGCCTTTTGACACGCGTCCTGAAGAAGTTGCGTTCGCCTGCGAAGCGATTGAGCGCACTTTGGGGGACGTGCTTTGACGCTTTGCACGAACAACGAACCCATGGCCACCTCGAATAACCTACTGCGCAGCCCCATGTACCCTGCTCCGGACGCCCTGTTGCGACGCTGGCTTGCCGAACGGCTCGATTCCGGCTTACTGCGCCGCCTGCGCTGCACCTCCCCTGTCACTTCGAGCGCATGTTTCACCCAAGAGGGGCGACAAAGAATTAGTTTCGCCAGCAACGATTATCTGGGGCTCTCACACCATCCCGTCCTCGTCGAGGCACTGCGCGAAGGAGCCGCGATCTGGGGCGTGGGCGCGGGTTCTTCAGCCTTGGTCGGCGGCTATACGGAAGCGCATGCGGCGCTAGAGGCAGATCTCGCCGAGTTCTTGGGGTTTGCCGCGGCTCGCGTCTTCACGTCTGGGTACGCCGCCAATCTGGCGGTGATCACGGCCTTTTCCCACGAAGCCCCAACGGCCATTTTTGCCGACAAACGGGTGCACGCCTCGCTCGTCGACGCGATGCAGCTCGCCCGTTCCGCTGGTGCCAGGGTTCGCCGTTACCCTCATGGCGATCACTCCGTTTTGTCCCGCTGGCTGGAAGAATCCCAAGAACCCGTGAAGCTCGTCGTCACCGACGGCGTCTTCAGCATGGACGGGGACATCGCGCCGCTCGAGGAGCTTTCGCAGCTTGCGCGAACCCATGGTGCTTGGCTCATCGTCGACGATGCCCATGGCTTCGGCGTGCTCGGACCTGAAGGGCGAGGGAGTTTTGCCGATGCGGGCATGACCCCGCAACCGCATTGGCTGTGGGTCATCACCTTCGGCAAAGCTGCGGGCACAACGGGAGCGGCCATTCTCGGAACGGAAGATGCCATGCTCTGGCTCGATCAAGCCGCCCGAACGCATATCTACACCACGGCGATGCCGCCGGCGCTGGCCCACACCGTGCGTATCGCCTTGCGCCTGGTGCGCGAGGAGAGCGCGCGCCGTGCTCGGCTCGGCGCGCTCATTCGCCGCTGGCGTCAGGGCATGACTCGCGTGCCGGGGATCGAAGTAGCGTGCTCGAACGAGGCGCCGTCGAGGAATCGCACGAATCCCCCTTGCCTTCCGTTTTCTCGTACGCCCATCCAACCCTTGGTTCTGGGATCGCCGGAACAGGTACTCGCCATCGAGCAGAACCTGGCGCAGAACGGTTTCTTCGTCCCAGCGATTCGTCCGCCTACCGTACCTAGGGGTAGGGCCCGTCTGCGCCTTTCCCTGTGCGCCGATCATGACGAGACTATGCTCGAATCCTTGCTCGAAACGCTACGGCGAATCTTCGTTCGGATTCCCTCTCTCGTGCCCCCTCGGCGAGCACACGATGAATGAGCTCAAAACTTACGTCCGCCGCGCATTCACACGACGGCGGACGAGCTATTCCTCCCACGACCGACCCCAGCGCTGCATCGCAGCCCGGCTTGCCGAGCTACTCCCTGCGGTCTCGGAAACACCCGAAGGCTGGATCATCGACGCCGGCTGCGGCGTCGGGCGAGATCTGCCGCTGTTGGCGCAGCGCTTCGGCCGCGAGCGCCTCCTCGCCCTGGATTTCTCCCCTGAGGTGCTCACCCACCTACCAGAACCGGAAATCGCCCGCCTGGCGGCCGATCTCGAATTCGTGCCATTGCCCGACGCCGTCTGCGCCGGCTACTGGAGCAACTGCGCCTGGCAATGGACCTCGCCCCGGCGAACGCTGGCGCAAGCCTGGCGCATCCTCGAGAACGGAGGGTGGCTGTGCGCGAGCATCGTCCTTGCCGGCACGTTTCCTGAACTCGGGCAAGCCTTGAGGGAGGTCGGCGTCACGTTCGCCATGGCACGGCTGCCGGCGCAAGCCGATTGGGAACGATCGTTCGAAGACGAACCGTGGAAAGTATACCATTGGGATGTACGAAGTTTCACCTTTCATTATCCCGACGCCACGGCGCTCCTCCATGCCATTCGCGGCGTCGGCGCCAACCCGACGACGCATTCCGGTTCTCTCGTCTGGACCCCCGGTCGGCGCCGTGCGCTGATCGAAGCCTTGGAACGGCGTCGGACTGCCCAGGGATTGGGATTGAGCTACCGAGTGGGATTCTTGATGGCACGAAAAAAAGAGGCGTAAAACGATGAGGAAGTCTGGAATATGGTTCCTTACCGGCACCGATACGGAAATCGGCAAGACCCACGCCGCCTGCCAGTTGCTTGCGCGAGCGCGCCGCCAGGGATTGCGCGCGGCAGGGATCAAAGCCGTTGCCGCGGGGGTGGATGAAACGGGAGTCAATGAAGACGCCAGGGCACTCGCGGCGGCAAGTAGCGTGCCGCTGCCCTCGACGATACAAAACCCCTATTGTTTCAAAGCCCCCCTCTCGCCGCACCTGGCGGCAGCGCAAGAAGGGAGGGCGGTTGATTTGAACGAAATCGTCGCGGCCGTTGCCGAAGCCCGAATGCACGCCGATCGGGTACTGGTCGAAGGTGCGGGGGGTTTTCTCTGCCCGCTCGGCGAAACGCTTACCATGGCCGATCTGGTACAGGCGCTTGGCGTTCCTGTCATCGTCGTGGTGGGCCTGCGCCTGGGCTGTCTCAACCATGCACGGCTCACGGTAGAGGCGATAGAAAGCAGGCAGCTGATCTTGGCCGGCTGGATCGCCAATTGCATCGATCCGAACATGGCAGCGCTCGAAGGCAACCTCGCAACCCTGAGGCGAACGATTCCGGCCCCTTGCCTCGGCGTGATCGCCCACGGTAGCAGACGCGATGAGATCGGTTGGTTGCGCTGGCCCGACGAAATCGAGATGAAGTGCTAGATCCCCGTCCCGTCTGGCACCACCTGCTGCAAAAACCGGCGAATCTCCTTGACGAAGAAATCCTCTCTACCGCAAAAAGGGGCATGGGCTGCGCCTTCCACGGCCACGAATCGCCCGTGCGCGACGTGTTCCGCAACCCAGCGACCGGCAGCGGGAGGAATCAGCCCGTCTGCCGTGCCGTGAAACACCAGGATGGGGACTTCGAGTCCGGGCAGGGCAGCACGTAGGTCCGTCTCCTCGAGCCAATCCAACCCCGTCGTCAGCACCCTCGTCGAAGGCAGAGTGTCCGCTTCACGCATCAACCGACGGGAAATTTCCTTGGCCAGAAGATCCCCGCGATTGAACTCGACGATGAAACGGCGCAAGGCAGCGGGAGCGTCGGTCCGTACTTGTTCCCGAAAAACCGCAAGCTGCGCGGGCGCCAAACCGAGAGACCATCCGGGACGGCGAATGAAGGAGGGGGTAGGAGAAATGGCCACGACGGCGGAGAAGACATCCGGCGCCAAACGGGCTGCTGCCAAGGCGAGCATGGTGCCCAAGGACCACCCCAAGAGACACGTTCCACGGGGGGCCTCGTTGCTCAAGCGCTGTATCGCCTGTCCGAACGTATCGGACGATCCCGTACGACCATACCCTGGCAGATCGTACCATTGAGCCCCCAACAGCGAGACGAGAGCAGCCAAAGGTCCTCGCCCCAAACCCCAGCCAGGCAGGCATAGGATCGGAGGGGAATCCGATGGCGCGGTTCTCACGACGTCTCGGCGGCCTTGGTCTTCTTGTGGGCGGGGGCGCGTCCTTTCTTCTCCGACGCCTCGCGCGGCTCGAATTCAAAGCCGATCTTGCCGTCGGGTTGGCGCACGAGGTAGGCGGAGAACTTGCGCCGTGTGCGCGCCGACACGAAGCCGGTGAGGAGATCGGTCTTGCCCTCGGAAAGCAGTTTCTTCATCTGCTCCGGCTCGATCGGTTGCTGCAAGATGGTGCGGCCGCTGCGGAAATCGCACGTCTTGTCGGCACCGAGCGACTTGGTGCACACGTAGCTCGTGCCGTGCTCGACCACCGGCGCGCCGCACTTGGGGCACGGCCCGAGCGATTCGCGCTCGGCCAGATCCGCGGGCACTTCCTCCGGCGGTTCGACGGCGAAGGCAAAGGTGGGCTGTTTGGCCTCGTCGAGCACCAGTTCGGCGGCGAACGGCCGCCCCAGGCGGCTGCGAAACCCCTCCAGCGGGCCGATTCGGCCTTGGGTGAGCAGCGCCTCGGCTTCGGGCACGTCGATCTGCCGGCCGGCGATGATCTTCCACATCGACCAGCCGCACTGATCGCATTGAAAGGTCTTGTAGGTTTCGCGCACGGTGCCGCCGCACTTGGGGCAGGGCGCCTGCAGGGTGGCGAAGTCGCCGGGCACGGTGTCGGATTCGTGGCGCTTGGCGCGTTCGACGATGTCCTGCGCCATACGCGCGATCGAGGCCATGAACTCTTCGCGCGCGAGCCGCCGCTTCTCCATCAGGGCGAGCTTGTGCTCCCACTCGCCGGTGAGTTCGGGCGAGGTGAGCGCGTCGATGCCTAAGCCTTTCAAGAGGGTGATGAGCGAGAAGGCCTTGGCGGTGGGTACGAGCTCGCGCCCCTCGCGCACAAGGTATTTTTCTTCCAGCAGACCCTCGATGATCTGGGCGCGGGTGGCGGGCGTTCCCAGACCCCGCTCGGCCATGGCCGCGCGCAGTTCCTCGTCTTCGACGAGCTTGCCTGCGCCTTCCATGGCGGAAAGGAGCGTGGCCTCGGTGTAGCGCGCCGGCGGCTTGGTGTGCAAGTCCTTGATCTCGACGGCCTCGGTATGAACGGTCTCGCCGGGGGCGACGGGCACGAGTTCCCCTTCGCCCTCGCCAGCGGCCCGTTTGCCGTAGACCTCGAGCCAGCCCGGGGCGACCAGTACCTTGCCTTCGGTCTTGAAGGCGTCTTCGCCCACGCGGGTGATGCGGGTGGTGACACGGTATTCGGCCGGCGGATAGAAGACGGCGAGGAACCGCCGCGTGACCAGGTCGAAGATCTTCTGTTCGGGTTCGGACAGCCCTTTGGGCACCACGCCAGTGGGGACGATGGCGAAGTGGTCCGACACCTTGGCGTTGTCGAAGATGCGCTTGTTGGGTTTGACCCAGCCTTGGGCGAGGATCTTGCCGGCGAAGGGTTGGTATTCCGACGGCAGCTGCGCCAGCACCTCGCGCACGGTGCCGATCATGTCCTCGGGTAGCGCCCGGGCGTCGGTACGGGGATAGGTGAGCGCTTTGTGCCGCTCGTAGAGCGCCTGGGCAATGGCGAGCGTGTTGCGGGCGGAGAAGCCGAAGCGGGCATTCGCCTCGCGCTGCAGGCTGGTGAGGTCGAAGAGCGGCGGGGCGATCTGCGTGCTGGGCTTGGCGGTTTCCTCAACCACACCCGGCTGGTCCAGGACGCGATCGCGGATGGCTTCGGCGCGCTCCCGCTCCCACAGACGGTAGGGGCTGGCGTGCTCGTCGCCCTCGGGCTTCTTGAATTTTTCGTCGAACCAGCGGCCGGTGTAGGTGCCGGCGGCAGCGCGGAAGGTGGCTTCCACTTCCCAGTAGGGGCGGGGCCGGAAGGCGCGGATCTGACGTTCGCGCTCGACGACCATGGCGAGCGTGGGCGTCTGCACCCGGCCCACCGTGGTGAGATGAAAGCCCCCCGACTTGGAGTTGAAGGCGGTCATGGCGCGCGTGCCGTTGATGCCGATGAGCCAGTCGCTCTCGGCGCGGCTCACGGCGGCTTGGCGCAGCCCTTCCATTTCCTCGGCCGAGCGCAGGTGGGCGAAGGCCTCGCGGATCGCCTGCGGCGTCATCGATTGCAACCACAGGCGCTGCACGGGCTTGTCGATCTTGCCGTACTGCACGATGTAGTTGAAGATGAGCTCGCCCTCGCGCCCGGCGTCGCAGGCGTTGATGAGCCCGTCGACGTCTTTGCGCTTGGCAAGGCGCAACAGGAGTTTGAGCCGGTCCTCGCTCTTGGCGATGGGTTGCAGATCGAAGCGCGGCGGAATCACCGGCAGGTTGGCGAAGCTCCACTTGCCGCGTTTGACTTCGTATTCCTCTGGCGCCTTGAGTTCGAGCAGATGACCGACGGCCGAGGAGAGGACGTACTGTTCGGACTCCCAGTAATCCTTTTCTTTGTGGAAGCCGCCGAGCGCACGGGCGATGTCCTGTGCGACGGAGGGTTTTTCGGCGATGATGAGTTTCTTGCCCATGGGTTCAGTGCAGCCGCGGCGGTTCGGCGTCTTCGTCGTCTTCGACGCGCAGCAGTTCGTCGACGACGAGGGGATCGAGTTCCCGTTCATGCTGCCACAGCACCATCAGCGCGAGCACCTTGAAATCGTCCGGATCGAGCGGCGTCGCGCCGAATTCCAGGGCGCGGTCGATGAGGGCTTCGCGTAGCGCTTCGTCGATGGCGCCATGGCGTTGGAGGAAGTAGACCAGATTCTGCCCGGCGGTTCCCAGGACTTGCCGTTCTTCTTCGGTGAAGATGCGCACGCTGCCGCCGGCGGGCGGGATGCGCCACGAAGGGGACAGGGCCTCGGCGTTTCTGAGCGTGTCGAGCCAGGAGAGCGCCTCGTCGATCTCGTCGCCCTCGAAACCGGCATCGGCGAGCCGCGCGCGCAGCTCGTCCGGATCCTTCGGCGCCTCGTTGGGTCCGGCGTAGTTTTCAAAGAGATAGACGAGGACATCGAACATGGGGGAGTTCCTTCAGCGGGTGCGTTGGTAGCGGCCGCCCGGCAGGCGCACGAGGGCGCCGTCGAGTTCCAGCGGCAACAGCATGGCCGAGAGTGCCTCGCTCGTCAAGCCCGTGCGTAACATCAAGGTGTCGAAATCGACTGGATCGTGACCCAGGGCGGCGAGCAGAGGGTCGTCCGCGGCGACAGGCGGCGGAGTAGTAGGCGACGGCCGTGCGACGGCGCCGGTGGGGACCAAGTCGGGCCATTCTTCGAGGATGTCGTCGACGCGCTCCACGAGCTTGGCGCCTTCGCGGATGAGGCGATGGCAGCCGCGCGCGAGCGGATTGTGGATCGAACCGGGGATGGCGAAGACGTCGCGCCCGAGTTCGGCGGCCAGGCGCGCCGTGATGAGCGAGCCGCTTTCGGGCGCGGCTTCCACCACCAGCGTGCCACGAGCGAGCGCCGCGATGAGGCGGTTGCGCCGCGGAAAATGATAGGGCTGGGCGGCGGTGCCCAGCGGAAATTCGCTCACGATCGCGCCGCGCTCGGCGATGCGGTGCGCGAGCGCCCGGTGCTTGGCCGGATAGACGCGGTCGGCACCGGTGCCGACGACGGCCACCGTTTTGCCGTGCGCAGCTTCCAGAGCGCCTTCGTGCGCCGCGCCATCCACCCCCAGCGCGAGGCCGCTGACCACGACGAGGCCCTGCTCGGCAAGCGCCCGGGCAAAGGCGCGGGCATTCTCCAGCCCGCCGGGCGTGGCGTGCCGTGCGCCGACGATCGCCACCGCGGGCAAGGTGAGCGTTTCCGGGTCGCCGACGACGTAGAGCACGAGTGGGGCGTCGGCGAGCGCGAGCAGATTTTGGGGATAAACCGCATCGGCGAGGGTGAGGAGGTGGTGACGCGGATCATCGAGCCAGGCAAGCGCCGTTTCGATCGCCTCGGAGGGCGGTGCGGCGGCGAGTGCCTGGGCGACTTCGGCGCCGAATTCGGCGCGCACCGTGGAGAGCGGTTGGGCGAGCACCGCTTCCGGCGAGCCAAAGCGCGCCAGGAGTTTGCGCTGCACGGACGGCGGAAGCCGGCGCGACGTGAAGTCGAGCCAGCTCCTCGCTTCTTCCCGATCGTCAGGGCGTACGGGCGGCATCCCCGACGCGGACCGGTTTCTCGGTCTCCATCACGAGGGCGTAGGACATGCGTTCGAAGACGCGGAAGACGAAGGCCACGCCATAGCGCTCTTCGGGCAGAAAGACTTTGGCGTTGCGATTTTCCTCGTCGGTGAGCGGAGGGCGAACGCGCCACAGGGCGAGCACGTGACCCGGCGCCAGGTCCTGGGCCTCGCCTTGGTCGAGAAGAATGACGTCGAGACGCCCGGCCGCGAGCGAGCCTTGGTAGAGTTTGATGATCCGGGCATCTACGTCGTGCTCCGGCGCACGGGGGACGAAATTGACCAACGTTTCTTTTTGCGACGCGATCAGCGCATCGCCCGGCTGTATCGCTTCGTTCGTTTGCTGGAGCCGCAATACGGTGCCGAGGCGAGGGTCGTCGTTCGGTTCCACCTTGGCAGTACCCAGGTAGCGGGCCTCGTAGCCGATTAGGGTTTTGCCGTCACGGGCATGCAGGGGTTCGGCAGGGCGGAAGAGCTGTACGAGCCGGGTATCCTCGGGCACGCCGATGGCAAAGGCAACGTCTCCGGCGCCGGCCATCCAGCGGCCATCTTCCAGCCCGACGATGCGTCCGGAGTTTTCCAGGGTTTTTTGATCGATCACCTGCGGACGCACGAGGAAGGGTTCGATGGCCGCGAGCGGGATGGAGGGAATGGCATCTTGAATGGGCTCATGGCGAACCTGCGGCGAGCGTTTCTCGTCGATCGGCCCCACCGGCTTAGCGGTACGCAGTACTCCGGCAGTACGGTCGAACACCAGGATCTGACCGGGATAGATGAGATGAGGATTGCGGATCTCGGCCCGGTTCATCTGCCACAGATCGGGCCAGCGCCAAGGGTCGCGCAGGAAACGCTTGGCGATGCCCCAGAGCGTGTCGCCTTTACGCACGGTGTAGGTGTCCGGCGCATCGGGGGCAATGCCTCCGGGCTCGACACCCGCGTGCGCGAATCCGAGCGTACCCAGCCAGACCAGGGCGATCGTGCCTATAATGCGAATCATCCGCTTCATGGTGAGGAACCTCACAGGAGTGTCGGAACCGGAGGTGGGCGATCCTGTCTCACTGCCGGGGCAGAAGATGTTGGCATTCTACGTGACGCATTGGCGATTGGCAACGAGAGACGAGGAAATATGGCACTACTTCCCATCCTGCATTATCCCGACCCGCGGCTGAAGAAGCGCGCCGAGCCGGTGACGGAGGTCGACGAGTCGATCCGCCGGCTCGCCGCCGACATGGCCGAAACGATGTACGCCGCTCCAGGAATCGGACTCGCCGCCACGCAGGTCGACGTGCACAAACGCGTGATCGTCATCGACGTGACCGAGGATCGTTCCGGGCTGACGGTGCTCATCAACCCCGAGATCCTGGAAAAGGACGGCGAGTGCGTGAGCGAAGAGGGCTGCCTGTCGGTGCCGGGTATCTACGACAAGGTCACGCGCGCCGAGCGCGTCCGGGTTCGGGCCTTGAACCTGCAAGGCGAGCCGCTCGAATTCGAGGCCGAGGGCTTGCTCGCCGTGTGCATCCAGCACGAGATCGACCATCTCGACGGCAAGGTGTTCGTCGAGTATCTCTCACCGCTCAAGCAATCGCGCATCAAGGCGAAACTCGTCAAGCGCGCGCGGATGACGGCCTGATGGTCGCGGAGGAAGTGCGCCGGGTCGCCTTCGCCGGCACGCCCGAATTCGCGGCGATCGCGCTGCGCGCGCTGATCGCGGCGGGTTGGGAAATTCCTTTCGTGCTCACTCAGCCCGACCGACCGGCCGGGCGCGGCATGAAACTCAGCCCGAGCCCGGTGAAACGGGTGGCGCAGGCAGCCGGCATTCCTGTGCTGCAGCCGGCGCGGCTCAAGAGCGAAGAGGATCGCCGGGAACTGCTGACGCTGCCCGCACCCGATGTATTGGTGGTGGCGGCCTATGGCCTGATCCTGCCGCCCGAGGTGCTGCATTGGCCGCGCTGGAGCTGCCTCAACATCCACGCGTCGCTCCTGCCGCGCTGGCGGGGAGCCGCCCCCATCGTCCGGGCGATCGAGGCGGGCGATGCCGAGACGGGGGTCACCCTCATGCAGATGGACGAAGGGTTGGATACCGGTCCCATGGTGGCGAAGGCGGCAACGCCGATCGCCCCTGACGAGACGGCGGGTTCGCTGCACGACCGGCTCGCTGCGCTGGGTGCCGGGCTGCTGCTTCAGGTCTTGCCCGAGCTGCCGCGTCACCTCGCCCAGGCTCGAGCGCAACCGGCAGAAGGCGCCACCTACGCCGCCAAGATCACGCCGCAGGAGCGCTGGATCGACTGGTCGCAGCCGGCCGAAATGATCGAGCGGCGGCTGCGCGCCTTCGATCCCCATCCCGGGGCTCAGGCACTGTTGTGCGGCGTGCCGCTGAAACTCTGGCGAGCCCATAGGCTCGAAGGAAACGGCACCGAGCCGCCGGGAACGGTGACGGCCGTCGGCCCCGAAGGGATCACCGTGCAGGCCGGCCAGGGACGGCTGCTGCTCACCGAACTGCAGCGCCCCGGCGGCAAGCGCCTGCCCGCGGCGGAATTCCTGCGCGGTTTCCCGATCTCTATCGGCGAGCGATTCACTGTGGAAGGAGGTTGACGATGTACGGAAACTGGCTGAAGACGACGCTCTTGATGGCGGCGATCATGGCGCTCTTCGGCGCCGTGGGGATGGTGATCGGCGGTAGGACGGGGATGTTGGTGGCGCTGGGGTTCGGCGCGCTCACCAACTTCTGGGCGTATTGGTTCTCCGACAAGATGGTGCTGGCGATGTACCACGCGCAGGAGGTCGACGAGACCACCTCGCCCTACCTCTACGGCATCGTCCGGGACCTTGCCCGGCGCGCGGGGCTGCCCATGCCCAAAGTCTATATCATCCACGAGGCGCAGCCCAACGCCTTCGCCACGGGGCGCAACCCCGAACACGCAGCCGTGGCGGCGACCACCGGGATCATCGAGCTGCTCAGCGAGCGCGAGTTGCGTGCGGTGATGGCCCACGAGCTCGCGCACGTGAAGCATCGCGACATCCTCATCTCGACCATGACGGCGACGGTGGCCGGTGCCATTTCCATGCTCGCCAATTTCGGTTTCTTCTTCGGCGGGCGCGACGCGGAGGGGCGGCCGGCCAACCCCGTACTCGCCATCCTGGTGATGATCCTCGCGCCGATCGCGGCGGTGATCATCCAGCTGGCGATCTCGCGTACGCGCGAATTCGGAGCCGATGCGGGCGGAGCCGAGATCTGCGGCGACCCGGAGGCGCTCGCCTCAGCGCTAGCCAAGATCGAGGCTTACGCGCGGCAGATCCCCATGCCCACGGCCGAGGCACACCCCGAGACGGCGCAGATGATGATCATGAACCCGCTCTCGGGCGGCGGGCTGCGCGGGCTCTTTTCGACGCATCCGAGCACCGAAGAGCGCATCGCCCGCCTGCGGGAAATGGCGGCACGGATGCGTCGCCGCTGACGGCGATCGGTTCACTGCGTGGGCGCCCAAGGAAGCAGCACCGTCTCTCCCTCCACTTCCAGGCGCCGGGCCCGTAGGCCATAGACCTCGCGCAGCCGCGTCTCGTCGAGCACTTCCAAAGGGGCGCCCGCCGCGAGGCAGCGCCCTTCGTGCAGCAGCAGCACTTCGTCGCAAAAACGCGCCGCGAGGGTGAGCTCGTGCAGCGCCACCACCACCAGCCGTCCGGCCTCGTGCGCCTCGCGCCGCAGCAGCGCCAGCGTCTCCAGCGCGTGGCGCGGGTCGAGTGCGGCGAGCGGCTCGTCGGCAAGCAGCATCGTCGCCTCCTGAGCGAACGCCCGGGCAAGCGCCACACGCTGCTGCTGCCCGCCCGAGAGCTCGGTGACGGGGCGCTCGGCCAGATCGGCGGCATCGACTTTCTCGAGCGCCGCGAGGCAGCGTTCGCGCTCGCTCGCGGTGCGGATCCTGCCCGCCGGCAAGCCCAGGGCGACGCAATCGAGTGCCCGCAGGGGCAAATGCAGGGCAAAGCGCTGCGGGCAATAGGCGATCACCGACGGCCAGCGTGGGCGCGGCACGCGCACGAGCGGCTCGCCCCACCAGCGCACTTCCCCTTGCTGCGGCCTGAGTACGCCGGCAGCCACCCGCAGCCACATCGATTTCCCCGCCCCGTTGGGCCCTACCAGACCGACGAGACGGCCGGATTCGCCCCGCCAGTCGATGCCGCGGAGCACGGCCCGTCCTCCCAGCCGCAGGCCGACGCCGGAGAACTCCAGGGCCAGGCTCATGGCGCACGCACCGCGAGTACCCGCCACAGGAAGAAGGGCGCCCCGACGAGGGCCGTGAGCACGCCGAGCTTGAGCTCCGCGCCGTGGGGATCGATCAGGCGCACCGCCAGATCGGCGGCGAGCAGCAGCACCGCCCCCGCGCCCATTGAAGCCCACAGCGTGCGCGCCGGATCGTGGCGCACGAGGGGCCGCACGAGGTGTGGTGCCACCAGGCCGACGAAACCGATGGAACCGGCGATGGCCGTGGCCGCCCCCACCGCCAGCGCCGCGCCCACGAGCACGGCCAGACGCAGCCGCGGCAGCGACACCCCGAGGCTCGCGGCGGCCTCCTCGTCGAGCACCAGGCGGCGCAGCGCCGTGCCTTGGCGCAGCAGCAGCGCCATCCCCAGCGCGATCGGCGGCAGCACCAGCGCGACGTCCTGCAGGCTGCGATCGGTCACCGAGCCCAGCAGCCAGTGCACGATCTCCATCGTCGCGTGCGGGTTGGGCGAAGCGTTGAGGATGAGCGAGACGAGCGCCGTGCTCAAGCTGGAGGCAGCCACGCCGGCGAGGATGAGGCCCACGGTGGAAGCGCCGCGCAGGGCGAGCAGAAGCACGAACGCGGTAACGAGCGCCGCCCCGGCGAATCCCGCCAGTGGCAGCGCCAGCGACCAGGCACCGGCCCACCCCCAGTAGAGCGCCATCACCGCCCCGAGCGAAGCCCCGCCGGTGGCGCCGACGAGCGCCGGCTCGGCGAGTGGGTTGCGCAGCAGGCTCTGCAGGGCCGCACCGGCCACGCCCAGCGCCGCCCCCACGGCGAGCGCGAGCAGGGTGCGCGGCAGCCGGATCTCCACCAAGACCAGGCGCAGGAGAGGGTCGCCCGCCCAGACGCCGCGCCACCAGGCAAGCGGCGAGAGCTCGAGATAGCCCAGCGTGAGCGAGGCGAGCACGAGCAAGCCCACCAGCAAGAGCAGCGCCGGGGCGAGTAACACTTCCCTCATCGCAGCCGCTCCAGCGCCTCGAACGACCAAGGGCCGGCGCAGGTGATCGCCCAGCTCGGCAGCCAGTGCGGTTCGCCGGCCTGGCGCCGCAGCGCCGGATGCGCGAGCAGGCGCTCGCCCAGGGTCGGGGTGTCGTTTTGATAGGCGGTGCGCCACCAGCGCGTCGGGCGGGCGGCCAATGCCCGCTCGAGCGGCAGATCGCCATGGCCGATGAGTCCGGCACGCTCGGCGGCGTTGATGCCCCCGCTGCGTTCGATGAGCTCACCCACCCATGTGCCGCGCCCGGCGCTGTAGCCGCCCTGGAGATAATAGAGCACGGCCGGTTTCTCGGTCATCTCGCCAAAGTGGCGTGCGAGCGCATCGAGCCGTGTTTCCAGGGCCGCGGCGCGCTCCGGCTCGTGCACCAACCGACCGAGGGTACGAATCGCATCCCGCAGCGCATCCAGCGATTCGACGTACGGCAGCGTATGGACGGGAAGACCCAGCCGTTCGATGAGCGAGCGCGTGGCCGCGGCCGAGAACGGCCCGAAGACGACCAGATCCGGCTGCAGCGCGAGGATCTCTTCGGCCGAACCGCGGATCGCCGGCTTGTCGGCCCCCAGTGTCGGATCCGGGGCGAGATCGGCGCGGCGCGACAGCGCCGTGATGGCGATGACGCGCTCGGGAGCGAGTCGCAGCAGCAGCTGATCGGCGCACAGGTTCACCGAGACGATGCGCCGCGGCCCCTCCTGCGCCTGCACCACGCCGGCGAAGAGCAGGACGAGCACGAGCAGCCGGCGGCGAAACGTGTCCTGCGTCTTCATCCCTCCGCGCGGTCGGCCAGCACGCGGTGGCGCTGCCGCCCCAGGCCCGCCACTTCCAGCGTCATTTCGTCGCCGGGGCGCAGGAAGCGCGGCGGCTTCTGACCCAGGCCGACGCCGGCGGGGGTGCCAGTGGCGATCACATCGCCCGGCAGCAGTGTCATGAATTCGGACAGGTGGCTCACGAGGGTCGCCACGTCGAAGATCATCTCGGCGGTGGTGCCGTCCTGCATGCGTTCGCTGTTCACCTCGAGGCGGATGGCGAGGGACTGGGGATCGGACACTTCGTCGGCGGTGACGAGCCAGGGGCCCAGCGGACCGAAGGACTCGTAGCTCTTGCCCTTGATCCACAGCCCCCCGCGGTTCATCTGGAAGTCGCGCTCCGACCCGTCGAGCACGGTGCAATAGCCGGCGATGCAGGCGCGCGCCTCGGTCGGCGAGACGCGCTTGGCCCGCCGACCGATGACCACGCCCAGTTCCGCCTCCCAGTCGAGTTTCTGCGCCCCGGGCGGGCACAGGAGTGGATCGTTCGGACCGCAGATACAGCTCGTGGCCTTCATGAAGACGACCGGTTCACCGGGAATCGGCAGATTCGCCTCCTGCGCGTGGTCGCGGAAATTTAGCCCGATGGCATAAAAATTGCCCGCGCCGGCCACCGGCGGCCCGAGGCGAACGTCGGACGCCACCGTAGGCAGAGAAAAGGGGTCGAGCGCACGCAAGGCCGCGAGCGCCGCCTGGTCGGCAAGGAGCGCACCGTCGATGTCATCCACATGGGACGAGAGATCGCGCAGACTGCCATCGGGGGCGACCAGACCGGGACGTTCCTTGCCCGGTGCGCCGAAACGGATGAACTTCATTGGGTTTTCCTGAGAAAGAGAGAGTAGCGTCGCAGTGTTCAACGAATCGTATCATGTGTCCGCAATGAGAGCAGCACGCGTACAATCGCAGTGCGATTTCCGACTCGTGTGCGACGGCTGACTCGCTCGACCCTGTTGATGGAGCCGACCCTGTTTTTTCGATTTTACGCTCGTTCCACGGCGTTGCTGACGCTCGTTCTGTGTGCCGCCTGTGCCGGCGTTACGCTGCCGCCACAGGCACCGGTCCCGCCGCAGGCATTCCGGCAGGCCCCGGTCGGGGCGGACGCGGCCGAGCTCACGCAATGGTGGCGTCATTTCTCCGATCCGACGCTCGAAGAGATCGTCGCCAAGGTGCGCCGTGACAACCTCGACGTAGATGCCGCATTGGCTCGTCTGGCCGAAGCAAGGGCGTTGCGTCGGGCGGCGTCGGCCGACCTCGGGCCTACCGTGACCGGCGGCGGCAGCGCCGTGCGCAACCGCTCGAGTGCCGAGATGGGGGCGGGTAGGGTGAGCGAGCAATTTCATGTCGGATTCGACGCGCAATGGGAGCTGGACGTGTTCGGAGGCCGGCGAGCGGCGCTGCGGGCGGCCGAGGCACAGCAGGTAGCGGCCTCCTATGATCTGGCCGACGTTTTGGTGAGCGCCACGGCAGAGGCAGCGCAATCCTGGTTCGATGCGCGAACGGCCCAAGCCCGCGAGACGCTGCTCGAAGCGCAGCTCATGGTGCTCGAACGCAGTCTCGCCCTTGCCCAAGCCAGGTCTAGCGCGGGCCTCGTGAGTGAGCTCGACGTGTACCAGGCGCAGACCTTGCTCGCTCAGACCCGGGCCCAGCAGGCCGCGCTCGCCCAGGGTCGGGAGAATGCGCTGAATGCACTCGCGCTGCTTGCCGGGGAGTCCCCGGGGTATTGGCACGAGCGACTCTCGGAGCGTGCGCCTGCAAGGCCCGCCATCGCTGCCGAAGGAGCCGAACCGCCGGAACTCGTCTATCTCGGCCCTTGGGTGGCATCTCTGCCTTCGCTTCCCGCAGCCGGCATTCCTGCCGACGTACTACGCCGCCGCCCCGACGTGCGCCGCAGCGAGGCGCAACTGGCAGCGGCAGCCGCGCAACGCGACGTCGCCGACGCGGCGCGCTACCCGAGCTTTCCCCTGAGCGGCAGCCTGGGGCTTACGGCCCTCTCGGCGGGTGATCTCTGGCAGGCCAGTGCCCGGGCATGGAGTCTCGCGTTCGCGCCCTTGGCCACGCTATTCGATGGGGGTCGCCTCTCGGCACAGCTGGAGGCGAGCGAAGCGCGGCTCGTGCAGAGTTTTGCCGCCTACCGCAAGAGCGTGCTCGTGGCCCTGGGTGACGTGGAGAATGCACTGCTCACGGTACGCGAAAACGATCAGAGGTTGAATGATCTGCGTCAGGCGGCCGACAGTGCGCGCGCGAGCGTGGTGCTGGCGCTCGCCCAGTACCGCTCGGGGCTGGTCGATTACACGGTGCTCATCGATACACAACGCAGCTGGCTCTCCGCCACCGACGCCTATGTCTTGCAGCAAGGCCAGAATGCCACCGACCGTGTGCGGCTCTACAAAGCGCTCGGTGGCGGCTGGCCGGCCGAAACGCCTCTGGAGGATGGCTCCCGATGACCGAATCTTCTGCAAATCCTCTGCTCGATACCTCACATCTGCGCGCCGAACTCACGCGGCTGCGCCGACGCAGGAGGCGACTTCTCCTTGGCCTGGCGCTGGGACTCGCGATCGTGCTCACGGTTTTTTTCCTCTTTGGCCGGGGTGAGGGGAAATCTGCAGTGCGTTATCTCACCGATACGGCCCAACGCGGATCGCTGTCGATTACCGTCACCGCCACGGGTAACCTCAGCCCCACCAACGAGGTCGATGTCGGGGCCGAGATCTCCGGCACGATCCGTGAAGTCTATGTCGATTTCAACGATCCGGTGATGGTCGGCCAGGTTCTGGCCCGACTCGACACGCGCAAGCTCGAAGCACAGCGCCTGCAGGCCGAAGCGAACCTCGCCATGGCGCACGCCAGGATCCCGCAACTCGAGGCTACGTTATCGGAGGCGCGCGCCAAGCGGCAACGCCTGGAGCAAGCCGACAAGCTCAGCCGGGGTCAGGCCGTGGCCCCGCAAGATCTCGACGCCGCCGCGGCTGCCGTCGCCCGTGCCGAGGCCGAGTTGCGCCAAGCGCAGGCACAGATCAAGGCCAACGAAGCGCAGCTCGCCTCGATTCGCACCGATCTCGACAAATCCGTGATTCGAAGCCCCATCAGCGGTGTGGTCTTGACCCGCAGCATCGATCCGGGGCAGACCATCGCCGCTTCGCTACAAACGCCCGTACTCTTCACGCTCGCGGAAGATTTGACCCAAATGGAATTGTTGGCCGACGTCGACGAGGCCGACGTCAGTAAGGTGGCCGAAGGGCAGAGCGTGACATTCACCGTCGACTCCTACCCCGATCAGCCATTCAGCGGACGCGTGAAACGCGTGCGCTACGGCTCGGAACTCATCAACGGCGTGGTGACTTACAAGACCGAGATCACCGTGGCCAATCCCGATCTCAAACTGCGCCCCGGCATGACGGCCACGGCCGAAATCCTCAGCCAGCACCTCGAGGACGTCCTGACGATCGCCAATGCGGCCTTGCGCTATCGCCCACCGGAGCCGGACAAGGCCGCGGCAGCGCAAAGTCCCGGCATTGGGACATTTTTCCGACCGCCGATGCGCGCTTCGGGGACGTCTCGCCCCCTTCCTGCAGCCAGAAAGCGGGACGAAGCCACGATCTGGGTGCTGGATGAACGCGGCACGCCGATGCCGGTACAGGTGCGCCTGGGGCCCTCGGATGGCCGGCGTACCCAGGTACTGGAAGTGCTCTCGGGCCGGCTCGAACCAGGCACGCCGGTCATCACCGCCGTGGAGCGCCCCAAGTCATGACCGAACCAGGGCGACAGGGCACCCCGCTCATCCAGCTGCGCGGCGTCGAGCGCGTCTATGGCCAGGGCGATGCGCGCGTCGTGGCGCTGGGCGGCATCGATCTCGACGTGTGGCCGGGCGAGTTCGTCGCCCTCATGGGACCGAGCGGCTCGGGCAAGTCGACCACGATGAACATCCTCGGTTGCCTCGACACGCCCACCCGCGGCAGCTACCGGCTCGGAGATCTCGAAGTCACCGAGCTCGATGGTGACGGCCGTGCCTTGCTGCGCCGCTACACCCTGGGTTTCGTCTTCCAGGGCTTTCACTTGTTGCCGCGCGTCACGGCTCAGGAAAACGTCGAGCTGCCGCTCGTCTATCAAGGGGTGCCGACCCACGAACGGCGCCTGCGCGCGCGTGAGTCGCTCGCCCAGGTGGGCCTTTCTGGTCGAGAGCATCACGTGCCGAGCGAACTCTCCGGCGGGCAACAGCAGCGGGTGGCCATCGCCCGCGCCATCGTCTCCCAACCCAAGGTCCTGCTCGCCGACGAGCCCACCGGCAATCTCGATTCCGCCCGTAGCCACGAGATCATGGCGCTTCTCACCCGATTCAATCGCGAACGGCATCTCACCATCGTCATGGTGACGCACGAACCGGACATCGCCGCCTACGCCCGGCGTGTGGTGCACTTCCGCGACGGGCACATCGAGCGCATCGAGGAGTCTTCCTGATGCTGGGCAACGCGCTGCGCGAAGCGATCCGGTCGTTGGGCAGGAACGCCCTGCGCTCCTTCCTCACCGTGCTGGGCATCGTCATCGGCGTGGGGGCGGTGATCGCCATGGTCACGCTCGGACGGGGCGCCACTCAGGCGGTCTCGGACCAGATCTCCTCGCTGGGCAGCAACATCGTCTTCCTGCGCCCCGCTCGAGGCTTCGGCCCCGGGCAGAGCATCACCCCTTTCAAAGTCGAGGATGCGCAGGCGCTCGCGCGTGAGGTGCCGGGCGTCGTTTGGTCGACGCCCGTATCGCTGCGCACCCTCACCGTGGTGGCCGGCAACCAGAGCTGGAGCACCACCGTGGTTGGTGCGGGCGAGGGGTACCTCGAGGCCCGGCGCTGGGAAATCGTTCGCGGTCGAGGCTTTCTGCCGAGCGAGTTGCGCGCCGGCGTGGCGGTGTGCATCATCGGCCAGACGGTGGCGCGTGAGCTCTTCGGCGCGGACGATCCCATCGGCCAGCGCATGCGAGTGGACAAATTCTCCTGCGAGATCATCGGCCTGCTCGATGCCAAGGGACAGAGCGCCATGGGCAACGACCAGGACGACATCGCCATCATCCCTCTGCGTACTTTCCAGCGCCGCATCTCCGGGACCACCGATGTCGACTCGATCCAGCTCTCGCTCGCCGACGGCGTCGACAACGAGCGCGTGCTCCAGGACATCCGGCTCGTGCTGCGCGAACGCCGGCATCTGTCGGCCAACATGGAGGACAACTTCCGCCTGGTCGATTCCAAGGAGATCGAGCGCACGCTCACTAGCACCACGCGCATGCTCACCACCCTGCTGGGCGCGGTGGCCGGCATCAGCCTGTTGGTGGGCGGCATCGGCATCATGAACATCATGCTGGTGTCGGTGACCGAGCGCACGCGCGAGATCGGCATTCGCCTGGCGATCGGCGCGCGCGCCGCCGACGTGATGCTGCAGTTCCTGGTGGAAGCGGTGGTGCTCTCCTTTCTGGGCGGTACCATCGGCATCATTCTGGCGTTGACGTTTTCTTTCGTCGCCGCGCAAAAGCTGGCTTTCCCCTTCTCGCCCGATTACGGCATCGTGGTGATCGCGGCACTCTTCTCGGGGGCGATCGGCATCGTCTTCGGTTTCTTTCCGGCGCGCCGCGCCGCACGGCTCGATCCGATCGAGGCGCTGCGGCACGAGTGAGTGCCTCATGCCAACCGATTCAATACCACAGCCCACTACCGGGGCGATAGCGTGGGGTGCGGCCGGAGGCGGATGAAGCAATGAAAGGCGGTGTGTCGTCGTGATCCTGCTCGGGGGGCTCGTGTCGTGCGAGTTCGAGCAGCCGGCGCACGCGCTCTTCCGTGGCCGGATGGGTGCGCAGCCACGAGGGTTCGGGAGAGCCCCAGCCGGGGAAGAGCCAGGTGCGCCAGCCACGATGGACGCGTTCGATGGCCAGGAGCGCCGAGGCGAGCCCTTCGGGGTCGTTGGTGAGGGCGACGGCCGCCAGGTCTGCGTCGTATTCGCGCACCCGCGACAAGCCCAGTTGCACGAGCATGGCGATCTGCGGCGCGAAGATGAGCAGCGCCACCGCCAGCCAATTCACCACGGCCGCACCCACGAGCAGCAAGGGTAGGTTGACCAGCAGCAGGATCTGCCCCGTGAGCGAGAGTATGCTCGTCATGCGCGTGAGGGAATCGGCCAGACTCATGACCTTTACGTCATCATTGGCGATGTGCGCCACCTCGTGCGCGAGCACTCCCGTGATCTGACGCAGATCGAGCCGCGCGAGCAACCCCGAGGTGAGGGCGATGGCGGCATCGTTGCGGCTGCCTACGCTGAAGGCGTTGACGATGGGTGTGTCGACGAAGTAGAGCTGCGGCACGCGCGGCAGGCCGGCGCGTGTGGCGAGCCGCTCCACCAGGGCATGGAGCTCGGGCGCTTCGCCCGGGGCGATGGGTTGGGCGCGATAGAGGCGCAACACCAGCTCGGGGCCGGCGAGCGGTTGCAGCAGGAGGGACACCGCGCAGAAGACGAGCATGTAGAGGATGCCGTCATTGCCCCACAGCAGCCAGCCGACGGTGGCGAGCAGCGTGGCGAGCACGACCACCAACACCGCCGTCTGCAGGCGGTTCATCCAGGCGTGGCGTTGCCAGAGGTGGGGATCGATGCGTTGCGCCATGAGGCTCCTGGGGTCATTTGTTGCGCAGCGCCACCAAGGGTACCACTCCTTCCTTCTCGAAGCGTTTGCGACCGGGTTCGGCTTCGGGCAGCGGCGTGCAGGGGCGCAGGGTGGCGCGGCTGCGGCGCGTGAGTTCCTGATAGGTCTGCGTGCCGCTGATTTTCCAGTTTAGCTCTTCTTCACTCAGTTCGCGCACGACTTTGGCTGGAGCGCCCACCGCCAGACTGCGCGCCGGGATCACCATGCCGGCCTTGACGAAGGCAGCCGCGGCGACGATGGCCGACTCCCCCACCTCTGCTTCGTCCATGATCACCGCGTTCATGCCCACGAGCGCGTTGCGCCGGATGCGGCAGCCGTGCAGGATCGCCCCGTGGCCGATGTGGCCGTCTTCCTCGACCACGGTGTCGATGCCGGGAAAACCGTGCATGACGCAGCAATCCTGGATGTTGGCGCCGGCATGCACGATGAGCCGGCCGAAGTCGCCGCGCAGGCTCGCGAGCGGCGCTACATACACGCCGGGTCCGATGTGCACGTCGCCGATCAGCACGGCGTCGGGATGGACGTAGGCATCGGGATGGACGACGGGCTTGAGGTCGTCGATTTCGTAGCAGGGCATGTTGGTTCTCCGCACGGCGCCGGACGTTCTCCGGTCCGGCGCCGCGGTATGAAAAAAATCAGGACACGTGCCAGCGGCGCTGGATCACGCGGAAGCGGTTGGCGACGAAGGCGGCATCGGCATAGCTCGCGTTGGCTGCCGGATTCATGCCGGTGCCGTGGTAGTCGGAGAAGGCGGCCGACTGGTTGACGTAGACCCCGTCGGTGAGATTCAGCGACAAGGCCACGCCGGCGCGCCAGCTCACTTCGACCATCGTCTGCTGGTATTCGGCTTTGGTCGAATACACGCCCAGCGTGAGGGCACCATGCTCGCGCACGATGCGCTCGGCGAGCGAGGCCGCCTGGGCCGCGTCGGGCACCGCCACCACGAAGGCGATGGGCCCGAAACGCTCTTCCATGTAGGCGGTTTCGTCCTTGGCCTCACAGGCGACGAGCACCGGCGTGCGTACCTGCGCCCGTGGGAATTCGGGATGCTCGATGCGCCGCGGAGCCAGCAGGACGCGGCCGAAGGCGCCGGAGGCGGCCTCGTCGATGCGCCGCAGCGTCTCCTCGGACTGGATGGCCCCCAACACGGCCGTGGCCACCTTGACGTCGGCGAGCAGCGCCTCGATCGCCCGGGCGAGATCGCGGCCGACGTCCTCATAGGATTTGTGCCCTTCATTGGTGTCGATGCCGCCTGCCGGCACCAGGATCGCCTGCGTCGTGGTGCACATCTGCCCCGAGTAGAGCGAGAGAGTGAAGGCGAGGTTGCGCAGCATGCCTTGGTAGTCGTCGGTCGATTCGATCACCACCGTATTGACGCCGGCCAGCTCCGCATACACCTGGGCCTGGCGGCAGTGCTCGAGCAGCCAGTTGCCGAAGGCACAGCCGCCGGTGAAATCGATGGATTTCACTTCCGGGTGGGTGACGAGCCGTTGCGTGTGCTCCCGTCGGGCGAAGACGGCCAACTGCACCACGTTCGGGTCGAGTCCCTGTTCGGCGAGCAGCTCGCGCAGCACGCGCACGGTGAGCGCAGCCGGCAGGATTGCGTTGCTGTGCGGTTTGACGATGACGGGGTTGCCGGTGGCGAGCGCCGCGAACAGGCCCGGATAGGTGTTCCAGGTGGGGAAGGTGCCGCAGCCGATCACCACCGCCGGGCCGCGCCCGACGATCTCGTAGCGTTTCTCCATCCGGATCGGCGGGTTCTTGCCCTGGGGCTTTTCCCACAGGGCGGATTCGGGGATACGGCGCATCTCGTCCCAGGCATAAGCTACCGCCTCCAGACCCCGATCTTGGGCGTGAGGGCCGCCGGCCTGGAAGGCCATCATCCAACCTTGGCCGGTGGTGTACATCACGGCGTGCGCCAGTTCGAAACTGCGCCGGTTCAGGCGCACGAGGGCTTCGAGCAGGAGCCCCACCCGCCCTTTGGGGCCGAGTTTCTGCCACCCTTCCTGGGCCTTGCGTGCGGCGGCCACCAGCGACTCGGGCTCGCTCACCGGATAGGAGACGTTCAGCTCCACTCCATAGGGCGATCGCTCCGGGGCGATCCACTCGCCGGTGCCCGGCTGACCTTCCAGGGCAAACCGCTGGCCCTGAAGGCCGAGTACGGCAGCCTTGCCGTCTTCGAGCGCCGTCTCTCCGTAAATTTTGGGGCTCGGCATCTCGGGGAAGGGCGTCCAGTAGCCGCGTCGGGCGATCGCCTCGAGCGCCTGGTCGAGCAGAGCTTGGTGTTTTTCGAAGAGCGGATGGGTCATGGAGTGCCTCCTTCGGTGATTCGGGTTATGTTAAGGTAAAACGATTCGCCATTTTTGAAAAACGGCTTGATCCTTTGACCTGGATCAAGTATATTATTGATCGAACGGTCGGTCAAAAAAATTGATGGGGAGGAGACGACATGGCGGAGACCGCAGGGGCCGAAGGGCCGACGATCCTGCTGGAAGTGCGTGAGGCGGTGGCCTGGCTCACGCTCAACCGGCCCGAGCGCCTCAATAGCTTCACCACCCGCATGCACGAGGAGCTGCGCGCCGCGCTCGATCGCGTCGAGGCGGGGCGCGCCGAAGGGGCGATCCGGGTTTTGGTGATCACTGGTGCCGGACGGGGCTTCTGCGCCGGGCAGGACCTGTCCGACCGGGCGGTGGCGCCCGGCGCCCAGGCGCCGGATCTGGGCGAGTCGATCGAGAAGAACTACAAGCCGCTCGTGCTGCGCCTGCGCCGGCTCGAGCTGCCGGTGATCGCGGCGGTGAATGGCGTGGCCGCCGGTGCCGGGGCCAACCTGGCCCTGGCCTGCGACCTCGTCTTCGCCGCGCGCTCGGCCTCCTTCATCGAATCCTTCGCCAAGCTGGGGCTCATCCCCGATACCGGCGGCACCTGGGTGCTGCCGCGTCTGGTGGGGCTCGCCCGCGCCATGGGGCTGTCGCTGCTCGGCGAGAAACTCTCCGCCGAAGATGCCGAGCGCTGGGGGCTCATCTGGAAATGCGTCGAGGACGAGGCGCTGCTGCCCACGGTGCGGGAAGTGGCCGAGCGCCTGGCACAAGGCCCCACCTTCGGCTACGCCATGACGAAGAAAGCACTGCTCGTCAGCGGCACGAACGATCTGGCCGCGCAGCTCGATCTCGAGCGCGACCTGATGTCGGCCTGCGGGCGCAGCGAGGATTATCGGGAAGGGGTGCAGGCGTTCCTCGAGAAACGCCAACCTCGCTTCCGCGGACGCTGAGAGGGAGGAGACGATGCAAGAACGCGAAGGGAGCGCCTCCCTCTCGCCCGAGGCGGCCGTGCTGGTGGTCGGCGCCGGGGCGATGGGGCGCGGGATCGCCTTGGTGGCGGCGAGTGCCGGCCATCGGGTGTTTCTCGCCGATGTGAGCGAGGAGGCTCGCCGGCGGGCGCTCGCGGCGATCGCCGAAGAGCTCGAGAGCGGGGTACGCAAGGGGCGGATGAGCGCCGCGCAGGCGGACGCGATCCGCGAGCGCATCCAGGCGGTGGCCGAACCCGAGGGCGTCGCCTCGCAGGTGCGGCTGGTGATCGAGGCGATCGTCGAGGACCTGCAGGTGAAACGGGCGCTCTTCGCTGCGCTCGAACCCCTGCTGCCGCCCGAAGCGATCCTCGCCACCAACACGTCTTCGCTGTCGATCACCGCCATCGCCGCCCCGCTCGCGCGCCCCGAGCGAGTGGTCGGCATGCATTTCTTCAATCCGCCCACGCGCATGAAACTGGTGGAAGTGGTGAGCGGCCTGGCCACGGCGCCGGAAGTGGCCCAAACCATCAGGGATACCGCCGCGCGCTGGGGCAAGATCCCCGTGATGGCGCGCTCCACGCCGGGGTTCATCGTCAATCGCGTGGCTCGACCCTTCTATGCCGAGGCCCTGCGCGTGCTCGCCGAAGGGGCGGCCGATTGCGCCACGCTGGATGCGATCGTGCGCGAGGCCGGGGGCTTTCCCATGGGGCCCTTCGAGCTGATGGACCTCATCGGGCACGACGTCAACTTCGCCGTCACCTCGTCCGTGTGGTCGGCCTATTTCTACGACAAGCGCTTCCAGCCCAGCCTCATCCAGCAGGAGCTGGTCTGGGCCGGACGGCTCGGTCGCAAGAGCGGACGGGGGTTCTACGACTACGCCGCCGGGGCTCAGCGCCCCGCCGCGGCCGAGGTCGAGCCGTTCCTCGATCGGGCGCCTTCCGCCGTCGCCGCCGTGGGCGAGTTCGGCCCCTTCGCCGCGCTGCTCGAACGGCTCGCTGCCGCTGGCGTGGCGGTGCAGTGCCGGCCGGCCGATGCCGGACCGGTACGGATCGAGGCCGCCAACGTTTGGATCGTGCCCACCGACGGGCGCACGGCCACGCGTCTGGCGCACGAGTACGGCCACGCCGACGTCGTCGTGCTCGACTGGGCACGCGATTGGGCACAGACGCCGCGCGCGGCGCTGGCGCTGTCCGATGGCTGCTCGCAAGATTCCCGGGCGTGCGCGCTCGGGCTGCTGCAGCGGGCGGGAATCACCGTGACCCCGCTCGACGACGTCGCCGGGCTCATCCTCGCGCGCACCGTGGCCATGCTCGCCAACGAGGCGGCCGACGCCGTGCTCGCCGGCATCGGCACGCCGCACGACATCGACACCGCCATGCGTTACGGCACGAACTATCCGCTCGGGCCGCTCGCCTGGGCGGAGGCGATGGGCGTGGCGCGCATCGTCGGCCTGCTCGATCGGCTCGCCGAGCACTACGGCGAAGATCGCTACCGCGTCTCGCCGCTCTTGCGGCGGCACCTCTGGAACGGACGGCCGCTCGTTGGCGGCGACGAAGGAGAAGGGAAGTGACGGAAGCTTCGTATCGGGATCTCACCGCCGGGCTCGACCCGCAGCAAGTGGCCGAGGCCGTCGGCGCCGGCATGTACGAACACGACCAGTGTGCGCAGCATCTCGGCATCCGGCTGCTGGGGATCGCGCCGGGTTACGCCAAGATGGAGATGGTCGTACGCCGTGACATGCTGAACGGTTTCGCCATCTGCCACGGCGGCATCGTCACCACGCTGGCCGATACCGCCTTTGCGTATTCCTGCAACAGTTACAACGAGATGACGGTCGCCTCCGGTCTGGCCACCGAGTTTCTCGCCCCGGTGCGCGAAGGCGACGTGCTCGTCGCCGAGGGGCGCGAGGTCGCGCTGGCCGGACGCACCGGTGTCTACGACGTCAGCATCACCAACCAGCGCGGCGAACTGGTGGCCGTGATGCGCGGCAAGTCTTACCGCTTGAAGGGGCGGGCGGTGGTCGAGCTCGACTGACGCGGTTGCCCCAAAACGAACGAAGAGGAAAAGGGAAAGGAGGAGACGACCATGCCCGTGAAGAAACCCGCCCCCGGCGATCTGGAGCCGATCGAAACTGCCAGCCTCGACGAGCTGCGCGCGCTCCAACTCGAACGACTCAAGTGGAGCGTACGCCACGCCTACGAGAACGTACCGCACTACCGCAAGCGCTTCGACGAACACGGGGTACATCCCGACGATCTGAAATCGCTGGAAGATCTGGCGAAATTCCCTTTCACCACGAAATACGACCTGCGTGACAATTACCCGTATGGCATGTTCGCCGTGCCGCGCGAGCAAATCGTGCGCATCCACGCCTCCAGCGGCACCACCGGCAAACCCACGGTGGTGGGTTACACCAAGAAGGACATCGACACCTGGGCCGACGTCGTCGCCCGCTCGATCCGTGCCGCCGGCGGCCGCCCCGGTGACATCGTCCACGTGGCCTACGGCTACGGACTCTTCACCGGCGGGCTGGGGGCGCACTACGGTGCCGAGCGCCTCGGCTGCACCGTCATCCCCATGTCCGGCGGGCAGACGGAAAAACAGATCCAGATGATCATGGATCTCAAGCCCGACATCATCATGGTCACGCCCTCGTACATGATGACGGTGTTCGACGAGATGGAACGCCTGGGCATCGACCCGCGCACCTGCTCGCTGAAAGTGGGCATCTTCGGCGCCGAGCCCTGGACCGATGCGATGCGCCGTGCGATGGAGGCACGTGGTGGGCTCGACGCCGTGGACATCTACGGGCTCTCGGAAGTGATGGGGCCGGGCGTGGCCTGCGAATGCGTCGAAACCAAGGATGGGCCGACCATCTGGGAAGACCATTTCTATCCCGAGATCATCGACCCGGTCACCGGCGAGGTGCAGCCCGACGGCGCCGAGGGCGAGCTCGTGTTCACGACGCTCACCAAAGAGGGCCTGCCGATGATCCGCTATCGCACGCGCGACCTCACGCGCCTGCTGCCCCCCACGGCGCGCGCCATGCGCCGCATGGCCAAGATCACGGGTCGAACCGACGACATGCTCATCATCCGTGGCGTCAATGTCTTCCCTACCCAGATCGAAGAATTGATCCTGCGCATCCCCAAGCTCGCGCCGCACTACGTGCTCGAGGTGGACAAAGAGGGCTATCTCGACAAGCTCACCGTCAAGGTCGAGATCAACCCCGAAGCAGGCGTCGGGCGCCATCCGGAGCAGAAACAGGCGCTCGCCAAGGAACTCGCACACCTCATCAAGACCTTCATCGGCGTGTCGGCCAACGTGATCGTCGGCGAGCCCTATACCATCGAACGTGTGACGGTAGGCAAGGCGCGGCGCGTGATCGACCGGCGGCCGAAGGAATGAGCGCGACCCGGATCGAGACTGCCGCGGTATGCTACGGCCTCGATCCATGACGACGCAAGGGGGGCGGAAATGGCCCGTAGACGCGGTGAATCCTTCGAGCAGCAGCGCAACGAGATCCTGGAAAAGGCGGCGATGCTTTTTGCCGAAGCGGGCTTTCACGCCGCTTCCATGGCCTCGCTGGCTCGAGCCTGCGGCGTGTCGAAGGCGCTCCTCTACCATTATTACCAGGACAAGGAGCACATCCTGTTCGATGTGGCCCTGTCCTACGTCGAGCGCCTGGTGGCCATCGTCGAAGAGGAACTCGGCCGCGAACCGCCCCTCGGCCCCGCGGGAGCCGGCGTGGTGCTCGATCGCCTCATCGCCCGCTTCCTCGAAGAATACCGACATTCGCAGTACCGGCACATCGTGCTGGTGCAGGACGTCAAGCACCTGCCCGAGCCGTTGCGCGAACCGGTGCTGGAGAAGCAGCGCCAGGTGGTACGGGCCTTTGCGGGCGTGATCGCGGCGCTGGAGCCGGAGCTCGCCGCCACGGCGCTGCTCAAGCCGGTGACCATGGTGCTCTTCGGTATGATCAACTGGACCTTCACCTGGCTGAGGCCCGACGGTCCCCTGAGTTACCGCGACATGGCACCGATCGTGACGACGATGTTCATGGCCGGCGTGCATGCGATCGCCAGACGCGAAGACCTGCTGCAGCGCTTCGCCGTTGAATCGAAACCAATACGAGACCCGGACGAGGCCGTCGTGCCGACCCTACAAGGAGAAAAAGGATGAAGAATCGCGCGGTCTATCTCTGTGATGGCATCCGCACCCCCATCGGCCGTTATGGCGGCGCCCTCGCCCAGGTACGCCCGGACGATCTCGCCGCGCACGTGATCGCCACGCTCATGGCACGCCAGCCGCAGGTCGATTGGGAGGCGGTCGACGACGTCTACTTCGGCTGTGCCAACCAGGCCGGAGAGGACAACCGCAACGTCGCCCGCATGGCAGCGTTGCTCGCCGGCCTGCCGCAGACGATTCCCGGCTCGACCATCAACCGGCTGTGCGGCTCGGGCATGGACGCGATCGGCACCGCCGCCCGGGCGATCGCCTGCGGAGAGGCCGAATTGATGATCGCCGGCGGAGTCGAGAGCATGACGCGCGCGCCCTTCGTCCTGGGCAAGGCCGAGAGCGCCTTCTCGCGCAGCGCCAAGATCGAAGATACCACCATCGGTTGGCGCTTCGTCAACCCGAAGATGCAGGCGCGCTACGGTATCGACTCCATGCCCGAAACCGCCGAGAACGTGGCCGAGCAGTTCGGCATCGCCCGCGCCGACCAGGACGCCTTCGCCCTGCGCAGCCAGCGCCGCTACGCCGAGGCCGCCGCGCGTGGCTTCTTCGACGGCGAGATCGTGCCGGTAGAGGTTCCGGCGGGAAGGAAGGGCGAGAAAGTGCCAGTGGCGCGCGACGAACATCCCCGGCCCGAGACCACGCTGGAGGCGCTCGCCAAGCTCAAGGGCGTGGTCAAGCCCGAGGGCACCGTCACCGCCGGCAATGCCTCGGGCGTGAACGACGGCGCCGTCGCCGTGCTCGTGGCAAGCGAAGAGGCGGTGGCGCGCCACGGTCTGCGGCCGATGGCGCGCATTCTTTCCATGGCCACCGTGGGGGTGGAACCCCGCATCATGGGCATCGGTCCGGCGCCGGCCACGCGCAAGGTGCTCGATCGCGCGGGACTGAGCCTGGCGCGCATCGACGCGATCGAACTCAACGAGGCCTTCGCTGCCCAGGCGCTGGCGGTATTGCGTCAGCTGGGGTTGCCCGACGACGCGGAACACGTCAATCCCAATGGCGGGGCCATCGCCCTGGGCCATCCCCTGGGAGCTTCCGGTGCCCGCCTGGTGCTCACCCTCGCGCGCGAACTCGAGCGGCGCGACGGCCGCTACGGCTTGGCGACGATGTGCATCGGCGTCGGTCAAGGCATCGCCATGGTGATCGAACGCATGCGATAAAATTTATACATTGTCAAATCGATTATATTTGTGATAATTTCTTCTTTGCCTCACCCCGCCGTGGCGGGCGAAGCATACGACACACAAAAAGGAGGAGACGGAGATGAAGAAGAAAAGCCTCATCATGGGTCTGGCCCTGACCCTCGGCTGTACTTTGGCCCAGGCACAGGTAAAAGTGGGTGTGACGGTGTCGGCCACTGGGCCGGCCGCGTCGTTGGGCATTCCGGAGAAGAACACGGTCGATCTTCTGCCGCGCGAGATCGCGGGACAGAAGATCGAGTACATCGTACTCGACGATGCGTCCGATACGACCCTTGCCGTGAACAACACCCGTAAGTTCATTACCGAGCACCGGGTCGACGTGGTGATGGGCTCCACCATCTCGCCCAATGCCCTGGCGATGGTCGACGTGGTGGCCGAGGCCAAGGTGCCGATGATCGCCTTTGCCGCCAGCGAAAAGATCGTCTCGCCGGTCGATGACAAGCGCCGCTGGGTGTTCAAGACGGCGCAGAACGATCGCATGATGGCAGAGGCCATCGTCGAGCACATGGTGGCGAGCGGCGTGAAGACCGTCGGCTTCATCGGTTTTTCCGATGCCTATGGCGAAGGCTGGTTCGAGAACTTCAAGGCCGCGCTCGATGCGGCGGGTCTCTCGCTCGTGGTCAACGAACGCTACAACCGCACCGACACCTCGGTGACGGGCCAGGTGCTCAAGATCGTCGGCGCCAAACCGGACGCGGTGCTCATCGCCGGCTCCGGCACGCCGGCGGCCTTGCCGCAGAAGACGCTCAAGGAGCGCGGCTACGCCGGAAAGATCTACCAGACCCACGGCGTGGCCAACAACGATTTCCTGCGGGTGTGCGGTCGCGACTGCGAAGGAACGTTCCTTCCGGCGGGGCCGGTACTGGTGGCGGCGCAACTGCCGGACGATCATCCGGCCAAAGCCTCGGCGATCGAATACGTTCGGGCCTATGAAGAGAAATTCGGTAAAGGCTCGGTTTCGACTTTCGGTGCCCACGTGTGGGATGCGGGTAAGCTTCTGGCCGCAGCTTTGCCCGAGGCGCTCGCCAAGGCCCAGCCCGGCACGGCCGAATTCCGCGTCGCCCTGCGCGAAGCCCTGGAGAACGTAAAAGAAGTACACGCGGCGATGGGGGTGTTCACCATGAGTCCGACCGATCACCTCGGGCTCGACCAGCGTGCGCGCGTGATGGTGCAGATCGACAAGGGGACGTGGAAATACGTTCGTTGAAGGGTTCATTGGAGCGACACGGAGGAGAGTGCAACATGAAGACGAAAAAACGCATCGTTTTGGGCTTGGCGCTGGCCTTGGGTTGGGCGATGGCGGCGCAGGCCCAGGTGAAGGTGGGGGTCACGGTCTCGGCCACGGGACCTGCCGCCTCGCTCGGAATTCCGGAGAAAAATACCGTAGAGATGCTGCCGAAAGAGATGGCGGGCCAGAAAATCGAGTACATCGTACTCGACGACGCCTCCGACACCACCACCGCCGTGAACAACACCCGGAAGTTCATCACCGAGCACCAGGTCGACCTGGTGATGGGCTCGTCCATCACCCCGAACGCGCTGGCGATGATCGACGTGGTGGCCGAGGCCAAGGTGCCGATGATCTCGTTTGCCGCCGGCGACCGGGTCATCTCGCCTGTCGACGAAAAACGGTACTGGGTATTCAAGACGCCGCAAAGCGACAAGATGATGACCGAGGCCATCGTCGAGCACATGGTGGCCAACGGCGTGAAAACGGTGGGATTCATCGGATTTTCCGATGCCTATGGCGAGAGCTGGTATCAGAGCTTCAGCGAGGCTGCTGCGGCCAAAGGGCTGCAAATGGTGGTCAACGAGCGCTACAACCGCACCGACACTTCGGTGACGGGCCAGGTGCTCAAGATCGTCGGCGCCAAACCGGACGCGGTGCTCATCGCCGGTTCCGGTACGCCGGCGGCCCTGCCGCAAAAAACGCTCAAGGAGCGTGGCTATCCCGGCAAGATCTACCAGACCCACGGCGTAGTGAACCCCGACTTCCTGCGCGTGTGCGGGCGCGACTGTGAAGGAACTTTTCTGCCGTCCAGCCCCGTGGTCGTAGCCCCGCAGCTGCCCGACGGTCACCCCGCCAAGGCCGCCGGCGTGGAGTACTTCCAGCTCTACGAGGCCAAATACGGCAAGGGTTCGGTGACGCAGTTCGGCTCTTACGCCTGGGATGCCGGCAAGCTCCTCGCCGCAGCGCTACCCGAGGCGCTCGCCAAGGCCAAGCCGGGAACGCCCGAATTTCGTGCCGCGCTGCGCGACGCGATCGAGAATCTGAAAGAAGTGCCAGCAGCCAACGGCGTCTACACCATGAGCCCGACCGATCACCTCGGGCTGGATCACCGTGCCCGCGTGATGCTGCGCATCGAAAGCGGGCAATGGAAGTACATCCCCTGAGGTGGCGGCCAGGCTGAATCGCCGCTCGACCCGAGGATAGAAAACCCATCCGACCCGCCGCCCTCGAGGGCGGCGGGCAGCGAGGATCGTGTCCATGGATTTTTCGATCGCGTTGATCTTGACGCAAGACGGCATCGTCAATGGTGCGGTGTATGTATTGCTCGCGCTTGCGCTGGTGCTGGTCTTCACCGTCACACGCATCATCTTCATCCCCCAGGGTGAGTTCGTCGCTTTTGCGGCGCTCACTTTGGCCATGCTCGAGAACGGGCGCTTTCCCGGTACCGTGTGGCTTGTGCTGGCCGGAGGGCTGGCCGTGTGCGTCATGGAGGCACGTTCGCTCGTGGCACGTCACGACTGGGGCCATCGTGTGCAGGTGCTCGGCTGGAATCTCGTCTATCCGCTCGTTCTGTGGGCGCTCGCGGCGCTCGTCGACTGGCGCGGTGCCGGACAGCTGGCGCGCATCGCCTTTACCTTGGCTCTGGTGGTGCCCCTCGGGCCGATGATGTTCCGCGTCTTCTTCCAGCCGATCGCTTCTGCGCCGGTGCTGGTGCTGCTCATCGTGTCGGTGGCGGTGCACGTGGCCCTCGTCGGTCTGGGATTGTGGATGTTCGGCGCCGAAGGCTATCGTACCCTGCCATTGTGGGACGAGAATTTCCTCGTCGGCCCCTTGCGCATCCCGGGGCAGGCGGTCTGGGTCGTGGGCGCCTCGGTCGTGCTCATCGCGCTGCTGGCGCAGTTCTTCAGTCGAACGATCTACGGCAAGGCGCTGCGCGCCACCGCCGTCAATCGCAACGGGGCGCGCCTCATGGGAATTTCACCCAATCTCGCCGGCCGGCTCACGCTCATGCTCGCCGCGGCGATCGGCGCCATTTCCGGCATTCTCGTCAGCCCCATCACCACCATCTACTACGACACGGGATTCCTCATCGGGCTCAAGGGGTTCGTGGCCGCCATCATCGGCGGGCTCGCGGCCTATCCGGCCGCGGCGGCCGGGGCGCTGCTCGTCGGGCTGCTCGAATCGTTCAGCTCCTTCTGGGCGAGCGCCTACAAGGAGGTGATCGTCTTCACGCTCATCATTCCCGTGCTCTTCTGGCGTTCCCTGCGCACCCACCACGTCGAGGAGGAGGAAGAATGACGAAAGCGCTTTCCCCCGTCGAGCCGCTCGCGAACCGGCGCGGCATTCCCCGGCGCGGGGTACTCGTGGCCTTCATCGCCCTGATCATCCTCGCGCCTTTCGTGCTGCGCCCCTTCCAGGTGAGCCTGCTCGACTACATCGCCCTGTATTCCCTCGTGGCGCTGGGCTTGGTGCTACTCACCGGCATCGGCGGACTCACCAGCTTTGGACAGGCGGCTTTCGTCGGCCTGGGGGCTTACGCCACCGCCGTGGTCACCACGTTTCACGAGTTGCCGGGCTGGCTCGCCTGGGCGCAGGGTTCCCCCTGGGGCGGCCTCGTCGTCGGGCTCGTGCTCACCCTGGTGGCGGCGCTGGTGATCGGTTCCATCACTCTGCGCCTGTCCGGGCACTACTTGCCGCTGGGTACCATCGCCTGGGGCATCAGCCTCTTCTTCCTCTTCGGCAACCTCGAATGGCTCGGCGGGCACACCGGCATGGGCGGCCTGCCGCCGATCTCATTGTTCGGCTTCGAATTGCTTGATCCGGCGCACTTCTATTACCTCGCCTGGGCCGTGCTGCTCGCGGCGATCTGGATGATCAGCAACCTGCTCGACTCGCGCGAAGGGCGGGCGATCCGCGCCTTGCGCGGCGGCCTGGTGATGGCCGAGGCGATGGGGGTAGACACCTCGCGCCAGAAGATGGTGATCTTCGTCGTGGCCGCGGTGCTCGCCTGCGTGGCCGGCTGGATGTATGCGCACCTGCAGCGCTTCGTCAACCCTTCCCCTTTTGGCATCAACATCGGCATCGAGTACCTCTTCATGGCGGTGATCGGCGGATCGGGCTACGTCTGGGGCGCGATCGTGGGGGCGCTCGTCATCACGCTCGCCAAGCAATGGCTGCAGGACTGGCTGCCGCAGCTGCTGGGGCAGAGCGGCAACTTCGAGGTGATCGTCTTCGGCCTGCTGATGGTGCTGGTGCTGCACCGCGCCCGCCAGGGGCTATGGCCCATCCTCGTACGCTGGGTACCGGTGGCGGCCGAGCCGCCGCGGCTCGATCCGACGCTGGAGCCGCTGCCGCAGCGCCCCAAACCGCAGCGCGGCACGGTGCTCCTCGAGGCGCGTGAAGTCACCAAACGCTTCGGCGGCCTGGTGGCGAACGACAAGATGAGCCTCACCGTCAAGGCCGGCGAAATCCTCGCCCTCATCGGCCCCAACGGGGCGGGCAAGAGCACCCTGTTCAACCAGCTCTCCGGCGTGGATACGCCCACCGAGGGCAAGATCTTCTTTCTCGGCGAGGACGTCACGGGCAAATCGTCGCGCGAGATCGCGCGCATGGGCATGAGCCGCACCTTCCAGCACGTCCGGCTACTATCCAGCCGCTCCGTGCTCGAGAACGTCGCCCTCGGGGCGCACCTGCGCGGCCGTGCCGGCGTATTCTCCGCCATGCTGCACCTGGAGCGCAAGGAGGAAGCACGGCTACTCGCCGAAGCGGCCCGCCAGATCGAACGGGTGGGGCTATGGGAGCATCGTTTCACCGAGGCCGGGGCGCTCGCGCTCGGCCAGCAGCGCATCGTCGAGATCGCCCGCGCCCTATGCGCCGATCCCTGCCTGCTGCTGCTCGACGAACCCGCCGCCGGTCTGCGCCACAAGGAAAAGCAGGCGCTCGCCGAGCTGCTCGACCGGCTGCGTGCCGAAGGCATGGGCATTTTGCTGGTGGAGCATGACATGGACTTCGTCATGGGTCTGGCCGATCGCGTCGTCGTGATGGAATTCGGCCAGAAGATCGCCGAAGGGCTGCCGGAGGAAGTGCAGCAGGATCCGGCCGTGCTCGAAGCCTATCTGGGAGGAGTGCAATGAGCGCCGACACCAAGCCGCTGCTCGAAGTGCGCGGGCTGTGCGTTTCCTACGGCAAGGTCGAGGCGCTGCACCAGGCCGGCATCCGGGTGGGGGGCGGGCAGATCGTCACCGTCATCGGTCCCAACGGAGCCGGCAAGACGACCCTGCTCTCCGCCATCATGGGGCTGTTGCCCTCGCGCGGCGAGATCGTCTTCGACGGTGAGCCGCAGCCACACCCGGACGTCGAATATCTCGTGACCCGCGGCATGGCGCTGGTACCGGAGAAGCGCGAGCTCTTCGGCGAGATGAGCGTCGAGGACAACCTCGTGCTCGGCGCCTTCCAGCGCTACCGGCGTGGCGAGCGGGACTATCGCGACACGCTGCGGGAGGTGTACGCCCTCTTTCCCCGCCTCGAAGAGCGGCGCACCCAGGTTGCCGGTACGCTTTCGGGCGGCGAGCGGCAGATGCTCGCTTTGGGTCGCGCGCTGATGGGCAGGCCGCGGCTGCTCATGCTCGACGAACCTTCATTGGGATTGGCGCCGCTCATCGTACGCGAGATTTTCCGCATCATCGCCTCTTTGCGCGAACGTGGCGTCTCCATTCTCCTGGTGGAGCAGAACGCCCGCGCCGCGCTGCAGGTGGCCGACTACGGTTACGTGCTCGAGATGGGCGAGATCACCATGCACGGGCCGGCCCATGAGCTCGCCACCGATGCGCGCGTGATCGAGGCCTATCTCGGATTGGGCCGACACCAGGAACGACTCGCGCCTTGAGCGCCAAGGAGCCTTTTCCATGACCGCATGGCGACGCATCGAAGACGAACACCAGGCCCACGCCGCGATCATCCACGGGTTGCGCTACCTCATCGAGGCGATCGAAGAGGGGAGGCAGCAGCCCGACTTCGAGCTGCTGCGCGCGATGGTGCACTATGTGGCCGAATACCCCGAACGCTCACATCATCCCAAGGAAGACCGCTTTCTCTTCGCCCGGCTCAAGGAGAAGACGCACGAGGCCGACGCGGTGATCGCGCGTCTGGAGCAGGAACATGCCGCCAATGAAAAGCGCGTGGCCGAACTCCAGGAGGCGCTTCGTGCCTATGCCGCGGGCGAGGCGGGCGGTTTCGAGACGTTCAAGCAAGCCTTCGGACGTTACGCCGACTTCTACCGCCAGCACATGATCACCGAAGAGCGCGAGATCCTGCCGCTCGCGCGTCGTGTGTTCAGCGCCGAGGACTGGGAAGCGGTCGAAGAGGGTTGGCGCACCTGCTCCGATCCGCTTGCCGGCGTGACACCCAACGAGGACTGGGAGAAGGCATTTCGGGAACTGGTCATGCGCGCACCGCCGCCCATTGGGCTGGGTTCCACCCCTTCCGGCTGACCGTCGAAGTTCGACCAACGCACGTTTTTTTTGACTTTATGGGCTCCGTCGCCTAGAATGAAACAGGTTGAATTTTTTCTTGGAGAATCACCATGAACGAGCAAAACGTGCAAACACAGCCGACACCTACGCCTCAAGCGAGTGCAGAAAAGCTCAAGGAAGATCTGCGCCATCTGGCGCAGACGCTCGAAGAACTGGTGGCCGCGACCGCCGGTGAGACGAGCAGCGAGATCCGCGAGCTGCGCGAGCGCGCCCGTACCCGTTTGGAGGAGACCCGGGCGCGGCTCGCCGAGCGCGGCACCGAGTTCTACCAGCAGGCGAGCACCACGCTGCGCGCCACCGCCCAGCAGACCGAAGGCTACGTGCGCGAGCATCCTTGGACCAGCATCGGTCTGGGGGCTGCCGTGGGCATGCTGATCGGCCTGCTGATGGGCCGCCGCTGATGGATCGTCCCGCCGGCCCAATGGAGCGCGTCTTCGGCGCCTCCAAGCGCCTCCTGGAGCATCTGCTCGAAGGCGGCGAAATGCGGCTGCGGCTGGCGGTGCTCGAATTGGAGGAAGAACGCGCCCGGCTCTTCGATCTTCTCCTCCTTGCGGGTTTGAGTCTGGCGCTGGGTGCCTTGGGGCTGGCCTTCGTCGGCGTGTTCGTGGTCGCCGCCTTCTGGGAAACCCATCGCCTCACCGCCGTCGCGACGGTGGCCGCCGTTTTTCTGCTGGGGGCCGCATTCGCCGCCTGGCGCCTGCGCTGCCTGGCGCGCCAGCGCAGCCTGTTGCGCGCCACCCTCGCCCAACTCGCCACCGACCGGCAGCTGCTCGCCGAACCCGGTGAGGGGGCCTGATGCGCCGCGACGAACTCGCCGCCCGCAAGGCCGAGCTGGAAGCGCGCATCGCCGCGCACCGCCGCCGCATGGCTCAGGACACGGCTGAATGGCACGAGGCGGTGCGCCCCGTCGACGACGCCTGGCGCACCCTGGTGCGCTGGAAAGTGCCGCTCGCGCTCGCCGGCGGCGCGATTTTGTGGCGCTTGGGGCGGCACGGCACGGCCCAGGCGGCCCTCAAATGGTGGGGGCGAGGGTTGGGTGTGGTCGAAGGGGTGCGGCTGGCGCACAAATTGCTTTCCGGCAAGAGCGGCGGTTGGCGCGATCGGGGAACCGCGTGATACACTGCGGCGCGATCCCCTGCCACTTCCAAGGATGACATCATGAATCCTCCCCCCATGTTCGACGAGCTCGCACAGAAACTCAAGCACCTCGCCGAGACGAGCCCTCTCAAGGATTTCGAGAAGAATGCCAAGGCGCTGCTCGGCTCCATGTTCGAGCGCATGGATCTCGTCACCCGCGAAGAATTCGAAGCGCAGCGCGAGCTGGTGATCAAACTGCGGCAAGAGCTCGCCGAGCTCGAACGCCGCGTCGGGCTGCTGGAAGCCCAGGTCGCCGGCGGCGTGGACGAAGACTGAACCCGCGCCTGCCGCAGGAATGCGGCATCGCTGGGAGGAAAAGCCGGCCTGAGGGCCGGCTTTTTTATTGCCAAGATCTTGACATGTCCATCTGATTCTGGTGCCATGGAGAGGTAAGGATTATGTCATGATGACTCGAGGCCAGGCCGATGTCGATGTAAACGGCACTATGCCGTTGCAGGAAGCGGTGTACCCGCTCTTTTGGGGCAAGAGCGCCGCGGAGGAGTCGGGAGGGGACGGCCATTCCCTGCTTTCCCACCTGCTCGACGTGGCTGCCGTGGCGCGGGTGCTGCTCGAACGATTCGTTCCCCCTTCTGCATTGCAGGAATTCGGGGTCGAGGTGCTTGCCACGCTCGTTGGCTTGCACGATTACGGCAAGGCGATCCCCGGCTTTCAGGCCAAGTGGCCGCAAGGCCGGGCGCGGCTGGAATCGGCAGGGTTTTCTTTTCGGCCGCCGCAGGTGCTGAAACAGGACCGGCACGATCTGGCCAGCGCCGCCCTGCTGCCGAGGGAAGCGAAGTTGGCCGAGGCGCTCGCCTGCATTCTGGGTGGGCATCACGGCTATCTCGTCCGATTGGGTGAGCGCAAACATGCCGCGCCGAACCGTGAATCCCCCGAATGGCGCGCGGCGCGATGTGCCTTGCTGCGCGACTATCTCGCAGCGCAGGGGCTCGATGCATCCGCCGTGCCGGACGGGGAATTTTTGGAAACCCGGCTCGACGCGGCGCTGTGGCTGGCCGGACTCGTGAGCGTGGCCGACTGGATCGGCTCCAACGACGCCTTCTTTCCTTATGCGGGACGCCCCCCACTCGGTCCGGCCTACTGGCAGGATGCGCAAGAACGTGCCGCTCGTGCCTTGCAGGAACTGGGCTGGCGCGAAACCGTGAGCTTGCTCCGGGATGAACACGCAGGCACGGCCGCCCTTCTTTCCCGCATGACGGGAAAAGCGCTTGCGCCGCGCCCCTTGCAGAGCGCCGTCGAGGAACTGCTGCGCGGGATCGCCGAGCCGCCGCTCGTGCTCATCGAGGCACCGATGGGTGAGGGCAAGACCGAGGCGGCTTTCCTCGCGTTCTTGCGCCTGCAGCGGCGCTTCGGCCTGCGTGGGTTTTACGTCGGGCTGCCGACGCAGGCGACCGGCAACGCCATGTTCGAGCGCGCGGTGCGCTTTTTGCAGGCTTTCGCCGACCGGCACGACGTCCAGCTCGACATCCAGCTCGCGCATGCCGGGGCCGAACTGGTCGAGTCGTATCAGGCGCTGCGTGGCGTGTACGGCGAACCGGGCGAGCACGTCGCTGCGGCGAGCTGGTTCGCCAAGCCCAAACGCGCGCTCCTTTCCCCATTCGGGGTCGGCACCGTCGATCAGGCGCTCTACGCCGTGCTGCACGTCAAGCACCATTTCGTGCGGTTGTGGGGGCTCGCCCACCGCGTCGTCATTCTCGACGAAGTGCACGCGTACGATTTCTACACCGGCGGCCTGATCGCGCATCTCTTGCGCTGGCTGAAGCGCATGGGCTGCGCCGTGATCCTGCTCTCGGCCACGCTGCCGCGTGCCAAACGCCAAGAACTCCTCGCCGCCTGGGGTGTCGCCGAGAATGAGGAAACCGCCTATCCGCGTGTCTTGCTGGCCGAAGGGGGGCGGATCTCATCCCAGACGATCACCGCCCGCGAGCAGGCGCCGATCGCGCTGCGCGCGCTTTCCGAGTCGCTCGAATCCATCGCCGAGACGGCGCGGAATCTGACGGTCGAGGGCGGCTGCATCGCCGTCATCGTCAACACCGTCGACCGCGCACAAACCCTTTACTCGATGCTCGAAGATACGGTCGGAGATGCGGCCGAGGTGCTGCTCTACCACGCGCGCTTTCCCGCCGACCAGCGCCAGGCGATCGAGAAAAAGGTGCTTGCGCATTTCGGCAAAGAATGCGAGCGGCCCGAACGCGCGATCCTCATCGCTACACAGGTCGCGGAACAGAGCCTCGACGTCGATTTCGACGCCATGATCACCGACTTGGCCCCCGTCGACCTCGTGCTGCAACGCGCCGGGCGCCTGCATCGGCACCCGCGTCAGCGCCCCGAAGCGCATCGGGAGCCGGTGCTCTACGTGGCCGGTCTGGCCGGCGAGGCACCTCCCGATCTCACCGCGACGCGCTGGAAGTACGTCTATCAGCCCTACATTTTGCTGCGCAGTTGGCAGCACTTGCGCGAGCGCCCAATCGTTCGGCTGCCTCACGACATCGACCCCTTGGTGCAGGCAGTCTATGACGCTGCACCAGCGGATGAGGGCGCGGAGGTGGCGACGGTGCAGGATCAGGATGCGGCCTATGGCCAATACCTCGCCGAGATGCAGGAAATGCGCCAGCGGATGCACAACGTCGCGCTCGATGCCGACGCGTCCGACCTTTTCGCGCTCATCGACATCCCGCAAGCGCGCGAAGCCGGCGAAGGGGGGCTCGAAGTCGTCACCCGCTTGGGCGAAGAAAGCCTCGCCGTGGTGCCGCTGTGGGTCAACGAAGCCGGTTGGCGCGAGCGCCCGGATGCGCCGCCTTTCGATCCGCAGCGCCCGCTCGAGCGCGACCGCGCGCGGGCCGTCTACACACGTCAGCTGCGTGTCTCACGCAAGGCGCTCATCGAATCCCTCAAAGCGCAAGCAAGGCCGCCGGCGTTCGCCGAATCCCCGTATCTGCGCGACCTCTACCCATTGATTCTCGATGAGGAAAGCAAGACAATGGTAGGAAACCTGCAAGTGCGGCTCGATCCCTGTCTGGGGTTGGTCTATGAGAAGGAGGAGACGTGAACCATTTGGCGCGCTACAACCTAATCGACGAAGCCTGGATTCCCGTACGTGGGCAGGATGGACAAAGCCGCACGGTGGGCTTGGCCGAGTTGTTCCGCCATGCTCATATCATCCGAGACCTCGACGAACCCAGCCCCGCCAACCGCGTGGCGCTCTACCGCCTGCTGCTCGCCATCCTGCACCGCGCCTCAAGTGCGCGTTTCGGATCATGGGCCCGGCAGGAGCGCCGACGTTGGCGACGGGAGGGATTGCCGACCGACGCCGTACTCGATTATCTCGAACACTGGCGCGAGCATTTCTGGCTCGTGCATCCCGAACACCCTTTCATGCAGGTGGCGGCGCTCGCGCACCATCCGGACACGAAAGACAAGAAAAAATCCGTCTTGCACCTTGCTTTGTTGGGTAACGACGGTTTTCTCTTCGATCACCGCAAGACGGCGACCTTGCCATGGCCAGACGCCTTGCGCGACATGCTGGGGTTATTCAGTTTCACGCCCGGCGGCCTCATCAAAATCCTCAAGACTTCCGACAACGCCGGGCCGCTTGCCAACAGCGCCGCTTTTTTGGCGCTGGGTGCGAACCTGGGCGAGACACTGTTGCTCAACTTGGGCTCGGCAAAATCCAACCAGAACGATCTGCCCGCCTGGGAAAAGGTGCCGCCCGCGATCAAAGACCTCGCCGCGCCCGCCACCTTGGCCACCGGCCCGAACGATCGCTACACCCGTCAGTCGCGGGGTGTCTTGCTCGACGTGGACGATGATGGGCGGGTGAGCGAACTGTGGTTCGCCCCGGGGCTTGCCTTGCAAGACGATCCCCATGCGCCCGATCCGATGGTGGCGCAGCGCATGAGCAAGGACGGCAAAACGATTTTGCGCATCCGCTTCGACGGCGGCCGCGCGCTGTGGCGCGATTTGCCCAGCCTCACGGCGGGAGCGAAAGAAATGGCGCCCGCCGTGCTGCGCCACGCGGCCGACATTACGGGCGAAGACGAGGTACTACATGTCCTTGCGGCCGGATTGGCCAGTGATCAGGCCAAACTCGAACGCGCCCGCATGGAATTGTTGCGCCTGCCGCACGCCCTGCTCGCGGTCGAGGCGGCTGCGGCACAGTTGCGGGAAGACGTGGCGGCCGCCGAAGCCTTGCACGACAAGCTGCGCGCTTTGGCCGCGCGCGTCGTCGCGCTCACCCAGTCCGACCCCGAACACACGGAAACCCGCAAAAAAGCCCGCGAACGTGTCGCGCAAAGTCCGCTCGCAGACGTCTATTTCACCCGCCTCGAACAACGCCTGCCGGCCTTGATGGCGGCCTACGCCGCCAACGATTGGGAAGCGGCGCATCGTCTCTGGCAAAACGCCATGACCGAGGCTGCGCGCGCCTTCTGGCACGCGCTGGGCGTTTTGCTTTCCGACACGCCGCGCGCCTGGAAGGCGATGGCGCAGACGGAGCCCGAATTCCATACCATCCTCCGCAACCACCAGGAGAACCGCGATGCCGCATGAGCAAAGCGTCTCGCCAGACAACCCCCCACGAGGGTCGACGCAGCCCCGGGTGCAGGCGTTCGTCGAACACCTCGCGAACATCTGCGAAGACCGGGGCGCGCGCGCCACCCTGCGCCGCTCGGCGGCCTTTGCGCCGGGCGAGGACGTGCGCGCCTTTCCCTTTGTCGAGCCCTTCCTGCCCGACGAGGCGCCCGCGAGCGAGCGGCGTGCTTTTTACCTGTGCGCCATGCTCTACGCGATGCACGGCCAGCACCAGCAAGGCCGTTCGCTCGCCAAGGCCTTCGGGGCGCTGTGGAGGAAGAAAGACCAGCGCCCCAGCCTCGAAAAGCGCTTCATCGCGCTCCTCGAAGCCGATGCCGACGGCCTGTCCGAACATTTGCGCCAGATCGTCATGCTGCTGAAGGAGGAGGCGTTCGACCATGCGGCTTTGCTCACCGACTTACGCGAACTCATGAAGCCTTACACCACCGAGCGGCAAAACCGTATCCGTGCCCGCTGGGCCAAGGACTTTTACCGCAGCGAAACCCGCGCGACCGACGCCTCCACCGCAGCCGACACGTCCGAACCCGCCGCAACGCCTCTACCTTGATCCCGACGACTTTCAGGAGAATGCCATGCCCCCTTTCATCGAAATCCACATCATCCAGAACATCGCCCCCGGCAACCTCAACCGCGACGACACCGGCGCGCCCAAGGACGCCATCTTCGGCGGATTTCGGCGCGCGCGCCTGAGCTCGCAGGCGCAGAAGCGGCCGGTACGCCGGTTTTTCCGGGAAAGCCGTTTGATCGCGCCGCAGCATCTGGGCTTGCGTACCAAGAAAGTGATGGCGCGCTTGTCCGAAATGCTGCTCACCCGGGGACGTGAGGCGCCCGACAATGCCATTCGTCAGGCGCTCGCCGCCATCCACATGAAGCTCGACGACAAGGGCGAGGCGCAATACCTGCTGTTCCTCGCCGAAGATGAACTGGCGCGTTTCGCCGACCTTATCGACCGCCATTGGGATGCGCTCAACATCGAGGCGGATGGCAAAAAATCCAAGAAAGACGCCAAATCGGCGCTGCCCAAGGAGGTGATCGCCGAGGCGAGCCGGATTCTCGACGGCGGGCGGGCTGCCGACATCGCCCTTTTCGGACGCATGCTCGCCGATCTGCCGGGCGCCAACCAGGATGCCGCCTGCCAAGTGGCTCATTCGATTTCGACGCACGCGGTCGAGCGCCAGTTCGACTACTTCACCGCGGTGGACGATCTTGCCACGCCCGAGGAAAGCGGTGCGGCGATGATCGACAACGTCGAATTCAACTCCGCCACTCATTACCGCTACGCCGCGCTCGACCCGCTGAAACTCCTCGCCAACCTGCAAGGCGACGAGGAACTCGCACTGGCGAGCGTGCGCGCTTTCATCGAGGCGTTTGCGTGCACGCTGCCTTCCGGCAAGCAAAACAGCTTTGCCGCGCACAATCCGCCCGCTTTCGTCGGCGTGGTGCTGCGCCAAAAGATGCCGATCAACCTCGCTAACGCCTTCGAGCAACCCGTTTTCCCGCAGCGCGACCGGGCGCTCTCCGCGCTCTCGGTCGAGCGGCTCGCGCATCAGGAAAAAACCCTGGCCCAAGCCTATGGCGAAGAAGGACCGTGGGCCGTGCTCGATCTCACCGGTGCCTGGGATGCGGGCGGAACCGCCGTGGTCAAGCTCGCCGACCTGGCCGAATGGGCGGCACGGCAGGCGGCGGAACGCTACGCGGCGCGAGGCTGAAAGCCATGCCGACGCTGCTTTTGCGCCTCGCCGGCCCCCTGCAATCCTGGGGTACGACGAGCCGATACGACGAGCGTGATTCCCAGCTCGAACCGAGCAAATCCGGCGTGCTGGGGCTGCTCTGCGCTGCGCTGGGCCGCGACCGGCATCTGCCGGTGGATGACCTCGCGCGGCTACGCATGGGCGTGCGGGTGGATCGGGAAGGCGTGCGGGTGCGCGATTTTCAGACCGTACAGGGCGTGCTCAAGCGCGATGGCAAGGCGGATGCCGATTCGACCATCATCAGCCCGCGCTATTACCTGTCCGACGCCGTCTTCCTCGTCGGGCTGGAAGGCGACGAGGTGGATTTTCTCCGCTCGCTCCAGGCGGCGCTCCATCGTCCGGTCTGGCCGATCTTTCTCGGCCGCAGGAGTTGCCCGCCCGGATTGCCCGTGGCCCTGCCCGACGGCGTGTGTGACACCTCGCTCGAAGAGACTCTGCGCCGCCATCCTTTGCTCGTGGGCGGCGAGGAGGGCGCACGGCCTTTGCGCGTCGTCCTCGAAAACCCCGATGACGGCGAAGGCGCGCTACGCCTCGACCAACCCATCGCGCCTTTTGCCGAGCGGCGTTTTGGCGCGCGTTTCGTGCGCTCGGAGGTCTGGACATGCCCCTTATCCTGAGCCGGCTGGTGCTCGATCCGCGCGACCATGCCGCGCGCCGTGACGTGGCAAACCCCTATGCGATGCACCAGACGCTCGCGCGCGTCTTTGCCGAGCACCCGGACGCTCCGCCGGCGCGCTTTCTTTGGCGCTTGGAGCCGGGCGGGCCGTTCGATCAGCCCACCGTCCTGATTCAGAGCGATCGAGCCGGGAACTGGGAGCGCTTGCCACCACGCTATGGGCATGCCCAAAGCAAGCCCTACGATCCCGCGCGCCTGCTGCAAACCGGGCGCGAACTGCGTTTTCGGCTGTATGCCAACCCGACGCGGGCGCTGAAGACTGAAGGCGAATCCGCGCGCCGCGGCCGGCGCGTCGGGATTCACGATGACGGCGAAGCGCTGGCTTGGCTCGATGCCCAAGGCCGAACACGCGGCGGTTTCACGCTGTGTCGCCTCGAGCGTGCCGCGGTGCGAGCCGGCGAGGCGTTTTGGTCGGACTCCGCTGCGAGCGGTGAAACGCAGGCGCCGACCCTGTTCGACGTTCAGGTACGCCGCTCGCGTTGGCGTTTTCGCAAATCGGGCGCCGACGCCGCGACTTGGCTCACGTTCGACGCCGCCTGCTACGAGGGGCGCCTGGAAGTGACCGATCCCGAGCGCCTTCTGCAGATCATCGAACAGGGGCTTGGGCGCGGCAAGGCGTTTGGCCTGGGGCTGCTATCGGTGGCGCCGTGAGGTCATCGTCATGAACGAACCGCTGCCGCCACCGCGCCCGATTCCGATCAAGGAGCGCCTCTCGGTGCTCTACGTCGAGAAAGGGCAGCTCGACGTGCTCGACGGCGCTTTCGTCGTCGTGGATGTCAACGGGGTGCGCACCCATATCCCCGTGGGCGGCGTGGCCTGCCTGATGCTGGAGCCCGGCACGCGCGTCTCGCATGCCGCCTGCGCGCTCGCGGCGAGGGTGGGTACCTTGCTCGTTTGGGTGGGTGAGGCCGGCGTTCGCCTCTATTCTGCCGGGCAACCGGGCGGTGCCCGTTCCGACCGGCTGCTGTATCAGGCAAAGCTCGCCCTGGACGATGAGCTGCGCCTGAAGGTCGTGCGTCGCATGTTCGCCCTGCGTTTCGGCCAGGAGCCGCCGCAGCGCCGTTCCGTGGAGCAATTGCGCGGTATCGAAGGGGCGCGGGTACGCGAGATGTACAAACGGCTGGCCGCGCGCTACAAGGTGCACTGGGTGCATCGCGAGTACGATCCGGAATCGTGGGACGCCTCCGATCGCCCCAATCGCTGCCTGTCGGCTGCCACCGCGGCACTCTATGGTGTCACCGAAGCGGCAGTGCTCGCTGCAGGCTACGCCCCGGCGATCGGGTTCATTCACACGGGCAAGCCGCTGTCGTTCGTCTACGACATCGCCGATCTCTTCAAATTCGACACCGTCGTGCCGGTGGCCTTCGAAGTGGCCGCATCCTCAAAAGGCAACGCCGAGCGCGAAGTGCGCTTGCGTTGTCGTGACGTGTTTCGCCGGACCAGACTTCTCGAGAAAATCATCCCGACCATCGAGGACGTGCTCGCCGCTGGCGGCATTGCACCCCCTGAAGCGGCACCCGATCAGGTGTTGCCGGTCATTGCCGACAAGGAGCCTTTGGGCGATGTTGGTCATCGTGGTTGAGAACGTCCCGCCCCGACTGCGCGGGCGCTTGGCCGTGTGGCTGCTCGAGGTGCGCGCCGGGGTCTACGTGGGCAATTATTCGCGCAAAGTGCGCGAAGAAATCTGGCGTCACGTCGAGGCCGGCATTGGCGAAGGTAACGCGGTGATGGCTTGGCGCACGAACAATGAGGCGGGTTTCGAGTTCGTCACGGTTGGTACCAACCGGCGTGTGCCTGTCGAGCTGGACGGCGTTCGGCTCGTCTCGTTTTTGCCGCCAGAGCAGGCGGCACCTGCCGAGGGTCCATCGGTAGGTTAGTAGAATGTCTGTAACCCATTTAAAAATATGGTGAAATGTGCAAGTGTGTTCCCCGCGTGCGCGGGGATGAACCGTTTTTCATGGGGATCAATTGATTGAAAACAATGGTGTTCCCCGCGTGCGCGGGGATGAACCGCATTCATCCACCGTGGAGGGGAACTCCTGCCACGTGTTCCCCGCGTGCGCGGGGATGAACCGCCGAGGCCAGCACGGATATGTTCCGCGGCGGCGTGTTCCCCGCGTGCGCGGGGATGAACCGTGATTGAACGTGTCGGGCCAATGCGCCAGATCGTGTTCCCCGCGTGCGCGGGGATGAACCGGCAAAGATTGCCGAGATTCGCCAGCACTCTAACGTGTTCCCCGCGTGCGCGGGGATGAACCGAGTCTGCCGCAACCGCGGCGGGAACCAGCGGCGTGTTCCCCGCGTGCGCGGGGATGAACCGAATCGCCGACGCGACGGCGCAGGCACGGCAGGCGTGTTCCCCGCGTGCGCGGGGATGAACCGACTACCTGCTCCAGGTAAAAGCCGATCTGAGCGTGTTCCCCGCGTGCGCGGGGATGAACCGCTCGATGTGCGCGCGGCAACCGAGCAGTATCCGTGTTCCCCGCGTGCGCGGGGATGAACCGAACTGCGCGAGGTCGGCATCGACCCGCTTCTCGCGTGTTCCCCGCGTGCGCGGGGATGAACCGACGGCGGATTTCGTCATATACAAAAACTCGCTGTGTTCCCCGCGTGCGCGGGGATGAACCGGCCGAGGGAATCGGGCGCCAGCAGCTGGGCGAGTGTTCCCCGCGTGCGCGGGGATGAACCGCCGGTCACCGAGTACCTTCCGGTGCTGCACGAGTGTTCCCCGCGTGCGCGGGGATGAACCGTTGCTAGAGGTGGCCGCGTGGCGGGAGATGGTGTGTTCCCCGCGTGCGCGGGGATGAACCGCACCACGAGTCGCTGGCCGAGCCGCCCAGGCCGTGTTCCCCGCGTGCGCGGGGATGAACCGAAGTCGAACGGCGACTTCCTGCGTGAAGTGGCGTGTTCCCCGCGTGCGCGGGGATGAACCGTTGACCCATATGCTGCCCAGTGGCTGCGCAACGTGTTCCCCGCGTGCGCGGGGATGAACCGCAAACCCGATGCGCGGCTACAGCCTGATGGATGTGTTCCCCGCGTGCGCGGGGATGAACCGTCGGCGGCACACCCGACCATCATCGAGCAGGAGTGTTCCCCGCGTGCGCGGGGATGAACCGGACGATGAACGCGCCAACCCTCCGCATCGCCGAGTGTTCCCCGCGTGCGCGGGGATGAACCGGTACTGGCACGCGCCACGCTCGCGCCAGGCGTGTGTTCCCCGCTTGCGCGGGGATGAACCGTGTGTTCCGCGCTCGGTGATATACGGGTTGACGTGTTCCCCGCGTGCGCGGGGATGAACCGCAGATGAACAGCAAAAAACCTACCAGCAAAAAGTGTTCCCCGCGTGCGCGGGGATGAACCGGTGTATCCGGCACGCAGACGGCGCACGGGCATGTGTTCCCCGCGTGCGCGGGGATGAACCGGTGGAGGCGTTGCCGCAGCCATTGCGCGAGCAGTGTTCCCCGCGTGCGCGGGGATGAACCGGAGCATCGAGGATGTGCACAAAGACGATTTGCGTGTTCCCCGCGTGCGCGGGGATGAACCGCCACTGGGCGTTAACCGGTCGATCGATGAGGTGTGTTCCCCGCGTGCGCGGGGATGAACCGCGGGCGAAGTTCAGCCGCAGCATCAGGTCACGCGTGTTCCCCGCGTGCGCGGGGATGAACCGGCCGCCGTCCCTGATGCTGGCGATGCCAAGCCGTGTTCCCCGCGTGCGCGGGGATGAACCGTCGTCGCCGTCGAGCCCGATGGTACCGGAGTTGTGTTCCCCGCGTGCGCGGGGATGAACCGGTGGGCATGGCAACAGAAAGGGCTGAGCCCGTGTGTTCCCCGCGTGCGCGGGGATGAACCGTCATTCTCGTCGGCCATCTCGGCCGCGATCCAGTGTTCCCCGCGTGCGCGGGGATGAACCGAATTGCCATTTAATACCCCAGGGCAGGATCGAGTGTTCCCCGCGTGCGCGGGGATGAACCGGCGGCCAGGTGGCCACTGAGGACGTGGAAGAAGTGTTCCCCGCGTGCGCGGGGATGAACCGTGTGCAACCGCCTGGGCCTGACGGTCCGTTACGTGTTCCCCGCGTGCGCGGGGATGAACCGTTTTCAGGATTGTTCAGTGGTGCATTGCGGGTGTGTTCCCCGCGTGCGCGGGGATGAACCGCCGCATAGGGAATGTGCGAATCCTCCCCGATCGTGTTCCCCGCGTGCGCGGGGATGAACCGTGGGCATCCGCGACGCCAAGACCGGCAAGATGGTGTTCCCCGCGTGCGCGGGGATGAATCGGCGAGGCAAGGCAGGCGAGGCGGGCAAGGCAAGGAAGGGGTTGTTAATCTCGCAGCAATCGACAGGGTGGCAGGCATGCTTGAATCGATCCTCTCTTATGCCAACGATCACGCTTGGGCGGGCTGGATGTTGGTGGGACTGCTATTTGCGCCGCCTATACTGATCAGCTTCATCCAGGGGGAGCGTGGCATTTCGCCTATCGGCACGATGTTGGGTTGGTGGGCGCTTGTTTTCATCGTTGCCCTCGTGTTAGCTTAGCCGCCGCGTGCGCTTCGCTCGGCTGAAAAGCCGGGCATGGCTTGAAACGTGCCAAACTCATGATAAGCGGCGTAGGGCTTACCAAATCCCACTGCAGCCTCGAAGGGGTCGGCTCGGTGCGTGCGCGAATTCAGCAGCTCGCCCGTACGGTAAAGGATGCTGCCGCGCCCCTTCTTGGCGCGCGGTGGTTGGTTTCAAGGGCGGCCAGGGTCGGCCTGCTATGCGCGCCATCGGTCAGGAGATGGGGGCGCGCATCGCGCAGCGATTCGAGGCCGAGCGCGACCCGGCAGGCCGTGTGTTCCCCGCGTGCGCGGGGATGAACCGGCCATGAACGCCTGCGTCGATTGCATGGTGATGCGCTGCGCCGACTGCGACAGGCCAGGTAATGCGTAAGCCGCCGCATGCGCCGCCGCGCCAATGGCAGCGAGCCTCTCGATGTGTCCAATCGCGCCTTTGAGTGGCGCGCTGAACCGATCGGTTAGGCTCAGCGTGACGCCGATTGCCATGCCTCTCATCGACATGACAACCACCCCATGCCATAAAGTAAACATGACAGCCACCTCATGCTATAAGTAAAATAAGTAAATATGGCATCGCTGATTCTTTCCTTGCTTGCCGCCGCACTCGCCTGTGTGCCGGTCTTGCTAATATGGGATACGTTTACCGCACTAATGGCTGTCTGCGCGCTCACGCTCATGCTGTGGCCGCTGCTGGCGCTTGTGCACGAATTGACCGAGGCGTTCATCGTCGGTATCGCTCGGCTCATCCGCCGCTGCGCGCCTTGAGCGCACGCTCGGCGCGCCGAACCTAGCCTACGAACTCGTTTATCTCTATCGCGCGTCCGAGCTCTGGCGTCCAGTGGTAGGCCAGTGCCTCGAGCCCGTCGATCGGCGCGATCACGCGTTTCCCAGCATTTCGGCCACGGCGCCGAGATCTTCAGGTCGCCAACTTCGGCCGGTTTCCATGAGTAGGGCTCGAAAGAGAGCACCGTGCGCAGCCCTTCGACCTGCTGAAAAGCCGGACGTGGATTGAAACCGGGCGAGCACAGCGAACGCCAAGCGCACAGCGCGGTCGTCTATCTCGACGCGGATCATCGACCATTTCCATCGGCGAGCGTCTGCGCCAGCAGTCGTTCCGTCTCGTCGAGCTCGCGCTGCCATGCCTCGCGACTCACCGGGTTGCCGCTCAGAGCCGCCTGATTCCGGCAGTATGCCGCCCACTGCACGATCTCGCGTCGAGTCGAGAACGGTGTGAGCGGAGAATCAATCAGGACAAATCCAATTTTCATGTCATGCTTCTGACTGCAGCATGGACTCATTTTAATTCTTCCTCCAGTCTGCGGTGTCCGGCGCACTTTCAGCATATTCCTTTAGATTGTGCCGCCAACCCTTGAAATCATATTGGCATGATAAATAGGATTCCCCGTCACGCAGACTCGGGTTCCAAAGAGCAACTTTGAGCCATACTATTGCCTCATGGATACCCTTCTCGCCGTCTTTGCTCTTCTTCTTGTCGCGATCGCCGCTTGGCTGCTGGCGCCAGCGCTGCCGTGGTGGGGGTTGATTCTCGCTGGCGTTGCGCTCGTTTTGCTCGTTCCTGCAGGCGTTGGCGTCGCCGCCGGGATCATTCAGAAGCGTTTTTGAGTTTTTGCACCCAAGTTCACAGGATCTTCGGTCGCGCGAGCGCCGTTGAACTGGCCGGGAAGGTTCTCGAGGCGTTGCCTCGCCGGTTTTCACGCCAGAACGGCAGCCATTACCACCGTTTCTTCCACGGCACGGACTTCCTTGAACCGGCCGTGGCCGGGGAGGGGTTTTTCCTCGACCACGAGCAGCCCCGTACGGGCGAGCTCATCGACGTCACGCTTGACCGCGCTGCGATCCCGCCCCAAGCGTCGGGCAAGGTCGGTGAGCGAACCGGGGCGTTCCTTGGCGGCGCGAAAGAGAGCGATCTTGGCCGCGGTCATGAGTCGGGCGAGATCGGCAGGATCTTCGAATGCGATGATGCGTTCGCTCGGCAGGGTGCCACCCTCGTCGGCGAGCCGGGCGAGATGGCGTCCCCGCTGGAAGAATGCCTCGACGGGTTCGGTTTTCAGGATTGTTTTCATGTCTTCTGGCTCAGGGTGAACAACGACCTCACCGCCCCCACCACCACCCCGCGGCAAACGCTGCCACCCAGAGCAGCATCCACACGAGCCGCTCGCGGCGGCGGCTGGCCGCTTCGCGTTCGGCGCGGCGCTCGCGCAGTTTTTCCCGTTCGCGCTCGGCCAGGCGCTCGCTGAGGTCGCGGTGGACGAGGCGGGGCAGTTGCGGCAGGAGTTTCGCCCATTGCGGGGCTTCTTCTTCGAGTTGGCGGCGCAGCGCCCGCCAGCCGACTTGCTCGCTCATCCAGCGCTCGAGGAAGGGCTTGGCCGTTTGCCACAGGTCGAGCTCGGGGTCGAGCTGGCGGCCCAGACCTTCGATGTTCAGCAGCGTTTTTTGCAGCAGCACGAGCTGGGGCTGCACTTCCATTTCGAAACGCCGGGCGGTTTGGAAGAGGCGCAGCAGGGTCTTACCGAAGGAGATGTCCTTGAGGGGGCGGTCGAAGATGGGTTCGCACACGGCGCGGATCGCGCCTTCGAATTCGTCGACGCGCACGTGCGGCGGCACCCAGCCGGCTTCGAGGTGGGCGATGGCCACGCGCCGGTAGTCGCGTTTGAAGAAGGCGAGGAAATTCTGCGCGAGGTAGTTCTTGTCTTCGTCGGAGAGCGTGCCGACGATGCCGAAATCGAGCGCGATGTAGCGTCCGTCGTCGGCCACGAGGATGTTGCCGGGGTGCATGTCGGCGTGGAAGAATCCGTCGCGGAAGACTTGGGTGAAGAAGATTTCCACGCCCATGGCCGAGAGGCGTTTGAGGTCGATCCCTTTTGCGCGCAGCGTCTCGATCTGGGAGATCGGGGTGCCGACCATGCGCTGCATCACCATCACCTCGCGCCCGCAGTAGTCCCAATAGACTTCGGGCACGAGCAGCATGTGGCTGCCGGCGAAGTTGCGCCGCAGTTGCGAGCAGTTGGCGGCTTCCCGCACGAGGTCGAGCTCGTCGTGCAGGGATTTGGCGAATTCCGCCACCACTTCGCGCGGCTTGAGCCGCCGGCTCTCGGGCCAGAGGGCTTCGAGTAGCCGCGCGGCGGTGTCCATCAGCGCGAGGTCGTGTTCGATCACCGGCGCGATGCCCGGGCGCAGGATCTTGACGGCGACCTGCGTGCCGTCGAAGAGCTCGGCGAAATGCACCTGCGCCACCGAGGCCGAAGCCACTGGGTCGCGTTCGAAATGGGCGAACACGGCCTCGAGCGGTTTGCCGTAGTGCGTTTCCAGGAGCGCGCGGGCCTGTTCGCTCGGGAAGGGGGGGACGCGATCCTGCAAGAGCGCGAGCTCGTCGGCGATGTCGGGCGGGATGAGGTCGCGGCGGGTGGAGAGCATCTGGCCGAACTTGACGAAGATCGGCCCGAGCGATTCGAGCGCCCGGCGCAGGCGCACGCCGCGGGGTACGGCGCTGCGCCGCCAGAAGAAGAGCCGGCGCCACCAGCGCGTCAAACGCCCCGAAGTGTCGGCTTGGGCAACGATCTCGTCGAGCGCGTAGGCATAGACGATCCAGAAGATGCGAGTCAGGCGCAGCAGGCGCACGGCGGCGACGTTCCACGGGTTGGCCAACATCCAAGATTAGCGCAAATCGGCACGTTTCGGGCAGAGGGGAGGGCTATAATTGCAGTTTGACGATCGCAGAACCGAGTCATGATGAGCCAAGATCCCTCCGCCTTGCCTGTATCCGATCCCAAAGTGCTGCTGGCCGCGCTGCTGCGCCAGGCGCTGATGGCGGTGTTGCCGCAGTACGCCCATCTGCCGCTCACGCTCGAGCGTCCGAAAGTGGCGAGCCATGGCGACTGGGCAAGCAACGTCGCCTTGCAATTCGCCCGCCAGATCAAGCGCAATCCGCGCGAGCTCGCCCAGGAGATCGTCCGCGAGATCACGCCTCATCCCTGGGTGGCCAAGGTGGAGGTGGCCGGCCCCGGCTTCATCAATTTCACGCTCGCGCCGCTGGCGAAGAATGCGGTGGTGCCGCACGTGCTCTCGCGTGGGGCGCGCTACGGTGCCGGTGAGCCCAGTGGGCGGCGCATCCTGGTGGAATTCGTCTCGGCCAACCCCACGGGGCCGCTGCACGTCGGCCACGGGCGCGGGGCGGCCTATGGGGCGGCGCTCGCCGACGTGCTCGCTTTTGCTGGCCACGCGGTGGAGCGCGAGTATTACGTGAACGACGCCGGCCGGCAGATGGACATCCTCGCGCTCTCCACCTGGCTGCGCTACCTCGAGTGCTTCGGCCTGCGCGTGCCCTTTCCGAGCAACGCCTACCAGGGGCGCTACGTCGTCGACATGGCGGCGACCCTCGCCGAGCGCCATGGCGATCGCTTCGCCAAGGTGCGCGCCGAGGAGGTACTGGCGGACACGCCGGGCGAGCCCGATCCCGAGCGCACCGATCCGCAGGCGGTGGCGCAGCGCGAACGTCACCTCGACCAGCTCATCGCCAACGCCAAGCGCCTGCTGGGCGAGGATTACGCCTGGATCCACGAGTTCGCGCTCGCCGAGCAGCTCGGCGACTGCCGTGACGATCTGGCCGAATTCGGGGTGCGGTTCGAGCGCTGGTTCTCGGAGAAGAGCCTCTACGACACGGGGATGGTGGAACGGGCCGTGGAAACCCTGAAGCAGCGCGGCTACCTCTACGAGCAGGACGGCGCCTGGTGGTTCCGCTCCACCGATTTCGGCGATGACAAGGATCGCGTGGTGCGCCGTGAAAACGGTAGTTACACCTACTTCGCCTCCGACATCGCGTACCATTGGAACAAGTACGAACGCGGCTACGATCTGATGATCGACATCTGGGGGGCGGATCACCACGGCTACATCCCGCGCGTGCGCGCGGCGATCCAGGCGCTGGGGCTCGATCCGGAGAAGTTCGAGGTGGCGCTGGTGCAGTTCGCCGTGCTCTATCGCAATGGCGAGAAGGTGTCGATGTCGACGCGCGCCGGTGAGTTCGTCACCCTGCGCCAGCTGCGCGCCGAGGTGGGCAACGACGCCTGCCGCTTCTTCTACGTGCTGCGCAAGTGCGACCAGCACCTCGATTTCGACCTCGATCTGGCCAAGAAGCAGTCGAACGAGAACCCGGTCTATTACGTGCAGTATGCGCACGCGCGCATCTGCTCGGTGTTGCGCGAGTGGGGCGGGGTGATGGAGGATCTGCGCGAGGCCGACGCGTCCTTGCTCACGAGCGATGCAGCGCTCGATCTGTGCGTGCGCCTGCAGGCATTTCCCGAGGTGGTGCAGACGGCGGCCAGTGAGCGCGCACCGCACCACATCGCGTTCTATCTGAAGGATCTGGCATCGGACTTCCACGCCTGGTACAACGCCGAGCGCATCCTGGTGGAAGAAGAGCCGTTGCGCCTGGCGCGGCTGGCGCTCGCCGCGGCGGCGAAGACGGTGCTCGCCACGGGATTGGGGCTCCTGGGGGTTTCGGCGCCGGAGTCGATGTGAGGAGGGGGCCATGATCGAGCCGGGGGTTTGCCGTCGCCGTCGAGCGCAGCGGGCTGGAAGTGGAGGGCGCTTGGGCGCGGGCGGCGGTACGGCGTTGGGTTTGTTGGTCGGGCTGGCCATCGGGGCGCTGATCGCCGCGGCTTTTGCCTGGTGGTTTACGCGTACGCCGCCTTTCACGACTGCGCCCACCAGGGACACGGGGCAAGCCGCTTCTGCTTCCAGTGGGGCGGTGTCCGATATGAAGTTCGATTTCTACAAGACGTTGACCGGAGAAGCGAACGGCACGACGAAAGAGCCGGCAACCATAGTGCCCGAGCCGCCTCGGGTGGCGGCGATTGCGCCCGAGCCCCCGCCGGCACAGACGCAGGAGCGGCTTTTTTGGCAAGTGGGTGCTTTTGCCAACGAGCGGGAGGCGAGCCGGGTTCGCGCCGAGCTGGCGTTGGTGGGGATCACTTCCACGGTGGAACCGGTGCGAATGCCCGATGGTCGTACGCTCTATCGGGTCCGCGCCGGGCCCTATCGCAGTCAGGACGAAGCGCAGGCGGCGCGTGCTCGCTTACAGGCGGCGGGCTATTCCCCAACGCTGGTTAGATGAGGAGCGACGAGAATGATGAAAAACGGGGGTATCGACCGCAGACGGTTTCTCCAGGCTCTGGGCGCGTTCGCTTTGGCCGGGGCTGGCAGCGTGCAGGCACGGCAGGGCAGGACCCATTTGGAACTTTCTCCGGCGCAGCCCACCCTGGCCGGCAAGATCGAGGTGATCGAGTTCTTCCACTATGGCTGTCCGCATTGCCGCGATCTCGATCCGCTGGTGGAACGGTGGAAGAAAACCTTGAGCGAGGACGTGGCGTTTCATCGCTCGCCCGTGATCTGGGGGCAAGGAGCACTCGCGGGGTTGGCGCGTCTGTACTTTTCGCTCGATGCGACCGGTCAGCTCGAGGCGCTGCACTCGAAAATCTTCGCCGCGGTGCAGGACGAGCGGCGTCTCGTCTATGACCGCGACGGCGCGCGGGCCTGGGTGCAGGAAAACGGCGGCGACGGCAAGGCGGTCTACGAGGCCTGGACTTCTTTCGGCGTGGAGACGCGCGTGAAAGAAGCCGATGCGCGGGCCCGTGCCTACAAGATCGACGGGGTGCCGACCCTGGCGGTGGGTGGGCGCTATCTCACGTCCGCCTCGCTCACCGGCAGCCACGAGGCGGCGCTCGAGGAAGTCGACCGGCTGATCGCCCGGCTGCGCCGCGGCTGACGAGGGCCCGCTTTCGTGGGAAAATCCAATCTTTCCCATGAACGGGGCGGGGCGCATCGTCCTGCCGGCGACGAGGATCCGAATCGATGGACGTATTGGAGGATTTGCGCGCGCGCGGACTGATCGCGCAAACGACCGATTTCACGGCGCTGCAGCAGCGCCTGCAGGAAGGCCGAATCACGCTCTACTGCGGCTTCGACCCCACCGCCGACAGCCTGCATCTGGGCCACCTCGTGCCGGTGCTGGTGCTGCGCCGCTTCCAGCAGGCGGGTCACCGGCCGATCGCGCTGGTGGGCGGGGCGACCGGCATGATCGGCGACCCGAGTTTCAAGGCCAACGAGCGCAAACTCAATTCGCTCGACGTGGTGGCGCAGTGGAGCGAGCGCATCCAGCGCCAGCTCGAACCCTTCCTCTCCTTCGAGGGCGGCAATCCCGCGATCCTGGCGAACAACTACGACTGGTTTGGCCAGATGAACGTGCTCGACTTCCTGCGCGAGGTCGGCAAGCACTTCTCGGTCAATGCCATGATCAAGAAAGAGGCGGTGCAGCAGCGCTTGGCGCGCGACGAGGTGGGGATTTCCTTCACCGAGTTTGCCTATAGCCTCTTGCAGGCCTACGATTTCGTCGAGCTCTACCGCCACCATGGTTGCCTGTTGCAGATCGGCGGTTCGGATCAGTGGGGCAACATCACCGCCGGTATCGACCTGGTGCGGCGCTTGTGCCGCGCCGAAGTCTATGGGCTGACGCTGCCGCTGGTGACCAAGGCCGACGGTACGAAGTTCGGCAAGACCGAATCCGGCGCGGTGTGGCTCGACCCGCGCAAGACTTCGCCCTACAAGTTCTATCAGTTCTGGCTCAACACGGCCGACGCCGACGTCTACAAATTCCTGCGCTACTTCACCTTCCTGTCGGTCGAGGCGATCGCGGCGATCGAAGAGGAAGATCGGCGGCGCGACAAGCCGCAGGCGCAGCGGGTACTCGCCGAGGAAGTGACCCGGCTGGTGCATGGCAGCGAGGCCCTGCGCGCGGCCGAGCGCATCAGCGCGGCGCTCTTCTCCGGCTCGCTCGAGGCGCTCACGGAAGAAGATTACGCCCAGCTCGCGCTCGATGGCATGCCCACGGCGGCCTTGTCGCGCGAGCAGAGCGGCCTGGTCGATGCGCTGGTGGCCGCGGGGCTGGCGAAGTCGAAGAGCGAGGCGCGCACCTTCATCAGCAGCGGCGCGGTGGCGGTCAATGGCGTGAAAGTCACGGCGCTGGACACGGTGATCGGCGACTCTGACCGGCGCTTCGGCCGCTACACGGTGTTGCAGCGCGGCAAGAAAAACCACTGCCTGATCGTCTGGGGATGAACCTCGCCACGGTGCTCACGCGCGCGGCCACCGGCGTCGAGACGGCGCGGGTGGCGGTGGAGGTGCATCTGGCCAACGGGCTGCCCGCGTTCAACCTCGTGGGTTTGCCCGATGCCGAGGTGCGCGAGGCGCGCGAGCGCGTGCGCGCGGCGATCCTCACCGCCGGGCTGGAGTTTCCGCCGCGGCGCATCACGGTCAATCTCGCCCCGGCCGATCTGCCCAAGAGCGGCGGGCGGTTCGATCTGCCCATCGCGGTGGGCTTGCTCGCGGCAAGCGGTCAGGTGCCGCCCACGGCGCTCGACGATCACGAATTCCACGGCGAGCTGGGGTTGGACGCGAGCGTGCGGCCGGTGCGCGGCGTGCTTGCCGCGGCCTTGGCGGCGCGGCGCGAGGGTCGGCGCGTGGTGGTGCCGCGCGCGAACGCCCATGAGGCGTTGCGCGTCGGGGCGGAGACGGTGGCGGTGGCATCGCTCGCCGAGCTCGTCGCCTGGCTGCGTGGCGGGCGTCTGCCGGCGCCGCCCGAGCCGATGGCAGAGGTGGCAGGCTCCGCGTGGCCGGACCTCGCCGAGGTCAAGGGTCAGGCCGGGGCGCGACGGGCGCTGGAGATCGCCGCGGCGGGCGGTCATTCCCTGCTCCTCTACGGACCGCCGGGCACCGGCAAGTCGATGCTGGCGCAGCGTCTGCCGGGGATTTTGCCGCCGATGAACGAAGAAGAGGCGATCGAGACCGCGGCGGTGTGGTCGAGCGACGGGCGCTTTGCGCCGCACCTGTGGCGCGTGCGTCCTTTTCGAGCGCCGCACCACGGTGCCTCGCCCGCGGCCATCGTCGGCGGCGTGGGCGCCGGCGGGGCGGTGCGTCCCGGCGAGATCTCGCTCGCGCACGGCGGCGTGCTCTTCCTCGACGAATTGCCCGAATTCGAGCGCCGGGTGCTGGAAGCGCTGCGCGAGCCGCTCGAGACGGGGCGGGTGGCGGTGGCGCGGGTGAAGGAGCGGGTGGAATACCCCGCCCGCTTCCAGCTGGTGGCGGCGATGAATCCTTGCCCCTGCGGCTACCTGGGCGATCCGTCCGGGCGTTGCCGTTGCACGCCGGCGCAGATCGAGCGCTACCACGCCAAGCTCTCCGGGCCCTTGCTCGATCGCATCGACCTGTGGGTGGAGGTGCCGCGCCTGCCGCCGGAGACGCTCGCCGCCGCCGCGGCGGGGGAACCGTCGGCGAAAGTACGGATGCGGGTGCTCGCGGCGCGCGAGCGGCAACTGGCGCGTCAGGGCAAGGAGAATGCGCGGCTCTCCGGCGGCGAATTGGAAACGCATGGTAGGGCGAGCGAGCCGGCGCTGGCCTTGCTCGGGCGCGCGATCACCCGTCTCGACTTGTCGGCGCGGGCCTATCACCGCATGCTGCGCTTGGCGCGCACCATCGCCGACCTGGCGGGCAGCGAGACGATCGAGCCGGCGCACGTGGCCGAGGCCGTGCAGCTGCGCCGGCTGCCGTTCTAGAGGAAAGAACCATGACGCGCATCGATCTGCGCCACGTGCGCCGCGAACACGACCGCGACACGCTCGACGAGGATCGCATCCATCCGGATCCCTTGATGCAGTTCCGTGCCTGGCTCGACGAGGCGATCGCCGCCGGGGTGCCGGAGCCCAATGCCATGACCGTGGCCACCGTCGATGAGCGTTGCCGTCCGTCGACGCGCCCCGTGCTGCTCAAGGAGGCCGACGAGCGCGGTCTCGTGTGGTATACGAATTATCTCAGCCGCAAGGGGCGGGAGCTGGAGCGGCATCCCTTCGCCGCGCTGCAGTTCTTCTGGCCCGATCTGGAGCGGGTGGTGCGCATCGAGGGTCGGGTCGAGAAGGTCTCGCCCGAGGAGTCGGACGCCTACTTCGCGCAGCGCCCCTTGCCGGCCCGGCTGGGCGCTTGGGCGAGCGAGCAGAGCCAGCCGATCGCCTCGCGCGCCGAGATCGTGGAGCGCGTGGCCCGCTATGGGCTCAAATTCGGCCTCAATCCGCCGCGTCCGCCGCATTGGGGCGGTTTTCGGCTGATTCCGGATTACTGGGAATTCTGGCAGGGACGGCCCTCGCGCCTGCACGATCGCATCGCCTTTCGGCCCGACGGCGCCGGCGGGTGGACGCGCCAGCGCCTGGCGCCGTAACCCTTTCCTTCGTTTCGCCCTTCAGAGCTCGGCGAGCGGCTGGGGTTTGTGCACCGCATAGCCCTGCAGGTAATCCACGCCCAGCTCGCGCAGCGTGGCGATGATGGCGTCGTTTTCCACGAACTCGGCGATGGTGGCCATGCGCATGAGCCGCGCCAGGCTCACCATGGTCTGCACGATCACCCGGTCTTCGTGGCGCTCGTGCACGTGACGCACGAATTGGCCGTCGGCCTTGAGGTAGTCGGCGGTGAACCGGCGCAGATAGCCGAAAGAGGACGTGCCCGAGCCGAAATCGTCGAGCGCGATCGCGGCGCCCAGGCCGCGCACCCACGTGATGAAGGCCACGGCAATTTCCGGCTGTTCGATCACGGTGCTCTCGGTGATCTCGAAGACCAAGCGCTCGGGCGGGATGCCGTGTTCGTGGATCAGGGATTCGAGGTAGTCGATCCAGCCTTCGTCCGAGAGCGTCTGCCCCGAGACGTTGAGGCTGACGACGTCGGCCGGCCACGGGCGATTCTCGCGCAGCCTCTGCCCCAGGTCTGCCATCACTTTGCGCACGACGATGCGGTCGATGCGCGGCATGAGCTGGAAGCGCTCGGCAGCGGAGAGGAATACGCCCGGTGTGAGCCGTTCCCCTTTCTCGGTGACCAGCCGCATGAGGATCTCGGCGTGCAGTCGCCCCTCGCCCACGGGGACGATGCGTTGGGCCCAGGGTTCGAAGGCTTCGGTGCGGATGGCGTTGATGATCACCGGTAGCAATTCGATCTCACGGCGGCGCCGTTCCACCCACGGATGGGTGGGAAGGTAATTGACGACGCGGTTGCCGCCGAGCTGTCTGGCGACGTAGCGGGCGATGTCGGCGGCGATTTTCAGGTCGGCGACGGTGGAAGGGACCCGGTCGGCACGCACGAGCCCGATGCTCGCGGCCACCGTCAGGTTGAGACCCTTGTCGGTGATGGGGTGCGCCAGGATCTTGGCGCCGAGCTCGCGCGCGAGCGCTTCGTTGGGCCCGTCTTCGTTCGTTCCCACCCAGCAGGCGGCGAATTCGTCGGCGTCGTGATGGGCGAGCACGGCATGTTCGACGCGCGGGGGAATGATCTCTCCCATGAGGCGGGCGACGTCGCGCAGGACACGGTCTCCCGTCTCGTGGCCGCAGCTGTCATTGACAGCGGCGAAATGATCGAGATCGATGGCGCAGACCCAGATTCGCCCCGGTTCGTAGCGTTGTAGGAGCTTGTCGAGCGCCTCGTCGAAGTAGAGGCGGCTGTGCAGGCCGGTGAGCGCGTCGTATTCGACGCGGTGGCGCAGTTCTTCGATCCGTGCGGCCACGGCGTCGGCGAGCGCGTTAAGGCTTTGCGCGAGCACGCTCACTTCGTCGCTGCCGCTCACCTCGGCGCGGCGCGAGAGATCGCCCGCGGCGAGCGTCTGGCTCAATTCGGCCAGGGCGACGAGCCGTCGCGCGAGCCTTCGCGCCACGCCGTCGAGCAGCACGCCACCCAGGGCGAGGGAGAAGAGCAGGAGCAAGGCGGTGCTGAGGATGAGCCCTTCGCGACCCGTTTCGAGAGGGGTGAGCGAGATGCCCAGCACGAGGCTGCCGAATGAGATGGGTTCTCCTCCTGCCGTACTGGCGACGGAATGATACCATACGCGTACGGGCTGCCCATGCCATTCGAGTTGAACACCATGAGGAGGGAGAGCTTGCGTGGAATCTTGCCAGCCGTAGGTGGCCACCGTCCGACCGTCTTCGTCGAGGACGACGGCGAACGCGATGGTCTCTCCGTCCAGCAGGGCCTGCAGCCGATCCTGCAACTGCTCGTAGTCGTGCGTGAGCAACGCTTGGCGGGCGAGGGTGTCGATCTGGCGTGTGTAGTGCAGGGCCTCGCGCTCGGCAGCCCGCGACAGGGCCTCGTCGAGGGCCCGCCAGTGGGCGTAGGTGAAGCCGACGACGATGATGATGAGGACGGTACCGGCGGCGAGGAGGATCTGGATGCGAAAAGGGATGCGGCGTAGCCAGTTCATCGTGCAGGCTCCGGCGAGGAGGCATAGAGCCGATCCAGGATCGGCAGGAAAGGAGCCATCTCGGCGAAATCGGCCTCGGTGACCGGGACGAAGCGGCGATAGCCCGTCTCTGCGAAGAACTGACGTCCTGCCTCGGTTTCATGGAAGGAGAGGAGCGTGGCACGGAAGCGGGCGCGCAGGGCTTCGGGCAGGCTGCGGCGGGCGCCGGTCATGAGATGGGGTACGTCGGGACCGAAAGGCACGGCGTGCAGCGAAGCGTACTTGGCGCGAAACTGGGCATGGACGGTGTTGGCGACGATGGCGTAATCGACGCTGCCGTTGACGAGCGCCTGCATCGAGGCACCATGCGAGGCGGTGAGCACGAGGGTGAAGTCGCGCTGGGGCACGAGACCGAGACGGTCGAGGGTTTCGCGGGCGACGAGCGCGACGATCGAGTCGGGGTCCCCTAGGGCGATGCGCCGCCCGCGCAGCGCTTCGGGGGTGATGGAAGGGGGCGCATCGCGCGCCGCGAGGAGCGCCGCCAGGCGCACCTCGTATTTGGCTTCGAGTTCCCAGTCGTCTCGGGTGGCGAGCCAGACGGCGACGTGCGGCGGCATGATGGCCAGATCGAATTCGCCGGCCAGGAGTGCCTTGGTATAGGCATCGTAGGTGGGGCGGGTGGAGAAACGCAGCGGTCGACCCAATGCCTGGGCGAGGGTGTCGAGCAGCCCCTTGTGCAAGGTGAGGAGGACTTCGGCCGTACGAAAAGGCTGGATGCCGAAGCGCAGGGGTTGCGCTTCCTCGGCGGCGCGCACGCCGACGATCCCTCCAATCGCAAGGCTCATCAGCGATTGCACCCAGCGACGACGGACGAGGTTCGTGCGGGATTCCATGGCGGCTCAGGGGGTTTTTATGCCCATCCATTTTATAACCGATCAGGAAATTTTTCCCGGGAATTTTCCTCAACCTTGCGGTCCGCGCGACACGCCGAGATCTTCGAGAAGCCCGTCGCCGACGTCGTAGATCCAGCCGTGCAGCATCGGCCCCTCGCCACGATCCCAGGCGCGGCGGATGACGGGATTTTGCGCCAGGCGCTCGATCTGGGTGACGACGTTCATGCGCACGAGGCGGTGGGTGCGCTCGGGTTCGGGCAGGGCGTCGAGCTCGGCACGGTGCTGCAGGTAGAGTTCGCGGATGGGATGCACCCAGTGCTGTACGAGCTCGGGGGCGTCGGCGCGGATGGCGGCCTTGACGCCGCCGCAGTCGGAATGCCCGACGATGAGGATGTGGCGCACCCGCAGGCGGGAGACGGCGAATTCGATGGTTGCCGCGCAGCTCAGGTCGGCCGCCTGCACCTGGTTGGCGATGTTGCGATGCACGAAGACTTCGCCGGCGGTGAGCCCGATGAGTTCGTTGGCGGGCACGCGGGCGTCCGAGCAGCCGATCCAGAAGAATTCCGGCTGATGGATATTTTTCAGGCGTTCGAAGAAGTGGGGATCGCGCGCGCGCATGGCCTCGGCCCAGGCGCGGTTGTTGGCGATCAAGGCATCGATTTCGGTGGGACGGAGCATGGAGGGTCCTTTCCTCAAGGCGCGGCGCACAGGCAATGGGCATAGAGGCCGCTAGGGTCGTCGAAGGCGCGAAGCAGGCGGCGCGGTTCGGTGAGCGATACGCCGGGCGGGAGCAGCCCGAGCGATTGTAGGCGTGTTTCGAATTCGTCGCTACGACCCTCGAACAATAGCTTCATGAGCACGTCGCGAGCGGAGAGCGGCGGCAGCAGCCAGCGTGCCGGCGCCTGCGGGATCTTGGCGCGCTCGCGGGCGCGTTCGAGAGCGGAGTCCAACCCGCCGAGGGTGTCGACCAGGCCGAGCTTCTGGGCGGTTTCACCGGTCCAGATACGCCCTTGGGCGATCGGCTCGATTTCGGTTTCCGGGAGCTTGCGCCCCTCGGCGACCACGGCGAGGAAGCGGCGGTAGCCATGGGAAATCCCGGCTTGTATCGCGCGTGCCACGGGTTCGGTCAGAGGCACGCGCGGATCCAAGCCGTTGGCGAAAGGCCCGGTCGTGACGCCATCGGTATTGACGGAGAGCTTGTCGAGTAGCCCCGAGACTTCGGGGAAGAGGGCGAAGACGCCGATCGAGCCGGTGAGGGTGAAGCGGTCGGCGAATATTTCGTCGGCGGCCGAGGCGATCCAGTAGCCGCCGGAGGCGGCCGTGCCGCTCATGGAGACGATCACGGGTTTGCCGGCTTCCTTGACGCGCAGCACGGCACGGCGGATGCGTTCGGCGGCGAAGGCGCTGCCGCCGGGGGTGTCGAGGCGCAGCACCACGGCCTTGACGGAGTCGTCATCGGCGGCATCGTCGAGCCGGTCGACGATGCTGTCGGCCGAGGCGAACCCGTCGCGCGGTGGACCATCGACGAGGGTGCCTTGGATGGGCAGGATGGCCACCACGGGGGTCGTGGTCGAGGGCAGGGGCGGCGTCGTGGCACGTAGATAGTCGTCGAACGCGACGTCTCTGGCTGGGTCGCCTTCGCGCCCATACTGTTCGAGGAGCCCGGCGTACCAGTCTTCGTAGCTCTTGCGCTGATCGATCAGCCGTTCGGCCTGGGCGGCTTTGGCCGCATCCCCTTCGTGTGCGGCGAGCACCTCGTCGTAGCGCTCGCTGTAGCGGCGCAGCACGGCAGGCGCGAGCGAGCGATCCTGGGCGAGGTCGTCGAGCAGGCGCTGCCAGATGCCGCCGATCAGATCCTGGGTGACGTCGCGCTCTTCGGGCGACATGTCGTTGCGCGTGAAGGGTTCGACGAAGGATTTGTGCTTGCCCACGCGGAACGCATGCACCCGAACCCCGATGCGGTCGAGGGCGTCGCGGTAGTAGTTTTGGGTGACGGCTACACCCGGCAAGAGTACCAAGCCCTCGGGATCGAGCGTGACCTCCTGCGCCGCAGCGGCGAGATAGTAGGCTTTTTGCGGCAGTAGGTCGCCGTAGGCGTGTACCGGTTTGCCTGCTTGGCGTAGTCGGGCGATCGCCGTGCGCAGCTCTTCGATCTGGGCGAGCGAGGCGTTGCCCAGACGGCTGAGATCGAGCGCCACTGCGAGCACGCGGTCGTCGGTGCGGGCGCGATCGAGGGCATCGAGCGCGTCGCGCAAAACGATGGGGCCTTTCCCAGATTCGAGTGAGCGCAGCGAGCGCAGGCCCTCGGGCAGGGGGGGCTGTTCCACGAGGTCGCCGTCGAGCGCGAGCGTGAGCACGAAGCGCGGCGGCAGTTTGAGCGCCGGTTCCCATTGGCTGAGGAAAAAGGCTGCGAGGAAAGCGAGAACCACGAGGCCAATGGCGAGGCGCCCGAGCAGCTCGACGAGGCGCAAGGGCAGCAGGATCAACCAGCGCAGCGCTCGCCACAGGGCACGCAGGGGGCGAAAGTTCATGAATGGGCTCCTGGAGGCAAGAGAGATTCAGGGCAAAGGCTCATGTCGTTTCCGCGCGGCGGCGATAGACGAAATCCCACACGCCGTGTCCCAGGGCGCGGCCACGGCGCTCGAACTTGGTCTCGGGGCGCCAGGACGGCCGTTCGGCGGGATCGGGATGGATCGATTCCAGACGGGGTTCGGCCGAGAGCACTTCCTGCATCCATTCGGCGTAGTCCTGCCAGTCGGTGGCGCAGTGCAGGTAGCCGCCGGGGGTGAGCCGCTCGGCGGCCAGCGCAACGAAGCCGGGCTGGACGATGCGGCGCTTGTGGTGGCGCTTCTTCGGCCAGGGATCGGGGAAGAAGAGGTGGATGCCGGCGAGCGTGCCGGGGGCGATCATGTGCTCGAGCACTTCGAGTGCGTCGTGCTGGATGACGCGCAGGTTGGTGAGCCCCTGGGTCTCGATGAGGTTGAGGAGATTTCCCACGCCGGGGCCGTGCACTTCGACGGCGAGGAAATCGGTGCCGGGGTTGGCGGCGGCGATCTTGGCCGTGGTCTCACCCATCCCTGAGCCGATTTCGAGCACGAGGGGGGCGCTGCGGCCGAAGACGCTCGGCGCGTCGAGGGGCTCGGGGCGATAAGAGAGGCCCCAGCGCGGCAGCAGGGTGTCGAGGGCGCGGCGCTGCGCTTCCGTGAGCCGCCCCTGGCGCAGCACGAAGGTGCGGATGCTGCGGGTCGATAGATGCCCGCGCTCCGTGTCGAGTGCCTGCGTCATGGCGCGGGCCTGCCGATGACGCCGGTGAGCGGCGAGCTGGGGTCAGCGGCGTAGAACTTGCGCGGCATGCGCCCGGCGCGATAGGCTTCGCGCCCGGCCTCCACCGCCAGACGCATGGCGCGCGCCATGCGCACCGGATCACCGGCCTGGGCGATGGCGGTGTTGGTGAGCACGCCGTCGCAGCCCAGCTCCATGGCGATGGCGGCATCGGAAGCCGTGCCCACGCCGGCGTCGACGATGACCGGCACGCGGATGCGTTCGAGGACGAGGCGCAGGTTCCAGGGGTTGAGGATGCCCATGCCCGAACCGATGAGGGAGGCAAGCGGCATGATGGCCACGCAGCCCATCTCTTCGAGCAGCTTCGCCTGGATGGGGTCGTCGGAGCAATACACCATGACCTCGAACCCCTCGGCCACGAGTCGCTCGGCGGCCTTGAGCGTTTCGGGCATGTTGGGATAGAGCGTTTCGGCATCGCCCAGCACTTCGAGTTTGACCAGGGTGTGGCCATCGAGGAGCTCACGCGCGAGCCGCAGCGTGCGCACGGCTTCTTCGGCCGTGTAGCAGCCGGCGGTGTTGGGCAACAAGGTGAAACGCTCGGGCGGGAGGTAGTCGAGCAGATTGGGCTCGTCCGGATTCTGGCCGAGATTGACGCGACGGATCGCCACGGTGACGATCTCGGCGCCGGAAGCCTCGATCGCCGCGCGCGTCTGGGCGAAGTCGCGGTATTTGCCGGTGCCCACCAGCAGGCGGGAGCGGAAGCGGCGTGCGCCGAGCGTGAGGAAGTCGGTATCGTCGGGTTCGGTCATGATGGTCGGGGAGAGGAGGTTCAGCCGCCGCCCACGGCGACCACGACTTCGATCGCGTCGCCTTCGGCGAGGGCGGTCTGGGCATACAGGCTGCGGGGGACGATCTCGCCGTTGCGCTCGACGGCGACGCGCTTGCCCGCCCAGCCGCGTTCGCGCAGCAGGTCGGCGATCGTCGTGCCGGCGGGCAGGGAGAGGCGCTCGCCGTTGACGCGGCAGGTGAGGGTTTGAGGGATCTCGGCAGACATGGTGAAAAGTGTAGCACGGACGCCGCGCTTGCGCCGACGGCCCGCGCTCGGCTATAATTCGCCGGCTCCGCGGGTGTAGTTCAATGGTAGAACATCAGCTTCCCAAGCTGAGAACGTGGGTTCGATTCCCATCACCCGCTCCATTTCGACCTACTTCACACCCTTTCGCGGTCGCGGTTTAGCGGTGGGTTGTGTCAATTTCACACCAAGAGTTCCCTACCAAAAGCCTTGACGGTTTCTTCGCTATCGCGTCCGGGAATGGCTTTGCCCATGGCTTGTTCAATTAGATTCAACAGTGCGGCGGCACGTTGGCAGATGAACGTATCGAAGTCGTCCGACCGGAGAGCCTGCACTGGGATCACATGCGAAGTCAATAATTCATCCAGAATTTGTGGGGCGACCTGTTTGACTTTCTGGATACGGGCGAGGTACACGCTGGGCGCATCACCGCTGATGAACCGGTTGGTGCTTGCCGCTAGGGGAGTCTTGTTGACCACGCTGTTCCACTTCTCCCTGGGTAGTTTTTGCTTCTCGCACCAGGCTCGGGGGAAGATGTGGTGGATGTCGATTGCGTTGTTGAAGTACGTATTGATGTCAATGGGCGTACCGCTGACGAAATCCCGGCCGCCGTGCTTCATGAGCAAGGCGGCCAGCCCTTTGTAGGCCGCGGCGAGGCGGCTTTGCAGGGAAAGTAACCGCGTTGGCGCGAAGTTGGCATCACGCATAGTGCGAGGTTCGCCGCCGCCGTCTACCCACGCGACAACATCCTGGATGTCCATGACGAAACGGGTCTCATTGGCACCGCCGTAGAGTTCGCCCAGAACACCGCTCCAGTACCAGCGCAGCAACTTCTGTTTGACGCCGTGTTGCGTGGTGCGGTCGGCCAGATGTGCGCAGATGGCTGACAACGGTATGAGCTGCGTAGCATAGGGAAGGCTTCGGTCGTCGAAGATCTTTTCTTCCGCCAGCAACTCAGCCGCTTGCTTGAAGCCTTGCTCTAGGGCGGGTCCGAGTGCCTTGAAATCCGTTAGCGACAGTCTTAGCACGTCGGCGCGCTTACAGCTGATGGGTGTGCCCTGCGCCTTGTGCCGCCGATAGCTGGCCAGAAGCGTCACGGCAGTAAGAAAACTTGTGCCGTCCACTGCCTTGAGTACGTCATGCTGAGCAGTCAGACGATCCCTTCGGTTCTCCCAGTCGTCACGCAGGTTGAATTCATCGGCCGCGAATGTGGCTGTCATTAGCTCGAAAACGGTCAACGTCACGCCACCGGTATTGACTTTCTCGAAGACCTGACACACGGCTTCACGTGGCGTATCCTGGGACAGCTCAATGGCGGGGACCTTGAATTGCTGGAATCGTAGCCATATTTCGTTGCGGAACCTTTGCATAAACTGCATGGCTTCTGCCGCGAACTGATGATAGGCGCTGAAGCCGCTTTCCCATTCCATGAATCCTTGGAGGTCGAACAGCAACGCCACGGGAAAGAGCCGTTGGCTGTACTGCAAGTCTGGAGTACTGACGTCCAAATCAACCTTGCGGCCGAAGTCGGACGTGACTTTTAATGTCTCGGGAACCGAGAGAACGGCTTCTTCACGATCTGCCGATTCGTCCAGACATTTTGCCATGTCAAGGAAATACAGGCGGTGAATGTTCGCGCCTTTTTCCGAGCGCGTCGGTACAGGCTGGCCGCTGCGCAATGCTAGGTACATAGAAGTCAATCGTTGCTGACCATCGAGAACCAAGGTCCTTGGGGGCGGTGCTGGCTGCAAGTTTACGCCAGCGAACAGGCGAGGCTTGAATGGTACTCCGCCTGCTTCCAGAAACATCACGGCGCCAATCGGATAGGACAAAGAAAGGCTGGCGATCAGCGAGCGGATATGGTTGTCATCCCAGACCCATCCACGCTGGAAGTCGGGGAGCTGGATATGCCCGGCTGCAATGCCATCCAGTACATCTTTCAGAGCGGGTTCTGCGGTACGAAAGCTCATCTCTATCCTTATGTCACATGCCAGGTTCGTCGGGTAGCATTTCCGAAAATGCTACCATGTAGCAGTTCTCCTTGCTATCGAATTTTTCCTGCACGCATGTCTGCTGCCATGAGTGAAGAGGCTGGCCACGATTTGCCCGTCCTCGTCCTGTTTGCTGGCCATGGACGCTACGGCGGCAGTGAGGATGGCGACCGGTCAATGGCTTCCAGTGGCCGTTGAAAGGCAACTATGGGCACGCATTCGTCAAGCGGGCATGGCCTGGTACACTGACTGACAGTTTATAGTTGGTCGAATCTTAAAAAAACCGATTTTTAACCAAATCGTCGTGTGTGCAGTCATGTTTCCAATTACCCGCTCCATGGTTTCCTGCAGGCCCGGCCTCAGCTGGGTTTTTGCGTCTACGGGGCGAGTTCCCGGTAGGCGCCGCCAAAGAAGACGAGGGGCTCGCGGGCGAAAGCGGCGTGGTGGCATACTTCGGCCAGGAACAGCAGGTGGTCGCCGCCGTCGTGGCGTATCGCGTTGCGGCATTCGAAGTGGGCGCAGGCCCCGACGAGCAGCGGCGAGCCGAATGGTCCGGGAAACCATTCCACGCCGGCGAATCGGTCTTGCGCCGGGCCGGCGAAGCGATCCGACAGCGCGCGCTGCTCGGCGGAGAGGAGCGAAATGCCGAAGTGGGACGCTGCCTCGAACCACGGCAGCAGGCTCAGGCGCCGCGCCAGGCTGAAGACGACGAGCGGCGGCTCGAGCGAGACTGAGTTGAACGAATTGATGGTCAGACCCAGGGGGGTTCCGTCGGGCGCGCGCGTGGTCAGCACGCCGATGCCCGTGGCGAACTGGCCCAAGGTACGGCGCAGCTGCCGCGCATCCAGACCGGAGGGCGGAGAAACGGTCGCGGTCGAATCCATCTTGGTGAACCTCTTGTCCGGCATGTGCCGGGTGCATGATGCCGAAACGGGAATGTATCGCAGAAACGATGACGGGCCAAGAGATTCCTTTCCTTCCTGAAAATGCCCGTACCGACGGCCTTGCCGCGACGTTCGCCGCCCGCCTGATCGACTGGCAGCGGCGCTGCGGCCGGCACGACTTGCCCTGGCAGGGGAGTGACCCGTACCGCGTGTGGCTCTCCGAAGTGATGCTGCAGCAGACGCAAGTGCGCACGGTGCTGCCGTATTTCGCCCGCTTCGTGGCGCGATTTCCCACGGTGGAGACCTTGGCGGCGGCGCCGCTCGACGAGGTGCTGGCGCTGTGGAGCGGGCTCGGCTACTACGCCCGCGCGCGCCACCTGCACGCGGCCGCCCGTCTGTGGGTGGCGCGCTGGCCGGGCACCTGCCCTCAGGGAGCGCAGGAATGGGCCCAGTTGCCGGGCGTGGGGCGCTCGACGGCGGCGGCGATCGCGGCGTTCGTGCAGCGCGAGCGGGTGCCGATCCTCGACGGCAACGTGCAGCGGGTGCTGTGCCGCCTCTTCGCCGTGGAAGAAGATCCGCGCGCGGCGGCCACGGCGGGCCGGCTGTGGGATCTGGCCCAAGCCCTGCTGCCGCACGATTCTGACGACATGCCAGCCTATACTCAGGGCATGATGGACCTGGGCGCGCTGGTGTGCACCCGGTCGCGGCCGCGGTGCGACGTGTGTCCGGTGGTCGATCTGTGCGCCGCGCACCGTCAGGGAATTGCGGCTGAACTGCCGCGAAAACGGGCGCGCGCGCCGGTGCCGGAGCAGGATCTGCGCTGGGGCTGGTACGAGGAGGACGGAGCGGTCTGGCTCGTGCGCCGCGCGCCGCAGGGCATCTGGGGCGGGTTGTGGTGTTTGCCGCAGGAAGACCAGGCCCCGCCTGGCGCATGGCGCGCAGCCGGGGAGATCGCCCGGCTCGCCCACCGCCTGACGCATTTCACCCTGAAGATCACCGTGACGCGCTACCTGCCCCAGGCGCCACGGGCGGCGGAACCCGCTGCGGCATGGGGAGAGGGGGCGCGCTGCCTTGCGCCCGCCGACGCGCTGGCGTTGGGGGTGCCGCAACCGCTGCGGCGGCTGCTGGAGCGGGCGGTAGATTCGCTGGCCGAGTCCGGTAACGAAGGCGAACGCCGCATCGGCGTGGCCAAGGGCAAGTTTGAGGTTCTGGAGCGCATCGACGGGCACGACAAGGAAATCGAGCGTCTGCTCCGGGGAGGGGGAAAGCCATAACGCGATGCGGCAGGGATCGTGCTATGTTCGTACGAATGAAGGAGCCGATCATCCATGGTCTGGCGTGGCGTATTGAGTAGGGAGCGCGCGGCGCGCAAGAATATGTGGCTCAAAGGAGGGAGTGATGCAACAATCCGATCCGGCCTTTCTCTGCCTGTCGCCGCCCTCGTTTCGACAGCGCCATGCCGGCGTGCCCCTGCGCTACGGGGTGATCGGCTCGCCGTTCGGGGCGCTTTTGCTGGCGCTTGCGCCGGATGGGGTGTGCCGCGCGGAGTTTCTCGATGAAGGCGAGTCGCCGCAGGATAAGCTCGGCACCTGGCAGGCGCGCTGGCCGTGGGCCCTCTGGGCGCCGCTTGCCGCGGCCGAATGCACGGCGCTGGAAGAACGCTTCCTTGCGCGGAACCTGCCGGTGGCGGTGGAGGGCACGCCTTTTCGCGGCCTGCTGTGGCGCACGCTGCGCACGTGCACCGCCGCCGGGCAGACGTGCTCGTATGGCGAGCTGGCGGCGCGGCTGGGCCCTCCGCGCCTGGCGCTGGCCGTGGGGCAGGCGCTGGCGGCCAATCCCGTGGCCTGGCTCATCCCCTGCCACCGGGTGCTCGATGCCGGCGGCGGCCTGCGCGGTTTTCGCTGGGGGCTCGAGCGCAAGCGGGCGATGCTCGAGTGGGAGGAGAAGAGTGTCTGAACCGCAAGCAGGCTATCTCGGCCTGGCGCCCTTTCTGCGCGCGAGCCTGGGGGAGGGGGATCTGCCGGCGCTCGCCCGGCAGTGGCTCGATCGGGCCGGGCGGGAGGACACGGCGGCGGCGTGGATGAACCTTGCCACGGCGCTCTTGTGCCTGGGGCAGACGCAGACGGCGCTCGCGGCCCAGCGCGAGGCGCTCTCTCGCGCGCGCACCTATGCGCTGCCGGGGCCGGACGGGCCGGCGCCGCGGCTCTTGCTGCTGGCGCTGCCGGGGCCGCTGTCGGCGAACACGCCGCTCGACTGCCTGCTGGAGGGGCAGGGGCTGCAGCTGGTGGTGCATTTCGTGGACCCGGCCGTGCCGCTTGCCGAGGCGTTGCCGGAGCACGACGCGCTGATGCTGGTGATGGGGGTGAGCGAGGCGGCGCTGCCGGTGCTCGCGGCGCTGCAGGAGCGGCTCGCTGCTTGGCCGCGCCCGGTGTTGAACCCGCCGGCGGCGATCCGGCGCACGGAGCGTGCGACGCTGAGCCGCCTGCTCGCGGACGCGCCGGGGGTGCTCATGCCGCCGACGCGGCGCGTGCCGCGCGCGCTCCTGGAGTCGGCCGCGGCGGCCGGTGCATGGCCCGAGGGGCTGGAGGCGCCGCCTTTTCTACTGCGTCCGCCCGATTCGCAGGGCGGGCATGGTCTGGCGAGGATCGGCACGGCCGCCGAGCTCGCCGCGTATCTGGCGGCGCAGCCGGAGGGGGAGTTCTTTCTCACGCGCTACGTCGATTATGCCGGGCAGGACGGGCGCTTTCGCAAGATTCGCGTGGCTTTGGTCGGAGGACGGGTTTTTCCGGTGCACCTGGCGGTGTCGGAGCACTGGATGGTGCATTACGTCAATGCCGGCATGTACGGCGATGCCGCCAAGCGGGCGGAGGAGGCGGCGTTCTTTCGCGCTTTCCCCGAGTTCGCCCAAAGGCATGCGCCGGCGCTCTCGGCGCTCTCCGAACGGCTGGGGCTCGATTACGTGTGCGTGGATCTGGCCGAGACGGCCGATGGGCGGCTGCTGATCTTCGAGGCCGATCCGGCGATGGTGGCGCACGCCATGGAGCCGGGGGCGGAATTCGCCTACCGGCGCGAGGGGATCGCGCCGCTGCGCGAGGCCTTCGTCGGCTGGGTGCGGGTGAGGAGGGAGGGGTGGGGATGACGCTGTCGGCGAACGCGCGCAATTTTTCCGGCGGGCCCGGGGCCTTGCCCGAGACGGTGCTTGTGCAGTTGCGCGAGGCGATGATCGCGGTGCCGGAGGTGGGGCTGTCGGTGCTGGGCATCAGCCATCGTTCGGACTGGTTCGCGGCGGTGGTGGCGGAAGTGGAGACGCGGCTCAAGGCGCTGCTCGCGCTGCCGCCGGATTTTCACGTGCTGCTGCTGCAGGGTGGCGGGACGCTGCAGTTCGCCATGGTGCCGCTCGCGCTCGCGCGGGGCGCCGACGTGCCGGCGGAGTATCTGCATACGGGCTATTGGAGCGGCAAGGCGATCGCCGAGGCGAGGAAACTCGCCCCGGTTCGGGTGGTGTGGCGCGGCGAGACCGAGGGGTTTTCCCGGCTGCCGGACGACGAAGAACTCGTCTTCGATGCGCGCGCGCCCTATCTGCACGTGGTGACCAACGAGACGGTGGAGGGGCTGCAGTTCCACCGGCTGGTGGGGCTCGAGGAGGTGCCGCGGGTGGCGGACATGTCGTCCGACTTTCTCTCGCGCCCCTTCGATGCCGGCCGCTACGCGCTCATCTATGCCCATGCGCAGAAGAATCTCGGCCCGGCGGGGGTGACGGTGGTACTGGTGCGCGAGGCGGTGCTCGAGCGCGCCCCGGAGGGCTTGCCGGCCATGCTGGACTACCGCGCGCAGGCGCAGGCGCATTCCATCCTCAACACGCCGCCGGTGTTCGCCATCTATGCCGTGCTGCTGGTGCTGCGCTGGCTCATGGACGAGATCGGCGGGCTCGAGGCGATGGCGGCGATCAACCGTGCCAAGGCCGAGCGGCTCTATGGTGTACTCGACGCGAGCGAGGGTTTCTACCGCCCGCGGGCGCGGCGCGCGGATCGTTCGCTCATGAACGTGGTCTTCGATCTGCCGAGCGAAGCGCTGCGCGCGGCCTTCCTTGCCGAGGCGAACCGGGCGGGCTTTGCCGGCTTGGCCGGGCACCGCGCACTGGGCGGCATCCGTGTGTCGATCTACAACGCGGTGACGCTGGAGGCGGTCGAGGCGCTCGCTGACTTCATGGAGACGTTCCGGCGGCGGCATTAGGCAGTTCGGCCGGAGCGCGGCTCATTCGCTCGGCCCGTCCAGGCGCTCCAGCGACACCCAGCGTCCGTGCTCGATGCGGGTGAGTTCGCCGCCCGTGCGCTGACCGAGGTGGTCGGTGGGCGAGAAGCGGTAGCGCGGGCTGCCGAATAGGTCTCCGGGATAGTCGAGCCGCTCGAGCGCTTGGGCGATCGCTTCCGGCGTGGGCTCGGTCGCTGTGGCGATGGCGAGCACCAGCAGTTCGGCGGCGACGTAGCCCATGGCCGACCAGACGTTGGCTTCCGCCCCGTAGCGGGCGCGGTAGGCGTCGAGCCAGGCGAGCAGCTCGGGCGAGGCGCCCTCGCGATAGGGGATGCGGATGGGGTTGGTGACGCCGTAGAGCCCCTCGACGGCGGCTCCGCCCAGGGCGTGCGTCTGGTCCGAATAGGCCGAGGCCGAGGTGAGGAAGAGCGGCTTCCAGCCCATCTCGCTGGCCGTGCGCAGCAGGGCGACGGTTTCGCGCACCAGCGTGCCCAGCGCCACCAGTTCGCAGCCGGCCTCGCGCAGCCGCGCGATTTGGCCGGTGAAGTCGGTGGCGCCGCGCGCGTGCCGCGCTTCCTGGGTGAGGGAAAGCCCGGCGCGCTCGAGCCCGGCGCGCACGCCGGCACTCACTTCTTCGCCGAATTCGTCGTCCTGCACCAGCGTGCACACGCGTCGCACCTGGGGGTGGCGGCGCAGCACGGCGCGCACGGCGGGGTCCATGTAGCTGCGATAGGGCGCGTAGATCTGGAATTTCAGCGGATGCAGCGGCGCGTAGGTGGCTTCGTGCGGCGAGAAAGGGAAGAGATGCAGCCGGCCACGGCGCAGGATCTCGGGCATGGTCGCCAGCACCACCGGCGTGCCCAGGTTCGAGAGGAAGGCGATCGCGCCGTCGCGTTCGGTGAGCTTGCGCGCCGCGAGGATGGCGCGCTTGGGGTCGTAGCCGGTGTCTTCGACGAGCAGGCGCAGGGTGATTCCCGGCAGTTCGCCGCGTGCGTTCGCTTCGGCGAAACGCATTTCCATGCCGTTTTTCACCGGCACGCCCAGGAGCGCCGCCGGCCCCGAGAGATCGAGCAGCGCGCCGACGGTGAGCACCCGTTCGACAGCGCGTACCGGGGCCATGGCCAAGGCGAGGAGGGCGATGACGGCAAAGAGGCGGGCGCGCATGATCTTCCTCGAAATTCTTCGAATGTCTGCGATTTTAGTCCATTTTACGGAAAACTGCGACGAAGACGACGGTCAGCCCCAGCACCAGGGGATCCCAGCCGCCGAGCGCGCCGACGAGGGGGCGCAGGCGGTCGGCGAGCTCGGGCAGGGCGACGAAGGCAAGGCTCGCGAGGATGATCCCGGCCGGATGGCGCAGGCCGCCGAGAAAGGCGATGACGAGGAGTTCGAAGGAGAGCGGAAGGGCGAACTGTTCCGGACTGATGAAACCCAGCGTCTGCGCGTAGGCCGCCCCGCCCAGCCCGCCGCACAGGCCGGAGGCGACGAAGGCGAGTTGGCGCAGACCGCCCACGTCCAGGCCGAGCGCGAGTGCTGCCTCCGGCGCCTGGGCAAGCGCACGCCAGGCGCGTCCGAGGGCGGCGCGATCGAGCCGGTACAGCAGCAGCACGGCAAGGCCGAGGCAGAGCGTGGAGAAAGCGAGCGCGACACTCGCCTCGTCGAAGGCGCTCAGGGCTGGCAGGGCGACGAAGCGGCCGGCGGTACCGCCGGTGAAGGCGACGGCGCGCATTGCCAGCACTTCGGCGATGACGGCGCAGGCCATGCTCGCGAGCGCGAGCGGCAGGCCCGAGAGACGGCGCGCCGGCAGCGCCATGGCGGCCCCGGCCAACGCCCCGGCCGCAGCGGCGGCCACGAGCGCGAGCGGCAGCGACCGGGGGGCGAGCGCGGCCCAGGTGTAGGCGCCGGCGGCCATCGCTGCCCCTTGACCGAGGCAAACCTGGCCGGCGCGCCCGTGGACCAGGGCGAGCCCCAGGGCGGCCGTGGCCATGGCGGCCGCGAGGGCGAGCAGATGGGCGAAATAGCGCGCCCCGCCGCTCGATCCGAGCGCACCCACGGCGAGCACGAGGAGGGCCGCGAGCAGCAGCCCGCGCCAGCGCGGAGGCGGAAGAAAACGGCTCATGGCGCCGCCGCGCGCTCCCGCGGCAGGGCGAGCAAGGCGGCGATGAGCACGAGCTGCAGCAAGAGCTCCTTGCCGCCGGGCGGAAGTTGCCAGGCGGCGATCGCCTCGAGCACGCCGAGCCCTACGCCCGCGGCAAGCACCGTGGGGCCCGGTTTCATGCCCCCCAGGACGGCGGCAGGAAAGGCGTTGAGCGCGAGGCTGCCGAGGTCGGGATGCACGAAGGTGATGGGGGCGGATGCAAGCCCCGCCGCCACGGCGAGCGCCGTGCCCACGCCCCAGGCTTGCCGTCGCAGCCGGGCGACGTCGATGCCGAGCCGTTCGGCGGTTACGGCATCCTCGGCGCTCGCGCGCACGCGCCGCCCCCAGGTGGTGCCCCGCAGTAGCAGGGCAAAGGCCGCGGCCACGCCGGCGGCGGCGAGCATCACCGCCCATTGGCGCGCCGCCAGCCCCAGCCAGCGCCCCTCGCCCACCCAGTCGAAGCGATACCAGCCCTGCGTGGCGGCCGGCAGGCTCAGGAGCACGCCGCGCAGCGCGAGAGCGAGGCCGAAGGTGGCGAGCGTCGCCACCCAGGGCGCACGCGTGCGCACCGGTTCGAGGGCGCAGCGCGCCGCGAGCGCCCCGAAGGCGTAGCCGGCGGCGATCGCCCCGAGGGCGGCGAGCGCGAGCGGTGCCCCCAAGGCCGCAAGCCCCACCGCCACGTAGGCGCCGGCTGCCATCGCTTCCCCCTGCATGAAGGAGAGCACGCCGGTGGCGCGATAGAGGAAGACGAGGGAGAGCGCCGTCAAGCCGTAGAGGCAGCCCTGGGCGGCGCCGCCGAGCACGACCTCCGGCGCAAGGCTCATGGCCGTTGGCGCGCGGCCTCGACCGCTCGGGCAAAGCGCTTCAGCCCCTCGGCGAGCCGCGAGCGCGGGCAGCCGAGATTCAGGCGCACGAAGCCGGGAGCGCCAAAGGCCGCGCCATCGGAAAGCCCCAGGCCATGGGCTTCGAAGTGCGCCGCCGCATCCTCGAGCCCCAGTCTGCGCACGTCGATCCACGAGAGGTAGGTCGCTTCCGGCTCGGCCACCGGTAAATCCAGTGCCCGGATCGACTCCAGGGCAAGCGCCACGTTCCCGCGCAAATATTCGAGGAGCGCCTCGCGCCAGGCCCAGCCATCGCGATAGGCCGCCTCGGCGGCGACCAGGCCGAAGAGGTTGGGCGAAGAGGGGATGCGTCCGCGCAGCGCCCGGCGGTAGCGTGCACGCAGCGCCTCGTCCGGAATCACGGCAAAGGCGCATTGCAGCGCCGGGACGTTCCAGGTCTTGGAAGGGGCGAAGAGGGTGATCGTGCGCGCGGCCACTTCGGGGGCCAGCGTGGCGATGGGGCGGTGGCGCCGCTTGCGCGTGAGCACCAGCCCGGCGTGGATGTCGTCGCTCACGAGGATTGCGCCGTGGGCGAGCGCGAGTTCCGCCAGCCAGGCCAGTTCTTTTTCGTCCCACAGCCGCCCCGTGGGATTGTGCGGGTGGCAGAGCAGCAAGGCGCCGACGTCGCCCGGCGCAAAGGCCGCGACCATGGCCGCCTCGTCGTGCACCCAGCGCCCCTTGGCGCACACCAGATCGACCGCGCGCAAGCGCTTGCCGACGTTGGCCGGCGCGGCGAGAAAAGGCGGATAGACCGGCGTGTGCGTGACGATGGTCTCGCCCGGCGCGATGGCGCAGCCGAAGTGGAACCCCGGGATCACCCCCGGTAGCCACACGAGCCAGGCGGGGTCGATCGCCCAGCCATGATCACGCTCGATCCCGGCACACACGGCCTCCACGAGCGAAGGCCAGGGGTCGGTGTAGCCATAGACCGGGTGTTCCAGCCGCTGTGCCAGGGCTTGGCGGATCTCGGGGGCGACGGCGAAATCCATGTCGGCCACCCACATGGGGATGACGTCGCGGCCCGCGTAGCGCCCCCATTTCTCACCGGGAACGAGAGTGCGGTCGGGGGCGGAGTCGAAGTCGTAGACGGGGCTCATGCGACGGACTCCTTGCCTGGTGCTGCCCCGGATTGCGCTTCGGTCTGAGGAGGTCTGCCGCCGATGCGCGCGGTGATGTCGGCAACGGCGCGGCGCATGGCCTGGGCGAGCGGCCCTTCCCAGGAAGCGTCGAAACGGCTCTCCGGGCCGAGCATGGTGAGCGCCAGCGTCAGATGCCCGAAGGCGTCGAACACGGGGGCGGAGAAGGCATTGATGCCCGGGATCGGATGGCCGAGCACGCGCGCCATGCCGTGGCGGCGCACTTCTTCGAGCGTCTCGTTGACGAAGGACCGCGACAGACGCAAAGGCTCGCGCCCGCCCGAGAGGCGCTCGAGCTCGCGCTCGATGAGCGGGCGGGTGAGGCGCGCTGGAAGATAGGCGGCGAAGACGCGGCCGGTGGCGGTGGTGAGCAGCCCCATCACGGTGCCGGGGCGCATGTTCACGTGGATGGCGCGGGCCGATTCCTCGATGGCGACCACCGTGGCGCCGACGTTGCCCCACACGGCGATGGCCACGTTCTGCTCGGTCTCGTCGGCGAGTCGGGCGGCAACTTCCACGGCCGCGCGCAGCGGGTTCAGACCCTGCAAGGCGGTAAGCCCCAGGCGCAGGGCGAAGGGGCCCAGCTTGTAGCGACCGGTGAGCGGATCCTGCTCCACCAGGCCGAGTTTGCCGAAACTCACCAGATACGGGTGGGCCTTGGCCGGGGACATGCTGGCGGCCGCGGCCAGATCGCGCAGCATCATCGGTGCGCCATGCGCTTCCAGCGCGGTGAGCAGCGCCCCGCCGACCTCGATCGACTGGATGCCGCGGCGCTCGCGCGTGCCGTTCTCCGGGGCGACGGGTTCGTTTCGTTCCATACGGATCTCGTGTAATCAAACGCGCTTCGGGCATCAATCATAGCCCGAAACGTTGGCATGATCGAAATTCACCATGAACGAATCAATTGACACATGATGAATCGCGTGCCAAGATAAAACGCATCGACAGGAGGAACGATCCATGAACGCGAAAGCCTTTGCCTCGGTAGCCGACCTCGAAGAGAAACCCGTTTCGTTCGAACGCCTCTCCGAACACGCCTGGGCCTACACCGCCGAAGGCGATCCCAACACCGGCGTGGTGATCGGCGACGATTCGGTGATGATCATCGACGCCACCGCCACCCCCGTGATGGCCAAATCGGTGATCGCCAAGGTGCGCGAGGTCACCGACAAGCCGATCAAATACGTCGTGCTCACGCACTACCATGCGGTGCGCGTGCTCGGCGCTTCCGGCTATCGCGACGAGGGACTGGAACACATCATCGCCAGCTATCCCACTTACGAGCTCATCCGCGAGCGCGGCCAGCAGGACATGGAATCCGAGATCGGGCGTTTTCCCCGGCTCTTTCGCGCGGTGGAGAGCATCCCCGGCCTCACCTGGCCCACGCTCACCTTCAAGGAAGAAATCACCCTGTGGATGGGTTCGCTCGAAGTGCGCATCCTGCACCCGGGCGCCGGGCACACCAAAGGGGACACGGTGGTCTGGCTGCCGCAGGAGCGCGTGCTCTTCTCCGGCGACCTGATCGAGGCCGAGGCCGCCTGTTACACGGGCGATGCCTACCTCGCCGACTGGCCGGCCACGCTGGATCGGCTCGAGGCGCTGCAGCCGGCCAAGGTGGTGCCGGGGCGCGGTCCGGCGCTCAAGGACGAGGCGGCGGTGCGCGCGGGGTTCCAATACACACGCGACTTCGTCACCACGCTCTATCGTTGTGCCCAGGAAGCGGTGGCGCGCGGCTATGATCTCAAGAAAACCATGGAATACACCCGCAGCGTGATGGACCCGAAGTTCGGCCACGTCTTCATCTACGAGCATTGCCTGCCGTTCGACGTCACCCGCGCCTACGATGAGGCGAGCGGCATCCGCGATCCGCGCATCTGGACCGCCGAGCGTGACCGGCAGATGTGGCACGCGCTGCAGGAAGGCTGAAACGACAAAAGCAGAGGCGCGGCCACGCAGCCGCGCCCGCAGAGACGAGGGCGAAGACTACGCCAAAGGAGGAGGAAGCCGTGCTGAAGACCTATCAGTATCCCAAGTTCCCGTTCGTACGCCCGGCCGAGCTGGATTCCCCGCAAACCCGGCACGTGCCGGTGATCGTGGTCGGTGCCGGGCCGGTGGGCCTGAGCGCCGCCATCGACCTCGCGCAGCGCAACATCCCGGTGGTGCTGCTCGACGAAGACGACACCGTGAGCATCGGCTCGCGCGGCGTGTGCTACGCCAAGCGTGCCCTCGAGATCCTCGACCGCTACGGCGTGGGCGAGCGCGTGGTGCAAAAAGGCGTGTCGTGGAACGTCGGCCGTACCTTCTTCCGCGACGAGGAAGTCTTCCGTTTCGACCTAGTGCCGGAGCCCGATCATCACCGTCCCGGCATGGTCAACCTGCAGCAGTACTATCTCGAAGAATACCTGATCGACCGCGCCCGCGAGCTGCCCAACATCGACCTGCGCTGGAAGAGCACCGTGATCGGCGTCACGCCCGGCGAAGACTCGGTCACGGTACGCGTCGAGACCCCCGCCGGGGCCTATGCCCTCTCCTGCGACTGGCTGATCGCCGCCGACGGCGCGCGCAGCCCCATCCGGCGCATGCTCGGCCTGGACATCGAGGGCAAAATCTTCATGGACCGGTTCCTCATCGCCGACGTCGTCATGAAGGCCGACTTCCCGCCGGAGCGCTGGTTCTGGTTCGACCCGCCGTTCCACCCGGGCCAGTCCGTGCTGCTGCACCGCCAGGCCGACGACGTGTGGCGCATCGACTTCCAGCTCGGCTGGGACGCCGACCCGGAGGAAGAGAAAAAGCCCGAGCGCGTCATCCCCCGCATCCGCGCCATGCTCGGCGACGACCGCGAGTTCGAGCTCGAATGGGTGAGCGTCTATACCTTCCAGTGCCGCCGCATGAAGCGATTCAACCACGGGCGTGTGCTCTTCGTCGGCGACTCGGCGCACCAGGTCTCGCCCTTCGGCGCGCGCGGCGCGAATTCCGGCATCCAGGACGTCGACAATCTCGGCTGGAAACTCGACCTGGTGATGCAGGGCAAGGCGCCCGCCGCCCTGCTCGATACCTACAGCGACGAGCGCACCTACGCTGCCGACGAGAACATCCGCAACTCCACGCGCTCGACCGACTTCATCACCCCCAAGGGCAACGTCAGCAAGACGTTCCGCAACGCCGTGCTCGGCCTGGCCCGGCATCATCCCTTCGCCCGCGGCCTGGTCAATTCCGGTCGGCTGTCGGTGCCCTCGTTCTACGTCGACTCTTCCCTCAACACGCCCGATGCCGACGCCTTCGCCGGCCGCATGGTGCCCGGCGCGCCGATGGACGACGCCCCCGTGGCCGCGCCCGGCGGCGGTTCGCCTTGGCTGCTGCCGCACTTCGGCCAAGGATTCCGGCTCATGATCGCGCTCGACGATGCGGCCTCGCTCGACGCCGCCACGGCCGAAGGGCTCGCCGCCCTGCGCCGGGGCGCGATTCCCGCCGAGCCTATCGTCGTTGCCCGCGAAGGCGCCGCCCCCGGCGGCATCGAGACCCTGCACGACGTCAAGGGCCGCGTGCGCGAGCGCTACGACCTGCAGCCGGGCACCGTCTATCTCATTCGCCCCGACCAGCACGTCGCCGCCCGCTGGCGCCGTTTCGATCCCACGGCGATCGGGGCCGCCCTGCGCCGCGCCAGTGGCCAGGGTGCCTGAAAAAGAGGAGGAGACGACCATGTTGACGCTCGAATATCATTTCAACGAACCGAACGCCCGCGCCTTCTACTGGTACGAGCCGGGTGACGCTTTCTACGAGGCGCTCATCGAGGCGCACCGTGACCTCGACGAGGAGCAGAGCGCGCTGGTGAACGCCCGCCTCGTGCTGCTGCTCGCCAACCACATCGGCGACGTCGATCTGCTGCGCGAGGCGATCCGGCTCGCGCGCGAAGACGTCGCGGGCGGCTGAGACGGCAGGCCAGGGGCATCACGCCCCGGGCCCCGTGCCGTCGAGATGAAGTCTCCGGCCGTATCCGGATGCACGGTGAGCAGGTACCGTCAACGGCGACGGTGAAACTGCCCAAGCGGGTGACCGCGAGAAAGGCGCGTAACTGGCCAATCGATCACAAGCAATGCAACACGGAGGAAGACACCATGGCACTCATCCAGAAAATCCACCACGCCGCCTACCGCTGCAAGGACGCCCTCGAAACCGCCCGCTGGTATGAAAAATACCTCGGCATGAAACTGATCCTGTCGATCGCCGAAGACCAGGTCCCCTCGACCAAGGAACCCGATCCGTACATGCACATTTTCCTCGATGCCGGCAACGGCAACGTGCTCGCCTTCTTCGAGCTGCCCACCCGTCCGCCGATGGGCCGGGATCCGAACACGCCGGCCTGGACGCAGCACCTCGCGCTCGAAGTCGCCTCGATGGACGATCTGCTCGCGACGAAGGAGCGTCTCGAAGCCGACGGTATCGAAGTGATCGGCCCGGTCGATCACGCCCTCTTCCAGTCCATCTACTTCTTCGACCCGAACGGGCACCGGATCGAGCTCGCCTGCAACACTGTGCGGCCCGGCATGCTCGAGGCACTCGATGCAGTGAAATGGGAAATGCTGGAAGAGTGGTCGAAGACGAAGAAAGCGCCCAAGCACGCGCGCTGGATGCACGACGGCCGCTACAAAGAGATGTTCCCGCTCGCCTGAGCTCCACGGAGATTCCCGACCGATGAAACTCGCCACGCTCAAAGACGGCGGCCGCGACGGCACCCTCGTCGTCGTCAGCCGTGACCTCGGCCGCTGCCACCCCGTCGGCGCCATCGCCCGCACGCTGCAGGAGGCGCTCGATCACTGGGACGAAGTGCGCGACGACCTCGCGCTCGTCGCCGAGCTGCTCGAACGCGGCGTCCTGAAAGATGCGCGTCCGTTCGACCCCGCTGCCTGTCACAGCCCGCTGCCGCGCGCCTACCAGTGGGCCGACGGCTCGGCCTATCTCAACCACGTGGAACTCGTGCGCAAGGCGCGTGGCGCGGAAGTGCCCGCCTCGTTCTACGACGACCCGTTGATGTACCAGGGCGGTTCCGACAGTTTCATCGGACCGTGCGACGACATCGTCGCCGACGAATCCTGGGGGATAGACTTCGAGGCCGAAGTGGCGGTGATCACCGGTGACGTGCCGATGGGCATCGACCCCAAGGCCGCGCTCGAAACGATCCGCCTCGTGCTGCTCGTCAACGACGTCACCCTGCGCAACCTCGTGCCCGGCGAGCTCGCCAAAGGCTTCGGTTTCTTCCAGTCCAAGCCCGCCTCCAGCTTCAGCCCGGTGGCGGTCACCCCCGACGAACTGGGCGAGGCCTGGCGCGACGGCAAGCTGCACCTGCCGCTCGAAGTCCAATACAACGGCCGCCCCTTCGGCCGGCCGAACGCCGGCGTCGACATGACTTTCGACTTCGGACGCCTCATCGCCCACGCCGCCAAAACGCGCGAGATGGAGGCCGGCAGCATCGTCGGCTCGGGCACCGTCTCCAACAAGCAGGGCGGACTCTACGGATCCAAGATCGAGAACGGCGGAGTGGGCTACTGCTGCATCGCGGAAGTGCGCATGTACGAGACCATCGAATCGGGCGCGCCGAAGACGCCTTTCATGCGCCACGGCGACACCGTCGAGATCGCCATGCACGACGCCGCCGGCGCGTCGATTTTCGGCAGCATTCGCAACCGGGTGAGGGGGTTGGGGAAATGAAACTCTACACCTACTTCCGCAGTTCCGCCGCCTATCGCGTGCGCATCGCGCTGGCGCTCAAGGGGCTGGAGTACGAGGCGGTGCCGGTGCATCTGCTGCGCGATGGCGGCGAGCAGCACCGGCCAGAATACCGGGCGATCCATCCCGGGGGATTGGTGCCGGCGCTGCAGACCGACGGGGGCGAGGTGCTGGTGCAATCGCTGGCCATCATCGAATACCTCGAAGAGACCCATCCCGAGCCGCCCCTGTTGCCGCCCGACCCGCTGGGGCGGGCGCGGGTGCGCGGCCTGGCGCTGACGATCGCCTGCGACACGCATCCGCTCAACAATCTCGGCGTGCTGCGCTACCTCACCGAGCGGCTCGGCGCGAGCGAGGAGCAGAAACTCGACTGGATCCGGCACTGGATCGAACGCGGGCTCGATACGTTCGAACGGCTGCTCGACGATCCCCGCACCGGCCGCTTCTGCCACGGCAACACCCCCACGCTGGCCGACTGCTGCCTCGTGCCGCAGGTCTTCAATGCCCGGCGCTACGAGTGTTCGCTGCAAGCCTATCCGCGCATCCGCGCCATCGTGGACGCCTGCGAGGCGCTGCCCGCGTTCCGGCAGGCAGCTCCAGCCCATCAGCCGGACGCGCCGCAGCCCGCCTGAGGGCAGGTCGCGCCATTCACAAAACAGGGCGGCACCGATCACCCTTTCGTGGCGCACCCGGCCGTGCGCTCGCGGAGATCCGTTTGCGACCGAACCAGGGAGGGGGAGATGCACCAACCAAACGCTGAACCGCGCAAGTCCGTCTATTACCGCTATCGAGTCTTTCCGCCCTATCTGCCCCGTGAAACCGAGCCCCGCCAGAAAGTCGTCATCGTCGGTGCCGGACCGGTGGGCATGACGCTGGCGCTGCTGCTCGCCCGCTACCGCATCCCCAACGTCATCGTCGAATGAGTGCAAATCCTGGAAACTCGACTGGTGCTTGGTATATTCCGCCCGTGCCCTCACGCTCGAGGACTACGTCCATGGCAACGTCGTCTTCGTGGGCGACGCGGCGCACGTCCCGCTCGCACGTCCATGCGTGCTCGCGCCTCAATGCGCGTGACGACGATCAGGCGATTTTCTCCGAAGGGCCGGTCGACGGCGCGTCGATTCCCAACGTCAAATTCGGCCCCGACGATTTTCTGCTCGATTCTGCTCGTCTTCACCGGGCGTGAGGCGCTGCCGTCTGGGATCACGGCGCTGCAACAGTGCCTACGGGGCTGGATGATGCACAGCAAGTGACCGAACTCATCGACAACGCCAAGGCGGATTTGTGAAGGAAGGTGGCGAGAGGGAGAGATTCAGGGCCGCGGCGGGATAATCTCGTCCGAACGGCAAGATCTTCCTCAAACGACACGGACCTCCGAACGCCGATGACCGAACTGCAAACCGTCGTCCTGCTCTCCCTGCTGCTGGGACTGCAACCCATCACCACCGACCTCTACCTGCCGGCGCTGCCGGGGATCACGGCGAGCCTGGGGGCGAGCGTGGCGCAGGCGCAGCAGACGCTGGCGGCGATGCTCTTCGCTTTCGGCGTGGCGCAGCTCTTCTGGGGGCCGCTCTCGGACCGCTTCGGGCGCAAGCCCATTCTGCTCGCGGGGCTGGGGCTCTACGTGGTGGCGGCGCTGGGCTGCACTTTCGCTACCTCCATGCCGCAGCTGCTCGGCTGGCGCGTGGTGCAGGGGGTGGCGCTGGGGGCGTCGGTGATGGCGGGGCGGGCGATCGTGCGCGATCTGCACGATCCCCTGGCGGGGGCGAAACTCCTGAGTCGCGCCTTCTCCGGCCTCGGGCTCCTCGCCTGCCTCAGCCCCCTCGTCGGCGGGGCGACGGTGCGCGTCCTGGGCTGGCGGGCGACGCTTTTCGTGCTGGCCGTGGCCGGGGCGATCACGCTGGCGTTCACCTGGCGCGTTTTTCGTGAGACGCTGGCGCGGCGCAATCCGCACGCCCTGCACCCGACGGCGCTGCTGCGGGCCTGGCGCGAGGTGCTGGGACACCGCGACTTCTGGATCTTCACCCTCCTTGCTTCGTTTTCCTACGGCGGGCTCTTCACCTTCCTCGCGAGCTCTTCCTTCATCTTCATCAATTTCTACCGGTTTTCACCCACCGAATACAGCCTGGTGATGCTCGCCAGCGCCACGTCCTACCTGCTCGGGACGGTGCTGTGCCGCCGCCTGCTCGGGCGCTTCGGGCTGAGGCGCACGGTGCAAGCGGGCGGCGTGCTCTCCTGTGCGGCGGGCGTGATGATGGTGATCCTGCTGCTGCTCGGTCGTGGCGGGCCGATGGGGTTGCTCCTGCCGTTTTGCGGCTTCATGATCGCGCACGGCATCCATCAGCCGTGCGGTCAGAGCGGGGCGGTCGGCGCGTTTCCGCGGACGGCGGGCGTGGCCTCCGCCCTGAGCGGGTTCGTGATGATGTCGATCGCCTTTCTCACCGGGGCGGTGCTCGGCGTGCTGGCGCGCGACACGCCCTGGCCTTTCGCCGGGCTGGTCGCTTTCTGGGGGACGATGCTACTGGTGCTCGCTTTCGCCTTCGTGCCCCGTTCCCGGCTCGTGGCCGGTGAATCGGCTCAGGGCGAACGCCCCGGCTGATACACCGCCACGTCCAGCCCTCGCTCGATGCCGTCAAAAAAGACCTGGACGCCGCTCGCCAAGAAACACGGCGCGGGTGCATGATCCCAAGCATCGCACGGGCAAGAGCCGACTGTCAGGTATCGGACGATTGCGCGACATTTTCATGAAAATTTCGGGTTTTTGACTTCGTCGAAACTCGCCTCTCTCGTTTTTCGCGTACTATGTTTTCATGGCTTCGATGGGGTGATGTGTCCTGGTTCGCTCCGTCTTGCACGTCATGAACTTCATCCAGTATCATGCCATGCGAACGGCAACGCCATGCCTGGCACGATCCTCGCAGGAGCCCTTTCCATGACGAAACGAATTGTTCCTCTCGGCCTGATCCTCGTTCTCGGACTGACGCCTTTTGTTACCAACGCGATGGGGCCCAAGCCACTCGAGGGCAACGCCTCCATCCCGTCAGAGCCGAGCAAAGCGCAGCAAGTCCCCCAGGACGACAGCTTGGACCAACTGCGTCAGCGTGCCGAAAGCGGCGATGCAGAATCCCAATACGCGCTCGGTCTGAGGTACGCCGTAGGCCAAGGCGTGCTTCAGGACGACGCCCAGGCCGTCTTCTGGTTTCGCAAGGCCGCCGAGCAGGGCCATGCTCGCGCGCAAACTGTCCTTGGTGTGGCGTACGCCGTAGGCCGCGACGTGCCCCAGGACTACACCCAGGCCGCATTCTGGTTTCGCAAAGCCGCCGAGCAGGGGAGTGCCGACGCGCAGTACTACCTCGGCGTGATGTACACCGTAGGCCGCGGCGTGCCTCAGGACTACACCCAGGCCGCCTTCTGGTTGCGCAAAGCCGCCGAGCAGGGCGAATCCGAAGCGCAGTACAACCTCGGCGTGATGTATGCCAAAGGCCAAGGCATACCCCAGGACGACGCCCAGGCCGCATTCTGGTTTCGCAAAGCCGCTGAGCAGGGGGTTGCCATCGCGCAATACGACCTCGGCGTGATGTATGCCAAAGGCCAAGGTGTGCCTCAGGACGACGCCCAGGCCGCATTCTGGTTTCGCAAAGCCGCCGAGCAGGGGCATGCCGACGCGCAGTACGACCTCGGCGTGATGTACGCCAAAGGCCAAGGCGTGCCTCAGGACTACACCCAGGCCGCGTTCTGGTATCGCAAGGCCGCCGAGCAGGGCAATGCCTACGCGCAAACTGCCCTTGGTGGGATGTACGTCTTAGGCCAAGGCGTGCCCCAGGACTACACCCAGGCTGTCTTCTGGTTGCGCAAAGCCGCTGAGCAGGGGAATGCCGACGCGCAGTTCTTCCTCGGTGGGATGTACACCGAAGGCATCGGCGTGCCCCAGGACTACACCCAGGCCATCTTCTGGTTGCGCAAAGCCGCTGAGCAGGGCCATATTCTGGCGCAATTCAACCTTGGCGTGATGTACAAAAACGGTTGGGGCATGCCCAAGGACGACGCCCAGGCCGTCTTCTGGTTTCGCAAGGCCGCCGAGCAGGGCGATGCCGGCGCGCAAACTGCCCTTGCTGCGATGTACGTCATAGGCCGCGGCGTGCCTCAGGACGACGCCCAGGCCGTCTTCTGGTGGCGCAAAGCCGCTGAGCAGGGCGTATCCGAAGCGCAGTACTACCTCGGCTGGATGTACGCCGAAGGCCGCGGCGTGCCCCGCTCGAACGTCATCGCCTACGCCCTCTACAATCTGGCCGCCGCCAGCGATCCGGCCAACCAGACCGCCGTCAAAAACCGTCAGGAGATCAGCAGACTGATGACCCCGCAGGAGATCCAGGAAGGTCAGCGGCTGACGCAAAAACTGATGGAGCCGGGAAATTTCCTGCAGGCGCTCGACGAGGCAACGCGCAAGGCCGGCGCGCCGAATCGCAAGTAGCATCGGAGCGTAATGCCCTTTGCTCCTGCCGCCCGCCCTGCTGGGCGTGGCAGTACCCCGTTCCCGGCTCGTGGCCGGTGAATCGGCTCAAGCTGGACGCCCCGGCTGATATACCGCCACGTCCAGCCCGCGCGCGGCGAGCGCCCGGCCGTGCCATTGGCTCAGCAGCCCGCGGTCGCAGTAGAGCAGATAGCGCCGCGCCTCGGGCAGATTCGCCTCGCGCAAGGCGAAGAAGGGAATCGCCAGGTCCGCTTCGGGCAGCGGCGCTTCGTCGGCGAGCTCGGGGGGGCGGATGTCGATGAGGAGCTCGCCGGGGGCTTTGCGCGTCACGACGGGCAGCGCCTCACCGGCCTCGGGGGGCGTGGCGAGCGCCTCGATCTTCCAGGTCTTGCGCGCGGCGAGCGCCCGATCGAGCACCGTGAAGTCGAAATTCTGTTCCAGCTCGGCGAGCCGCTCGAAGGAGCCGTGGATCACCGGCCGCTTGGAGATGACGGCGCAGTGTTCCGGCAGATGCTCGGCGAAAGAGCGCGTGCCGATGCGCTCGGCCCAGGCGATGATCTCGTTCTTGTGCAGCGCCACCACCGGGCGCACCACCAGCTTGTCGGTGGCCCGATCGATGAGGGCGAGGTTTCTTAGCGTCTGGCTCGAGACCTGGGCGAGGCTCTCGCCGGTCACCAGGGCGTCGAGCCCGAGTTCGTCGGCCAGGCGAGAGGCGGCCATCAGCATCAGGCGCTTGAGCATCACCCCCATGTAGCCTTCGCGCACGTCGGAGAGCAGCCGCTCGATCACCTCGCCGAAGGGCACGGAGACGAAGAGCACCGGATGCGAGCGGGCGTAGCGTTGCCACAGGTAGTGGCACACCTGCTGCACGGCTGCCTCGTGCTCGGCTCCGCCCAGGTCGAAGAAGACGAAGTGCGTCTTGATTCCCCGGCGCAGCATGAGGAAGGCGGCCACGCTCGAATCGAAGCCGCCGGAGACGAGGGCGAGCGCTTCGCCCTGGGCACCGAGCGGAAAACCGCCCAACCCCCGCTCCCGTGCCTCCACGAGCTCGAGCACGTCGCCGGCGAGTTCGATCGCCACCGTCACCTCGGGGTGCGTGAGATCGACCTTGGCCCCCGGTGCGGCAGCGAGGAGCGCGGCGCCCGCCGCGCGTTCGAGTTCGAGCGAGGTGAAGGCATGGCGCCCCTTGCGCTTGGCACGCACGGCGAAGGTTTTTCCGGCCACCCAGGGCGCGGCGATCTCGGCCACGGCCTGGGCCACCGCCTGCGGCGAGACCTCGGGCAAAGAGAGCTCCCGCACGCGCAAGACGAGATCGATGCCGGGGGTGTCGCACAGCCGCTGCTGCAGCCGCGCGCCGTCCTCGTCGGCCACTTCGACTTCGATCTTGTCCCAGAATCGACGCACGCGGCAGGCGATGCCGTCTTTCTCGGCCAGACGCCGCACGTTGTCGGCGAGGATCTTGGTCATCGTCTTGCGCACCGAGGTGCTCTTGATGATGATCTCGGGGGAGAGCTTGAGGAGGAAACGCATGCGGGGCCGATCGGAAAAAGGGAATCGGCGATTCTAGCAGTGCAACCGGCGAAAGCGTGCCGCCGCGGGAGATCGAGTCCCTGCATCGGGTAAACGACTTTTTCGCCGAAGGGCGGCTGGTGCTCGGACAGGAATCGTGTGCCGAGAATGCGAGCGGATTGACAGTCATCGCGGTTGTGCGGGACACTTCACCATACAAAGTCCGCCCAATGCCGTGTTGGTACCAGAACACCAGAAAACAAGAGAAATGATGAAATGAAGGAATCCTACCTATCCACCCTGCTGCAACTGAGGCTCATCGTCGGTTTTCTCGGCGAGCGTGCACAGTGCGCCTGGTGGCCGACGGCGTTCTATGAGGCATCGAGCCGGCAATTTCTGGAGCCGGTTTTTCCCAAGACGTTTCGCCTCGCTCAGTACCACGGTGTACTGGAAGCGGCCAGACGTGTGCACGACGAGCATCTGAGCGTGGGCAGCTACCACCTGTTCCGGTTGCCCGAAGAAATCGAACAAGATCTGCATGCGATCGTACAGAGCAGCGTAGGAGAGGAGCTCGCCAGTCAGGTTTCACGAGGTAAAGAGGCTGCGCTCGATGCATTGAATCAGCTGGCCGCACCCTGCAGTTTATCTAGCGTAGGACCAACGGCGGTCGGAAAAATCAAGGATCTCGATTCAAGCGACACACTGAAGGCCATCGCAGCCACCTATCTATCCGCGTTCACTCAGAACGAAAAAACATATCCGTATTTGATGGGGTGATCGTGGCTGACAACGCCCCCTACACGACGCAGTTGCAGGCAGGTCTCGGGCTCGTCAACGAAACTAAGACATTGCTCGATTTGTGGTTACCAGGTATGACGGCAAACCAGTTGTACCTGGCGGCGTTGGAGTCGGGTCGGTTTCCGAACGTCACGGCTCGTCGCCTGCGTAATATCGTCATCGAATGCTTTGCCCCGCGCTATCTGGTCAATGGCGGCGCACCGGCCGTTCACCTCAAGCGGCTGTTGGCAACGATTTCCTCTGCGGAACTAACACAGTTCATGCTAATTTTTACAAGCCGCGCCAACCCCATTCTGGGTGACTTCGTACGCCAGGTTTACTGGGCTCGGTATGCGGGTGGGGATACCCAGATCACCAATGAAGATGCCCGTGCATTCGTCGAGCGCGGCATCGATGAGGGCAAGACCGTCAAGCGATGGTCGGAGACCACCGTGCGGCGCGTATCCGCCTACTTGACCGGCTGCTGCGCCGACTATGGAATGCTCGAGCGCGGCGCGCGCTCCAGCCGTCGCATTCTGCCGTTCCGTATTTTGCCCGTCGTAGCCGCTTACTTGGCCTACGAACTGCACTTTTCCGGTTTCGGTGACAATGCGCTGCTTGCCCACAAGGATTGGCAGCTCTTCGGTTTGGTGCGCGAGGACGTGTTGCAAGAAATCAAACGCCTATCGCTGAAGGGATTGCTCATCGTCCAGGCCGCCGGCGATGTAATCCGCATCAACTGGAAACTACCAGACATGGAGACGCTGTGCGATGTCCTCGCTCAAAGCTGATTTCGACGAACTACGAGAGCGCATCCGCCACGGGCGTGAGCTCGGCCATGCGAGCTTCGAGCCGATCTACTACCTCGTGTTCCCACCCGAGCAGATCCTCGAGGTCAAGCGACAGACGCCCGCCTGGGTAGCTAAGCTGCATCAAGAGGGCTGGGATGTCCACACCTTCTCCATTGCCGAGCACGTCTGGACACTCCTCAAGGAAGACCCGTTATGGCCGCTCTGTGTGATGGAGGACAAAGCCGCCCCTTTGGATTGGCCCCGCACGAACAAGGCCCTGGCAGACATCCTGACTGCTGGCAACGCGTTACTGAATCGGCTCGAATCCGCGTTGCAGTCGCTCGAAGGCCAGCAAAACGCGCTGCTGCTCGTCACCGACCTGGAGGCGCTCCATCCCTTCTTGCGCATCGGCGCCATCGAAAGCCAGCTCCAGGGAAAATTTCACGTACCAACGATTTTTCTGTATCCCGGCGTGCGAACCGGCAAGACGCGCCTGAAGTTTCTCGGATTCTACCCGGAAGACGGCAATTACCGCTCCGTCCACGTCGGCGGCTGAACAGATAAAAGAACTCTGGGATAAGACGATGAATATTCGCTCACTCTTCGATCCAAGCAAGGACATCTACCGGAACATCGAGAAAGTCATCACCTACGGCGCCTCGCAAGAAAGCCGCCTCAAGGCGGAAATCTCCGAGTACGTAGTCACCGAAAGCATCGAGGAGCAGTTTCGCAAGCTCCTCGATCGCATGCAGCTTGCGATGGAGTCCGGTGGCGAACATGAAGTGGGCGTCTGGGTTTCTGGATTCTACGGCTCTGGCAAGAGCTCGTTCACCAAATACCTCGGCCTAGCATTTGACGATCGGTGCACCATTGGCGGCACGCCGTTCATCGAATACCTGAAAGACCGCTTCCACAAATCGCAGACCAAGGCGCTCCTTACTACCGTGGCAAAGCGCTTCCCGGCCGCCGTGATCATGCTGGACCTTGCCAGTGAAATGCTGGCTGGAGCCACGATGGAAGACGTCTCCACCGTCCTCTACTTCAAGGTGCTGCAATGGGCAGGCTACTCACGCAACCTCAAAGTGGCCGCCTTCGAGCGCATGGTCGAGAAGGAGGGTCGCACGCTCGAGTTGCATGAACGGATCGCCAAGGCACTGCCGGGCGCAACCTGGGATCGCGTGCAAAACAACCCACTGGCCATCGACGGTCTGATTCCCAAGATCGCCCACGAAATGTATCCGGCGCTCTTCCCGGATGCGAAGTCCTTTTCTTCCAGCACCGAGGGATTCTTCCAGTTCGAAGATCAGCGAGTGCAGGAGATGATCGACATCGTCCGCGAAAAAAGCGGCAAGCAGAACATCCTCTTCATCATCGATGAAGTCGGTCAGTACGTGGCCTCGCGCGACAACCTGATCCTCAACCTCGATGGCCTGGCCAAGAACCTCAAGCGTTTGGGTGAGGGCAAGGTCTGGATCATCGCCACTGCGCAGCAGACCCTGACCGAAGACGACCCGCGGGCGGCGCTCAACTCCGACAAGCTCTACAAGCTGAAAGACCGCTTCCCGATCCAGATCGACCTCGAATCGAGCGACATCAAGGAGATCTGCTATCGCCGTCTGCTCGGCAAATCGTCGGCGGGTGAGACCGAGTTGGGCAAACTGTTCGATGCCCATGGCCAGGCACTACGGCACCACACCAAGCTGCAAGATGCCAAGTACTACGACACGGATTTCAGCAAAGAGACCTTCATCAATCTCTACCCCTTTCTACCGACGCACTTCGATATCCTGCTTCATCTCCTGGGCGCTCTAGCCAAGTCTACCGGCGGCATAGGTCTGCGCTCTGCGATCAAAGTGATCCAGGATATCCTGAAAGGCGAAGGCGGTTCCAAAGCCATGGCCGATCAACCGGTGGGGTGGCTGGCCACCACCGTTACGCTGTACGACGAACTGGAAAAGGACATCCGCCGCGCATTCCCCTCCATCCATCAAGCGGTCGGCAAGGTTCAGATTCGTTTTCCAGACTCGCAACTGCACCAAGACGTCGCCAAGTCCGTCGCCGTGCTGCAGATCCTGGGCAACCTGCCGGTGACGGTGCAAAACGTTGCCAGCCTGATGCACCCATCCGTCACTGCGCCATCGCAGCTCGATGCGGTCAAGCAGGCCGTTGAAGAGATGCTAGGCGATGTGCATGTGCCGTTGGGCGAAAAGGATGGCAGCCTCGTGTTCCTCAGTGAGAAACTGCGAGATATCGAACAAGAGCGCGGCGCCATCCCGCTGCGCACGGTGGACGTAAGGCGCATCTTCAACGATGCGCTGCGCGAAACCTTCAATCCGCTGCCCCGTGTCAGCCTCCATGGCACGATGGCCGTCGCCACGGGCCTGAAGGTTCAGCTCGGCAGCGTCATCATCAGCTTGGCCGGTGAGCAAAACGCTATCCAGACCGTGGTTGAACTGGTGGCTGCCAGCGATTACGAAACTGCCAAAACCCGGATGCTGGATGAGTCCCGCAGCCGGGAGAATCGCAATGTCATTGGACTCTTGGCGCGCGCCAATTCCGAACTCGACGACCTGGCGAACGAAATCTACCGCTGCCAGCGCATTGCCGAACTGCACCGTAACGACCCCGACCAAGAGGTCAAAGATTACTGCACGGGTCAGCTCGATCGCGCCGCCAAGCTGGCCATCCAGCTCCAGAGCAAGATCAAGCAAACGCTGCAAGCAGGCTCGTTCGTGTTTCGTGGTCAAGCCACCGCGGTATCGGCGCTGGACGCCGACCTGCTGGAGGCCGCCAAAAAGCTGCTCTCTGACGTGGCCGAGCAAGTATTCGACCGTTATGTCGAAGCGCCGGTGCGTGTCGCCACCGACACCGCCGAAAAATTCCTCAAGGTCGCCAATCCCGCTGCCATCAGCAGTACGCTGGACCCGCTCGGTCTGGTGCAAACCGAGGCCGGTCGCGCTTCGTTCAAGACCGACCACAAGGCGATGATCAGCATCCGCGACTACATCGACAGACACGGCACCGTCGATGGCAAGCATCTGCTCGATACCTTCAGCAGCGATCCGTTTGGCTGGTCCCCCGACACCACGCGCTACATCCTGGCGGCCATGCTCATGGCAGGCGAAATCAAGCTCAAAGTCTCGGGGCGTGAAGTCACGGCAGCGGGTCAGCAAGCCATCGACGCACTCAAGACCAACAATTCCTTCAAGCAGATCGGCGTCGCCCTGCGCGACGAGCGTCCGTCCATTGAAACGCTCGCTCGGGCGGCGGAACGGCTCACGGAACTGGTGGGTGACATGGTGATTCCGCTGGAGCAGGAGATCAGCAAAGCGGCGGCCAAGTACTTTCCGCGCTTCCAGCACGACTACGGCGCCCTGGCCGAAAGGCTCAGCGGCCTTGGGCTGGCGGGCAGTGACCGCATCCGCAGCCTGAACCAGGACATCGCCGACATGCTGTTCACCGATGCTTCCGACGCGCCGCAGCGCCTGGGTGCGGAAACCTCCGTCATTTACGACAACCTCAAGTGGGCCTTCGAAGTGAAGCGGGCGCTCGACAACGGGCTCGATGCCACCCTGCGCGACTTGCAAGTCCATCGCCGCGAGATCGAAACCTTGCCCGACACCGGCGTGCCTGGGGAGCTGCGCCGCGAACTCGCCGAGGACCTGGCGGCCCTGTCCGAGCGCCTGGGCAAAGAAGACTTTTACAAACACGCCGCCGACTTCAATTCGCTGCTCACGCAGTTGAAGGGCCGCGTGCGCGACGCCGTCATCAAGCTCTCCGAGCAGCAGAAGCTGCGTTTGAAAGAAGGCGTCGAGGACTTGCAGCGTATTCCCGAGTGGGACGAGCTCACCCAGGAAGAGCGCGGCAATGCCGTGAATCGGCTGGAAGGGCTGGCGCTGGCCGCTACGCCGGATCTGGCTGGGCTCAAGAAACTGCTGGCGCGGGATTACGACATCAACAGCACCATCGAGGAGCTCAAGCGCTCGATCCAGCGCCAAGGTCAGGAACGTTTGCGCCAGCGCATGGATGAGGAACGAACCAGGCCTGGTGAGAAGGGCCCGTCCAAGCTCACCAGGAAGGTTGCCGTGCCGGCCAAGATCACTACGGCAGCCGACATCGACGCGTTGATTCAGCAGCTCCACGAGATCAAGGTACAGGTCGGCCTTTACTCAGAGATCGAGGTGACCTTCTCGGTCGGCAATGGAGGCGAGCAGTAAATGGCCTTCGACCAAGCAACCAGAAACCGCCTCCAGCGCTTCGTCAACGAGGCGCGCCGCGTGCTGGAAGAGGAATTCACCCGCCAGCTGCAAAACGACTATGGCATGGATCCGCACGCGGGCAGCGTTGCGGAACTCACCAGCCTGCGGCATCTCGACGACGCCCAGCGCGAAACCGCCCGCATCCTGCGCGATACACTGGCGCACTACACCGCCAGTGGCGAGATGAACGCCAGCCAAGCGTTGGAGCGCATCGTGCGCGAGCAAGCCTTCACCGTGCTCAACCGCCTGGCGGCGCTGCGCATGGCCGAGGCGCGCGGCCTGTTGATCGAATCGGTGGGCAACGGCTTTCAGGCCAAGGGCTTTCAGCTCTATGCGCGGCTGGCTGGCATCGGCCTGGGCGAAACCGGTGATGCCTACCGGGTGTATTTGTTCAGCGTGTTCGATGAGCTCGCCCAAGACCTGCCCGGTCTGTTCGACCGCTACTCCCCGCAGGGCCGCCTGTTTCCGCGCGAAGCGGCGCTGCTGCACGTGCTGAACCTGATCAACGATGCCGACATCGCCCCGGTGTGGAGCGAGGACGAAACCATCGGCTGGATCTACCAATACTTCAATTCCAAGGAAGAACGCAGGGCCATGCGCGAAGCGAGCCAAGCGCCGCGTAACAGCCGCGAACTCGCCGTGCGCAACCAGTTCTTCACACCGCGCTACGTAGTCGAGTTCTTGGTGGACAACACTCTCGGGCGGTTGTGGTTCAACGCCACCGGTGGGCAAACCGCCCTGCGCGAGCGCTGCCAGTACCTGCTGGTAAGGCCCGACGAACAGCCGCAAGCAGCCGCCAAACTGCGCGACCCGCGCACGCTCAAACTGCTAGACCCGGCCTGCGGTTCGATGCACTTTGGTTTGTATGCCTTCGACCTCTTTCTCGACATCTACCGCGAAGCCTGGGCCTGGGAGCAGCAGCACGGCCCCGGTTCGCTCGATGTCTCGCCCCAGCCCCAGGCGGCCCTGAAACCGCTGTGCCAGACCTATCAGGACGAAGCGGCCTTCTTGCGCGACGTGCCGCGGCTCATCATCGAACACAACCTCTACGGCGTGGACATCGACCCGCGTGCCGTGCAGATCGCTTCGCTGGCGCTGTGGCTGCGGGCGCAACGCGCCTGGCACGATGCGGGCGTCAAAGCCAAAGACCGCCCGTTGATCCGGCGCGGCCATGTCGTCGCGGCCATCGCGCCGCCCGCCGAGCGTGAGCTGCGTGCGCAGTTCGCCGCCAGCCTCGACCAGCGCGACGCCGAACTCTTCGAGAAAACTCTGCAACTGCTCAAGGGCTTGCCGGAGCTGGGCGTGCTACTCCAGGTCGAACGCGAGCTGCCGCACTTGATCCGCCAAGTCTATGTCGGCACGGGCACTGGCCTCTTTGCCGAAGAAGAGCAGGAGAACTGGCAGCGGGCGGAAGCGCGGCTGCGCACGGCACTCACCGAGTTCGCTCGCGCCGCGAAGTCGACCTATCAAGGCCGCCTGTTTGCCCAGGATGCCTTGCAGGGGCTGCGGCTCATCGACCTGTGCCGCGAAGCGTTCGACGTGGTGGTGATGAATCCGCCGTTTGGCGCACTGGCTTCAAACACCAAAGAGGCACTCGCCAAAGCTTATCCGCGCAGCAAGAACGACCTGCTCGCCGTCTTCGTCGAGCGCGGCTTGGAGCTGCTGCGCACCGGCGGACGGCTGGGCGCCATCACCTCGCGCACCTGCTTTTTCCTGTCGAGCTTTCAGAGGTGGCGCGAGCAGGTGGTGCTGGGCGTCGCCCGGCCGGAAGTCATGGCCGACTTGGGGCACGGCGTGATGGACGATGCCATGGTCGAAGCCGCCGCCTATTGTTTGGTCAAGCATTGAGGAAAAGACGATGAATGCCGTCATTTTTGAAACCGTTGTCACTGAAGAGCATGAACTGCACTGTACCTTGCCAGCCTCATTGCCCACCGGCTGCCGTTTGCGCGTGGTCATCGAACCCATCCCGGAACAGTCGCCGGCGCAAGGCGAATCTGTTCGGGCGCTGACGGGCGACGATCTTGTCGACCACTACCAGCCCAAAACCGAATTGGGCCAGATCATCATCGAAGCGCGCCGCGCCTATATCGAAAGCGGAGGAAAGCCGATGTCCTGGGACGAAATCAATGCCGAGGTGCGTGAACGTCGAGGAGGGCTTGCCGATGATTAAGCGCAGCTATATCGATGCCAATGTACTCATCGCGGCTTGGAAGGGTAACGATGAAGCCGGCTCGGCTGCGCTGGCGGTGCTCGATGATAGGGAACGAACTCTGTTGGTCAGCGATGCGCTGTGGCTGGAGGTGATGCCCAAGGCCATCTACGAGAAAAACCATGGCGAAATTGCCTTCTACCGGAGTGTCTTCGAACGTGCTGAACATCACCATTGGCGGCTCGATGTGCTGCACCATGCCCAAACGCTGGCGCAACGCTACGGCATCGCGGCCATGGATGCAATTCATGTGGCCACCGCCCTGGCAGCAGGCGCGAATGAGTTCATCAGCGGGGAGAAGCCAAGCAAGCCGATGTTCCGCGTCAGTGAAATACCCGTCATTACTTTACGGGGCCAAACATCATGACCGCCTTCCTGCGCCTGCTGGCCGAAGACGACAAAGCCGCCGCCTTGCAACAGGTGTGCGCCCGCCTGCGGCGGGGCGAGACCGATGCGCGCCTGTTCGAGGTTGCGCCGGAGGCGTTCGATGCCGTGCCTGGGAAGCCCTTTGCCTATTGGGTGAGCGATGCCGTGCGAAATTCGTTTATGAAGTTTCCTGCTGTTGAAAAAAACACGCTTGTAACAAGTGGAACAGGAACACTCGACGATTTCAGGTTTTTGCGCTGTTGGTGGGAGATTAAAGGTAGCGAGCGATGGTTTCCATTCGCAAAAGGCGGGGCTTTTTCTCCAACCTACTATGACCACCATTTGCTCGTTAATTGGACAGTTGATGGTAGTGAAATGAAGGCTTGGATAATATTTCGCTATGGCGGAGGGCATTGGGCAAGAAATATCCGTTCAACTGAGCACTACTTCCGCCCCGGGCTGACGTGGCCGCGACGCACGACTAGCGGCCTCAGCATGCGCGTCATGCCCGCCGGCTGCATTTTTGCCGACAAAGGCCCGGCGGCCTTCGTCGCTGGCGATGACCCTGGAGAACTGCTGGCGCTATGCGCTTTGCTCAACAGCAGCGCCTTTGGCCTGCTGGTCTCGCTGCAAACGGCTGCCGCCGACGCCGCCGCCCGATCTTACGAAGTCGGCCTGATCCAGCAAACCCCCGTCCCCAACCTGACTGCCGAGAATCAAACCCGTCTGGCCACCCTCGCCCGCCGCGCCTGGTCGCTCAAGCGCACGCTGGATACCATCGAAGAAACCTCGCACGCCTTCCTCTTACCCGCCGCGCTGCGCGCGCGCCTCGGCGATTTCAACCCGCCGGCCATCGAGGCCGAACTTGCCCATATCCAGGCCGAGATCGACGCCATCGCGTTCGATCTCTATGGCTTCAGCGAATCCGACCGCGCCGCCGTGTTGGCGGCCCAAGGGGCAGCGGCTGAGGAAGCTGGTCAAGCCGAGGCAGACGACGAGCCGGACGACGAAGACATCGCCGCGCCCATCGACCTCAGCGATGGTCTCCTCTCCTGGGCCGTCGGCGTGGCCTTTGGCCGCTTCGACTGGCGCCTGGCCACCGGCGAGCGGGAGGTGCCGCCCGAGCCGGAACCCTTCGATCCCTTGCCCGCGAAAAGCCCCGGCATGTTGCCGGACGGCGCCGAACCTTTCCATGCCCATGCGGGCATTCTGGTGGACGACCCCGGGCACCCGCACGACCTGCCACGCTTGATCGAGGAAGTGCTCACCCGCGTCGATGTCGCCGTCCCGGACGAGGCGCGCCGCTGGCTACGGCGGGATTTCTTCGCCTTCCACCTGCGGCAATACAGCAAAAGCCGCCGCAAGGCGCCCATCTACTGGCCGCTTGCCACCGCCTCGGGCAGCTACACGCTGTGGGTCTATTACCCCAGCCTTACCAGCCAGACGCTCTACACCGCCATCAACGACTTCGTCGAGCCCAAGCTCAAACAGGTGAGCAGCGAAGTGGCGGCGCTGCGCAGCAAGGGGGCTGCCCGCACGCGCGACGACGAAAAGCAGTTCGAAGCCCTGCAAGCCTTCGAGCTGGAGCTGATCGAACTGCGCGACACCTTGCTCGAGATCGCGCCGACCTACAAGCCCCATCACGACGACGGCGTGCAGATCAGCGCAGCGCCGCTCTGGCCGCTGTTCCGCCACAAACCCTGGCAGAAGGTGCTCAAGGAGACTTGGAAAAAGCTCGAAAAAGGCGACTACGACTGGGCGCATTTGGCCATGAACTACTGGCCGGAGCGCGTGCACGAAAAGTGCAAGACAGACAAGAGTTTGGCGATCGCGCATGGTCTGGAGCATCTCTACATCGAACCGGCGGCCAAACCCAAAAAGGCGCGTGGCAGGAAGGCAAAGGACGATTGATGTCAGTTCACTACCACCTTGGGCGGTTTCCACCAGCGCAACTGGATTGGTCAACGCTGATTCCGCTGCTGGGGCCGACGGCCGCTGCCGTCGCGCGCTACGACGGCACGCTGGCGGCAATTCCCAACGCGGCGGTGCTGCTTTCTCCACTGACAACGCAAGAAGCGGTGCTGTCCTCGCGCATCGAAGGTACCCAAGCCACCATGGGTGAGGTACTGACGTTCGAGGCTCGGGGCGATTCGCCCGGTCTGAGCGAGGAACGCCGCAATGACATTCGTGAAGTGCTGAACTACCGGGCGGCAATGCGCATGGCCGAGAAGATGCTGGCCGATGTCCCGCTCTCACAGCGCGTGATCCGCGAAGCACACAAGGTGTTGCTGGACGGCGTACGCGGGCAGGGCAAGGCGCCTGGCGAGTACCGTCGCCTCCCGAACTGGATCGGTCCGGCCGGTTGTACCGTTGAACAAGCCCGATTCGTGCCGATTTCCGCTGACAAACTGCCCGACGCCATGAGCGCTTGGGAGCGCTATCTGCATGCCGATGCCCCCGACCGGCTGGTGCAACTGGCGATCGTGCATGCCGAATTCGAGGCGCTGCACCCCTTTCTGGATGGCAATGGCCGCTTGGGGCGCATGCTGGTGCCGCTGTTTCTGTGGCAGAACGGGCTGATTCAACGCCCGATGTTTTATCTGAGCGCCTTTCTGGAGGCGCACCGAGACGAGTATTACGAGCGCCTGTTAGCCGTTTCACGTGATGACGATTGGACCGGCTGGTGCCGCTTCTTTCTTGACGCGATCAAGGCCCAAGCCGAGGAAAATCAACAAAAGGCCGCGGCGATCCTGGACCTGTATGAGCGCATGAAACGGGAGGTTGTCGATCTCACCCGCTCCCAATATGCGATTCACGCTCTGGATTGGATCTTCGAACGGCCGATTTTCAGAAGCTCGGATTTCGTGGCCAGCGCGGGCATCCCCGAACCGACGGCCAAACGCATCGTGCCTGCCTTGCGGGAGTCCGGCATCCTGCGCATCCTGGTGGAGGCCAGTGGTCGACGAGCGGCCACGCTGTGCTTCCCGGCGTTGCTCAACATCGCCGAAGGGCGGGAGGTGTTTTGAGGCTCATGAAATGGCCGAAAACACATTTGTGGCTCACGATACGCAGCTTCACGATCCGCAAACCGGGTTGCAGAGCGCCAGTGAGCCACAACACATAGCATCGAGGTGCAGATGAACATTGCTGAATTCATTCGCGAGTCCGTATTGCGGCCCCGCTTGAAGCAAGCGGGCGTGCTGGTGGTGTACGACGCCGACGGGCGCTACCGCGATTTGTGCTTCGATCTGGCAAGCGATGAGGTGCGCGTCATCGATGCGTCGATCAGCAGCATCGAAAGCCGTGAGGCGGCGCTCATGGCGCTGCGCGAGCTTGGGCAGCCCAAGGCGTCGCTCGCGGGCGTGTTGATCTATGTGCCGGCCAAGCGCCCGGAAACCGATGAGCAAAAACAAGTGGATCCATTCGCCCTGTACGCAGCATGCGGCGCGGTGTTTCCGCAAGATGATGGCGACGAGTATCTGAGCCTGTGCCTGCGCGCCAGGCCGGATCATGCGACCGAAATCCGGCAGGTGTTTGCCACATCTCCCTCTGGTCCGACTTTCGCGGTGATCGACGCGATTGGCGGCGGTGTGAGCTGGCCCCAGTTACGCGCCGCGTTGCAGGTGGAGTCGGGGCGTGAGATTCTGGCCGCGCTGCTGGCGCCGACGTCTCGCCAGGCCGAGGCGCTCAAGGCGCAGGAGGGGTGGGTGGATGAGGCGCGTGCCTTCCTGCGCGCCACCTTGGGCCTGAACGTGCAGACACGCGGCAAGACGTGGTCTGCGCTGGCGGATGAACTGTGGCGTTACGTGCTGTTCAGCGAGTTTGTGTTCGATTTGCCCGTGGCGCTGCCGGACACCCTGAAGAGCGTGCCGCATGCGCCGATGGAAGCCAGGCCCATCATCGAGGAGGTGTGCGATCGTCTGCGCACCGATCCCAAGACGCATGCGCTCTATATCGAGCGTGCGGAAACCATTGAGGCCGAGCTCAATTTGACCGAACTGTGCAGGGGCATTGAAGACCTGGGCGAGCGTGACACTTTCCCGTTCGAGGAGCGAACGTTCCTGCGCACGGCGATCAAGGGCCTCGTCGCCGGTGATACCGACGCCACCCGCCAGGTATTGGTCCGTCGCAAGAATTCGGTATGGCTAGGCAAAGGGGAAAGCCAGGCGCAGTGGGAGTTGCTTCGCTGTGGCTTGAGTCTGGTCGAGGCTTGCGATGATTTCGAGCGCCAGCTACCGAATCACATCCGTTCGCAAGCAGAACTGATCGATTTTTACCTGGGCAGCCTACGCGAAGTTGATCGCCTGCAACGTGAATTTGAGCAGGCGGCGGGTGACTTCCTCGACCCGCATGGTTTGATGCAGGAAGTGATCAGCCAAGCTCGGGCGCGCTATCGGCGTCTGGCGGAAAAGGTTCAGGACGTGTTTGTGAAACACCTCGAGACTGCGGGCTGGCCGCCCAATGGACGCCTGGCCAATGCCGAGGTGTTTGACCGCCTCGTGGCGGATCGCCTCAAGGAAAGCGGCCGTAAGCTGGCCTACCTGATGGTGGACGCCCTGCGCTATGAGTTGGGCGTGGCGCTGGAAAAATTGCTGGCGGAGGACGGCCCCGTCGAGCTGCAGGCGGCCTATGCGCAGTTGCCGACCATCACGCCGGTGGGTATGGCGAGCTTGCTGCCAGGCGCCCGCACGGGGCTGACGCTGGAGCTGGCGAACGATTCCCTGGTGCCGAAGCTGGACGGGGCGCCGGTGAGCACTGTTGCGCAGCGCATGGCCGTCTTGAGCAAGAAGTATGGCGATCGCTTCGCTGAAATGCCGCTCAACGATTTTGTCCGTGGCAGGCCCAAGATCGCCGAAACCGTCGATCTGCTGGTGCTGCGTTCCACGGAAATCGACAGCCAATTGGAGAGCAACGCCGAAACGACGCTCGGGTTGATTCCGAACATGCTCAAGCAGATTCGTGTGGCGCTACATAAGTTGCGCGGCATGGGCTTCAAGGAAGCGGTGATCGTTACGGATCATGGTTTCTTCCTCAACGCACACGCGGAGGCGGGCGATGTGTGCGTCAAACCGACAGGGAAGTGGCCCGTCAATGCCCACGATCGCCTATTGCTAGGCGACGGCAGCGCCGATGCGCACAGCCTGGTCGTCAGCGCCGAAAAGGTCGGCATTCGGGGTGATTTCGCTCAGGTGGCACTGCCGCGCAGCATGGCGCCGTATCGCTCGGGGCATTTGTATTTTCACGGCGGGGCATCGCTGGCCGAGGCCGTCGTGCCGGTACTGGTGGCCAGGCTGGACACCACCGCCCATGCGGATCTCCGCAAGGTGGTGGTGGAGCTGAACTACAAGAACGGCGCCAAACGCATCACGACGCGCTTGCCGGTCATCGAAGTGATCCTGGGAAACGACGATCTGTTCTCGCAAGACATGAGCCTCGAGATTCTGTTGGAGGCCCAAGACAGCAGAGGCAATGTGGTGGGAGAGCCGCGCCCAGGTGGTGATGTAGACCCCGCGACCAAAACCGTGACCCTGATGCCCGGCCAGCGCAAACAGATTGCACTGCGCATGGATGATGAGTTTAGAGGCAAATTCAAGGTGGTGGCGCTCAACCCCACGACCCTGGCGGCCTACAGCCATCTCACGCTCGAGACCGACTATACGGAATGAACCCCATGGACGAACTCGACCAAAAACTCAACGCCGCATTCGATGGCAAGGTGCTGCGTAAGGACCTGCTGCACCGGATCAAAAAGGGTACCAACGTCCCGACGTTCGTTCTGGAGTTCCTGCTGGCCAAGTATTGCGCCAGCAGTGACGAGGCCGAGATTCAAGCGGGCCTGGAAGCCGTTTTATCCACCCTGCAGGAAAACTACGTGCGCCCGGACGAAGCCAACGCAGCCCAGTCGAAGGTGGCGACCAAAGGTAAGCACCGCTTCATCGATAAAGTTCATGTTCGCTACGTTGAAAAGGAAAAGCGCCACTGGGCAGCATTGGAAAATTTCAACTCGCAACGTATCGCCATCGCGGAAAAGTTCTATCGCGACAATGATCGCTTGCTGGAAGGCGGCATTTGGGCCGAAGTCACCCTGGCGCACAACGATATCGACGAAGACGACTATGCGTTTTACATCGAAGATCTGCGCCCGATCCAATTGACCCGTTTCGACTTCGACCGCTATGCAGAGGGGCGCGCGGCATTCACGCGCGATGAATGGCTCGCGGCGGTGTTGCGCTCCGTGGGGCTGGAGCCTAGCAAGCTCTCGAAGCGTGTGCAGATGCACTACATTGCCCGCTTGGCTGCGCTGGTAGAGCCCAATTACAACTACATCGAGCTGGGCCCGCGCGGCACCGGCAAATCGTACTTTTTCAGCGAGTTTTCGCCCTACGCCACGCTGATCTCGGGCGGCCAAGCGACCAAGGCCACGCTGTTCTACAACAACGCGCGCCGCAAGGTGGGCCTGGTCGGCTTTTGGGACACGGTCGCGTTTGACGAAGTGGGCGGAATCAAGGTCAAAGACCCCGACACCATCCAGATCATGAAGGACTTCATGGCCAACGGGCGCTTTTCGCGCGGCGTCGAAGTGATCGCCGACGCCAGCCTGAGTTTCGTTGGCAATATCGATATGTCGATCGAGCAGCTGGTCAATTCGAACGAGCACGACCTGTTTCAGCCCTTGCCGCCAGAACTGGACTTGGCGGTGATGGACCGTTTTGCCGCCTATATTCCAGGCTGGGAAATGCCCAAGAACAGCAGCGAATTTCTGACCAATCATTACGGCTTCATCACCGACTACCTGGCCGAGGCCTTTCACTACCAGTTCAAGCACACGAATCGGTACGAGGAAGTGAGCAAGCGCATCCGGCTTGGCAAATCCGTCGAGGGGCGCGATGAAAAAGGCATCAAGAAGACCGTCTGCGCGTTCTTGAAAATCTTGCATCCGAACGGGCCGCCGACGGACGACGAGTTCGAAGAGTATGTGGCCTACGCCATCGAGTACCGCCGCCGCGTCAAGGAGCAGATGAACAAGCGCAAACCGGACGACGAGTTCGCCCGGATTAATCTGTCCTACTTCAAGGCTAGCGGTGAGGAAGTAGTAGTTTTCTGCCCCGAGTCGAAGGACGCGCTCGCAACGCAAGAGCCGGCGCGCCGTCGTTTGCGTCAGACGGATGAGCGGCCTGCCGAGGCGGTCGAGGTTCAACCTGCTGCTGCATATTCTCCAGCCGTGCCGACGCCGCCGTCACCGGCCGAGCTCAGGGAACAGCACTTCACCATCCTCTATGGCGACACTGGCTATAGCTATGATTCAATCATAGGACCGTATCTACGAGGTGCGAAGTCGGTCGTCATCGAAGATCCTTACATCCGGCTACAGCATCAGATTCAGAACTTCGTGCGCTTTTGCGAGACCGTTGTCAAGGCTGGGACGGTGAAGAAGATAAGCCTGACCACCGGATATGATGACAAGATCCAGTTGGCCACCATTACAGAGAAGCTCGATGAGCTGAGGCAAAGCCTTTTGGAATTAGATATCGAGCTAGAGGTACAGTTCAACCCGAATATGCATGATCGGGAGATTCGTATCGACAACGGTTGGGTGATCAAAATTGGCCGAGGACTGGATTTTTTCCAGAAGCCGGGAGGCTGGTTCGAGGTGGGTGTGCACGATCTGAGTTTGCGAAAGTGCCTTGAAACGAAAGTGGATATTTTTCGGATCTGAGGCGGGGAAAAGAGCGAAACCTACCTTTAGGTAAGCTCCCCCTTTTTTCACTGCATGAGGACGATCGGATGAAGGTGCTGGTGACCGGCGCGGCCGGCTATATCGGCTCGCACACCTGCGTGGAACTCCTGGCGGTGGGCCACGAGGTGGTGGCGCTCGACAATTTCTCCAACAGCCACCCCGAGGCGCTCGCGCGCGTGGCGGAACTGGCCGGGCGCGCGCCGACGGTGATCGAGGCCGACGTGCGCGACTGCGACACGCTCGTGCGCGTGCTCGAGCGGCACGGCTGCACGGCGGTGATCCACTTCGCCGGCTTGAAGGCCGTGGGCGAATCGGTGGCGCAGCCGCTTGCCTATTACGACAACAACGTGCTCGGTACCCTGCGTCTGCTGGAGGCGATGCAGGCGTGCGGCGTGAAGACGCTCGTCTTCAGCTCCTCGGCCACGGTCTATGGTGAGCCGCAGCGTCTGCCGCTCACCGAAGATCACCCCTTGAGCGCCACCAACCCGTACGGCCGCACCAAGCTGGTGGTCGAAGAGATGCTGCGCGACCTCTTCCGCGCCCAACCCGACTGGCGCATCGCCCTGTTGCGCTATTTCAACCCCGTAGGAGCGCATCCTTCTGGGCGCATCGGCGAGGATCCGGGCGGCGTGCCCAACAACCTCATGCCCTATGTGGCCCAGGTGGCGGTGGGGCGGTTGCCGAAACTGCGCGTCTTTGGCAACGACTACCCCACGCCCGACGGCACGGGGGTGCGCGATTACCTGCACGTGGTCGACCTGGCGCTGGGGCACTTGGCGGCGCTGCGCACGCTCGCCGCCGAACCGCCGCAATGCCTGGCGGTGAACCTCGGGACGGGCCGGGGCCATAGCGTGCTCGAGCTCGTGCGCGCCTTCGAGCAGGCGAGCGGCCGCACGATCCCTTACGAGATCGTTCCACGCCGCCCCGGCGACGTCGCCGCCTGCTGGGCCGACCCGAGCCTGGCAGCCGAACGTCTCGGTTGGCGCGCTACGCGCGGGCTCGACGAGATGTGCCGCGACGCCTGGCGCTGGCAGCAAGCCAACCCTCATGGCTATGCGAAGACCGGAGGATAAAGGGATTCATATGGCAAGCCTTTGATGTTTTATATAAAACGCATGACGTGCGGGGTAGAATCGCACGATCTCCCTTCCCATTTCATGGATCATGAGCGCGAACGACCGTATCCTCAATGCCCAGCTGCGCGGCAAGATCATGTCGGCCGACGAGGCCGCGGCCCTGATTCCTTCCGGCGTGAACGTCGGCATGAGCGGATTCACCGGCGCCGGTTACCCCAAAGTGGTGCCCGCGGCGCTGGCCAAGCGCATCCTCGACGCGAACCTGCGCGGACAGCGTTTCAAGATCAGCGTATGGACCGGCGCCTCCACCGCCCCCGAGCTCGACGGGGCGCTGGCCATGGTCGATGGCATCGAAATGCGCCTGCCCTACCAGTCCGACCCCACCTGCCGCAAGCGCATCAACGCCGGCGAGATGGAGTACATCGACATACACCTCTCGCACGTGGCGCAATTCGTCTGGGGCGGGTTCCTCGGCAAGCTTGACATCGCCGTGGTCGAGGTGGCGGGCATCACCGAAGACGGCCTGCTGATTCCTTCATCCTCGGTGGGCAACAACAAGACCTGGCTCGACCAGGCCGACAAGATCATCCTCGAGGTCAATGCCTGGCAGAATCCCGCGCTCGAGGGCATGCACGACATCTACTATGGCACGGCGCTGCCGCCGCACCGCAAGCCCATTCCCATCCTCAAGGCGGCCGACCGCATCGGCATTCCCTACTACCGCGTCGATCTCGACAAGGTGATCGCGGTGGTGGAAACCAATCATCCCGACCGCAACACGCCCTTCTCCCCGCCCGACGAGAATTCGCGCCGCATCGCCGGCCACATCCTCGAATTCCTGCAACACGAGGTGAAAAAGGGGCGCCTGCCGGAAAACCTCCTGCCGCTGCAATCGGGCGTGGGCAACGTGGCGAACGCCGTGATGGCGGGGCTGCGCGACGGTCCCTTCGAGAATCTCACCGCCTACACGGAGGTGCTGCAAGACGGCATGCTCGAGCTGATCCGCTGCGGCAAGCTCACCTGCGCCTCGGCCACTTCCTTCTCCCTCAGCCCGGATGCGCTCACCGAGCTCAACGCCAACCTGAAAGACTTCAAGAACAAGATCCTGCTGCGGCCGCAGGAGATCTCGAACCACCCCGAAGTCATCCGGCGCCTGGGCGTCATCGCCATGAACGGGCTGATCGAGGCCGACATCTACGGCAACGTCAACTCGACCCACATCATGGGCACCTCGATCATGAACGGCATCGGCGGCTCGGGCGACTTCGCGCGCAACGCCTTCATCTCGATCTTCATGACGCCTTCGAGCGCCAAGGGCGGCACCATCTCCTGCATCGTGCCCATGGCCTCGCACGTGGATCACACCGAGCACGACGTACAGGTGATCGTCACCGAGCAGGGCCTGGCCGACCTGCGCGGGCTCTCGCCCAAGCAGCGCGCCCGCGTCATCATCGAGAACTGCGCCCACCCCAACTTCAAGCCGGCGCTGCGCGAATACTTCGAGCGGGCACTGCGCTATTCGCCGGGCAAGCACACGCCGCACCTGCTCGACGAAGCCTTCACCTTCCTGCCCAACTGGATGGCGAACAAGGCCGCGCGCGAAGCCTGGCGCGACGATTCGCTGGTGCAGGCCGACGCCTGGCGCAAGTAAGGGAGCGCCCCGCCCGCGACGATTTCTTCACGAGATCTCGGTTGCCGCAACGGGGCCTCGAAGGGGCATCGCCTGCTCCGGCCGGAGGATGGCGAGCCGCGGCGCGATGCGGCGGTGCCGCGCGAGGCGCAAGAGCGCCTTGTCGCGGGTGAGGAGAAGCGGCGCGTAGGCGAGCGCGCAGACGAGGAATTTCTGGTCGTCGGGATCGCGGCAGCGCGCCGGGGCCTCCAGCTCGGGAAGAGGCAGCTCGCGCCGCAGCGCCGCGTAGGCGGTGCGCGCGGCGGCGGCGCGCTGGGGGTCGAACCCCTCGCGCGCGAGCACGCAGTGCCATTCGGCGATCATCGGCGGGGTGGCGACCGGGACGAGCCGGCCGCTAGCGAGCGCCGCAGCGAGCGGCGAAAGCGCAGGGTCCTCGAAGTACCACAGCGCGAGTGCGGCGTTGGTGTCGAGCACCACCGCCGTCGCACCGACGGCGGTGGGGTTGCTTGCATCGTTCAGATGCGCACCTTGACGTAGGAGCCGGGAGCGTCCTCGATCACCGGGAGCTTCCCTTGGGCCGGGTCGCGCGCCGGCACGCGCGTGTCGTCCTGCGCCGCCAGCCATTCATTCCAGTTGGGCCACCACGAACCGGGGTGATGTTCGGCGCCGCGCAGCCATTCTTCCGGATCCTCGGGCAGCGGCGTGACCGGGTTGGTCCAGTAACCGTACTTGTTCGCCGAGGGTGGGTTGACGATGCCGGCGATGTGGCCCGAGCCGCCGAGCACGAAGCGCACCGGCGCGCCCGTGAGCCGGCGGGCACCCTTGTACGTGGTGCGCCACGGGGCGATGTGGTCCTCGACCGTGGAGATGAAATAGCACGGGTGCTTGATCTTGCCCAGGTCGATCGGTGTGCCGAGGATCTCGATTCCGCCCGGTTCGACGAGTTTGTTCTCGATGTACATCTTGCGCAGATAGAAACTGTGCATCGCCGCGGGCATGCGGGTGGAGTCGGAGTTCCAGTACAGCAGATCGAAGGGGAAAGGTTCCTTGCCGAGCAGGTAGTTATTGACCACGAAGGACCAGATGAGGTCGTTGGCGCGCAGCATGTTGAAGGTGGTGGCCATCTCCGAGCCTTCGAGGTAGCCGCGCTCCTGCATCTTCTTCTCCAGCATCGCCACGGTTTCGGGCGTGGTGAATACGCCCAGTTCGCCGGGTTCGGAGAAATCGATGAGAGTGGTGAGGAAGGTGGTCGAGCCGAGGCGCTTTTGCCGTTTGCCCGCCAGGCAGGCGGCCGTGGTGGCGAGCAGGGTGCCGCCCAGGCAGTAGCCGGCGGCATTGACGACGCGCTCTCCGGTCTGCTCCTCGATGGCGTCGAGCGCGGCGAGCACGCCTTTTTGCACGTAGTCTTCGAAAGTGGCCTGGGCGAGGCGCTCGTCGGGGTTCACCCAGGAGAGGATGAACACCGTGTGCCCCTGATCGACCAGCCATTTGACGAGTGAATTCTGCGGCCGCAGGTCGAGGATGTAGTACTTGTTGATCCAGGGCGGCACGATGAGGAGCGGCCGCTTGTAGACCGTCTCGGTGGTGGGGGTGTACTGGATGAGCTGCATGAGCTCGGTTTGGTATACCACCTTGCCCGGGGTGGTGGCGATGTTCTTGCCCAGCTCGAAAGCGGTGGTGTCGGTCATGCGGATGCGCAGCTGGCCGTGCCCTTCCTCGAGATCGCGCAGGAGATTCTTCAGCCCCCGGACGAGGTTCTGGCCATGGGTGCGCAGGGTCTCGCGGAAGACCTCGGGGTTGGTGAGGGCGAAATTCGACGGCGAGAGGGCATCGATGAAGTTGCGGGTGAAGAACTCGATGCGCTTCTTCGTGCGCTCGTCGGTGCCTTTGATGTCGCTGACCACTTCGTGGATGCGCCGCGCGGCGATGAGGTAGGACTGTTTGATGTAGTCGAAGAGGAAGTGCTCTTCCCAGTCCGGGTCCTTGAAGCGGCGGTCACCTTTCTCCGGCTCGACCACCGGCGGCGCCTTCATGCCCATGAGCTTGAGCATGGAGCGCTGCCACAGGGTGAAGTAGTCCCACATCAGGTTCATTTGCGCCTGGGCGAGACGGTAGGGGTTGGCGAGCAGCCGCGCCATCATCTCCATGTAGGTCTGGGCGATGCCGACTTCGTCGCTGGGAGGCTGGATTCCTTCTTTGAGCTGCTTGCGCATGGTCTCGCCGAGCAGGCGGGCGGCACGTTCGGCCACCTCGGCGTAGATCTTTGCCATTTCCTGCGGATCGGGGAGCTCGGGGGCGGCCGGGGGTGGGGCGGCCGGTTTTTGCGTCGGGGTCTGGGTCTCGCTCATCTTCATTCCCTTGGTGTTCATTCTCGTTCAGTGGGTCGGGCCCGTGCGCACGAAACGCTGTTGGCCATCGTGGCCGAGCAGCCGCTCGGCACGTCCGAGCGCGACCAGATGGTTGAGGTGGGCGAGCGCCTCGCCGAGCGCGAACACGACCTGGTGCGTGTCGAGCGCGCGGGAAAAGAGCGTCGGGATCACCTCGGCCGCCGTCTTCGGCGCGTCCAGCGCGGCTTCGAGTACCGCCAGGCGCTCTTCGTGATGGGCACGCAGCTGGGCGATGCGCGCGTGCAGGCCGACGAACGGCAGTCCGTGCGATGGTAGCACAAGGGTATCTTCCGGCAAGTGCTCGAATCTCCCCAGGGAACGCAGAAAGTCGGCGAGCGGATCGTCTTCGGGCGAGACGGCCCAAACCCCGACGTTGGTGGAAATCTTGGGCAGCAGCATGTCGCCGGAGATGAGCAGCTTCTGCGAGGGGCAGTAGAGGGCGACGTGCTCGGGCGAATGGCCGCAGCCGGTGATCACCCGCCAGGTGCGACCGCCGATGACCAGCTCGTCGCCATCGTGCAGGCGATGGAGGCGCTCGGGCAGACGTGGGGCGCCGCGGCGGTAGGCGTTGCCGCGCGCTTCCAGGGCCGTCGCGCGTTCTTCGTCGAGGCCGTTTGCGCGGAAGAGGGAGAGCATGGCCTCGACCGAATGACCGGCGACGCCGTGCCAGACGGCATGGCCGGTGAGGAATTCGGAATGGCTCATCCACAGTTCCAGCCGCCATTCGCGCATGAGCCAGTCGGCCAGGCCGAAGTGGTCGGGGTGGAAGTGGGTGACGATGAGGCGCGAGGGCAGGCGCAGGCGCAGTGCTTCGCGCCAGGCCGCTTGCACCTGCGGCGAGGCAAACCCCGTGTCGACGAGGGCGACCTGGTTCTCGGCGTCGTCGATCAGCCACAGGTTGATGTGATCGAGCGCAAACGGCAGCGGCATGCGCAGCCAGTGCACGCCGGGGGCGACCGTGGCCACTCGCCCGAGCTCGGGCGTGGCGGGGTGCGGATAGCTGAGTTCGGCTTGCATGTGGTAATGTTCCGTTGACGTCAACGGAAACCAGTCTACCGGAAAAACGACGAGGCGAGGATGAGCCGGAAAGAGGAATTTTTTACCATTTCGGATCTGGCGCGGGAATTCGGCATCACGCCGCGCACGATCCGCTACTACGAAGATCAGGGGCTGCTGCAGCCGCGCCGCGAAGGGAGGATGCGTATCTACGGTCGCGCCGACCGGGCCCGCCTCAAGCTCACGCTGCGCGGCAAACGTCTGGGGCTGTCGCTTGCGCAGATCAAGGAATTGATCGACATGTACGACGGGCGCCACGATTCGGCACCGCAACTGCGCCGTTTCCTCAGCGTGCTCGAGGAGCGGCGCCGGGCGCTGGAGCAGCAGCGCCGCGACATCGAGGCGGTGCTCGATGAGATCGGCATGCTCGAGCGCCAGTGCCTGAGCCTGCTGGGGCACGATGCCCAAGGGGCGGAGGCCGTGCGCCAGGAACTGCAGGCGCGCGTCGAAGCCGCCACCTGACGGGGGCTTTGCAAACGGTCCGGTTTGGTTTACGTTAACGTCAACGTCAACACCAAAGGAGGAGGAAGCATGGAGACGGTCGGGCTCGACTTTGGGCTGGGAGAAACACACGACCTGCTGCGCCAGACGCTGCAGTCGTTCTGCGCCCAGGAGATCGCGCCGCGGGCGGCGCAGATCGACCGCGACAACGCTTTTCCGCCGGATCTGTGGCGCAAGCTGGGGGAGCTCGGCCTGCACGGCATGACGGTGGCCGAAGAGTATGGCGGCAGCGCCATGGGTTATCTGGCGCACATCATCGCCATGGAGGAGATCTCGCGTGCGAGCGCCGCGGTGGGGCTCTCCTACGGGGCGCATTCCAACCTGTGCGTCAACCAGATCCACCGCAACGGCACCGAGGCGCAAAAGCGCAAATACCTGCCCAAGCTCGTCTCCGGCGAGTGGGTGGGGGCGCTGGCGATGAGCGAGCCCGAGGCCGGTTCCGACGTGGTGAGCATGAAACTGCGCGCCGAGAAAAAGGGCGATCGCTACGTGCTCAACGGCAGCAAGATGTGGATCACCAACGGCGGGGACGCCGACGTGCTGGTGGTCTATGCCAAGACCGATCCGGCGGCGGGCCCTCGCGGCATCACGGCTTTCATCGTCGAGAAGGGGATGAAGGGCTTTACCGCCGGCAACAAGCTCGACAAGCTCGGCATGCGCGGCTCGAACACCTATCCGCTCTTCTTCGAGAATTGCGAGGTGCCCGAGGAGAACGTGCTCGGCAAGGTCAACGAGGGGGTCAAGGTGCTCATGAGTGGGCTCGACTACGAGCGCGCCGTGCTCGCCGGCGGGCCGCTGGGGATCATGGCCGCGTGCATGGACGTGGTGCTGCCCTACGTGCATGAGCGGCGCCAGTTCAACCAGCCGATCGGCCGATTCCAGCTCATGGAAGGGAAAATCGCCGACATGTATACCACCTGGCAGGCTTGCCGTGCCTACGTCTATGCGGTGGGACAGGCGCTCGATCGTAGCGATCACAGCCGCAAGCTGCGCAAGGACTGCGCCGGGGTCATTCTCTATGCGGCGGAGAAGGCCACCTGGATGGCCGGCGAGGCGATCCAGGCGCTGGGCGGCAACGGCTACATCAACGACTATCCCACCGGGCGGCTGTGGCGCGACGCCAAGCTCTATGAGATTGGGGCGGGGACGTCCGAGATTCGCCGCATGCTCATCGGGCGCGAGCTCTTCGACGAGACGGCCTGATCGTTGACGTTGACGATACTACACGAGGAGAAAGATCGATGACGCAGGACAAACGGGCCGACGACGTGGTGATCGTCGGCGTGGCGCGCACGCCGATGGGGGGTTTTCTCGGAGATCTGGCCGACGTGCCGGCACCGCGCCTGGGCGCGGCGGCGATCGAGGCGGCGGTCGGCCGGGCCGGGATCTCCAAGGAAGCGATCGAAGAGGTGTTGATGGGCAACGTGCTGCAGGCCGGCGAAGGTCAGGCTCCGGCGCGGCAGGCGGCGCTGGGCGCCGGGCTGTCGACTTCGGTTGCCTGCACCACCGTGCACAAGGTATGCGGCTCCGGCATGAAGACGGTGATGCTCGCACACGACGCGCTCAAGGCGGGTTCCGTGGCGGTGGCGGTGGCCGGCGGCATGGAGTCGATGTCGAACGCTCCCTACCTGCTCCCCAAGGCCAGAGCCGGTCTGCGCCTGGGGCACGGCCAGCTGCTGGATCACATGTTCTACGACGGCCTGGAAGACGCCTACCAGAAAGGCCGGCTGATGGGGACGTTCGCCGAGGATGCGGCGCAGCACTACGGTTTCACCCGTGAGCAGCAGGACGCCTACGCCATCGCCTCGACCGAGCGCGCCCAGCGGGCGATCAAGGAAGGGGCGTTCTCCTGGGAGATCGTGCCGGTGAAAATCGCCGGGCGCGGCGGGGAGCGGGTGGTGGAGATCGACGAGCAGCCGCTCAAGGCGAAACTCGACAAGATCCCCACCTTGAAGCCGGCGTTTCGTGAGGGCGGCACCGTCACCGCGGCCAATTCCTCGTCCATCTCCGACGGGGCGGCAGCGCTGGTGCTCACCACCCGGGCCGAGGCCGAGCGCCTGGGCTGCACGCCGATCGCGCGCATCGTCGGGCACAGCACGTTCGCGCACGAGCCGGCGTGGTTCACCACGGCCCCGGTGGGCGCGATGAAGCGCCTCTTCGCGAAGACGGGCTGGGATCCTGCCGGCGTGGATTGCTTCGAGATCAACGAGGCGTTTGCCGTGGTGACCATGATCGCGATGAAGGAGCTGGGCCTGCCGCACGAGAAGGTCAACGTCCACGGCGGCGCCTGCGCCCTGGGGCATCCGATCGGGGCGTCCGGCGCGCGCATCCTCGTCACCCTCATCGGGGCGCTGCGGCGCACCGGCGGGCGGCGGGGCGTCGCGAGCCTGTGCATTGGCGGGGGTGAGGCCACGGCGATGGCGATCGAACTCGAAGGGGGCGTGGCTTGCGGTTGAGCCCCGTCGCCGGCGAGGCGACCTTGCCGGTCTATCTGAAGCTCGTCGCGGCGATGTTGAGCTGGGGCGGGACCTGGGTGGCCGGCCGGGTCGTGGCGCAGGCGGTGGGAACGCCGATCGCCGCGGCGGCGGCGCGTTTCACGCTCGCCGCGCTCGTGCTCGGAGCGGTGCTACTCGCCAAGGGAGAGCCGATCGGCGCGGGCTCGCTGCAGCGTGCCTGGCGGCCGATCTTGGGTCTGGCGCTCACCGGGGTCTTCTTCTACAACCTGTGCTTTTTTTACGGCTTGAAGCACGTCGAAGCCGGGCGGGGCGCGCTGGTGGTGGCCTTGAATCCGGTGGTGGTGGCGACGCTGGCGTGGTGGCTCGGTGGAGAGCGCGCCCGTCCGCCGGCGGTGCTCGGGGCCGTGCTCGCTTTCGTCGGCTGCCTCACGGTGATCGGCAACGGCGATCCGCTCGCGCTCCTTGCCGGTCGCATCGGGCTGGGTGAGGTGCTGCTGCTGGGCTGCGTCGTCTGCTGGACGGCCTATACCTTCGTGGGACGGCGCGCCACGCGCCTCGTCTCGGCGCTCGCGGCCACTTTCTGGTCCTGCACCTTCGGCGCCGTGCTGCTGTGGGCGGCGGCCTTTGCCGCCGGCGGCGTCGATTGGGCGCAGTGGAGCCCGGTGGTGTGGGCGGCGGTGGCTTTTCTCGGGGTCTTCGGCACGGCGATCGGCTTTACCTGGTACACCGACGCCGTGCGGGTGCTGGGAGCGGCGCGGGCGGCGATGTTCATCAATCTGGTGCCGGTGGCGGCGGTGCTGATGGCGGCGATCGCCTTGGGGGAGACTTTTGCGCCCTCGGTAGCGCTGGGGGGTGCCGCCGTGCTCGCCGGGGTGTGGCTGACGACGCGGCGTTGAACGAAAACGACGAACGAAAAAGGAGAGAGGATGATCCTGGATTCCGAACACGAACTGATCCGCGACACGATGCGCGCTTTCGCGCAGGAGCGGCTCGCTCCCTTCGCGGCGCGCTGGGACCGTGAGCACACTTTTCCCCGCGAGGCGCTACGGGAACTCGGCGAGCTCGGCGCCATGGGAGTGACGGTGCCCGTCGAATGGGGCGGGGCGGGGCTGGATTATCTGAGCCTCGTGCTGGCGATCGAAGAGATCGCCGCCGGCGACGGGGCGACCTCGACGGTGGTGTCGGTGCAGAATTCGCTGGTGTGCGGCATCACGCTCGCCTACGGTTCGGCCCAGCAGAAGCAGGAATGGCTGCCGCGGCTCGCGCGGGGCGAGGCGCTGGGCTGCTTTTGTCTCACCGAGCCGCACGTGGGATCCGACGCGTCGGCGATTCGCACCACCGCGGTGCGCGAGGGCGACTCCTGGGTGATCGACGGCGTCAAGCAGTTCATCACCACGGGCAAGAACGCCGACGTGGCGCTGGTGCTGGCGGTGACCGATCCGGCCGCGGGCAAGAAGGGGATTTCCTGTTTCCTCGTGCCCACCGACACGCCGGGCTATCTCGTCACGCGCCTCGAGGAGAAGATGGGGCAGCACGCGAGCGACACGGCGCAGATCACTTTCGAGCGCTGCCGCGTGCCGCTCGATGCCCTGGTGGGCGCCGAGGGGGAGGGCTACAAAATCGCCTTGTCGCAGCTCGAGGCCGGGCGCATCGGCATTGCCGCCCAGAGCGTGGGCATGGCGCGCGCGGCCTTCGAGGCGGCGCTGCGCTATGCGCATGAGCGCGAGGCTTTCGGCAAGCCGATTTTCGAGCACCAGGCGGTGCAGTTCAAGCTCGCCGACATGGCCACCCGGATCGAAGCGGCCCGCCAACTGGTGTGGCACGCCGCGAGCCTCAAGGATGCCGGCCGCCCTTGCCTGCAGGAAGCCTCGATGGCCAAGCTCTTTGCCTCCGAGATGGCCGAATGGGTGTGCTCGGCGGCGATCCAGATCCACGGGGGCTACGGCTACGTGAGCGATTTTCCGGTGGAGCGTATCTACCGCGACGTGCGCGTGTGCCAGATCTACGAGGGCACGAGCGAGATCCAGCGCCTGGTGATCGCTCGCGGCCTTTCGCTGTGAAAGAACGATCGAGGAGGAGGGGATGAGCCGTATCGTATCGAAGGTGGACCCGCGCGGGGCGGAGTTCGCCGCCAATGCGCAGTGGATGCGCGGCCTGGTCGCGGATCTGGAAGAGAAGGTGGCCCGCGTGCAGCAGGGCGGCGGGGAAGAGGCCCGGCGGCGCCACACCGCCCGCGGCAAGCTGCTGCCGCGCGAGCGCATCGAGCGCCTGCTCGATCCGGGCTCGCCCTTTTTGGAGGTCGGGCAGCTGGCCGCCTGGGGGATGTACGACGACGAGGCCCCGGGGGCCGGCATCGTGACCGGGATCGGCCGGGTGCAGGGCGTGGAGTGCATGATCGTGGCCAACGACGCCACCGTCAAGGGCGGCACCTACTATCCGATCACGGTGAAGAAACACCTGCGCGCGCAGGAGATCGCCCAGCAGAATCGCCTGCCGTGCATCTACCTGGTCGACTCGGGCGGTGCCTACCTGCCGCTGCAAGACGAGGTCTTCCCCGACCGCGACCATTTCGGACGCATCTTCTACAACCAGGCCAACATGTCGGCCTTGGGCATTCCGCAGATCTCGGTGGTGATGGGCTCGTGCACCGCGGGCGGGGCCTATGTGCCGGCGATGTCCGACGAGACCATCATCGTGCGCAACCAGGGCACCATCTTCCTGGGCGGGCCGCCGCTCGTGAAGGCGGCTACGGGCGAAGTGGTCACGGCCGAGGAGCTCGGCGGGGGCGATGTGCACACGCGCATCTCCGGCGTGGCTGACCATCTCGCCGAGAACGACGCGCATGCGCTCTATCTGGCGCGGCGCATCGTGGCGCACCTCAACGCGCGCAAGCCCGTGGATCTGTCGTGGCACGACGCCGAGGAGCCGGCCTACGATCCGCAGGAGCTCTACGGCGTGGTGCCGCAAGATACACGCAAGCCCTACGACGTGCGCGAGGTGATCGCGCGGCTGGTCGACGGGTCGCGTTTCGACGAGTTCAAGGCACGCTACGGCACCACCCTGGTGACCGGTTTCGCCGAGCTCTACGGCTTTCCCCTGGGGATCGTGGCCAACAACGGCATCCTCTTCGGCGAGTCGGCGCAAAAAGGGGCGCACTTCATCGAGCTGTGCGCCCAGCGCGGTATTCCGCTCCTCTTCCTGCAGAACATCACCGGTTTCATGGTGGGCAAGAAGTACGAGAATTCCGGCATCGCCAAGGACGGGGCGAAGATGGTCACGGCCGTGGCCACCGCCCAGGTGCCCAAATTCACCGTCATCATCGGCGGTTCGTTCGGCGCCGGCAACTACGGCATGTGCGGCCGGGCCTATTCGCCGCGATTCCTGTGGACCTGGCCCAACAGCCGCATCTCGGTGATGGGCGGCGAGCAGGCCGCGAGCGTGCTTGCCACCGTGCGGCGCGACGCGATCGAGGCCAAGGGCGGAACGTGGTCGCGCGAGGAAGAAGAAGCCTTCAAGGCACCGATCCGCGAACAGTACGAGCGCCAGGGGCACCCCTATTACGCCACGGCGCGCCTGTGGGACGATGGCGTGATCGATCCGGCGCAGACGCGGCGCGTGCTGGGGCTGAGCCTGTCGGCGGCGCTCAATACCCCCATTGCCGAGACGCGATTCGGCCTGTTCCGCATGTGACGGAAAAGAATCGAGGAGGAGAGGATGTACGAGACACTGGTGATCGAGACGCGCGGGCCGGTGGCCACGGTTTGGCTCAATCGCCCGGAGGTGCACAACGCCTTCAACGCCAAGGTGATCGAGGAGCTCACGGCCGCCTTCGCGCGGCTCGATGTCGACACGCAGGTGCGCGTGGTCGTGCTCGCCGGGCGGGGCAAGAGCTTTTCCGCCGGGGCCGATCTCAACTGGATGAAGGCGGCCGGAGCGGCATCCTTCGAGGAGAATCTCGAAGACGCGCGCCGGCTCGCGCGCATGCTGTGGCAGATCGCGCACCTGAGTAAGCCCACCATCGCCCGGGTGCATGGCGCGGCCCTGGGCGGCGGCATGGGGCTGGCGAGCGCCTGCGACATCTGCATCGCCTCGCAGCGGGCGGTATTCGCCACCTCCGAGGTGCGTTTGGGACTCATCCCGTCGGCGATCAGCCCGTACGTGATCCGGGCGATCGGCGTGCGCCAGGCGACGCGCTATTTCCAGAGTGCCGAGCGCATCGACGCCGCCCAGGCCTTTGCCTTGGGCCTGGCGCACGAGGTGGTGGAAGAAGAGGCGCTCGATGCCAAGATCGAGGAGGTGGTGCAGGCGCTGCTCGCCGGCGGGCCCAAGGCGCAGGCGGCGGCCAAGGCGCTCATCGACGCCGTGGCCGACCGTCCGCTCAGCGAGGCGGTGCTCGAAGACACGGCGCAACGCATCGCCCGCTTGCGCGCCACCGACGAGGCGCGCGAAGGGCTGAGCGCTTTCCTGGAAAAACGTCCTGCTGCCTGGGTGCCGCGTCCTTGAGGAGGGAGCAATGTTCCAAAAGATTCTGATCGCCAACCGCGGCGAGATCGCCTGCCGCGTGATCGCCACGGCACGGCGGCTCGGCATCGCCACGGTGGCGGTCTATTCCGATGCCGATCGCAACGCCCGCCACGTGCGGCTCGCCGACGAGGCCGTGTGGATCGGGCCGCCGCCGGCGCGCGAGTCCTACCTCAATATCGAACGCATCCTGGAGGCCGCACGGCGTACCGGCGCCCAGGCGATCCACCCCGGCTACGGATTCCTGTCGGAGAACGAGGACTTCGCCCAGGCTTGTCTCGATGCCGGCATCGTCTTCATCGGCCCGCCGGTGGAGGCGATCCGCAAGATGGGCTCCAAGGCCGAGGCCAAGCGCCTGATGGAGGCGGCCGGCGTGCCGCTCACGCCGGGCTATCACGGCGAGGAGCAGGACCCGGAGTTTCTTTTCGAACAGGCCCGGCGCATCGGCTTTCCGGTGCTCATCAAGGCGAGCGCCGGCGGCGGGGGCAAGGGAATGCGGCGCGTCGATCGGCCCGAAGATTTTGCCGAGGCGCTCGAATCCTGCCGGCGCGAGGCGCGATCGAGCTTTGGCGACGACCGGGTGCTGATCGAGAAATACATCCTGCGGCCGCGGCACATCGAGATGCAGGTCTTCGGCGACAGCCACGGCCAGGTGATCCATCTCTACGAGCGGGATTGCTCGGTGCAGCGCCGCCACCAGAAGGTGCTGGAAGAGGCGCCGGCCCCCGGCATGACCCCCGAGCGGCGCGCCGCCATGGGCGAGGCGGCGGTGGCGGCGGCCAAGGCGGTGGGTTACGTCGGCGCCGGTACGATCGAATTCATCGTCGAGCCTTCCGGCGCTTTCTACTTCATGGAGATGAACACGCGGCTGCAGGTCGAACATCCGGTCACCGAGATGATCACCGGGCTCGACCTGGTCGAATGGCAGCTGCGCGTGGCCGCCGGCGAACCGCTGCCGCTCGCCCAGGACCAAATCCCGCTCGAGGGGCACGCGATCGAGGCGCGCATCTACGCCGAAGATCCGGCCAAGGGGTTCCTGCCCTCGGTGGGTCGGCTCGTGCACTTGCAGCCGCCGCCCGAGAGCGTGTGGGTGCGGGTGGATACCGGCGTGGAGCAGGGCGACGAGATCACGCCCTATTACGACCCGATGATCGCCAAGCTCATTGTCTGGGGCGAAAACCGCGCACAGGCGCTCACGCGCATGAGGCAGGCGCTGGCGAACTACCGCATCGTCGGCGTGGCGAACAACGTCGAATTCTTGGGAAAACTGGTCGATTCTCCGGCCTTTCGCCAGGCGGATCTCGACACCGGCCTCATCGAGCGCGAATCGGCCTTCCTCTTCGGCGCACCCGAAACACCGCCGCCGGCGGCCTGGTTCGCCGTCTCCTGCGCCGAGCGCCTGGCCGAGGCGCGCCGCATGCAGGAGTTTGCCCGCCGCGCGCCCGACCCCACCTCGCCCTGGCATGCGGTGGACGGCTGGCGCGTCAACGCGCCGGCGCTGCGGCGCTGGCAGTGGCGCTGCGGCGAGGCAACGCGCCGCGTGCAGGCCCGTTGTCTGGGCGAGAAGCTGCAGCTGCAGTTGCTCGACGAGAAGGGGGAGATTCTGGCGAGCGCCACCGCCTGGGGCGCGATGCTCGACGAGGAGAACTTGCGCCTCGAGATCGACGGGCGGCGGACGACCGTGACCGCGGTGATCGCCGGCAGCCGGCGGCACGTCTTCTTCGATGGCCGCGCCTGGGTGTTCGACCTCTGCGGCCAGGAAGGGGCGGAAGGATCCGGCACCGGGGTCGATGCGGCCGGCCTCACCGCGCCCATGCCGGGGCGGGTGATCGCGGTCAAGGTCGAACCGGGGGCGCGGGTGAGTCGCGGACAAACTCTGGTGGTGCTCGAAGCCATGAAAATGGAACACGCCATCGTCGCGCCGGCCGACGGCGTGGTCGAGGCGGTGCGCTTTGCCGTGGGCGAACAGGTGCCCGACGGGGCCGAGCTGGTCGATTTCGTACCTGCCAAGGAGGAGGCGTGATGGAAGGACCCGCCAAGGTCACGCTCGTCGAAGTGGGGCCGCGCGATGGCCTGCAGAACGAGAAGACCCCGATCGCCCTCGAGCACAAACTGGCGCTGATCGAGCGGCTCGCCGCCTGCGGCCTGAAGGTGATCGAGGCCACCGCCTTCGTCTCGCCCCAATGGGTGCCGCAGATGGCCGATCATGCCGAAGTGATGCGTGCCCTGCGCGGGCGTCGCCGCCCCGGCGTGCGTCATCCGGTGCTCGTGCCCAATCTCAAGGGGCTGGAAGCGGCGCTCGCGGCCGGCGTCGACGAGATCGCCGTCTTCGGCGCCGCTTCCGAGACCTTCAGCCGCAAGAACATCAACTGCGGCATTGCCGAAGCGCTGGAGCGTTTCCGACCGGTGGTGGCACAGGCGCGCGCCGCCGGGGTGCGGGTGCGCGGCTACGTCTCCTGCGTGGTGGGCTGTCCCTACGAAGGGCCGGTGGCGCCGGAGAAGGTCGCGGAGGTCGCCGCCGCCCTCTTCGAGATGGGTTGTGAGGAGATCTCGCTGGGCGACACCATTGGTGTGGGGACGCCGCAGCAGGTGGTCGCCATGCTCGAGGCGGTGGCGCGGCGCGTACCGCTCGAGCGGCTCGCCGGACATTTCCACGACACCTACGGCATGGCGGTGGCAAACGTCTACGCCGCCTGGCGCTTCGGGGTGGCCACGTTCGACGCCTCCGTCGCCGGTCTGGGCGGCTGTCCCTACGCCAAGGGGGCCTCGGGCAACGTCGCCACCGAGGAGCTGGTCTATCTCTTCGACGGCCTGGGCGTGGAGACGGGCGTGGACTTGAAAGCGCTCATCGAGACCGCCTGGTGGGTGAGCGGGCTGCTCGGGCGCGAACCGGCCTCGCGCGTGGCCCGGGCGCTGGGCGGATCTTGCGCCGCGCCGCAGTCATGACGGTCGTCGCCTCGCCCTGCATCGGCGTGTGCCGGCTCGACGAGCAGGCCGGCTGGTGCGTCGGCTGCCTGCGCACGCGCGAGGAAATCGCCCGCTGGCGCGACGCGGACGAGACCGAGCGCCGCCGTATCCTCGCGGCGGTGGCGCGGCGTCGCGCCGCGCTCGGTGAGAGGGAAGCGAACAGCCAGGCGCTGGATGCGCAGTCGGGCGCCGCGCAACGCGGCGATCCGGCGGTGCCGTAGCGCGTTCGAGGCGTTCCATGGAACCCGAATGCGTTGGTATCTGCACGATCGAAGACGGAGTATGCGTCGGCTGCGGCCGGCGCATGTATGGCGAAGAATCGGGAGAAACGATGACGACGAAGACTCTGCCCCAGGGAATGGTGGTGCTGCAGCGCGGCTGGCTGTCGTCGAACTCGGTGCTGCTGCGCGGCACCGACGGCTGGACGCTGGTCGATAGCGGTTATGTGACGAAAGCTGGCGAGACGCTGGCACTTCTCGAAGCCACGGTACGGGGCGAGCCCATCGTACGGCTGGTCAACACCCATTCTCATTCGGATCATCTCGGCGGCAACGCCGCGGTGGCGCGGCGCTACGGTTGCCCCATCTGGGTGCCGGAAGGGCTGGCCGATCCCATCGGACGCTGGGACGAAGCTGCGCTGCTGCTGTCCAACGCCGGGCAACGGGCCGAACCTTTCTCCTATTCGGCAACCATTGCCCCGGGCGATACGATCGCGATGGGTCAATGGGAATGGCGTGCGATCGCCGTGCCGGGGCACGACATGCACGCGCTTGCCTATTTCGAGCCGACGCACGGCGTGCTCATCAGCGGCGACGCCCTGTGGGAAGATGGATTCGGCATCCTCTTTCCTTCCCTGCTCGGCCAGGCCGACGCCATCGCCGCGGCGCGCGAGGCGCTCGCGGCGATCGAACGCCTGCCGGTACGCTGGGTGATTCCGGGGCACGGCGCCCCCTTTGAGGACGTCGCTGCCGCCCTGCAGCGCGCCTGGGGTCGGCTCGAAGCCTTCGCCAACGATCCCCGGCGCATCGCGCGCAACGCCCTGCGCGCCTGCGTCACTTTCACCCTGCTCCAACGGGGGTGCATGGAGGAAGAAGAGCTGCGTACCACTCTGGCCGGGGTCGAACTCTTCCAACGCGCTCTGGACTGGATCGAACTGACGCCCGAGGAGGCGGTGCGCTGGTTGGGCGAGGAACTCGAGCGCGCCGGTGCGATCCGCCGCGCCGAAGGGCAGTGGCAGGCGATGCTGCCGGCCTGATCGCCCCGCGTGCCCGGGCTCGCCGACGGTGATACGATCGGTCTTTCGGTCTTTTCGGGAGGCGGCATGACGAATCACGAACGATTTCATGAACGCTGCCAGGATTTCCTCAAGGCCACCGATCGGCTCGCCGAAGCTTGCGCCCAGCCGTACTCCGAATTTCTCCGCGATTCGGTCATCCAGCGTTTCGAATTCTGCTGGGAGCTCGCCTGGAAGGTCCTGCGACTCAAACTGCTCGAGGAGGGAATCGAGGCGCTCACGCCCCGCGAAGTCTTTCGTGAGGCGCTGGCCGTGGGGCTGCTGCACGACGGCAACGCCTGGAGCCAGGCCCAGCGCATGCGCAACCTCACCAGCCACACCTACGACGAAGTCCTGGCCGAGGAAGTCTATCGCTTCGTCTGCCGCACGGGGTTGCCCCTTTTTCAGGAACTCGCGCAGCAGGTGCGTCGATGGTCGTCGCAGTGACCGACCCGTCGGGTCTCGCCGACGAGATCCTCGACGACCTGCGCCGCGTCTTCGCCCGTCATCCCGCCATCGAGGAGGTACGCCTCTTCGGTTCTCGCGCCAAGGGAACGCATCGCCCCGGCTCCGACATCGACCTCGCCGTGTTCGCCCCCTCGATGAGCGAGGCGGAATTCGCCGCCCTGTGGCAGGAGATCGACGACCTTTCCATCCTCTTCAAGATCGACCTCCTGCACTGGGATCGCCTCGCCAATACAGTCCTCAGGGATAAAATCCGCCGGGAGGGGAGGCGCATTTATCCGCAAGGAAATCCATGATTCCCGAGCGGGTGGTGGAGGAGCAGAAGTCCGGTTCGAAGAGGGGAATGACTGAACCATCGGAGAGGACCCAATGCGCATCGTGCTGGTGAGCGGGCTTTCGGGCTCCGGCAAGACGGTGGCCTTGCGGGCGCTGGAGGACGCGGGGTTCGTGGCCATCGACAACCTGCCGGTGGCCTTTCTCGCGCCGGTGGTCGAGCATCTGGCGCGGCTAGGGGTGGGGCAGGTGGCGATCGCCATCGACGCGCGCACTGGCGGGCTGGAGGCGTTGCCAGACACGCTGGAGCGCCTGGCGGAACAGGGGCATGGCGTCGATCTGCTCTTTCTGGAGGCGCGCGACGGGGTGCTGCTCGAGCGCTTTTCCGAGACGCGGCGCACGCACCCGCTGGCGCGCGAAGGACGGCCGCTGGTGGAGGCGATCGCCCTCGAACGGGAGCTGCTCGCGCCGCTGTCGCAGCGGGCGCACCGCATCGATACGAGCGATCTCTCGGCCGGAATGCTGCGCGCGTGGATCCGCGAGTTCGTTTTCGCCGGAGAGGGCGGCTGGCTCACGCTCACCTTCGAATCCTTCGGCTACAAGCACGGAGTGCCGCTCGATGCGGATCTGGTGTTCGATGCCCGCTGCTTGCCCAATCCGTATTACGACAAGGCGCTGCGCCCCTTGACCGGGCGCGACGAGCCGGTGGTGCGCTGGCTGGAGGCGATTCCGGAAGTGGGGGCGATGTTTGCCGAGATCGCGGGGTTTGTCGAGCGGTGGTTGCCGTGCTACGAGCGCGAGCATCGAGCCTATCTCACGGTGGCGGTGGGCTGCACCGGCGGGCAGCATCGCTCGGTCTACCTGGTGGAGCGGCTGGGGCGGGTGTTTGCGGCGCGCGGGCGCGTGGTGGTGCGCCACCGGGATTGTCCCGCCGCGTACTCTGGTTGAGGGCGCTTTGCTCAGGGGGTGTGAGGGGGTTGGGTCGCCTCGCCCAGCGCGCGGGCGGCGGTGAGTAGGTTCTCGGTGATGCGGCGCACGTAGGCCGTGTCGTTCATCATCGAGGTGGCTTCTTCGGGCGAAATCTCTCCGTTCTTCAGCCATTCTTCCAGCAGACCGTTCGCCAAGGGGTCGAGCTGGGCCAGCGCCGTGTGGGTGACCATCGTGAGCTCGGCCGCACTGCCGTCGCTGCCCTGCTCGCGCGGCAGATTGGCGATGGCATAGAGCGTTTCGACGAGGTGACGGCGGTAGCGCAAGTACTGGCGGCGGATGATCGGATTGGAGTGCGTCAAACACCGTACGAGGTTTTTCTGCAGGTGCTTGGTGTCTTTCACCGCTTCCTGGATCGCGGCGCTGGCCTGCAGGATTCGCTGCATTTTGGTGGCGACTTCCGGGGTGGCGGCGATGCGGGCGGCAAAGTCGACGATGAGCCCGGAAAGCGGTTTGATGCGTGAGCGGTACAGGCCATCGATGTCCAGCGTATGGATTCGCGCGGGTGGGCGATCGAGTTCGTGTGGATTTTCGCCAGCGCGCATGGCTTTGGGATCGACCTGCATCACCAGGGCGATGAGGTCGATCGCTCGGTCGAACAGGCGCCAGGTTTCCTTGCGCAGCGATTCGAGGGCGATCTCGGGTGTTTTGAGCTGGGCGGGCGAGAGGTATTTGGGGGCGGTGAGCGTTTGGGCAGTCTCGGGCACGAGGGTTTGCAGCAACCGGAGAAAGCGGGAGAGGTTTGGCAGGAGGAGGCACACGCCCACGAGATTGAAGAAGGTGTGGAAGAAGGCGAGTTGCAGCAGCGGATCGTCTTGCGGCAGGCCGATCAGCCTCGAGCCGAGTAGCGTGCCAGCGAGAAAGAGCGGAAAGGCGGCCAGCGCGAGCAGGGCGGTGAAGACGTTGAAGAGAACGTGGCCGAGCGCGAGCCGCTTGGCGTCGAGGTCGGCGCCGATGGAGCCGAGCAGCGCGGTGACGGTGGTGCCGATGTTGGTACCGATGGCGATGGCGAGCGCATTGTCAAACCCTATCTGCCCGGAGGCGAGTGCGGCCACGGTGAGCAGCATGGTCGCGTGGCTCGATTGCATCACGAGCGTGATGAGGGTGCCGACCACGGTGTAGGCCAGTACCCCCTGATACCCCGGTAGGGCGTAGGCGCTGAGGTCGAACTGGTGCTGGAAGAGTTCGAAACCGATCTTCAGATAATGGATACCGAATAGGATCAGCCCGAGGCCGATCAGGACGTGTCCCGCGGCCGAGAAGGGGCGTTCCCGAGAAAAACGCAGTACCATGCCCAGCGTGACGAATGGCAGGGCATATCGCGCCAGATCGAGCGAGGTGCCCAGCGTGGCGAAGATCCAGGTGCCGGTGGTGGTGCCGAGGTTGGCGCCCAGGATGATGGCCAGGCCGCCGCCGAGAGTGACCATCCGCGCGGAGACGAAAGACATCGTCAGGAGCGAGACGATGCTGCTCGATTGCACCGCGGCAGTGGCGAAAAATCCAAAGGCGAGCCCGCCGAACGTGCTGCGGGTGCTCGTGCGTATGAGCGTGTCGAGCGTGCTGCCGGCGAGCGCCTTCACCCCGTCTTCGAGGGAGCGCAGACCCAAGAGGAAAAGCGCCAGACCGGCGGCGATCTCGTTGGCGGTGGCGCTGCTCATGAGCCACCAGCCGAGCAGTCCCAGCAGCAGCAGGCGCGGTAGGTTGCGCGCCCAGGCGGGCCATAGTGCGATCGGCTTCATCGGCGCGAGGGCGGGGGAACGAGCAGCCGCCCACCGCGGCGCCGCACGGCCTGGGCGGCGTAAGGGTGGGTGCTCTGGTGCGCGTGGCAGATGGCGCAGGCGAGCGCGTCGGCTGCGTCCGCACCGGGGGCGGCATCGAGGCCGAGCAGCCGCTTCACCATCTCCTGTACCTGGGTTTTGTCGGCCTTGCCATAGCCGACCACGGCCTGCTTCACCTGCAGTGCCGTGTATTCATGCACGGCCGTGGCGCCGAGGATTGCGGCGCAGAGCACGGCGCCGCGCGCCTGCCCCAGGAGCAGGGTCGATTGGGGGTTGAGGTTGACGAAGACTTTTTCGACGGCGATCTCGGCCGGGTGGTAGGTGGCGATGAGCTCCTCCACGCCGCGAAAGAGCGTGGCGAGCCGCTCGGGTAGGGTGCCTTCGCCGCTGCGGATGCAGCCGCTGGCGACGTAGGCGAGCCGGGCGCCGTGTCGTTCGATGACACCGAACCCCGTGATGCGCAGCCCCGGGTCGAGGCCGAGGATGCGCGCCGCCGTCATGGTTCCTCTTCGTCGAAGACCGCCGAGGTATAGACCGCCTGCACGTCGTCGAGCGATTCGAGCGCGTCGAGGAGCTTGCGCATCTTGGCGGCATCCTCGCCCGTGAGCTCGATTTCGTTGAGCGGTTTCCACACCACTTCGGCCATGGCCGGGGTGAAACCGGCCGCTTCCAGCGCCGCGCGGATGCGCTCGAGCTCGAACGGCGGGGTGATGACCTCGATCGACCCGTCTTCGTTGGGGATCACGTCTTCGGCTCCGGCTTCGAGCGCCGCTTCGAGGAGCGCCTCTTCGTCCGTGCCGGGGGCGAAGATCATCTGGCCGCAGTGCTTGAACTGGAAGGCGACGCAGCCTTCGGTGCCGAGGTTGCCGCCGTGCTTGCTGAAGGCGTGGCGCACTTCGGCCACGGTGCGGGTGCGGTTGTCGGTGATGCAGTCGACGAGCACCGCCGCGCCGCCCGGGCCGTAGCCTTCGTAGCGGATCTCTTCGTAGCTCACCCCTTCGAGCTCACCGGTGCCGCGCTTGATGGCGCGTTCGATGTTCTCGGAGGGCATGTTGTGTTCTTTGGCTTTGTCGATGGCGGCGCGCAGCCGGGGGTTGAAGTTCGGGTCACCGCCGCCGTTGCGGGCGGCCACGGTGATCTCGCGGATGAGCCGGGTGAAGATCTTGCCGCGCTTGGCATCCTGCCGTTCTTTGCGGAAACGGATGTTTGCCCATTTGGAATGGCCAGCCATTGCCTCTCCTGCCGCGTTGCGATTGAGTTTGCACCTTGGGCCAATTATACTGTGGGATTCTCTTTCCCCGGCTTGCGCGCGATGAATCCGGCAGAACGCAACCGTCGCCGTCTCGAATGGTTGAGGCAGTACGTCTTCGATCCCGTCTACTGGTCACGGGGGGAAGACTTGGTGCAACGGGGAAGAGTGCGCTCCTGCGAGTTCTCTGTCGACGAGCGGCGTTGGCACATCGCGGGCCGGGTCCAGGGCACGCAGCGTGCCCCTTACGCCCAGAACATCGATGTTTCATGGAAAAGTGAGGGCGACGTCAAACCCTCGTCCATCGAATGTTCCTGCACCTGCCCCATCGGGGAGGCGTGCAAGCACTGCGCGGCGCTGCTCATCGAGTTCGGCGAACGGCTCTTGGAGCAGGAGACTGCCGAAGCGGAAACGCTCGACACGCCGGGTTCAGGGGATGCCGCGCCACCACCTGAAGAAGAGGGACGGATCCCCTTGGGCGAGCTCGTCGAGCTCATGCTCGGCAACCGGCCCCTTGCGCCGGGCAAGGGGGGCGTTTCCGCCGTCGCCGAGCGGGCCGCCGAGATTCTGGAGGCCAAGCGTTCCCCGGCGATGCGCTGGATCGAGGAGACGGCCCGCTTGCGCTTTCATCGCCACGAGCCGCACCCTCACCCGGGGCCGAACCAGCAGCCGCCGGAGCGCATCCTCTACGACGTGCGGCTCGACGAGCGCCGCGGTATCTTCGGCTGGAATGCCTTCCTCACCCGTCCCTACAAGCGCGATCCGCGCCGCTTCGTCGCCGGCAAACCCGTCGATCTCCTCACGATCTACTACCACCCCGAAGTCTACGGAGCGCTCACCGTCGCCGATTTGATGGGGCTGGCGGTGGCCTCGATGCACGGCCCGCCGCGAACCTGGCTGGGCGCGGCCTTTGCCGCCATCGTCCAGAGCGGCCGCGCCTGCCTGGGGTCGCACACGGAGGGGATCTTCCTGCGCTGGGGCGAGCCGAGGCGCTTGCTGTGGCTGTGGCGCGAGACGGCGCGCGGAGCCTTTCAGGGCGTGTGGCACGTGGAAGGCAATGGCGATGCGGGCATCGTGCCGCTGCGCTTCATGCAGCCCTGGCACTATTTCCAGCGAAAGACCCATACGGTGGGCCCTTTGTTGCTGCCCGAAGGGCTCGATTGGGGCGACGTGGAGCGGCTCGATGCCCTGCCGCCGGTGCCTCAGGAGGACGCGCCGGTGTTCGCGCGCCGTTGGAGCGAGCTCTTCGGCCAAGCCTTGCCGGCCCCGGCGCCGGTGGCGACTACGCGGGTCGAGGAGCCGGCGCGCTTTCTCCTGATCCTGTGGCGCGACGAGCAAGGGCGGCGGCGCGTGCGTCCCGAAGTGCGCTACGGCGAAGTCGCCGTCGATGCTCAGGGGCGAGTCCATCATCCCTTCGGGGACGAGGTGCGCCTCGAGCTGCCGCACCGCTCGGTGGCCCGGGAAAAACAGTGGTTCGGCACGGTGCGGGTGCTGCTCGAGCCGCTGCGGATGACGCTCGCCTGGCCCGATTTCGCCGAATACGAGGCGCAGGCCGAATCGCCCTTGCTGTGGCACGAACTGCGCGAGCGGCTCGAATCCGGGGTGTTGGGCGAGTTTTCCCCCGAGATCGAGGTGGCGGACGATTTCTGGCCGCAGGAATGGGAGGCGAGCACGGCGGACGTGGAGCTCGCCCAGGCCGACGAGGGGGGCGACTGGTTCGCGTTCGACGCCAAGGTGAAGGCGGGCGAGCGCGAGATCGACCTCACGGAGCTCGCGGCGGAGGTCTTCGAGCGCTATGGCGAGGACGACTGGCCGGAGAAAATCGTCTATCCCTTCCCCGAGGAGGATGCCTGCGCGGTGGTGCCGCTCGAGCCGATCGCGCCCATCCTCAAACTGACGCTCGAATTGCTGCGGCGCGAACCGCGGCGCGAAGGGCCGGTGCGGCTGTCGCGCTACGATTTTTCCCTGTTGCGCGAGTTGCCGCCTGGCACCTTGGCCCAGATCCAGGCGCCGACCCTCTCGGCCATGCTCGAGGAACTGGAGCGCCACGGCGGGCCCATGCCGGTGGAGGAGCCGCCGGGGCTGCAGGCGCAGATGCGCCCCTACCAGCGCACGGGCCTTGCCTGGTTGCAGTTCTGGCGCCGGCATCGCCTGCACGGGATCCTCGCCGACGACATGGGCCTGGGCAAGACGCTGCAGGCGCTCGCGCACCTCCTGGCGGAAAAGCTCGCCGGGCGGCTCGAGCAGCCGGCCTTGGTGGTGGCGCCCACCAGCCTCGTGGGCAACTGGGCGCGCGAGGCGGCGCGCTTCACCCCCGACCTGCGCGTGCTCGTCTGGCACGGCGCGCAGCGGCGCGAGCAGATCGAGGCAATCCCGGGGCACGACCTCGTCATCACCACCTACCCCCTCGTGTGGCGCGACGTGGAGCTCTTGCGCCCGCGGGCGTGGTCGGTGATGATCCTGGACGAAGCGCAGATGATCAAGAATCCGCGGGCGCAGATCTCGCAGCACGTGCGCAAGTTTCGCGCCGAGCAGCGCCTGTGCCTGACCGGCACACCCATGGAGAACCATCTCGGCGAGCTGTGGGCCCTCTTCGATTTCCTCATGCCGGGCTTTCTCGGCTCGCTCGAAACCTTCAACCGCTGGTACCGTCATCCGATCGAGCAGGAGGGCGACGCGGCGCGCCTCGAGCATCTGCGCCGGCGCATCCGCCCGTTCCTGCTGCGGCGCACGAAGGCGGAGGTGGTGGCGGAGCTGCCGCCCAAGACCGAGATCGTCCAGACGGTGACGCTGGGCGAGAAGCAGGCCAAGGTCTATGAGGCGATTCGGCTGACCATGCAGGAGCGCGTGCGCCGAGCGCTCGCCGAAAAGGGGCTCGCCCGCAGCCAGATCACGGTGCTCGACGCGCTTCTCAAACTACGGCAGGTGTGTTGCGACCCCTCGCTGGTCGACCTGCCGCAGGCGCGCCAGGTGAAGGAATCGGCCAAGCTCGACTGGCTGCGCGAAACCCTGCCCGAGCTCGTCGAAGAGGGGCGCCGCATCCTCGTCTTCTCCCAGTTCGTGCAGATGCTCGAGCGCATCGAGCCGGTGCTCGCCGAGCAGAAGATTCCCTATGTGAAACTCACCGGTAGCACCCGTCGGCGCGACGAGGTGATCGATCGCTTTCGCCGGGGCGACGCGCCGGTCTTCCTCATCAGCCTCAAGGCGGGCGGCGTGGGGCTCAACCTCACCGAGGCCGACACGGTGATCCTCTTCGACCCCTGGTGGAATCCGGCGGTGGAGGAGCAGGCGATCGACCGCACGCACCGCATCGGTCAGGACAAGCCGGTCTTCGTCTATAAACTGATCGCCGCCAATACGGTCGAAGAAAAAATGCTGGAGATGCAGGCGCGCAAACGCTCGCTTGCCGAAGGCACGTTGGAGACGGGCGAGGCGGGCGGGTTTGCGCTCACCGAAGAGGACGTGGCGGCGCTGCTCTCTTCTTCGCCGTTGGAAGTTTGACAGAAAGGAGCAAGGGCGATGCAACAACGTTACCAAGTCACGGGGATGAGCTGCGCGCACTGTGAGAAGGCCGTGGCCGAGGCGCTCAAAAAAGTACCAGGTGTGGAGCGCGTCGTGTCGGTGAGCCGCGAGCGGGAGGAAGTGGTGATCGAAGGCGACCCGAGCCCGCAGGCGGTGATCGAGGCGATCCTCGAAGAAGGTTATGACGCAAAGCTCGTCTGACGCGGGCGTGGCCGAAGAGGCCGAACTCGAGCTCGGCATTCGCGGCATGACCTGTGCCGCCTGCGTGCGACGCATCGAGCGGGGCCTGCAGCGCTTGCCGGGCGTGCGGCAGGCGAGCGTCAATCTGGCGCTCGAGCGCGCCACGGTGCACTACGACCCGAGCCGGGTCGACGAGGCCGCCATCCGGCGTACGATCCGGGAGCTTGGTTACGAGCCGGTGGCGCGGGCGCGGCAGACGTCCCCCGATGAAGAGGACGAAGCCACACGCATGGCGCGGCGCCGGGTGCTCTGGGCCGTGGGGCTCGCGGTGCCGCTCGTGCTGATCGCCATGGGGCCGATGCTGCCGGGTGGCGAAGCGCGCTTTGCCCGTCTCGCGCCGACTTGGGTGTGGCAGGCGCTGCAGGCGATCCTTTCTTCCGTCATCCTCTTCGTCTGCGGTGCGCCGCTGCTGCGTGCCGGCTGGGCGGAGCTGCGCCACGGCGCCCCGGCGATGAACGCCCTCGTCTTGCTGGGAGCGGGGGCGGCGTGGAGCTATTCGCTGCTCGCCTGGCTCGTGCCGAACATTTTTCCGCCGGGCAGCGCCCACCTCTATTTCGAGTCGGCCGGCGTCATCGTCGCTTTGATTCTGCTGGGACGCATGCTGGAGGCGCGCGCCCGCGGCCGGGCATCCCGCGCCATCTCGCGCTTGCTGCGGCTGCAGCCGCGCTCGGCCCGGGTTCTGCGCGACGACGGTTCGGTGTGGGAATTGCCCGTCGAGGAACTGCGCCCCGGCGACCGGGTCCAGGTACGCCCGGGTGAGCGCCTGCCCGCCGACGGCATCGTGCGCGAGGGAGCAGGCTGGGTCGACGAGTCCATGCTCACCGGCGAGCCGTTGCCCGTGGAAAAGCGCCCCGGCGACCGGGTCGTCGGCGGCAGCGTGCTCACTTCCGGCGGTTTCGCCATGGAAGTGACCGAAGTCGGCCGTGAGACCCTGCTCGCGCGCATCATCGCGCTGGTCGAACGGGCTCAGGCCGAGAAACCGCCCATCCAGGCATTCGCCGACCGCGTGGCCGGCGTGTTCGTGCCGCTGGTGCTCGCCGTGGCGGCGCTCACGTTTGCGCTCTGGCTGGCCTTCGGCCCCGAGCCGCGGCTCTCCTACGCTTTCGTCGCCGCGGTGAGTGTGCTGCTCATCGCCTGCCCCTGTGCGATGGGGCTCGCCACGCCCGTCGCCCTCATGGTCGCCACGGGGCGGGGGGCGGAATGCGGCATCCTCGTGCGCCGCGGCGCGACCCTGGAGCGGCTCGCCGAGATCGACACCGTGGTCTTCGACAAGACGGGCACCCTCACCGCCGGTCGACCGGCACTGGTGGCCTCGTCCTGGAGTGCGCCGGGCGAGGCGCAGCAGTGGCTGCTGCGCGTGGCCGCCTTGGAAAAAGCGAGCGAGCATCCCATCGCCGGCGCCCTGCTCGCGGCGGTGGGCGAAGTGCCGCTGTCCACCACCGAGGCGGTCGAACCGGTGCCGGGCGGCGGCATCCGCGGCCGTGTCGAGGGCGTGCGGCTCGCGGTGGGGTCGCGCCGTTTCGTGGACACGGAAACGGGTGCGCGGGCGCCAGAGCCGGTGCTGGAGGCGTGGGCCGAGGCGCAGGCGAGCGAGGGGAGAACGCTCGTGTGGGTGGCGGTCGAGGGAGTGCCCGTGGGGGTCATTGCGTTTGCCGATCCGCTCAAGCCCACGAGTGCGGCGGCAGTGACCGAACTCCATGCGCTTGGCCTGAGGGTGGCCATCCTGTCCGGTGATTCCCACCGTAGCGTCGAGGCGGTGGCCCGGGCGCTCGCCATCGACGAAGTGCGTGCCGAAGTGCGCCCCGAAGAAAAAGCCGAGGCGCTGCACCAATGGCAAGCGCAGGGACGGCGGCTCGCCTTCGTCGGCGATGGCATCAACGACGCGCCGGCGCTCGCCCGGGCCGACGTGGGCATCGCCATGGGTACCGGCACCGACGTGGCGATCGAGACCGGTGACGTGGTGCTCATGCGCGGCGACCCGGCCGCCGTGCCGCAGTCCGTGCGCCTCGCGCGCGCCACGCGTCGCACCATCCGCTGGAATTTCGTCTGGGCCTATGGCTACAACGTGGTACTCATTCCGCTCGCGGCCGGTGCGTTCCATCCGTGGACCGGCTGGCTGCTCGACCCCATGCTTGCCGCCGCGGCGATGAGCCTCTCCAGCCTCTTCGTGGTGACGCACTCGCTGCGCCTGCGCCGGGCGATATGAGCGACCTGGTGCTCTTCGGTGCCTTCGACCGGCACAACTATGGCGACCTGCTGCTCGCCCGGCTCGCCGCCGAAGCCAGTGGCGGGCGGCGCGTGCACTTCGCGGGACTGCGTGCCTGGGATGCGCGCGCCGTGGCCGGATTCGCCGTGCATCCCCTGCCCGAAGTGCTCTCGGATCTGACCCCGGGCGGCTACGACCTGCGTCACGTCGGCGGCGAGATCCTCGACTGCGATGCCTGGACCACGGCGGTGATGCTGCTCGACGAGGAACGTGCCGCGGCGAGGGCGATCGCCCGTTTCGATGCCGACCCCTGCGCCCGTCGTCGCGAGGCGGTGCGCCTGCTCGGTACGCATCGGCCGCTGCCCTACGTGCTGCGCCGGCGCGATGCACCTGGAGTGCGCCGCCTCGAGTTCGCCCCTTGCGGCGGTACGGGCCTCGACACCTTGCCGCGCAGCATCCAGCGCGCCGCACTCACGGCACTCGCGGAAGCGGACGAAGCGCGCGTGCGCGATGCCCGCACCCGAACGATCTTCGCCCAACGAGGATCGTACCTGCCGCTCGCGCCGGATCCCGCCGAGGCGCTCGCTGCCTCGAAGCTTGCGCATGCCTTCAGGGCGCGTGCGGACGACTGGCGCGCACGTCTCGGCGCCTATCGCCTGGTGCAATTCGCCGCCGAATGCGCCACCGATCCGTGGCTCGCGGCGCTGGCCGCCTGGCTGGAATCGCGCCAAGAAAACGGGGAACGGCTCGCGCTCGTCCGTGCGGGTGCCGCCCCGTGGCACGACACGCTGGAAGCGCTCGAGCGCCTTTTTCGCTTTCTCTCGCCTTCGAGCCGGGCGGCGACGTGCCTCATTGCCGAACTCGAGCTCGAAGCGATCGGCGGGCTCGCCGCCGGCGCGGTGGAAGTCTGCGCCACGAGCCTGCATCTGCTGCTCACCGCCCGCGCGTGCGGGGTACCCGCCGTGGCGCTGGAGCGTGAACCCCAGGCCGCACGCAAGCTGCGCGCCTATTTCGGCACCTGGCATCCGGAACAACTCTTCTGGGCGTCGGGTTCGACCTGTCGTCCGGTGGGACGATGTTTTGTGGAGTAAAAGAGAAAGACGATGACGACTCGGGAACACACCGCGCTCGGTTTGTGGATGGCCTTTGCCGGCGCATTCGGTTTCTCCTTCAAGGCGGTACTCGTCAAGCTCGCCTATCGCCACGGCGTCGACGCCGAGACGATCCTCGCGCTGCGCATGGGATTCGCCCTGCCGTTCTTCCTGCTGCTCGGCTGGGCGGCGGAGAAAAAGGCGACCCATCGCCTCACCGCGCGGCAATGGGGCACGCTCTTCGTGCTCGGTTTCCTCGGCTATTACGGATCGAGTTACCTCGACTTCCTGGGGTTGCGCTACATCAGCGCCGGCCTGGAGCGCATGATCCTTTTCTGCTACCCGACGCTGGTCGTGTTGATGTCCGCAGCTTTCCTCGGCACGCGGCTCGACCGCCGCACCGTCGCCTCGCTCGCCGTCTGCTACGCCGGCCTGGCGCTCGCGCTGGTGCATGACCTCGGCCAAAATCCCGGTAGCGTGCACGACGTCTTGCTCGGCGGAGCGCTCGTCTTTGGTTCGGCCGTGGCCTTTGCGCTCTATCTGCTGGGAACCGGCCAAGTGGTGGGGAAGATCGGCGCCACCCGGCTCAGCGCCTGGGCGACGACTTTCGCCTGTCTACTCGTGCTCGGCCAGTTCGTCGTCATGCGGCCATTGCCTTCGCTGTGGCAACAACCGGCGCCGGTGCTGTGGCTCGGCCTCGCCATGGCGCTTGTCTCCACCGTCGCCCCGGTGTGGCTCGCCTCGGAGGCCATCCGCCGTTTGGGTCCTGGGCCGGTATCCATGATCAGCACCCTCGGCCCCGTACTCACCCTGCTGCTCGGCGCCTGGTTGCTCGACGAACCGCTCACCTTCGCTCAGCTCGCCGGCTGTGGCCTGGTGATCGGCGGGGTGGTGATGATGAGCCGCAGACCCCGCCCCGCGGCCACGGCAGCAGCGGAGGGGTAGTGGCAGATCTGTCGCTTCTGCAGCCGCGCAGCATACCGGAGGCGATCGCCCTACAGCGCGAGATCGCCCGGCGGGTCGTGTGCGAGGAGGCGCACGGGCAGATAGAGCGTGTGGCCGGCATCGACGTCGGCTTTCCCGGCGGCGGCACGCGGGGACGGGCCGCCATTGCCGTGCTCGACTTTCCATCGCTCGCCCTGAGCGAGACGGCGGTCGCGGAATCCGAGGTGAACTTCCCCTATGTGCCGGGGCTACTCTCTTTCCGCGAGCTGCCCGTGGTGCTCCAGGCGTTGGAACGGCTCTCGGCCCCGCCCGACCTGCTCCTCGTCGACGGCCACGGCCGGGCGCATCCGCGCCGCTGCGGCATCGCCTGCCACCTGGGCGTACTCACCGATCTGCCCAGCATCGGCGTGGCCAAGTCGCGCCTCGTCGGCACGCACGAACCGGTGCCGCAACGGCGCGGCGCCTGGGTACCGCTGCGCGACGGCAGCGAAATCATCGGCGCCGTGCTGCGCACCCGCGTGGGCGTGCAACCGGTCTACGTCTCCATCGGCCATCGCGTGAGCCTGGAGCGTGCCGTGGACTGGGTGATGGCCTGCACCACCCGCTACCGCCTGCCCGAGACCACCCGCGCGGCCCATGCGCTCGCTTCGGGGAACGCTCGGAAGCGAGGAACGGGGGGTGATGGCTCGGTCTAGGCTTCAAACGAACGCCGTGTGGAGTGCCTCTAATGCGTCAGGTCCCGGACGATCGCATCGACCCGCGGCGTCGTGCATCATTCTTGGGTCGTGCAGGTCCGACTGTACGAGAGCGCCGCCACGACCCCTGCGACCCGGCGCACCATTCAAAGCTCGAACCTGCCGGTGCGCCGCCTTGTCCGAGAACCGGGGTGTCGGAGGAGAACATTCGACCCTCAGCGACAACGGCAAGGAATTCACCGACCGCTTCATTACCCAGGGAGGGTGTACCCTCACGTGAGCGCATACCTTCGATGAACCGTGCCAGACGCTCGGCATGGTCGACGATTTCCCCGGCTGCATCAGCGAGGTGCTGGCCATCTACCGCTTCGACAGCTGAGAATCGTTGGAGGCGACGATTCAGCGCGTACAATCACCATATCCTCCAAAAGGCCCTGGGACATATCACCCCCCATCGAGGCCATGAAAAGATGGTACGCGGAAAAATTTGAACTTTTCATAAAAATACCATGGAATTGTCTGGGACCTGACACTTAGATATACAAACACCACACGTATGGACGAAGAACTTCAACAACACCTGGAACAGCTTCGGCGAGAGCATGAAGAAAAAATATTCTTTTTACAGCATCACCTTGGCGCTGAGATCCATTGGTTTTTCTCTCAAGGGGCTGAAGCGCTTCGGCAAGGACTAATACTCCCAGCCTGCATCAGCTTCATCATCGGGATCGAATCGTCCGTGAGAGTAACAATGGCGCAGATAGATAAGCCTGCACCAATTTCTGAGCTTGACCCCAAAATAATACTAAACAATAAGCTTTTGATCTCTGCCAGGGCGGCCGGACTCCCAGTAGAAAAACTAGCCTTCCCAGGCGAGGCCGATTTTATCGAAAAACTGGAGTCCACTGGGCCCAAAAAAATAAATGTTGAAATTGTACGAGTTCGTCACAACTTGTGCCACGGCAACATACTAGAGTACATAAACAAGGAGTTAGGTGAAAGTAATAAATTCTTTACGCCAGAATGTTGCCTAAATCTGGCTATGCAGTTACTCATCGTCAGTAAAGCATGGGTAGAAGAGCTCAGCAAATTTCGCAAGGCAATGCAGAATGCCTGATTTTGCGCTCAAGCGGACAGCCTTCAGCTGTTTACCTTAGTTCATTGGATGTAAGAGGAGAGATGTTTGATCTTCAAGCGGTTCGAGCGCTACGCGTTTGTGTTGCTTTCCGTCGCAGCTACATGCTGTCTGGTTGCAGGCATCTATGTATTTTTCACCGGTGAAGCGGGCAGCGGCGCGTGGCTTGCTTCTTCGGGCTTGCTTGCCACAGCAGCGGGCGTCGTGCAGCTCGAAGTCAGTGGTCTACTTCAGAAGATCATGGGTGCCTATGGAAACGAGGAAAAATATCCATATGGCCCGCCGTCGCACATCACGTGCCAGATCATCGACGATCCAGATCGTCCAGTCCGGACGTGGATTCAAAATACCTGTTTCTTTGATATTCGCACGGGCTTCTGGCTTATTGTGGGCGGAACCTTGGTTCAAGTGGCGGCATTGTGGCTATGAGGTCGCGCCAAACAAACTGCTGCACGCGACCGCGTTAAGAAACGCAGCGCATGCGCAAGTAGCATTAGACCACGCCAAGAGGGTGTGGAGCATTGAGCAAATCGAGCTGAGCGATTTCACGAAGGTAAGCTTCGTGTGGGGTGCGTAATTGTCAGGTCGCGGACAATTGCATTGATCCATTCTGCCATGCATAATTCCTGGGTTGTGAGACGATGCGCGAGTTGCGCGAGAGGAAAAAGTCGTGAGGGTCCGACTGTACGAGAGCGCCGCCACGACTCCTGCGACCCGGCGCAACATTCAAAGCTCGAACCTGCCGGTGCGCCGCCTTGCCCGAGAACTGGAGTGTCGGCGGAGAACATTCGACATGGCAACAAGCCCCGATGCTGAAGACCCGGAGCTTCCTGCAAGCACTTCTCGAGGCAGCCTCTTGCGCCTGAGTATGATCCTCTCCTACAACGGCAAGGAATTCACCGATTCATTACCCGCGCAAGAACATACCCCTACGGAAGCGCATACCTTCGATGTCCTGTACCAGGCGCTCGAGATCGAGCATCGGCTGACCAATGCAACGGCCGCATCAGCGAGGTACAAAGCCATGGTGCATGTCACACCCATCGAAGCCATGAAAAGATGGTTCGCGGAAAGCGATCGGCGCAAGTTTCGACGAAGTCAAAAAGCGGAACGCTTCATAAAAAAGACCACGGAATCATCCAGGACCTGGCGCCAACCCAAAGGCGGCTGTCCATCCTGTCCGATATCTGTCTGCGCCACCAACAAGTCCGTCAATGGGCAGCTTTTTCCTGCTTGTCCGGCTCATCTTCCAGCACGGGCTTGTAGCCCAAGTCCCTGATTCCTTGGATCTCTTGATCAATGACGTCAGACGGCACCCGAAGTATCTGTAGCGCCGCTGCGCCAAGGCGCAGGCTCGCTTCAATGGCTTCCGGATAGGCGTAAACCGCGCCGGCTTGAAGGAGCTTTGCGCTCGTTTCGAGATCCCGTGCCCGCGCGACGACCGGTACCTGCGGACAATTCCTGCGTAAATATGCAAGAGCATGCAATGCTTTGGTGGGATCGTCGGTGGTAAGCACTATCAGCGACGCGCGTTCTACATGGATGGCTGCTAGCAATTCTGGATCAGATATATCACCGTAATATACAGGGAAACCATCTGCTCTTCCCTGGGCGACCCGCTTCGGATCGATATCAAAAGCCACGAATGGAATACCGAATGAATGCAAGAGCACAGCGATGGTGTGGCCTACGCGACCATAACCACCAATTACGACCTGTTGTTCCGATGTTTCCGGTAACTCGGGAATACTTGGTGTCTCGGTATGCGGGGTACTGACGAGCCGGGACGCAATGACACCATTAAAACGAATGAGAACGGCGCCTGCGATCATCGAAAGCAATACCGAGGTGATCGCAATCTGAGCCTGTTGCCCTTCGATCACGTTGGAATCCAATGCGATGGCAATGAGGGCAAGGCCGAATTCGCCGCCCACGCTCAACAACAAGCCGGTACGCCACGCGACTTGGTTGTCAACCCCAGTCTTGCACAGCATCGCGGCGACGATCAGCGTCTTGCTCGCCAGAATGAGTAGCGCGCCGACTAGGGCCCAGTGCCATATTGGTGGTATCGCGGTTGGGTCGAAACGCATGCCGATACCAATAAAGAACAGGCCAAGTAGTACATCACGGAACGGACGTATGCTCGATTCCACCTGATGACGGAATTCCGTTTCGCCCAGCATCATTCCGGCCAGAAATGCCCCGAATGCCAGCGACAAGCCGAGGCTGTTTGTGGTCCACGCTGCGAGCAAGGCGATCAGCAGCACTGCCAACGTGAATATTTCGAGCGATCGCTGCTCGGAAATGATATGAAACAGCGGGCGCAGCAACCAACGCCCGGCAATGAACACCAGGGCGAACGCGAGCATAGCTTTCGCAAGCGCCCAACCCAAGGAGCCTGCCAATACCCCGGCGGAGACCGAGGTACCCAGCACGGGTATGATGACGATAAATGGAACGGCAGTGACGTCTTGGAAAACAGACATGGCAATCCCGAGGCGCCCGTGCTGAGTGTTGTCTTCACCTCGTTCCTTCAGGATGCTTGCGATAATGGTGGTCGACGACTGGGCGAAGGCGGCGCCGAACACGAACGCGACCGCGGCAGGAAACCCCGCGAGCCACGCGACGACTCCAACGAGCAAGGTTGTAAATACGACTTGTCCGGTTCCCAGTCCAAAAATCTGGTGCCGTAAGGCTTGCAATTGAGGCAGGGAGAAATTGAGCCCGATCGTGAACAACAAAAAGACGACGCCGAATTCGGCGAGTTTTTCGAGTTCGGGTACCGAAACCGTTGGTCCCAAAGTATGTGGCCCGAGAATCACACCCACCAATAAATAACCCAGACTGGTCGGGACGTGTAGCCGCTGAAATGTAACCACGACGGCTATCGCTATGGACAGGAGTAAGAGGATTTGTGTGAGATGTTCCATCATGGGTTTGATCGCCGTGAAATCCCAATAAGTAAATAGTATGCCACTTGACGAGTTTGTTTTGGCGGATATTGCCTGTATTTTATTGGCATCATGTCTTTTCAAATGAAAAAATGAAATGTCTTTTTTATTACAAGCAAAAAAAATTCTTTGCTCAAAAATTTTGTATAAAGTCCGGACATTTTGCTATTCAAGCATAAAAGTATCAGGGGCAGCTATTGCCATGACAAAAGATTTCTAATTGTTTTTCGAAACATCGATCAAACCATTTTTTCATGAAATATGGATTGTAATAAGCCGTCGATGACGATAGATATTTGTTTGCCATCGATTTTCGTCGTTTTGGCCGCTCGTTGCAGCATCGTACCCGATTTTACTCAGCCTCGACCACTTTCGGCGCCCAGCGGCGTGGGTGGGCATCACCAAGGGATGGCGTTGGGCTGCACGAGCCCTCCGTGCGCCGGATATCGTCGCAAGAGGTCATCGAGATGGGGGTAAAGTCGGCTCTTGCCCGTCCGATGGCGCGGATCAGTTTGGATCAGTAGGGGTCGAGGTGTCCACAGAAATTCTGACGAATCCTTGTAGCACACCGATTGGCCCAGATGCTCCAATCCCTGTAGAACACGCATATGGTCGGCCGCTCAGGGTGGCTTGGAGGGTGTTGCTGGTGGATATCTTCTTTGAAGTCATCGTAGGAAAGATTCTATCTCGATCGATTTATTCTTTAAAGTAATATAAAACTGGCAACAAACCGCTTCTATAGACTATGTGACCTAGTTACCATGAGGTCATCATCAGTCGAGAGATCGCCATGCGTTTCACACCTCGTTCGTTCTTTGTCGTCGCCGCGGCGGCCTTGGCGCTGGGCAGCGCGCGTGCCGACGTGTCGCTGCTCAACGTCTCGTACGATCCCACACGGGAGTTCTACCAAGCCTATGATGCCGCCTTCGCGCGCCACTGGAAAGAGCGCACCGGGGAAACGGTGAAGGTTCGCCAGTCGCACGGCGGCTCGGGCAAGCAGGCGCTGGCGGTGATCCATGGGCTGGAGGCCGACGTCGTCACCCTGGCGCTGGGCTACGACATCGACGCCATCGCTCAGGCGGGCAAACTCTCCCCCGACTGGCAGCAGCGCCTGCCGCAGCGTAGCGCCCCCTACACTTCGACCATCGTCTTCCTCGTACGCAAAGGCAATCCCAAGGCCATCCGCGACTGGGACGATCTCGTCAAAGGCGACGTCTCCATCATCACGCCCAATCCCAAGACCTCCGGCGGGGCGCGCTGGAACTGCCTCGCGGCGCTTGCCTGGGCGCACAGGCACTGGCCTGGCGACGAGGCCAAGGCCACCGACTATTTGCGCGAACTCTACCGGCGCGTGGCCGTGCTCGATGCCGGCGCCCGTGGTGCCACCAACACCTTCGTGCAGCGCGGCCTGGGCGACGTGTTGCTCGCCTGGGAAAACGAGGCTTTCCTCGCCTTGCAGGAATCCGGGCCGGACGCCTTCGAGATCGTCGTCCCGTCGGTATCCGTGCTCGCCGAGCCGCCGGTGGCGGTGGTCGACAGCGTCGTCGCGCGCCGCGGCACCGCCGAAATCGCCCGCGCCTACCTCGAATACCTCTATTCCCCCGAGGGCCAGCGCCTCGCGGCCAAGCACTACTACCGCCCCGTCCATCCCCAATACGCCGACCCGGCCGACCTCGCCCGTTTCCCCAAGCTCGAACTGCTGACGATTGAGGACTTCGGCGGCTGGCAGAAAGTGCAGCAGGAACATTTCGCCGACGGCGGCGTGTTCGATCGCATCGTGGCGAAGTGAGGAGAGCGACATGAATCCTATCTCCCGCCGTACCGTGCTCAAAACCCTGCTCGCCTCGGCCGCGCTCGTCACGGGTCCCATGCGTCTCGTCCAGGCACAAATGCCGGCTGAACTGCGTCTAGGCTGGCAGAAAGGCAGCGACCTTGCCGTGGTGCGCGCTCGCGGCGTGATCGAGCGCCTTCTGGCACAGCACGCAGCGGCCGTGCGTTGGGTCGAATTTCCCGCCGGACCGCAGCACCTGTAATCGTGAGGGCTGTCAGCCTGCTGCGTGAAACCTTACGTGTCAGGTCCCGGACGATTGCATTGATCCGCGACGTCGTGCATTATTCCTGGGTCGTGAGACGATGCGCGAGTCGATCGAATCGCTCGAGAGGCAAAAGTCCTAAGGGGACGACTGCACAAGAACGCCACCACGACACCTGCGACTTGGCGTCATAACTGTCACGTCCCCGACGATTCCATCATGCCTCCTGATCAACCTCACCCCCCGCCCCCTTATTCCCCCTCGCCATAACCTACCAACCCCAACCCCGTTGAACCGCCTATAACCCCTCGCTACCATCGTCCTCATCGAACTGGAGGATGGACCATGCGATTCTGGCGTTTTCTTGCGGCCCTGGCGGCCTTGCTGACCCTTGTCGCTGCCGGTGCGGCGCGGGCGGAGACGAGTCTGCTCAACGTCTCCTACGACGTCTCGCGCGAGCTCTATAAAGAGATCAATCCGCTCTTCGCTGCTTCGTGGCAAGCGAGCAAAGGGGAGACGGTGACGATCCGTCAGTCGCATGGCGGCTCGTCCAAGCAGGCGCTCGCCGTGGCGGCGGGGCTGGAGGCGGACGTGGTGACCATGAACCAGGCGTCCGACCTCGAGCTCTTGGCCGAGCGCGGGTTCGTCGCGCCCGACTGGCGCACGCGTTTTCCCAATCAGGCGGCACCTTATTCCAGCACCATGGTCTTCCTCGTGCGTCAGGGCAATCCCAAGGCCATCCGCGATTGGGACGACCTCGTGCGCGAGGGGGTGCAGGTGATCGTGCCCAATCCCAAGGTGACCGGCAACGGCCGCTATACCTATCTCGCCGTCTGGGGGTATGCGCTCCAGAAAACGGGGTCGGACGAGGGGGCACGTGACTTCGTCACCAGGCTCTTTCGCAACGTGCCGGTGCTCGACGGCGGCGGGCGCGGGGCGACCACCACCTTCACCCAGCGCGGCGTGGGCGATGTGCTCGTCACCTTCGAGAACGAGGCTCGCCTGATCGCGCAGGAGCTGGGCGGCAAGGAGTTCGAGATCGTCTATCCGTCCGTCTCCATCGAGGCGCCGGCGCCGGTGGCGGTGGTGGA
>NZ_SBHP01000010.1:0-44922 GCF_006980785.1 Tepidiphilus sp. J10
ACGCCTTCCCATCCCGAACAGGACCGTGAAACGGCGCCGCGCCGATGATACTGGAGCTCCGCCTCCGGGAACGTAGGTCAGCGTCAGACATCCCCTACCCCGCACACCAAGAACCCCCTACCAAAACGGTAGGGGGTTCTTGCGTCGACCCGGCGAGCACACAAAAAAACCCGCTGCAAGCGGGTTTTTTTGTGTTGGACGATAGAAACGTCAGACGCGCCGTTTGTATTCACCGGTTGCCGTGTCGATCTCGATCTTGTCGCCAATCTCGACGAAAGCCGGAACCATGATTTCGTGGCCGGTCGGTTTGATGCGAGCCGGTTTCATGACTTTGCCGGAGGTATCGCCGCGTACGGCCGGTTCGGTATACTCGACTTCGCGCACGACGGAGGAGGGTAACTCGACGGCGATGGCTTTTCCTTGATAGAGAACGACCTCGCAGCTCATGCCATCTTCGAGGTAGGGGAGGACGTTCTCCATGTTGTCCTTTTCCACTTCGTATTGGTTGAATTCCTCGTCCATGAACACGTACATCGGGTCGGCGAAGTAGCTGTACGTGCATTCCTTGCGCTCGAGGATCACGGTGTCGAATTTTTCATCGGCCTTGTAGACCGATTCGGTAACGTTGCCGGTGAAGAGATTCTTCAGCTTCATTTTTACGACGGCAGCATTACGACCGGATTTGTTGTATTCGGCCTTCTGGACGACGAAAGGTTCATCCTTGATGAGAACGACGTTTCCGGCGCGCAGTTCTTGGGCTTGCTTCATCATGGGTGTGATTCCCGCAGTTTCGTTGAAAATAAACGATCATTTTATCGCGTTTCTGGCGATGAAGTCGAGCAGCCGGGTACAGAGATCTTCTTGTAGGGCGAGATACTGGCACCAGCGATGGCAATGGGCTTGCCAGAGATCGCGTCGTTGCCATAGACAGCGCCAATCCTCGGGGGTTTCCCTGCCGCGGTTGCTGTTGAGAAACCACTGTGTCGCCAAATCTGCAAGGGATGGGGGGGCGTCGGCGAGGTAGTGCCCGAGGAATGCCTCGAGTTTGGTTAGATGAATGTCGTCTTCCTGGCGATAGGGATGCCAGAGGAAAGGGCGGGCGCTCCATTGAGCGCGAACGAAAGAATCTTCGCCTCGTACCCAATTGAAATCGCAGCTCCACAGTAATCGATCGAAATCGTCCTGCGGTAGCATGGGCAAAGGGACGAATCGCACCTGAGGTGCATCAGGATGGGTAAGAATTTTGGTGTCGAGTTCCAGACCCGTGCGGGCGAGCGCTTGGCGCGGTTGCCCCGGGGGAACGAAGACCGCCGTCGCTTGGGGATCGTGAGCGAGCCAGGCAAGGAAGGCACTGAGTTCGGCATCGGCGTAGCAAAAAAGGGTGATTCTCCGCGCCTCTAGCATTTCGGCCTGCCCGATGCGATCCAGGAATCGAGCAATCCGTTTCGGATCGCCTTGAAAGCGGTTCCGCTGCTCGAGGAGCGTGCGTTCGCGCAAGAGTCCTCCAGTGCGGGGAGTGAAACCGGGGACGAAGAACCATGCGGTGAGTGGTAACCGAGGGTGGGGGGAAGGCAGACCATGGACCTCTTCTGCCCAAGGTTCGGGGGTGAGGTGCTCGAGGTGGATCCAGAGCGGGGGAGGACATTGTCTAGCAAGCGCTCCGAGCCAGGGTTCGCTCAGGCCGCAGCCAAAGGCTTCGATGGCAACGTCGATTTGAGCCAGTATTTCGCGATCGCTCTCGTCCGGTTGCGAGCGATCCCAGAGTCGTAGCGTGAGTTTGCCGCACTGCTGCACTTTCTCCGTGGTGCGGATTTCCGGTGCCAATGTGGCGAGGGTGTGGAGATCGTCGATCCAGAGCGTGACGTCTTGGCCGAAGTCGTCTCGCAGTTGGCGGGCGAGGCGCCAGGTGATGCCGGCGTCACCGTAATTGTCGATGATGGCGCAGAAGATGCCGAAACGCATGATGGTCCAAAAATAATGAGAGTCTAGCCCCTCTTGCGGGTTCCGTGGGAGGTGTATAATGTTTTTTCAGGGATTTTTCGGCAGCTGTCCGTTGGGGGAGGTAAGGATGCGCGGGAAAACGATGCGTTGGTTGCTCGCAACGGTGATGGGGGTGTCGTGTGCGGGTGTATGGGCCGATGAAGGGGCATTGCCCCAGCTCGATCTCGACTTGCCGAGTGGCGTCTATCGGTGCGAAGAAGGGCGAAAGCAGCTCGGGGTGGAGCGGGTGCGCTACGATAGCGATCAGGTCGTGGTGCGTTGGGAGGGCAAACGCTATACCTTGGCGCGCGATGTTTCGTTCTCGGGGCTGCCCCGTTACGAGGATCGGCAAAACGGCTTGCTATGGGTCGATCTACCTTGGAAGAGCGTCCTGCTCAACACCAAGACCGAACGGCCGATGGCAGCCGATTGCGTCTATGCCCAAGGGGTCGACCCCTCGGTGCTCGATGCGCCGGTGAAAGTGGCCGATGCCAAGCCGAAGAAAAAAGCCGTCGCGCGTTCATCCAAGCCTGAGCCGCAGAAAACGGCCAGTGCTGCGGCCGCTTCGTCCAACTGAAAGGTTCTTCATGCGCGGCGGGCGTGGCGTCGTCGTGACGTCCGCCCGCCGTCGGTTTGATAGAATGTCTTTTTTTGCTTGCCTAGGAGTGATTCATGGCCGTAGAGCGTACGCTATCCATCATCAAGCCCGATGCCGTCGCCAAGAACGTGATCGGTAAGATCTACCAGCGCTTCGAGGATGCCGGTCTCAAGATCATCGCTGCGAAGATGGTGTGGTTGTCGGAAAAAGAGGCCGGCGCTTTCTACGCGGTGCATAAGGAGCGTCCCTTCTACAAGGACCTCGTGGCCTTCATGACCTCTGGTCCGGTGATGGTGCAGGTGCTCGAAGGCGAGAATGCCATCGCCAAGAATCGCGAGCTGATGGGGGCGACCGATCCGAAGAAGGCCGCGCCGGGGACGATTCGCGCCGATTTCGCCGATTCGATCGATGCCAACGCGGTGCACGGTTCCGATGCGCCCGAAACGGCCAGGGTGGAGATCGCTTTCTTCTTCCCCGAAATGAACATTTATTCACGCTGATTGGTCCACCCCGTCGGTGCCTCCCTGCCGACGGTTCGACGATGACCCCGACCAATCTGCTCGATTTCGATCTGCCCCAGCTCACCGACTGGATCCAGTCCCTCGGTGAGCGTCCTTTCCGTGCACGTCAGATCTTTCGCTGGATTCATCGCGAGGGCTGCGAAGACTTCGCGGCGATGAGCGACGTGGCGAAGAGTCTGCGCGCCAAGCTCGCGGAGCAGGCGATCATCGCTGCGCCGCGGGTGCTGCGCGATAGCGTCTCCCGTGACGGCACGCGCAAATGGTTGCTCGACGTGGGTGGGGGCAACGCCGTGGAGACGGTGTTCATTCCCGAGCGCTCGCGTGGCACACTATGTATTTCTACTCAGGCCGGCTGCGCGCTCGAGTGCGCCTTTTGCTCCACGGGCAAGCAGGGATTCAACCGCAATCTCAGCACCGCGGAGATCCTGGGACAGTTGTGGCTCGCCAACCGATTGCTGGGCGCGGCCAAAACAGAGGGCGATTGGGATACGACCGAGGGCCCAGACAATGGCCGAGTGGTGACGAACGTCGTCCTCATGGGCATGGGCGAGCCGTTGGCCAATTTCGAGGCGGTGGTGCGTGCTCTGCGCGTGATGCTCGACGATCACGGTTATGGTCTGTCGCGACGACGGGTCACGGTATCAACTTCCGGAATCGTGCCTGCCATCGACCGACTGCGCGAGCACTGTCCCGTGGCGCTGGCGGTATCGTTGCATGCGCCCAACGATGCGCTGCGCGATCGACTCGTGCCGATCAACCGCAAGTATCCTTTGCGCGAGTTGCTGGCGGCTTGCCAGCGCTATCTCGAGCGTGCGCCGCGCGATTTCATCACCTTCGAGTATGTCTTGCTCGCGGGGGTCAATGACGAGCCGGAGCATGCGCGTGAGCTGGTGGCCTTGGTGCGCGACGTGCCCTGCAAGTTCAACTTGATCCCGTTCAATCCCTTCCCTGGGGCGCCGTTTGCGCGACCCGAAGAGGGACGGATTAGGCGCTTTGCCGCTATTCTGATGGAGGCAGGATTGGTGACGACGACGCGCAAGACGCGCGGTGACGACGTGGCTGCCGCCTGCGGTCAGCTCGCTGGCCAGGTGCGCGATCGGACCCGCCGTTCTCGGGGGGGCGAGCCGATCATTTTTCCTCAGAGGGCGTCGTGATGAAATCTTGGAGGCTTACTGTTGTTGCCTTGTTTTGTTCCCTTGCATTGGTAGGGTGCGCGAATCAGGCGGTGCGGCCGGCAACGGGGATTTTTGAAACGAGCCATGACCGGCCGATGTTGGAACGTCAGCCGGATCGACCCAATGAGGTGAGGGCGAAGGCACACATCGAGCTCGCTCTCGCCTACCTGGACATCGGACGGGTAGACGTAGCCCTGGACGAATTGCGCGCCGCAGCAGCCGAGGCGCCGGATTATCCTCCCCTTCATTATGCATGGGGCGTGACCAACCTGACGATCGGCGATCGCGCTCAGGCCGAGCGTGCTCTGACTCGAGCCTTGCAGGCCGCACCGCGAGACCCTGATTTCAACCTTGCTTATGGTTGGTTTCTTTGTACGGGTCCGCAACCTGCCAGTGGTCTGCCTTATCTTCAGCAGGTGGCGGCCAATCCCTATTACGGAAACAAGACGCGGGTCTACGCCAATCTTGCTTGGTGCCAGGAATTGGCGGGGGAGCGGGAGGCGGCTAGGGCGAGTCTGCAGGAGGCGATCCGTTTGGATCCGCGCAACACCCTGGTGCTCTACCAGGGGGCCCGTTTGGCACAACGCTGGGGTGAGTGGGATCGTGCCTCCGATTACTTGCAGCGCTTGATGAGGGAAGTCGATCCCGATCCGAGCCTGCTGTGGATGGCCATCAATGTCGAGCGCAAGCGCCGGGATACCGCGGCATTCGAGCAGTATGCGCGACGTCTCAGAGCGGAATTCCCCGATAGTCCAGAGGCGGAACTCCTGAGACAGGGGGCTTGGGATCTGTGACGGAGGGAGCATTGATCGAGCCTCGTGAAGTTGGCGTGCTGCTGGCACGAGCGAGGATGGAGCAGGGGCGCAGCGTCGCCGAAATGGCGCAGCAATTGAAGTTGCTGCCGCGCCAGATCACGGCGCTCGAAGAGGGGCGTTTCGATGAATTGCCCGGTCCGGTTTTCGTTCGTGGCTTCGTGCGCAATTATGCACGTGCGCTCGGGTTGGATCCCGAGCCTTTGCTCGCTTCGCTGGAGGTCAAACCCAGTGCCGAGCCGGTGAAGCTCACGCCAGCGTCGAACGCCGAGGGGGAGATCCGGATACGGCGCTCTCGCCCGTGGCGAATCGTTCTTCGCTATGTATTGCCCCTGTTCGTTTTGTTTCTACTCGTCGCCGTCTATTTCGACTGGTTCCGGATGCCGTCTCCGACACGGCAGGAGACAGCGGTCTTGCTCCCGCCTGCCGTTGAAGCGCAGGATACGACTACGGATGTACTGGGCAGCCATTCACGCTCGGCGGTGGCTGAGCCATTTTCCTTGCCCGCCGTTTCGGCCGCTTCAGAGGATGATTCTTTAGACGAGACGACGCAAAGCGCTCCTGCATCCGATGTCTCCGGGCCAGAGAAGACTCTCGCTGAGGCGCCGTCGGTAGTCAGCCCAGAAAATCCTCCTGAACCTGAGCCTGTGTTGCGTTTCCGGGCCGAGGGGCGATCCTGGGTCGAGGTGCGTGATGCCAGCGGAACGGTCGTGTTCTCCCGGATACTCGATGCGGGTCAGGAGGCTTCGCTGGCCGGCACGCCGCCGTTTTCCCTGGTGGTTGGGAATGCGGCGGTGGTTCGAGTGGAGTTTCGAGGCGAACCCATCGAGATCAAAGAAGTGAGCAAGAATGGGGTCGGCAGAATCAGGTTGCCATGACGAGGTTGAAATGAAGGCGAACGACGCGCTTCTGGAAGAAGTCATGGCCGAGCCCACCGTTGGTCCGCAGCAGCGCCGATCCACCCGGCAGGTGCGCGTGGGTTCATTGACGATCGGCTCGAGCGCACCCATCGTCGTGCAGTCCATGACCAATACCGCGACGAGCGAAGTCGAGTCGACGGTGCGCCAAGTGCTGGCGCTCGCCCGGGCCGGTTCCGAGCTGGTGCGGCTTACGGTCAATGACGAGGCGGCTGCGCGCGCGGTGCCCGAAATTCGCGAACGCCTGCTGCGCGCCGGCTGTCGCGTGCCGCTCGTGGGCGACTTCCACTATAACGGCCACCAGCTGCTGCGAGAGTATCCGGCCTGCGCCGAGGCGCTGGACAAATGGCGCATCAATCCGGGCAACGTTGGACAGGGAGAAAAACGAGACCAGCGTTTCGCCGAGATCGTCGAACTCGCCTGCCGTTACGGCAAGCCCGTGCGCATTGGGGTGAATTGGGGCAGCCTCGACCCGGCAGTGCTCGCGCGCCTCATGGACGAGAATGCCCGGCGCGAGCGGCCTTGGTCGGCCGGGGCGGTGATGCGCGAGGCGCTCGTGACGTCCGCCCTTGAATCGGCGGCGCTCGCCGAACGCTACGGTCTTCTTGGTGATCGCATCGTGCTCTCGGCCAAGGTCTCCAGCGTGCAGGATCTCATTGCCGTCTATCGCACACTCGCGCAGCGCTGTGATTATCCGCTGCACTTGGGCCTTACCGAGGCGGGCATGGGCAGCAAGGGCATCGTCGCCTCGACCGCGGCCTTGGCGGTGCTGCTGCAAGAGGGGATCGGCGACACCATCCGCGTCTCGCTCACGCCTGCGCCGGGGGGGGACCGTACCGAGGAAGTGGTGGTGGCGCAGCAGATCCTGCAGACCATGGGACTGCGGGCGTTCACGCCGATGGTGACGGCCTGCCCGGGATGCGGGCGCACGACGTCCTCTTTTTTTCAGGAGTTGGCCGAATCGACCCAGTCCTACGTGCGCGCGCGCATGCCCGAGTGGCGCGAGCGCTACGACGGGGTGGAGCAGCTGACGCTGGCCGTGATGGGCTGCGTCGTCAATGGCCCGGGTGAATCCAAGCATGCCCACATCGGCATCTCTCTGCCGGGCACGGGCGAGGCGCCGGCCGCCCCCGTTTTCGTCGATGGACAGAAGGTGGCCACGCTGCGCGGTCCGGACCTTGCCGCGCAGTTCCACGCCATGATCGAAGCCTACGTGGCGCGGCGTTTTCCGCCGAAGGTTCCGCAACACGACGAGGAAGCATGAGCGCAACGAAATTACAGGCGGTGCGCGGGATGAACGACATCCTGCCGCCCGAATCGGATTGGTGGGAAGAATTCGAGGAGCGGGTGCGCACCTGGGCGCGCGCCTACGGCTATCGCCCCATCCGCACGCCCATCGTCGAGCCGACGGCGCTCTTCAAGCGTGCCATCGGCGAGGTGACCGACATCGTCGAGAAGGAGATGTATTCCTTCGAGGACGTGCTGAACGGCGAACACCTGACCTTGCGTCCCGAGGGGACGGCGGGCTGCGTGCGCGCGGTGATCGAGCACAATCTCCTCTTTCAAGGGCCGCAGCGGCTCTATTACCTGGGCCCGATGTTCCGCCACGAGCGGCCGCAAAAGGGGCGTTACCGGCAGTTCCACCAGGTCGGCATCGAGGCGCTCGGTTTTTCCGGTCCCGACATCGATGCCGAACTCATCCTCATGGGCGCACGTCTGTGGGATGAGCTGGGCTTGCAGGACGTGCGGCTCGAGATCAATTCCCTGGGTTCGAGCGAGGAGCGCGCCGCACACCGCCAGTCCCTGGTCGAGTACTTCCGGGCACGCTACGACGAACTCGATGAGGACGGCAAACGTCGCCTCGAGCGCAATCCGCTGCGTATCCTGGATTCGAAAAATCCGGCGATGCAGGAACTCATCGAGGGAGCACCACGTCTGTTGGATTTCCTCGGCGAGGAATCGAAGACGCACTTCGAGCGGGTACTCGCGCTCATCGAGGCAGCCGGCGTGCCCTATCGCATCAACCCACGGCTGGTTCGAGGACTGGATTACTACAACCGTACCGTCTTCGAATGGGTGAGCCCGCGGCTCGGGGCGCAAGCGACGATCTGCGCCGGTGGCCGCTACGACGGCCTCATCGAACAGCTGGGGGGCAAGCCTGCCCCCGCGGCCGGCTTTGCCATCGGCGTGGAACGGCTGCTGATGCTATGGCAGGCGAGCGGCGGAAAAGTCGTGCCCAAGGTGCCCGACGTTTACGTGGTGCATCAAGGTGCGCGCGCCGAGGCCGTGGCGTTCCAACTCGCCGAGCGCCTGCGTGATCTGGGGCTCGACGTGGTATTGCATTGTGGCGGCGGCAGTTTCAAGAGCCAGATGAAAAAGGCGGATGCGAGTGGCGCGACGCTGGCCTTGATCCTGGGTGAGGACGAGGTCGACAGCGGCACGGTGGGGCTCAAGCCCCTGCGCCAGGAGGCGCCGCAGCAGCGGGTAGCGATCGAAGCCTGCGAAGACGCGGTGATGCAATGGCTCTACGGCCAGGAGGAAGGTAATGGCGCTTGACTTGCAGGAACAGGAGCAGATCGACGAACTCAAGACCTGGTGGCAGATGTACGGCCGCTGGGTGACGATCGCCATCCTCGTGGCGGCGATCGTTTCCTTGGGCTGGAACGGATGGCGCTGGTGGCGCCAGCACCAGGCCCAGGAGGCGGCGCGCATCGAGGCAGAGTTGGTGGTGGCCCTCGAACGAGGGGAGTTGCCCTTGGCACGGGCCGCAGCCCATCGTTTGCGGGAATCACGGACCAATGCCTTGTTGGCCGATCTCTCCGGTTTGAAACTGGGTTACGAACTGTGGCAAGCTGGTGATCACGCAGCCGCAAAAGAAGAACTCGGGCGCGTAGCCGAGCAGGGCTCCGAACCTTACCTGCGGGATGTGGCTCGCTTGCGCGAGGCGGCCGTGTTGCTCGATTCGGGTTCGGCCCAAGAAGCTTTCGAACGGCTCGCCATCGCGCCGGTGCCGGAGTTGGCCGCGCGCTATGAAGAAGCCCGTGGGGATGCGCTCGCGGCGCTCGGACGCCTCGAAGAAGCACGGGTGGCCTATCAGCGAGCCCTCGATCAGGGGACGGATCCTGCCTGGCGAGAACTCGTCGCCCTCAAGCGCGACGGGTTGGGGGGCTGAGCATGAGCGGTCGTTTCTCCCGTGTCGCTGCGCGTCTGCTGGCGCTTTTTGCCGTCGCGACGCTCGTTGCCGGCTGCTCTTCGCTCAATCCCTTTTCGCGCAAAGGACCCCAGATCGCGCCTCTGCCGCCGCTCACCAGTCCCGTGGAAGTGAGCATTGCAGCGCAGACCAAGGTAGGGGGCAGTGAAGGACTTTTCCTCACTCCGGCCATCCTCGACAACGAGGCCATCGTTGCCGGGGGTGACGGGCGCGTTTTGCGCTGGAATGGCGGTACGCGCTGGGAGGCGAAGCTCGAAGACAGGATCATCGCGGGTGTGGGTGCGGACGAGCGCCTGGCCGTGGTCGTCACGCGCAAAGGGGAGGTGGTGGCACTTGCCGTCGACGATGGGACAGTGCGCTGGCGCCATCCGCTCCAGGCCGACGTGATCACGCCACCCTTGGTGGCCGGCGGCTTCGTCGTGGTGCGTGCGGTCGATCATCGGCTCATCGCGCTCGATGCGCGCGACGGCAAGGAGCGCTGGGTTTATCAGCGCAACCTGCCGCCCTTGTCGCTGCGCCAATCGGCCCCGCTGGTGAGCGCCGGCAACGCCATCGTCGCTGGTTATCCGGGAGGGATCGTTGCCGTGGTCGAACCGCGCAGCGGCGCACCGCTCTTCGATCTGACGGTGGCCTCGCCCAAGGGGGCGACCGAAATCGAACGGCTCACCGACGTGGTCGGTCCACCGTTGGTGGCGCGTCAGGAAGTGTGCGCCGCCGCGTATCAGGGGCGTGTGGCCTGCTTCGACGGGCGTACCGCCGAGACGATCTGGACCAAGGATCTCTCTAGCCGCACGGGGATCGATCGTGACTTTCGTTATATCGTCGTCACTGCCGACAACGACGACGTGGTCGCACTCGATGCTTACTCCGGGAGGGAACAGTGGCGCACGGGTGGATTCTCCTGGCGCTTGCTCACGCGTCCGCTCATCCTCGGAGACTGGGTGCTCGTGGGCGATCGCGAAGGTTACGTCCACGTGCTCGATCGCAACGATGGCCGCATCCGTGGGCGGGTACGTGTCGGCTCCGGACCCATCCTCGTCGAGCCGAAATCCATCGGTCCCAACCGGGCAGTGGTGCAGAATACCGATGGAACGGTGGCCGTCGTGGAGGTGCATTGATGGCGGCACTGCCCACCGTCGTGCTCGTCGGGCGGCCCAACGTCGGCAAGTCCACCCTGTTCAACCGGCTCACGCAAAGCCGGGATGCACTCGTGGCCGACGTACCGGGGCTGACGCGTGACCGGCGCTACGGTCAGGGAAAGCTCGGCCCGCGGCCCTATTTGGTCGTCGATACCGCCGGCTTCGATCCGACGAGCAAGGAAGGATTGACTCGCGAGATGGCGCGCCAGGCCGAGCAGGCGATCCGCGAGGCCGACGTCGTCCTCTTTCTCGTCGACGGGCGCGCCGGCCTCACGGCGCACGACCGAGACATCGCTGATTATTTGCGCCGGCTCGGCCGCTCGGTGCGGTTGGTGGTCAACAAGACCGAAGGCATGCGTCAGACCTACGCCACCGCCGAATTCCACGCACTCGGGCTGGGCGAACCCTTGGCCATCTCGGCGGCGCATGGTGAGGGCGTGCGCCAGATGATCGCCGAAGTCTTGGCCGATTTTCCCGAAGAAGACTCCAACGAGCCGCCGCAGGAGGAAGACGCGCCGCGCGTGGCGGTGGTCGGTCGTCCCAACGTGGGCAAGTCGACCCTCATCAACGCCCTTGTGGGCGAAGAGCGGCTCATCGCCTACGACCTGCCAGGGACGACCCGCGATACGATCGAGGTGCCGTTCGTGCGGGGCTCGCGCCGCTACGTGCTCGTCGACACTGCTGGTGTGCGCCGCAAGGGGCGGGTCACCGAGGCGGTGGAGAAATTTTCGGTGATCAAGACTCTACAGGCGGTGGAGCGGGCCAACGTGGTCGTGCTCGTGCTCGACGCGACGCAGGGGATCGCCGATCAGGACGCGCACTTGGGGGGATTCATCCTCGAGACCGGCTGCGCCCTCGTGATCGCGGTAAACAAATGGGATGCCGTCGATGACTACCAGCGTAGCCTGGTGAAGACGCAGCTTGCCAGCAAGCTGGGATTTCTGTCGTTCGCGCGCACCGTTTTCCTCTCGGCCGCGCAAGGGCGAGGGCTGGAGCCGCTCCTCAAGGCCGTGGACGAAGCCCATGCCGCCGCGTTTGCCAAGCTGCCCACGCCACAGCTCACCCGGGTGCTCCAGGAGCTGGTCAAACGCCAGGCGCCGCCGCGCCACGGGCTCTTTCGTCCGAAGCCGCGCTATGCGCATCAAGGGGGCAGCAATCCGCCGGTGATCGTCATCCACGGCAACGCGCTCGAGCATTTGCCCAAATCGTACCGGCGCTATCTCGAGCATGGTTTCCTCGAAGCCTTCCGTCTGCGCGGTACGCCGCTCAAGCTCGAATGGCGCACGTCGGAAAACCCCTATGTGAAACGCAGCGATTGAACGGCTGCTGCCCAAAGCCAGCGCGACTGTGCTATCGTTGTTCGTTGTGCTGCACCATTTTTCATGAGACCAAACCCACAACACGAAAGGCCACGACATGAGCAACAAAGCCTTGCAACTGCAAGACCCCTTCCTCAACCTGCTGCGCCGCGAGCACGTCCCGGTGTCGATCTATCTGGTCAATGGTATCAAGTTACAAGGGCACATCGAGTCCTTCGACCAATACGTCGTCCTGCTCAAGAACAACGTCACGCAGATGGTCTACAAGCACGCCATCTCCACCGTCGTGCCGTCGCGCCCAGTGACGCTGCGCGAAGTCCATGAGGACGAACAGCAAGCGGAACAATGATGGATTGTGGGGAACGCCTGCGCGATTGGCGCGTCTCATGAACGTTCCTCTTTCCTCGAAGGAATCTTTCATTGTTCGAACGTCCGCAACGCGGTGAACAAGCCGTGCTCGTCCAGCTCGATATCGGCCAGGGAGCGCTCGCCGAGCGTCTCTCTGAATTGCAACTCCTGGTGGAAAGCGCCGGAGCCGACGTGGTCGGCGTGGTGCGCGGTCGTCGTCCCCGGCCCGATCCGGCTTTCTTCGTCGGTCGCGGCAAGCTCGACGAAGTGCGTAGCGCCATTACCCAAGGAGAGGGCGATTTGGTCGTCTTCGACCATACCTTGTCTCCAGCGCAGCAGCGTAACCTCGAGCGCGAATTGCAGTGCCGGGTGATCGATCGCAATGCCCTCATCCTCGACATCTTCGCGCAGCGTGCCCGCAGTCACGAAGGAAAACTCCAGGTGGAGCTCGCCCAGCTGGAATATCTTTCCACGCGCCTCGTGCGCGGCTGGACCCACCTCGAGCGCCAGCGTGGAGGGATCGGCCTGCGTGGCCCGGGCGAGACCCAGCTCGAGACCGACCGGCGGCTCCTGGGCATTCGGGTCAAGCAGCTGAAGAGCCGGCTCGAGCGGCTCGAGCGCCAGCGCATCACACGCCGGCGCGCGCGCAACCGTCGGGGGGTGCCGCAGGTCTCGCTGGTGGGCTATACCAACGCCGGCAAGTCGACCCTCTTCAACGCACTCACCAAAGCCGGCGCCTATGCCGCCGACCAGCTCTTTGCCACGCTCGACACCACATCGCGCCGCATCTGGCTGCCGCGCGTCGGTGACGTCGTGCTCTCGGATACCGTAGGATTCATCCGTGATCTGCCGCACGACTTGGTGGCGGCCTTCCACGCCACGCTCGAAGAGGTCGCCGAGGCCGACCTGCTGCTACACGTCGTCGATGGGGCGAGTGAGGATCGTGAGGCTCAGCGCGCCACGGTAGAGGCGGTGCTCGCCGAGATCGGCGCACAGGACGTGCCACGGATCGAGGTGTTCAATAAAATCGACTTGCTCGCCGAGGTTCCGGCCGAGCGGACCGACGAGTGTGGTAGCATTCGCCGGGTTTGCGTCAGCGCGCGCACCGGAGAGGGGCTCGACTCCTTACGTGCGGTGCTCACCGACCGCCTGTGCGCCCTGTCGCCGATGCGTACGGTGCAATCAAGAAACGAGGAACTCCATGTCATTGAATGATCCCCGTTGGGGCGATCGTAACGACGGACCCGACGATGAGGGGCGCCGTCGTGATCCTCGCCCGGGACGTCCGCCCCAAGGCGAAGGTCCCCCCGACCTCGAGGAAGTCTGGCGTCAATTCAACGAGCGGCTCGCGGTGCTCTTTGGTGGTGGCCGCGGAGGGCGTTCTTCTGGCCCTGGAGGAGGCCGCTCCTGGGATGGCAAGCAATTCGGTGCCGGGATCGTCTTGCTCGTCGCCATCGTACTCGTGTTGTGGCTGCTTTCCGGGTTTTATAAGGTCGATGCCAACGAACGCGCGGTGGTACTGCGGTTTGGTCGGTACGTCGAGACGACCGAACCGGGCTTGCGTTGGCGCTTGCCCTACCCGATCGAACGCCATGAGATCGTCGATCTCACCGGCGTGCGCACCGTCGAAGTCGGTTACCGCGGCACCGACCGCAACAAGGTGCTGCGTGAATCGCTCATGCTCACCGACGACGAGAACATCGTCTCGATCCAGTTTGCGGTGCAATACGTGCTCAAATCTCCCGAAGACTATCTCTTCCGCGACCGTGCGCCCGACGAGAGCGTCAAGCAGGCCGCCGAGAGCGCCATGCGTGAAATCGTCGGCAAGTCCAAAATGGATTACGTCCTCTACGAAGGACGTGAGGACATCGCCGTACGCGCTCAGGAGTTGATGCAGACCATGCTCGACCGCTACCGTACCGGGGTGCAAGTGGTGCGCGTGACCCTGCAAAATGCCCAGCCACCCGAGCAGGTGCAGGCGGCTTTCGACGACGCCGTCAAGGCCGGTCAAGATCGCGAACGCTTGCGGAACGAAGGTGAGGCCTATGCCAACGCAGTGATCCCTCGCGCTCGAGGCACGGCCGCACGTCTGTTGGAGGAGGCCAATGCCTACAAAGGTAGGATCGTGGAACAGGCCACTGGTGATGCCGCGCGGTTCACCCAGATCCAGCAGCAATACCGGCAGGCGCCGGCGATCACGCGCGAACGCCTCTATCTCGAGACGATGCAACATATCTTTACCAACACGAGCAAGGTGCTGGTCGATGCACCGGCCCACAACAACCTCATGGTTTTGCCGCTCGAGCGTTTGCTCACCCCTTCCGGGGGCACGACGGCGCCAACTTACCAAGGGCCTAGCAGCGGCGATGGCAGTGCCGAGGCTGCGGCCGAATCGACCCGTAAGGAACGGGACATGACGAGACAAGATCTGCGCAACCGTGAGCGGGGGAGCCGATGATGCAAGCTAGGATCGCCACCGTGCTCGGGGTGTTGCTGCTGATTGCCGCGATCGCCTCGATGTCGCTCTTTACCGTCGACGAGCGCCGCTATGCCATGGTCCTGCAGTTCGGGGAGGTCAAATCGGTAATTTCCGAACCGGGCTTGCATGTGAAACTTCCCTTGGTACAGAACGTTCGTCTGTTCGATCGGCGCTTTTTGACCATCGATACGCCCGAACCTGAGCGTTTCATCACTTCCGAGAAGAAGAACGTGTTGGTGGACCACTTCATCAAGTGGCGCATCGCCGACCCGCAGCAGTATTACATCACCATGGGCGGGGACGAGACGCGTGCTCGCACACGGCTACTGCAAACGGTCAACGCCACGCTGCGCGAAGAATTCGGTCAACGCAGCGTGCACGATGTCGTCTCCGGTGAGCGCGACAAGGTCATGGAAATCGTGCGCACCAAGACCGACCGCGACGCGCGCACGTTCGGTGTCGAGATCGTCGATCTGCGCCTGAAGCGCGTCGATCTGCCGGCAGAGGTGTCCGAGTCGGTCTACCGCCGCATGGAGGCCGAGCGCAAGCGCGTGGCCAACAACCTGCGCTCCGAGGGGGCGGCGATCGCCGAGCGTATCCGCGCCGACGCTGACCGGCAAAGCGAGCTGATCATCGCCGAAGCCTATCGTGAGTCGCAGCGGCTCAAAGGTGAAGGGGATGCCGAAGCCACGCGCATCTTCAACGAAGCCTATGGACGCGATCCCGAGTTCTTCAGCTACTATCGCAGCCTCGAAGCCTATCGCGAGAGCTTCTCTCGGCGTGAGGACGTGTTCGTTCTCGATCCAAGCTCCGCGTTCTTCAAACACTTCAAGACGCCACAGTCGTCGGGCAACCGCTGAGCCTTGCCGTCCAGAGCATGTCCGAAATCTTCTGGAAAGCCTTGGGTCTGATGCTCGTTTTCGAGGGCTTGATGCCTTTCCTCGCACCGCATGCCTGGCAGCAAGCCCTGAAGCGTCTGGCAGAGGTGCCTTCCGAGCGCTTACGCTGGTTCGGTGCCGCGGCCATCGTCCTGGGGTTGCTCATCGTCAATGACGTCATCCTGTGAGGCCATCCATGCGTTGGGTTTTGCCCGACTATCTCCGTGACGAGCTGCCCCCGGCGGCGGAGCACCTCGAGCGCTTACGACGCGATCTGCTCGATCTCTTCCGTCTTCATGGCTACCAGCTCGTCGCTCCTCCGCTCATCGAATTCCTCTCTTCGCTCATCGTCGGCGGAGAGGAAGACCTGAGGCTGCGTACGTTCGGGCTCACCGACCAGTTGAGCGGCCAAACCATGGGGGTGCGTGCCGACATTACGCCTCAGGTGGCACGGATCGATGCGCATCTGTTGAATCGTCGGGGCGTCACCCGTCTGTGTTACTGTGGCCCGGTGCTGCACACTCTGCCCGCCTCGCTCACCGCCACGCGCGAGCCGCTGCAGCTCGGTGCCGAGCTCTATGGTCATGGCGGTGTGGAAGCCGACATCGAGATCATTCGCCTGCTGGCGACTGCCCTCGAACGGGCACGTCTACCGGCGGTGCGTATCGACGTCGGGCACATGGGGCTCTTTCGCGCCCTCACCGAGGGCATGGATCACGAGCGAGCAGAGGCGCTCTTCGAACTGCTCCAGGCAAAAGATTCTGCGGGAATCGAAAACTTCCTCGCCACGACCGGCGCCGAGATCGATGAGGCGCGTGCTGTTTCACTGTGCGCCCTGCCTGGGCTCTACGGCGGGATCGAGGTGCTCTCTCTGGCACGGTCTCGGCTCGCGCCGCTGCCGGCAGTGGTGCGGGCACTCGAAGAGCTCGAGGCGCTCGCCGAAGCGCTCGCCGATTTGCCGCTGGGGTTCGATCTGGCGGATCTTCGTGGCTATCACTATCACACCGGCGTGATGTTCGCTGCCTATGGCGCCAATCACCCTTCGGCGCTCGCCTTGGGCGGGCGTTACGACGGACTCGGTGCGGCTTTCGGACGGGCTCGGCCGGCGACGGGATTTTCGATCGATTTGCGCGAACTCATCGCCCGTCTGCCGCTCGCCCCCTTGCCGGGCGCCATCCTCGCGCCCGCGGTGGACGATGAGGCGTTGGAGGCAGTAGTGGCCCAGTTGCGTGAGGCAGGGCAGGCAGTGGTGCGGGAATTGCCGGGGCATCCGCTCGAAGAATGGCGCGAAGCCGGCTGCGACCGGCGCCTCGTGCAGCGCGCCGGACAGTGGGTCGTGGAACCGTTGTGATCGTAAAAGGAAGGGCTGATGGCTAAGAACGTGGTCGTCGTCGGGACGCAGTGGGGCGACGAAGGTAAGGGCAAGATCGTCGACTGGCTCACCGACAACGCTCAGGGCGTGGTGCGCTTCCAGGGTGGGCACAACGCGGGGCACACCTTGGTGGTGGGGGAGCGTGAATACAAGCTCAACCTCGTGCCCTCCGGCATCGTGCGCGAAGGGGTGGCCTGCTTCATCGGCAACGGGGTGGTGCTCGACGTGCATCACCTCCTTGCTGAGATTCGGACGTTGGAGGCTGGCGGGATCGAAGTGCGCTCGCGCCTGCGCGTGAGCCCCGGTTGCCCTTTGATCCTGCCCTATCACGTCGCGCTCGACCGGGCGCGCGAGGCGGCGCGCAGCGCCGGCGACAAGATCGGTACCACGGGCAAGGGCATCGGCCCGGCTTACGAGGACAAGGTGGCCCGTCGTGCGATCCGCCTCTACGATCTCTTCCGTCCCGAGCAATTTCGCGCCAAGCTCGAGAGCAACCTCGCCTGGGTCAATTTCGTGCTCACCCAGGCTTTCCACGCCGAGCCGCTCGAGTTCGAGCCGATCTATGAACAAGCGCTCGCCGATGCGAAAGAAATGTTGCCCTTGGTGACCGACGTCTCCGCCCGACTCTACGAGATCAACAAGGCGGGCGGCAATCTTCTCTTCGAAGGGGCGCAGGGGACGCTACTCGACATCGATCACGGCACCTATCCCTTCGTCACCTCCAGCAACTGTGTCGCCGGTCAAGCCGCCGCCGGCGCCGGGCTGGGGCCGGGGCGACTGCACTACGTGCTCGGCATCACCAAGGCGTATTGCACTCGGGTGGGCGGGGGGCCTTTCCCCACGGAATTGGACATAGACACCGAGGGCACCCCGGGCTGGCAGATGTCGACCAAAGGGCGGGAGTTCGGCACCGTCACCGGTCGCAAGCGGCGCTGCGGCTGGCTGGACCTGGCCGCGCTCAAGCGTTCCATCATCATCAATGGCGTCTCGGGTCTGTGTATTACCAAGCTCGACGTGCTCGACGGCCTCGAGGATCTGAAACTGTGCATCGGTTACGAACTCGACGGTGAGCGGATCGAATTGTTGCCAATGGGAGCCGACGAGGTCGCCCGTTGCGTTCCCGTCTACGAAACGCTGCCTGGCTGGCGCGAGAGCACCTTCGGGGCGCGCCGTTGGGAGGATCTTCCCTACGAGGCCCGTGCCTACCTGCACCGCATCGAGGAATTCTGCGAGATTCCGATCGACGTGATCTCGACTGGCCCCGAGCGCGACGAGACCATCCTGCGCCGTCATCCTTTCGGCGCCTGAAACCTTTTTCCTCCGGACGTGCTACAGTAAAAAAGCCCCGTGAGGGGCTTTCAATCATACGAACCACGAAAAAGGAGGAACCCGATGAAACTGTATTTCTCGCCCGGCGCCTGTTCGCTGTCGCCCCACATCGCCCTTCGGGAAGCCGGCGTCGAGCCCGAGCTGGTGCGGGTGGATCTCGCCACGAAGAAACTCGCCGATGGGGGCGATTATCTGGCGATCAATTCCAAGGGCTACGTGCCGGCGCTGCAGCTCGACGATGGGACGATCCTCACCGAAGGCCCGGCGATTCTCATCTATATCGTGCAGAATCTGGCACGTACGCCGCTCGGCCCCAAAGAGGGGATGGGGCTGGTGCGGTTGGTGGAATGGCTCAACTTCATCTCCACCGAGATCCACAAAGGATTCTCGCCGCTCTTCAAGCCGAACTGCCCCCAGGAGTGGAAGGCGGTGGCGAAAGAGACCCTGCTCAAGCGCCTGCAGTGGGTGGATGGGCAGCTCGCGCAGCGTCCCTGGCTGCTGGGAGAGGAATTTTCGGTCGCCGATATCTACCTCTACGTGTGCGCGCGCTGGACGGCCTTCGTGCAGATCGATCTGGGGCAATTCCCAGCCTTGGCGCGCTTTGTCGAGAAGATGGCGCAGCGCCCCGCCGTGCAGGCGACGATCAAGGCCGAGGGGCTCAAGCAGTAGCTCTGCCCGTTTCGGAATGAGCGTAAAAGCCGCCTTCAGGCGGCTTTTACGCATTTCAGGGATAGAGTACGGGATAGTCGAGATAGCCTTTCTCGCCCCCCGTATAGAAGGTGGAAGGATCGGGCGTGTTGAGCGGTGCGCCGCGGCGCAAGCGCTCGACCAGGTCGGGATTGGCGATGAAGAGTTGTCCGAACGAGATCATGTCGGCTTCACCGCGTGCGATCGCCGCATTGGCCGTCTCGGAGGTATAGCCGCCGTTCGTCATATAGACGGTGGGCCACAGGGGGCGCAGCAATTTCAGGTCGAAGGCGGGGCCGGCCACCCCCGGCGCTTCCTTACCCATTTCGGTGATATGCAGATAGCCGAGCTTGAATTCTCCCAAGGCCTTGACGACGTAAGAAAACGTCGCTTCGGGGTTGGAATCGCGCATGTCGTTGAACGGTTGCAGGGGCGAGAGGCGCACCCCCACGCAGCCGCGATCCCATACGCCGAGCACGGCTTCGGTCACTTCCATGAGGAAACGGGCGCGGTTGGCGATGGAGCCGCCGTAGGCGTCGGTGCGACGGTTGCTGCCGTCGCGCAGGAACTGGTCGATGAGGTACCCGTTGGCGCCGTGGATCTCCACGCCGTCGAAACCGGCCGCCTTGGCGTTTCGCGCCGCCTGGGCGTAGCGTTCGACGGTTTCTTCGATTTCTTGCAGGCTCATGGCATGCGGCGTGACGAAGGGTTTGCTGCCGCTGGGGGTGTAAGTCTCGCCACGGGCGGCGATCGCGGAGGGGCCGATGGGCTGCAAGCCGCCGTTGACCTCGGGATGGGCCACCCGGCCGCAGTGCCACAATTGGGCGAAGATGCGCCCGCCGCGGGCGTGTACCGCCTCGGTGACGGCTTTCCATCCCCGGATCTGGGCCGGCGTGAAGATACCAGGGGTGTTGGGGTAGGCGAAGCCCTCGGGGGAGACGATCACGCCTTCGCTGATGATGAGGCCGGCGCTGGCGCGTTGGGCATAGTAGCGCGCCATCATGTCGGTGGGCACGCCTTCGGCGCTGGCACGGTTGCGCGTCATCGGCGCCATGGCGATGCGGTTGGGCAGGGTGTAAGGGCCCAGAGTGATGGAGGTGAAGAGATTGCGCTTCTCGGTCATCGATCGATCCTTTCCGTGGTTGTTGTGTGAGCCCAATCACTATAGGTCGGCCAAGGAAAAAAAACCAATGGCTTCGGTTCGCAATGGGATCAACGGCGTCGTTCGAGCAGGTCGTGGCGCCTTCCCGCTGTGATCCGGGTTCCCCGCGGTTGCCCCGATCGAGGCGATTTTCCGTTCAGAGCGCTAGCGTTTCATGGCCTCATGGCTGCGACGAGAGGGATAGAGATCTTCCATACAGCCTCCTTTCTGGATGATGTGCAAAAGCAACGATGGCACCCCTCCTCGACGAAGCGAGGGGTGCCGACGAGGGAGGGGGCGATGCAGCGGCGCGCTATTGGGATCGAGCGTATTCGTGCTCGGTCGGGTAGGCGCCGGTCTCGTCATGTACTTCCGCGCCGGTGACCGGAGGATTGAAGGCGCACACACAGACGATGTCCGTGGTCGGGCGTATGATGTGCCGATCGTGCTCATTGAGGGCGTACATGACCCCTGGGCGAAGCACGTGGATTTGACCCGTACCCAGATCTTCGATGGTGCCGGTGCCTTCGATCACCAAGACGGCTTCGAGGTGGTTGCGGTAGTGGAATTCCAGCGTCTCTCCCGAGTAGAGGCGAGTGACGTGATAGGAAAACCCCATGCCGTCTTTCTTCAGCAGCAAACGGATGCTGTCCCAGCCTTTGGATTTGACGTGACGCTCACCATCACGCAGCTCGTCGACCGAACGCACGATCATTTGGTTACCTCCAGCGATGCTTCGACGTACTCACTCATGACATTGGCTACGCATTCTTCGACGATGTCCAAGCCTTTGGCGAATATCTCGTCGTCGATGTTCAGCGGGGCGAGCACTTTGACGACTTCATCGTCGGCTCCGCTCGTCTCGATGATGAGCCCCCGGTCGAAGCAGGCAGCGGTGACCTTGGCTGCAAGTTCACCATTGGGCAGGACGATGCCGCGCATCATGCCGCGGCCGCGGGTCTCGAGTCCGTGTGCTTCGGCCATGCGTTCGAGTCGCTCGGCCAGATATTCGCCGCGCCGCGATACTTCCCCGGCGAACTCGCCATCACTCCAGAAATGGCGCAAGGCGGCGGTGGCCGTGACGAAGGCATGGTTGTTACCCCGGAAGGTTCCGTTGTGCTCGCCCGGATTCCAGATGTCGAGCTCGCGTCGGAAGAGCGTGAGCGCAAAGGGCAATCCCAGACCCGAGAGCGACTTGGCCAGGGTAACGATGTCGGGTTCGATTCCAGCTTCTTCGAAGCTGAAGAAGCCACCGGTGCGACCGCATCCGGCCTGGATGTCGTCGATGATGAGCAGGGCCCCATGACGCTTGGCCAGGGCGGCGATCTTGCGCAACCATGCGGCCGAGGCGACATTGAGCCCGCCCTCGCCTTGCACCGTTTCCACGAGGATCGCGGCCGGGGCGTCGAGACCGCTCGAGCCGTCGGTGAGGCGACGTTCGAGTAGCTCGGCCGTATCGATGCCTTGGCCATGATAGCCGTCGTAAGGCTCATGCACGACGTTGTCGAGCGGCACTCCGGCGCCCTGACGTTTGGCCGCGTTGCCGGTACAGGCAAGCGAGCCCAAAGTCATGCCGTGGAATCCGTTGGTGAAAGCGATCACGAGGTTGCGCCCGGTCACCTTGCGGGCGAGCTTCAGGGCGGCTTCCACGGCATTGGTGCCCGTGGGGCCGGGGAACATTGCCACATAATCGAGTCCGCGAGGCTCGAGGATGAGTTCATCGAACGTGTGCAGGAATTCTGCCTTGGCCTGGGTGTGCAGATCGAGACCATGGGCGATGCCATCGTTTTGGATGTGCTCGATGAGCGCTTGTTTGAGTACGGGATGGTTGTGACCGTAGTTGAGCGTCGAGCATCCACTCAAGAAGTCGAGATAGCGCCCTCCCTGATCGTCGTACATCCAAGGTCCCCTGGCTTTGACGAACTGTCGGGGCATGGTGCGGCAGTAGCTTCGCACCTTGGATTCGCGGCGCAGGTAAATCGAACGATCGGGTAGTGTATGGGAAGGTTCGGGTCTGCTCATGGCGTATTTCCTCCGGAAGGAGTGGAATGGACGGCAGACAGGGGACCGATCGTCAGTTCCCATTCGGTCTCGTGTCGGCCGGCGAAATGGCGTTCTTTCTCGAATAGCGGCCGCTCGACGATCGAATGGCCATGGCGGGCGGCGAATCCGCGAAAGAATGCCCAGGAAGCATCATTGTCGGGAGTGATGGTGGTGACGATGAAGCGCACGTCGTCGAGCCCGGGCCGGGCGAGCAAGCGTTCGAGCAGGCTGCTGGCGAGCCCCTGGCCCCGGGCCGTTTCGGCCACCGCGACTTGCCAGACGAAGAGTTTGTCCGGCGCATTCGGAATACGGTACCCGGAGATCCAGCCCAGCAATTCATCCTCGTTCGGATGCTCGGCCAGGATGCAGGTATCGGCGAAGTGCGTACATTGCAACAGATTGCAATAGGCCGAGTTGGGGTCGAGCGGCGGGCACCGGGCAATGAGGCGCGTGACGCGCGGCCCGTCTTCCGGCCGGGGCTCACGGAATGTGATCGTATCGAGGGACGGGTTTTTGTCTAAAAAATATAAATCATTCATGATAATGAAAATGTAATTATATGACAATGTACTTCATGGAAATGTCCATGAAATTCAAGGAGTAGAGTGACGAATAAATTCTATTGTGTTTTTTGTATTTTTACCCTATCACGCGACGAGGGAGAGGTCAACCATTTTTTTATGAGGGTTTTGGTGGGGTTCCCATCCTTCGACGGCGCATTCTTTGTAATCGATATGGGTATCTTCTTCGGTTTCGGGCGATTCTTGCCTCGGGCCGCTGTGCCCGTACGATGAAAACGATGCGCCCTTCAGTTGCCGAGTGTGTCTTGGTGGACGAGCTTTTGCTGCTTGAGGCGCTCGCTTGCCGAGCGTAGGGTGTCACGCGCCAAGGCGTGATAGAGGGGAGTGCGGATGAGGGTGCGGGAGAGGGCGAAGGCGATCAGCGACGTCGCCATCAGAGGCAGGAGCATTTCATGGTTTGCCGTCATTTCCATCACGATCACGAAGGCCGTGATGGGGGTTTGCGTCATGGCGGAAAGAAAACCCACCATGCCGAGCACGAGGAAGACGTTGGGCGCCGACCCCGGGAATCCCGTGGCGACGAGCGAGCCCAGGCCGGCGCCCACGGCCAGTGCGGGTGCGAATACGCCTCCCGGTATGCGGCTCACGAATGCCAGAGTGATGGCAAGCATCTTGGCGATGAAAAAATACCATGGAAGCATGCCTTCGCCTTCCAGGGCCGACTTGACTTGCTGATAACCTGTGCCGTAGATGTCTCCGCCGGTGACCCAACCCAACAAGGCAGTGCCCAGGCCGCAGGCTGCAGCCAGGTAGATCGGGTGTCGTTTGGCCCATTGGCCGGCGCGTCCGGGCAGGCCGTGGTGCGATAAAGCGATCAGCGCGCGCGCATAGAGGCTGCCCAGAAGGCCGCAGGTGATGCCCATCGCGAGCACCACTTTCCAGCCGTCGGCCATGCCCATGGCCAAATCGGTGCGCCCGAAATAGGTATAGTTGCCGAGCAGAAGCAGGGAGACGATCCCGGAGAAGATGACGGCCGTCAACAGGGTTCCGTTTGCTTGGAAAGCACGGCGATGGGACATCTCTTCGATGGCAAAGAGGATGCCTCCAAGGGGAGTGTTGAAGGCGGCGGCCACGCCGGCGCCTCCGCCGGCGACGATCAACGCTTGACTGGACGCAAGCCGCCGCCGCTTGCGTTTTCCCGCCAGGGCGTACATCACCGACGAGGCGACTTGTACCGTTGGCCCTTCGCGTCCGATCGAGGCGCCACACAGTAGGCCCAGGGTGGTCAGGAGAATCTTGCCCAGGGCGATCGGAATCGACAGGAGCGAGCGCTTCAGCCTGCCGTCGGTGCTCAGGCTGGCGGCGATCGCCTGCGGGATGCCGCTGCCGGTGGCCGAGGGAAGGAAGCGCAGGGTGATCCAGGCGATGGCGGCGAAACCCAGGGGCGAGAGGAGGAGCCCTATCCAGGGACGGCCATTGAGCAAGGCGGCATGGAATTCGATGGCCCATTCCGCGGCTTTGGCAAAACCCACGGAGAGCAGCCCCACCAGGCAGGCGGCAAACACCATGGGGAGCTCTTCTTCCCAGCGCCTCAAAGAGACCGTCAGCCGTTGCAGCCGCTGCGAACGACGGGTCGATGTGGACGAGGACTTGTCGTTTTCAGGCATAAAGGAATTTTAGTGCAAAATGAGTCCGAGCTTGCGAAGGACGTGCCTTTAGCTCTATCATGAACCTCGCCGAGGGAGGCGGGATCACGGCGTGTTCCGTCCTATGGGCGTGCGAAAAACTTCCGCGAGCGATTGCAGGTCAGGGGGACGTTGAAGAAATGAGCGAGCGGGATGAAGCGCAAGGCGCACGGAGCGCAGCGACCGAGACATATCGAGTAGATAGGCGAGGGAGCGAGCACCGCACAACGCAGCGATTCGCCCGCGCAGCCAATTATTCAGCGTTTCCCAAGGCGCCTAGGAGGCGACATGCCCCCCCTCGATGTGCGGGCATCCATGCGCCGGAGCGAGCCGCGATGCAGCCGTGCAGTCGCTCATTCGTGGTGCCGCACAGGAAAACCGTTTGAATCGTCGAGGGAGATAGCGATGGTAGAGGCGAGTGAGGCGCCGTCCATGAGCGATGAAGAAGGAGAGCCGCTGCGGTATGCGGTGCATGAGGGTTTGGCTGAAATCGCGTTCAATCGCCCGCATCGGCTCAACGCGGTCAATGAAGCCGTCTATGCTGCCATGCACAAAGCATTGCTCCGGGCCGAAGAGGACGAAACGGTCAGGGTGGTGCTGCTACGTGGCGAGGGCCGGGCTTTCTGCGTGGGAGCCGACCTCAAAGCGCACGGCAGTGGTCAGCGAACGCCTTACCAGCGTCGCCGTTACCTCGAGGGAGAACAGGAGGTATGCCGGCGCATCCTGCACCTGTCGAAACCGGTGGTGGCGGCAGTGCATGGCTATGCGCTCGGAGCAGGAGCCGAAATGGCACTGGCAGCCGATTTCCTGCTGATGAGCAAAAGTGCCAAACTGGGTTTCCCGGAGTTGTCGATCGGCAACTTCCTCGGCGGGGGGGTCACGTGGTTGTTGCCGCGGCTGGTCGGATTGGCGCGAGCGCGTGAATTGCTGTTTTTTGGCGAACGCCTCGATGGTGAGCAAGCCGAACGCATCGGATTGGCCAACCGTGCGTTCGACGACGAGGGCTTTCTCGAATCCGCCCGGCTCTATGCACGCGCCCTGGCCGAGAAGGCGCCCATTTCCATGGAACTCGCCAAGCGCACCCTGTTGCTCGCCGCGGGAAATTCGCTGGAAGCAGCCCTTGCCGCCGAGTTGGAAGGAATGACGTTCGTGGCGACCACCGAAGATTGGCGTGAAGGCGTGGTGGCATTTGCCGAGAAGCGCCCACCCAGGTTCCGCGGGAGATGAGCCGATGAATCAGCCTGAGATGCCGTCCGTCGTGTGCAGCGACACTTCTTCCGACCCGCTCGATCCTCTGTTCTTCCCTCGGGCGGTGGCCGTGGTGGGGGCGTCCGCCGTCGCAGGGAAACGGGGCTACAAAGCCGTGCAGGGGTTGATCGAGGCAGGCTATCGTGGCGCCATCTATCCCATTCATCCGCGCGAGGAGATGATCCTTGGACGGCGCTGTTACCGCAATGTCGAAGAACTTCCCGGTGAGGTCGATCTGGCGGTGATTTGCACCCCGGCCGCCACCGTTCCCGGCTTGGTGGAAGAATGCGGCCGCAAGGGCATCAAAGGGGTGGTGGTCATCGCCGGAGGCTTTCGTGAAAGCGGTCCGGATGGTGAGCGTCTCGAAGAGGCTTTGCTGGCGGCAGCGCAGAAGCATGGTGTGCGCGTGATCGGTCCCAATACCTCCGGCATGTTCAACCTGACCATCGGACTCGACTTGCTGGGTTTGCGGGGGGTGCGTCCAGGACATGTCGCTTTCATCTCGCAGTCGGGCAACATGCTGCTCTCGCTCGTGCTCGAGGCCCAATACCACGGGGAATTGGGATTTTCCATCTACGTCGGCCCAGGAAACCAGACCGATCTGGGTTTCAACGATTACTTGCGTTTTCTGGGTCGCGAATCCCACACGCGGGTCGTGACGATGTACGTCGAGGGGTTCCGCTCAGGGCAGCGCTTTCTCGAGATCGCGCGCGCCGTGTCGCGCCACAAACCGGTCGTGGTCTATAAGTCTGGCGCAACCGAAGCCGGCAAGGTAGCGGCGCGCTCGCATACGGGGGCGCTGGCGGGAAGCTATTCGATGACGGTCGATCTATTGCGTCAAGCCGGTGTGTGCCTGGTGCAGCAATCGGACGAGATGCTGCCGGTGGCCGAGGGGTTGGCGGCCTGGAATGCAGCGCCTGGGTCGCGCGTGGCGGTGCTCTCCGACGGTGGGGGGCAGGCCACGATCGCCGTCGACCGTCTGGTCGAAGCCGGTCTGTCGCTGGCCCCGCTCGAAGAAGGGACGGTAAGGCGGCTTGCGTCCATTCTTCCCCCCCAGGCTTCTCTGCGCAATCCGATCGACGTGGCGGGTGCCTCCGACGACAATCCTGCCATTCTTGCGGAGTGTCTCTCCATCCTCGCCCAGGATGACAACGTCGATGCACTCCTGCTGGTCGGCATGTTCGGGGGCTATGCCATTAGATTCGGCGAGCAGCTCATGGGTAATGAGATGCGCTGTGCCGAAACCTTCGCTGAATGGCGGAATAAACACGACAAACCCTTGGTGGTGCATAGCCTCTATGCGCCCATCAAACCCCCGGCGGTGCGGCGCCTACGCGAGGCGGGGTTGCCGGTATATGCCTCGATCGAGCATTCCGTTCGGGTGTTGCAGGCCCTGGCCGAGCGTGGCCATCATTTGCGCCGTTGCTCCGAACCGGATGCGCGACACGTGTCACCCCAGCCCTGTGTGAGAGAAGTCTTCTTGCGCGCGGCCCAGGAGGGGCGCAATCCTTATGAGCACGAAGCCAAAGTGGCTCTGGCCGCGCATGGCATCGCCGCCGGAGAGTCGGTGCTCATGCGCGCGCCCGAGCACGTCGAGCAGGTACTCGAACGTTTCGGGGACCGCCCGCTCGCCCTCAAGATCGTCTCTCGCGACATCCTGCACAAAAGCGATGCCGGTGGCGTTCGGCTCGACGTGCGGGGGCGGGAGGCCATCGTCGAATCGTACGAGAGCATCCTCGCGTCGTGCCGGGCGTACGCGCCCAAGGCGGACCTCCATGGGGTTCTCGCCATGCCCATGGCGCCCAAAGGGGTGGAGGTGATCATCGGGATGGTGCGCGATCCCGTCTTTGGTCCCGTGATGATGTTCGGCTTGGGTGGGATCTTCGTCGAGGTGCTCAATGACGTAGCCTTCCGTGCCGTTCCCATGACGCGTGACGACGCCGAATCCATGCTGCGGCAGCTGCGCGGGAACAAATTGCTGCACGGCGTCCGGGGACTGCCGCGTGTCGATGAGGCGCGCGTGGTCGATTTGCTGCTCCAGGTGGCCGATTTCGTGCGGGCGTACCCCGAAATCTCGGAGCTCGACCTCAACCCCGTGATCGTGCATGAGCAAGGCTATGCGATCGCAGATGCTCGCTTCTTGCTCAACCCGAACGTACTGCCGCTCGAAGGAGAAGAGTAGGGGGATAGGCAGTCGAAATACGCTCCGGTGCGGGTTTTCCCGAACTGGCGCCATGCGCTTCTACGCACTAGACTCGAAAAAACGCAAATTCATCACAGGAGGAGTACGCCATGAAAGGTATCAAAACGATGGGCGCCATCCTGGCGCTGGGGTTGGCAAGCTTGAGTGCGCCTCCGGTCGTGGCGCAGCAAAAATTCGTCACCATCGGTACCGGTGGGGTCACGGGGGTGTACTATGCCGCCGGCGGGGCTATTTGCCGCTTGATGAACAAGGACCGGGCTCAGCATGGATACCGTTGCTCGGTCGAAAGCACGGGGGGATCGGTCTATAACGTCAACACCATCCGGACGGGTGAGCTCGATTTCGGGGTAGTACAGTCCGATTGGCAGTATCACGCTTATCATGGCAGCAGCTCGTTCAAGGACGCCGGACCTTTCCAGGACTTGAGGGCAGTGTTCTCTCTGCACCCCGAGCCGCTCACGCTGGTGGTTCGTCCCGAAATCGATGCAAAGAAAGGGTTGGAAGCCATCAAGGGTAAACGCGTCAATATCGGTAACCCGGGGTCGGGGCAGCGCGCCACGGTCGACGTGTTGCTCCAGGCATTGGGATGGAAGTATTCCGATTTTTCCCTCGTCTCGGAGCTCAAACCCGATGAGCATGGTCCGGCGTTGTGTGACAACAAGATCGATGCCTTCTTCTTCGTCGTTGGGCATCCGAGCGCCAACATCCAGGATCCCCTCGCCACGTGTAATGCCAAACTCGCGAATGTCACGGGCCCGGCGGTCGACAAGCTGCTGGCCGAGGCGCCCTATTATGCGAAGGTCGAAATTCCCGCTGGTCTGTATCCCAATCACCCTGAACCCGTGCCCACGTACGGCGTGCTTGCCACGCTCGTGACTTCGGCCAAAGTGCCCGATGAAGTGGTCTATACGCTGGTGAAGACGGTATTCGAGAACTTCGAGGAGTTCAAGAAACTCCATCCGGCTTTCGGCCATCTGGAGCCGGGGCACATGGTCAAGGACGGCCTGTCGGCGCCGCTTCATCCTGGTGCATTGAAGTACTACCGCGAAAAAGGCTGGCTCTGATCCCGGGGCATCGACGATGCGATCGGGGATGAAAGAGGGGCGACGGCAGCCTCTGGATGAGCCGGGTCTGCCCGACGAGGCGCTGCGCGAGCTCGTCGCCGAGGCCGATACGGGGCGGCGGCAGCCGGCGGGTTGGCAGGGGGGGGTGCTCACGCTGCTGGCGCTCGCCTGGTCGCTGTTTCAGTTGTGGTACGCCTCCCCTTTGCCGTTTTTACTCGACGTCGGCATCTTCAATGACACCGAGGCCCGGTCCATCCATCTCGCCTTTGCCATCGCGCTGGCTTTTCTGGCCTATCCGGCCTTGAAGCGATCACCCCGCGATCACGTTCCACTCTTCGACTGGGGATTGGCGCTGGCCGGTATGGCCTGTGCCGGCTACATCGCGTTCTTTTATCGTGAATTATCTACCCGCCCGGGTTTGCCCTCGCCGATGGACATGACGGCTGCCGTGGTCGGGCTGGCCTTGCTGCTCGAAGCGGCACGTCGCTCACTGGGTTGGCCCTTGACGCTGCTTGCGCTCGTTTTCCTCGGCTACGTCTTCCTCGGTCCCTATATGCCCGATGCAATCGCGCATCGGGGGGCTTCGCTCGCCAAGGGCATGAGTCACTTCTGGCTCACCACCGAAGGGGTGTTCGGTGTGGCCTTGGGGGTGTCGACCAGTTTCATTTTTCTGTTCGTTCTCTTCGGCGCCATGCTGGAGACTGCGGGGGCTGGTGGGTATTTCATCGCTTCGGCCATTTCGTTGCTTGGCCGTTTCCGCGGGGGGCCGGCCAAGGCGGCGGTGGTGGCTTCGGCTTCCACCGGCATCATTTCCGGTTCGTCCATCGCCAACGTCGTCACCACCGGAACCTTTACCATCCCACTGATGAAACGCGTAGGCTACCCGCCCAAGAAGGCTGCGGCCGTGGAGGTGGCTGCCTCGGTGGATGGGCAGATCATGCCCCCCGTGATGGGTGCGGCGGCCTTTCTGATGACCGAGTATGTGGGCATACCGTACATCGAAGTGCTCAAGCACGCTTTCTTGCCGGCGGTATTGTCCTACCTCGGCTTGTTTTATCTGGTGCATCTGGAGGCTGTTCGCCACGGTATCGAGGGATTGCCGGCGCGCACCTTGACGCCTTGGCAGCAACGGCTGCTGCGTGCCGTCATGACTTTCGCTGGAATCGTGGTCTTGGCAGGCGTGGTCGTGTGGGGGCTGGGGTGGATCAAGGCGCTGTGGCCCCAGGGCTCATTTTTCCTCATCTCGGTATTGATGTTTTTCCTCTATCTCGCGCTGGTTCGTCTGGCTGCACGTATGCCGCCGCTTCCGTTCGACGATCCCAAGGCGGAAATCACCGAGTTGCCCGAAGCGCGAAAGACGATTCCGGCCGGCTTGCATTACCTCTTGCCGGTGGCGGTGCTGATCTGGAATCTCATGGTGGAGCGCCTTTCTCCGGGGTTGGCCGCTTTCTGGGCGCTCACTTACCTCATCTTCATCCTTCTGACACAGCGTCCGCTCTATGCCTTCTTCCGTGCGGAAGGAGGCTATGGTGCGTCCCTCGCCGAAGGGGTGCGCGATTTGTGGGCGGCCATGGTGGGCGGGGCGCGCAACATGGTGCCGATCGCCATCGCTACGGCATCGGCCGGGATCATCGTGGGGACGGTCACCCTCACCGGCATTGGTCTGGTGCTCACCGAGGTGATCGAGATGCTCGCCGGCGGCAATTTGTTGCTGCTGCTGTTGTTGGTGGCTCTCATCTGTATGATTTTGGGCATGGGCCTGCCCACCACGGCCAATTACATCGTGGTCTCGACGCTCATGGCGCCGGTGGTGGTGGAGGTGGGGGGGCAGAATGGCCTCGTGGTGCCGCTCATCGCCGTACATATGTTCGTCTTCTATTTCGGATTGATGGCCGACGTGACTCCGCCCGTGGGTCTGGCTTCTTACGCCGCGGCTGGGATCGCTCGCACCGATCCGATCGCCGTCGGGGTGCAGGCGTTCGTCTATTCCATCCGCACGGCCATTTTGCCGTTCATGTTTCTCTTCAACACCCAGCTCCTTTTGATTGGCGTGGAGAGTTGGACCGCGTTGGTGCTGACGGTGGCCGCAGGGGTGACGGCGATGATGGCATTCGTCGCGGCCATGCAAGGGTGGTTTTTTGCGCGCAATCGATGGTGGGAAGCGGGTTTGCTCTTGTTGGTGGCTTTTACCCTGTTGCGCCCAGGGTTCTGGATGGATCGCCTCGTGCCGCCCTATACCGAAGTGCCCGCCGTCGAGCTCGAACGGGTGGTGACCTCTCTTCCCGAAGGCGCCTCGCTGCGACTGTTCGTGGAGGGAGTGAATCTGGAAGGAGTCGAAGTGCGCCGAGGGGTGATCCTTCCCTTGGGAGCGCCAAGCGAGAATGCCCACGAGCGCTTGCGCTCGGTCGGCATTCGGGTGATGTCTCTGGGGGATCAATGGCAGATCGTCGGCGTGACGTTCGGCTCCGTGGCAGCGAAATTCGGTTTGGAGCCGGGCTTGTCCATTTCCCACGTGGAATTGCCCAATCCTGATCGTCCGGCCAAGGAATGGCTCTACTTGCCGGCGTGGGCCGTGATGCTCGCCCTGATAGGGTGGCAAAGGCGGCGCTCAAGGCCGAGTCGGTGAGGCAGGGCTAGCCGGGTATTGTTCAACGCTTCGATCGTCCTGCTACGCGGTTTGATGAAGGCTGGGGGCCGGCTATGGTCCTCACCCATCCATGGGGCAACCTCGCCGAATAAGCGAATGCGCGCACGCACGGCGCCGATGTGCAGGGGGTGCTCGCCCATTTCCCTGTCACGTCTGCCATTATGCCTTCCATGTACCTCGCCTTCCCTTTGACCTCGAAGTGGTTTTTTTGTCATCCGATGAATCTCCATTGAAAATATCATGTTCAATATATATCAAATATTGATCTGACATAAAAATGTATTTTGTCCATTGATTTTCAATGGGATATGAATTACAATGATAAAACATTCCCTTTGAAGTCGGGTGGGTTGATGATTGAATTGAATTCAAAAGGCATTTTTCGCGTTCTGCTCGTCTTCTGTTTTTCCCTGTTGTCATTGTTCATGTACGATGCCCACGCGGCTTCGCTCGAAGAGATCAAGGCGCGTGGGGTAATCCGCATCGCCGTGGCCAATGAAATTCCTTATGGATACATCGACATCGATGGCCAGGCCAAAGGGGCCGGTCCCGACGTGGCCAAAGTGTTGGTGGAACAACTGGGGATCGAGCAGATCGAGTGGGTGGGTACGGCGTTCAGTTCGCTCATTCCCGGGCTCAAAGCAGGTCGCTTCGATATGGTCGCCGCTGAGATGGCGATCCTGCCGCAACGCTGTCAGGAGGTGCTCTTCTCCAACCCGAATAGTTCTTATGGAGAAGGGTTGTTGGTAAAGAAAGGCAATCCGAAAAAATTGTACTCCTATGAAGACATCGTGGCCAGGCGAGGAGTCAAGGTGGCCATCATGGCCGGAGCAGATCAGCTCGAAATGTTCCAAAAGCTCGGTCTGCCCGAGAATCGTATCGTCACCATCGCCAGCAATGCGGATGCCATTTCCACGGTGGTTACCGGGCGTGCCGACGCCTACGCTGCTACCAGCTTGACCGTGGCCAATTTGGCTGACAAGAGCAAGGCCGTGGAGCGCGTGAAAGCGTTCAAAGATCCGGTCATCGACGGAAAACCGGTGCGTAGCTGGGGTGGGTTCGTGTTCGCCAAGGGTAACGAGGAACTGCGCGACGCCATCAATGAGCAACTGGCGCAGTTCAAGCAGACGGAAGCGTGGCGTGAGATCCTGCTCGGCTATGGGTTCGGCGAGAATGATCTTGATCATTCGTTCGATCACACGGCCGAGGAGCTGTGCGCCGCGCCCTGATCGCTTTCCGAGGAGACGTGGAAGCGAGCGTGCTCCTCGAGCCATGGGCGCTGGATTGGGGTGCAATCCTGGCGGCTGAGCAGGCTGGCGAGCGAAGCGATCGGTACGGACCATGAGATCTTGGGGCGCACTGGTGCACTGATTCGGGGAGAATCGACGTGGAATGGACGCGCTACATCGACCCTCTGCTTCAGGGATGCTGGGTGACGATTGAGCTCACCGTGTATTCCACCATCTTGGGTACCTTGCTGGCTTTTGGCGCCGGTATGGGAAAGTTGTCGCACAATCCGTTGATCAAGGCTTTGAGCGTCACTTATATCGAAGTCTTCCGCGGTACGTCGCTGCTGGTACAGCTCTTCTGGCTGTATTTTGCCCTGCCGCTACTCGGTGAGCTCATTGGCCTCGATCTTCGTTTCCATCCGGTCACCGTCGGGGTGCTGGCCCTGGGGCTGAACATTGGGGCCTATGGAGCGGAGGTCGTCCGGGGAGCGGTGCAAGCGGTGCCACGTACGCAGTACGAGGCGGCAAAAGCGCTCAACTTCACGCGCACTCAGACCTTATGGCGTATCGCCCTGCCGCAGGCGTTACCGGAGATGATGCCGCCTTTCGGTAATTTGGCGGTGCAGAATCTCAAGGATACAGCGCTCGTGTCACTCATCAGTCTGGGAGATTTGGCTTTTCGTGCCGAACAGTTGCGTAATCTTACCCAGGACAGCACCACCATCTATACCATGGTGCTTTTCATGTACTTTGGGATGGCCTTGGTGCTGGCTGCTTTGATGGGATTGCTCGAACGCCACGTTGGTCGCTGGCGGCATCGGAGGAGATGAGCGCCATGCTTTTCGGAATAGAATGGGATACGAGCACTTCTTGGGCGTTTGCCTGGTCCATCCTGCCAATTTTGCTGCGCGGAATGGTCGTGACGATCCAAGCCTCGTTGCTGGGATTTTTCGTGGCTTTGGGGCTGGGCTTGCTGTTGGCGTCCCTCAAAGGGGTGCCTCTGAAAATCATTGCTTGGCCGGCTGCGTTCATCACCGAATTCTTGCGTGATACGCCGCTGCTCATCCAGCTCTTCTTTCTTTACTACGTCTTGCCTGATTATGGCATCGTGTTGCCCGCGTTTCTCACGGGGGCGTTGGCCTTGGGAGTGCAATATAGCGCCTATACGGCGGAAGTGTATCGAGCGGGTATTCAGGCCGTGCCGCGAGGGCAGAAAGAGGCGGCCCGGGCACTCAACCTTTCCGAAAGGCTCACCTTCATCCATGTGATTCTGCCGCAAGCGGTCGTGCGTATCGTGCCGGCAATGGGGAATTATCTCGTCTCGATCATGAAAGACGTGCCGGTGCTGTCCGTGGTCACCGTGCTCGAAATGCTCAACGTCGCCAAGATCATCGGTGATCGCACCTTCAATTACCTCATTCCGCTCACCATGGTGGGGGCGCTCTATCTCCTCTTGACGCTCGTTGCTGCTTGGGGGGTGCGTGTGCTCGATACCCGTCTGCCAAAAAGAGGGATTCCGTTGAAATGAACGAGCCTATCATCCGCTTCGAAGGGGTCGTCAAACGCTTTGGCGAGCTCACCGTGCTCGATCACCTCGATTTCACAGTCGATCCCGGCGAGAAAGTGACCATCATCGGCCCTTCCGGCTCGGGCAAGTCGACCGTGCTGCGCGTTCTCATGACGCTGGAGCGGATCAACGAAGGGGTGGTCTATGTCGATGGGGAGCCATTGTGGCACGAGCAGGGAGCGAAAGGGCTCGAGCCGGCCAGCGAGGCCCATCTGCGAAAGATGCGTCAGAAGATGGGGATGGTTTTCCAGCATTTCAATCTGTTCCCGCACATGACGGTGCTGCGCAACCTCACCGAAGCGCCCCGCTATGTGCTTGGTCTGTCGCCACGGGAGGCGCGCCAGCGCGCCGAGGAATTGCTCGAACTTGTGGGCCTGAGCGACAAGGCCGAGGCTTTTCCCTCGCAGCTCTCGGGCGGACAGCAGCAGCGCGTGGCAATCGCGCGTGCCTTGGCCATGCGCCCCAAGATCATGTTGTTCGATGAGCCAACCTCGGCACTCGATCCGGAATTGGTGGGTGAGGTGTTACGAGTCATTCGTAGCTTGGCCGAGGAGCATGAGCTTACGATGCTGCTGGTGACGCACGAGATGGATTTTGCGCGCCGCATTTCCGATCGCGTTTGTTTTTTCGATCAGGGACGCATTCTTGAACAGGGACCTCCCGAGGAGATTTTCAGTTCGCCCAAGGAACAGCGGACGCGCGAATTTCTGCATGCGGTATTGCATCCGGAAGAATGACGGCTCACTCGCACGTGATCCGGATGATGCGGGAGGCCCCGGTCACCGCTGCACGGCGATACGTTGTCCTGGCGATTGACATAAAGAGGTGCCCAGGATGGGCAATGGAGCTCTGTCGGAAGAGGAGGAAGCGAGTGAATCGAGGGTGTCTTGGGGTGGTACGTACCGCTAAAAGGTACGGATGATAACCGGTTTCAAATGATCGTCATGGACTGGGATCAAGGCGAAATTTCCTTGCGTCCGTGTTTCGTCCAGCGACAGCCGAGAAAAAATGCGGTGGTGCCCAGAAGAGGACTCGAACCTCCACGCCTTGCGGCACTGGTACCTGAAACCAGCGCGTCTACCAATTCCGCCATCTGGGCGACGAGATGCGTTATTATAAGCGTGCGGCGCGTGTTGTCAACGCCATGTCGGCGTGAGCGCCTGCCGCGTACGCATGCAAGGACTTCCGATTCTCGATGAGCAAAACGTCAAAGAACAAACCACGGCAACTTCCCGCTGATTCACCTTCTTCTTCCCGTCGGCGGCGATCACCCGCCGCTTTGCTGTCTGCGCCAACGGCTGTGGAGCCGGCGTCACCCTCTTCTGCGATCATCGAGTCGACGGCCGTGCCCGCGCCCGAGGTGAGCGAGCGTCGTCGGCGTGATCCCTATTTCGCCCGTGAGGCGGCCAAATATGGGCATCCTTTGCCCAGCCGGGAATACATTCTTCAGGTGCTTACCGAGGCAGGCCGCCCCATGCGCTGGAGCGAGCTCGTGGAGGAGCTCGATATCGCACCTCACGAGTATGAGCTCTTCGAGCGGCGCCTGAAGGCGATGGAGCGCGACGGGCAGATCCTGCGCAATCGCCGCGGGGCTTATCTCCTGCCGGAAAAGGCCGACCTCATTCGCGGTCGCGTCCAGGGGCATCCCGACGGATTCGGTTTCCTGATCCGCGACGACGGGGGCGAAGACATCTTTCTCGGTCCCAAGGAGATGCGGCAGGTACTGCACGGCGATCGGGTGATCGTGCGCATCGCCGGTATCGACCGGCGTGGACGGCCCGAAGGGAAAATCGTCGAAGTGCTCGAGCGGGCTAACCAAAAAGTGGTGGGGCGCGTGCTCGTCGAGCATGGGGTCACTTTGGTGGTGCCCGAGGACAAGCGTATCGCCCAGGACATCCTCGTCGCGCCGGGGGGTAAAAAGGCCAAACCGGGGCAGGTGGTGGTGGTCGAGCTCATCGAGCAGCCGACGAAATACGCCCAACCGATCGGGCGGATCGTCGAGATATTGGGCGATTACGACGATCCCGGTATGGAGATCGAAATCGCGTTGCGTAAGTTCGACTTGCCGTTCGAATGGCCGCGCGAGGTGCGCGAGGAGGCGAGGCGCTTGCCCGATGTGGTGCGCCCCAAGGACTTCGCCGGGCGGGTGGACTTGCGTGAATTGCCGCTCGTGACCATCGATGGCGAGGACGCCAAGGATTTCGACGATGCGGTTTATTGCGAACCTCAGGGCAAAGGGTTTCGGTTGATCGTGGCGATCGCCGATGTCTCGCACTACGTGCGGCACGGCTCGGCACTCGATGGCGAAGCGTTCAATCGCGGCAACTCGGTCTATTTTCCGCGCCGGGTCATTCCCATGCTGCCGGAGAAACTGAGTAACGGTTTGTGTTCCCTCGTGCCGCGCGAAGATCGACTGTGCATGGCCTGCGACATGATCGTGAGCGCGTCGGGAAAGGTGCAGCGCTATCGTTTCTATCCGGCCGTAATGCATTCCCACGCCCGCCTCACGTACACCGAAGTCGCCGCTGCGCTCTATGAAGGCACGGAAGAGGTGCGTATCAAGCTCGGCGAGCTTCTGCCGCATCTACAGCACCTGGATGCCGTCTTCCGTGCGCTTTTGAAAGCACGGCGCCAGCGCGGGGCGATCGACTTCGAGACGATGGAGACGCGCATCGAGTTCGACGAGAACGGCAAGATCGCGCGCATCGTGCCGCTCGTGCGCAACGACGCGCACCGCTTGATCGAGGAGTGCATGCTCGCGGCCAACGTCTGTGCGTCCGATTTCCTCGCTGAACACGACCATCCCACGCTCTACCGTGTGCATGAGCCGCCGGCACCGGAGAAAGTGGCGGCGTTGCGTGATTTCCTCGCCGGGTTCGGGATCGAGTTGCCCGGGGGCGACGAGCCCACACCCAAGGACTATGCCAAAGTGCTGGAAAGGATCCAGCAGCGGCCGGATGCTCCTTTGTTGCAGATGGTGATGCTGCGCTCGCTCAAACAGGCCGTGTATACGCCGGAAAATCGCGGTCACTTCGGGCTTGCGTACGAGGCCTATGCGCACTTTACTTCGCCCATTCGACGCTATCCCGACTTGCTGGTGCACCGCTGCATCAAGGCGGTGCTCGCCGGGGCGCGCTACGAACCCGGCGACTGGAAGGTGATCGGCGAGCACTGTTCGATGACGGAGCGTCGCGCCGACGAGGCCACGCGCGAGGTCATCGGCTGGCTCAAATGCTACTTCATGCAAGATAAAGTGGGCGAGATCTATACCGGAGTGGTCACGGCGGTGGTCCCGTTCGGCCTCTTCGTCACCCTCGACGAGCTCTTCGTCGAGGGTTTGGTACACATTTCCGATCTGGGTGAAGATTATTTCCATTTCGACGAGCGCGCGCATGCGCTGGTGGGTGAGCGCACGGGCGTGCGTCACCGCCTCGCCGACCGGGTGAAAGTACAGGTGGTTCGGGTCGATTTGGCCACGCGCAAGATCGATTTCCATTTCCTGGAGAACCTCAGCCCGGCGCCGGCCCGGCGCGAAGGCAAGACTGAGCGCACGCGCCGCGCCAAGGCCAAGCAGCGATGAAGGAAGAAACCAGACAACGCCGCGCGGTGCCGGGTTTCCACGCGGTCACGACGCTGCTGCGCCATCGTCCCGAGGACGTCGTCGAGCTCTACATCGATCGACAACGGCAGGATGCGCGGATGCGCTCGCTGCTCGAACGTGCGCAACTGGCCGGGGTGCGTGCCGTGCCCGTCGACACGGCGCGGCTCGATGCGATCGCGGGCGGAGGGCGGCACCAAGGAGTGGTCGCCTTCGTCGCCGCGCAAGCGCGGACGCGCTCACTCGAAGAGGTGCTCGACGCGCTCGATCCGACACGGCCGGCGCTCTTCCTCGTGCTCGACGGGGTGCAGGATCCGCACAATCTAGGAGCCTGCCTGCGGGTGGCCGATGGCGCCGGCGTGGATGCGGTGATCGCGCCCAAGGATCGCGCCGCCGGTTTGAGCGCCGCTGCGGTCAAGGTCGCGAGCGGCGCCGCCGACACCGTCCCCTACGTGACGGTGACGAACGTGGCACGGGCACTGCGCACGCTCAAGGAGGCCGGTGTGTGGGTGGTGGGCGCGTCGGGCGAGGCGCAGAAGTCGCTCTACGAGTGCGACCTCGCCGGGCCCGTGGCCTGGGTGCTCGGGGCTGAAGGGGAAGGTCTGCGGCGGCTCACGCGCGAGCTGTGCGACGAGCTCGTGCGCATCCCCATGCTCGGCGCCGTCGAGAGTCTGAACGTGTCGGTGGCCACCGGCGTGTGTCTCTACGAGACGGTGCGCCGGCGCCTGGCTCAAGACTCCGGAGGCTGAAGTGCGTTTTGCCCGGCAGGGAAAGGTTCCGTTCTCGGCCAGGCGATGTCCCGAATATGCAAGTCGCGTTGCGGGAAGGGGATTTCCACGCCGTTCTCCTTGAAGATCCGATCGATTTCCTCGTTGAGGCGGCTCATGATGCCAAGGCGCTGATCGACGTTGGCCACGATTGCCCGGATTTCGAAATCGAGCGAGCTTTCCCCGAAGCGGGCGAAGATCACGCTGGGGGCGGGGTCCGACAGAATGCCCGGGGTGGCCTTGATGGCTTCGAGCAGGAGCGTCTCGATCTGCTTGGGGTCGCTGCCGTAGGCCACGCCGATCGTGAGGAAGATGCGCGACAGCGAGTTGCTGAGCGTCCAGTTCGTGACCTGTTCGGTGATCAGTTTCTTGTTGGGCACCAGGATTTCGCGGCGGTCGAAATCCTCGATCACGGTGGCGCGGATGGTGAGGCGTCGCACGGTGCCGCTGTCGCTGCCGATGGTGACCAGATCGCCCACGCGCACCGGGCGCTCGAAGAGGATGATGAGGCCGGAGACGAAGTTGGCGACGATTTCCTGCAAGCCGAAACCCAGGCCCACGCTCAGGGCGGCGACGAGCCACTGCAGCTTCGACCACGGCATCCCCAACTGCCCCAGGATGAGGATCAGTCCGATGGTGAAGATGGCGTAGCGCAGTAGTGTCACCAGCGCATACTTGCTGCCCGCATCCAGCCGTGAGGTGCGTTGTAGAGCCAATTCGAGCAGGCCCGGAAGATTGCGTGCTGCCACCCACATCGCCGCAAAACCGATCAGGGCGAGGAGCAAGTCGGCCAGGGTGACTTGCATCGTGACCGCCTCGTTGCCCATCGCCTCCGTGTAGCGCCACAGCACCCATTCGTCCAGGATACGGGTGGCGGGCAGCAGCGACGACCAGAGGTCGAGCAGGACGAAGACGAGGCCGAGCACGAGGGCGAAATTGAGCAAAGTCAAGGTTTGCCGTTCGGACGCATCGATATGCTCCTTCTGCGTTTCGTCGCCATCCTCGGCGCTGCGGCTCCGTCGGCGTTCGAAACGTTGGAGAAAGAAATCGCGCGCGGCGTGCTGCAGCAGCGCGAACGCGAGCAAGATCCAGAGGGTGGACATGAACCGGACGATCAGGGTCATGGCGGCGTAGAAGTAGCCGGCGCTGGCCAACGCCGCGCTCACCAGCGGCAGACCTGGCCCAAAGAGGGCGGCGGTCACCCGTATCCAGGTGGGCAGGAGGGTATCGGTCAGCAAGCCCCGGCGAATGTGGAAGATGCGCCACAACAGCCAGGAGAGCAAGAGCATCGATAGAACGAAAGGAATGCGGCCCAGTTCGGTCAGGGGGGCATCGAGTTGGATTTGGTTGAGATAGAGTGCTAGGAATCCCAGCGGTAGCACGCCCCAGGCGAATCCTTTCAGGGTATGGTTCAGGCGTTGCAGCACGGGCATTGGCCAGTGATAACGGCTGGCGGCAAGGCCTTTCTTGGGTGAGAAAATTCGTTGCCAGAAGAGCACGTTCCAGGCGAAAGGAGCGATCTGGGTCAAAGCGAGCCCGAATGCATGGGCATTTTCGGCAGGAACACCACTATCGAGGATCATCATGCCGAGAGCGTAGGCGACGAGCGGAAAGGGAAGGGACTGAAGGGCTTCGAGTCCCAAGATGGACAAGATGTCGAGGATCCCGGCGCTGCGGGATTCTTTCCGGTCTTTGCCGAGCAGTCGGTCGAGCCGGGCGTTCAGGCGCGGACGTGCGAGCAGGAAAATGAGCCCGAGGCCGAGTAGGGTCCAGGCTTTGACCGTCGTGTGAAAAACGACGGTTTGCCAGGATGCGCGATCGATGAGGGCGGCCGCAAGCGTGAGTATCCCCGAGCCCACCGCAGTGAGTTCGGATAAGGGGGAGTGCCAAAGAGAACGCGTGGTCGGCACCCACATCAGGTGCTGCTCGATGAAGGTGGAGAATTCGTTCACGAGGCCGAGTTCGCGAAGGAGCACGGATTCGAGGTCGCCGAGGGCGGCGAGCAGTGCCGGGCGCAGCGCATCGAGCGTCTCGAGCGTCAGGGTCCTCGCCGAGAGCGCTTCGATGATGCTTTTTTCCAGAGGGGAATCCGTTGTTTCTGCCAATCCGAGGAGCTGGCGAGCCCGCTCGCGCGGATCGGCGATCAGGCGTTTGGCTTGACGTAGTTCGAGCTCCAGGAGCTGGACCTCTTCCAGCATCGCGCGTACGGCGTTGAGCTCCTGGCGCAGGGTCACGGGAGCGGGCAGGCGGCTGCGGTATTCGAGGAGTAGGTTGCCCACGGCGGGGCTCAGACCTTGCTGGGCGATGCGTTTTTTCAGGGAGTCGAGCGACTCTCTGCGCTCTTGATGTTCGCGTTGGAGCGTCGCCTGGCGTTCGCGCACGGTCTGCAAACGCTGGCGCAGGGTCTGGAGGCGTGCTTCCCATTCGCGATTGGTGGCTTCCACGCGCGCGAGCCTTGGGTCGAGCGTGCCGGCATCGACCTGGCTGGTTTCCTGGGTGACTTCGGCCGCCGTACTCTTTTCCAGCGCTTCACGTAACTGGCGCAGTCGGGAGAGCTCGACCTCCAGCCGTTCGATGCGGCGCGATAGCAACACCTGAGAATTCTCGGCCAAGCGGTTTTCTAGCAGGGTCGCGCGGCGTAGGGCTTCTTGGGCTTGGCTGGAGACCAAGGTGGCAAGCGTGAGTGCCTGTTGCACCAAGGGATCATTGCCGGGTACGGAGGGTGGTGGCGCGGGAGAGGGTGCGGTAGCGGTATCGCGACGTTCCTTGGTTTGTTCGAGATCGGCGAGCTGGGCCTTGAGGAATTCTTGCGTCTGACGCCGTGCCCGCTCTTCCTCGAGGATGCGACGCAAGCGCTCGGCTCGTTCGCTCGGCGTCAAATCGTCGGTGAGCCGCAGGTCGGCAAAGTCGGCAGGGCGGCTGGCGGTTAGTTGCTGCAGTTCGCGCTGCGTCTGCTCGATGAGCTTTTCGGCGAGCGCAGCGCGAATCTCGGCCTGCTGTTTGCGGGTTTGCGCTTCCTGGATGCGGTCGAGCAGTTGCTTGAGCGCGGCGGAGGTATCGGCTGGTAGCGTGTTGCGCTGCAGCGCATCCTGAATCAGAGCAAGTCCCGCCTGCACGGGATCATTGCCGGATTCAGCCGCAAAGGACGGAGAGAGCATGCCGACGAGACAAAAAAGAATGAGACCGCACAGTCGGCGGATGAAACGCATGGAGCCTCCCTCGGAACGGGTGCGAGCTCGGTGAGCGGAAAGAATGCCGGCAGTCCGACTCGAACGGACGACCTGCCGCTTACAAGGCAATAATTTGCCGCTATAATTAATTGATTTGACAAGGTTAATTGGGTGCGATAGACTTTTTGTCACCCTGTTGTCACCCAATTGGGGAAAGTATATCTCATGGCGACGATCCGCAAAAGGGGCCCCTACCAATGGCAAGCCATCGTCAAGCGTAAGGGATATCCCACCACGTCGCGCACGTTTGAGGCCCGTCGCGACGCCGAGCTCTGGGCGCGCGGTGTGGAGCGAGAGATGGTCCTGGGGACGTATGCGCCCCCCGCCGACGTCAAGCTGTCCGACTTGATCGATCGTTACCGCACCACGGTGCTGCCCACCCTACGGGGACACCACCACATCAGCGTCCTGCGGCGGCTGCAGGACACATTTGGCGACCACTCGCTCTCGGCCGTCACCCCGGCGATGGTGGCCGCTTACCGTGATGCACGGATGCGGGCGGGGGCGGCGGCGTCGACGGTCAAAAAAGAGATCAGCGTGCTGTCGCGGGTCATCGATCTCGCGTCGCGTGAGTGGGGATACGCCGTGCCGGTCAACCCTTGCCGGGTAATCTCCTGCCCCCCTGAGCGTAACGCGCGTGACCGGCGGCTGCGACCCGACGAGGAGCGCTATCTGATCGCCGCCTGCCCGCCACATCTCGCGCTGCTCGCACGGCTTGCGCTGGCGACGGCGGCGCTCTAAGTGCTCGATGAGGCCAAGTCGATGCGCGATGACGCGGACGATCGCGTGATGCACTGGTGGCAGCGATCGAACAGCGTCACGCACACCTGGCGGCGCGCCGTCGATCGTGCGCGTCGGGCGTATTTGGCCGATTGCGCGCGCGACGGGGTGACGCCCGATCCAGATTTTTTATCCGATTTGCATTTTCACGATTTGCGTCATGAGGCAATCAGCCGGCTCGTCGAGGCTGGATCGCTGAGCGTCCTCGAGGTGGCCGGTGTCGCGGGGCACAAAACTTTGTACATGCTTAAGAGATATACGCATCTGCGGGCGGAGGATTTGGCCCGCAAGCTCGGTTAGCAGTTATCAATCACGAGAGGAGAGGCCATGACAACACGACTTGGGATCATTGGTTTTGGCGTCATCATGCTGCTTTCGGGATGTGCTGTTACACCAACCGATGTTGCTGTTCGGGATTCAGTCGGAGGAATCGCCACAGGATCGAAAAATGGAAAACTCTATATTATCGTTGATGATAGAACTCCTGGTGGAAATGGACACGTTGAAAATGTTGATAAAGACAAAAAATTCTTTGTGTGCAACCCGTATAAGGTTGTGTGTGACGAACCGGCGTCTGATAAACTTTATTCCATAATCGAATCATATGGGTTTAACACGACCAAAGACAAGAAAGATTATGATTACATAATCAGAATTTCCGGATTCGTTTCGATCAGTCCTAAAAAAATAGGGGGTGATAGAGAATCCCCGGCAATTCTTGTAAATGCAGTTCCCGTCTTGGAGAACGACGGGGATGACTTAAGTTTGTCCCCATGGATTAATCAGGAATTGCTGAAAAGCGATGAATTCAAAAAGGAAATGATGCAAAAAGGCAGAATATATCAAGGGCTGGCGGTTAGCAACTTTACAATATATAACAGCATGTATACTCAAATGGGAAAAACAACTCAAGCATTGTCTGGCGGCTCTTCTGGCGGATTCCTCTTTGGAATGCTTGTTGGACCGATTCTCGAGGCTGCACTTAACGTGAAATATAGTAGCGAGATGAGAGAGGGGTTTGTGTCCATGCACGTCAGTGTTATCGGGGGGAGGCCTATTTTGCCTAGTGCTACACAGCTCTACGCGTACGTGGCATCCGACAATGATCACAGCGTCAGAGATATGATCAATGTAGGTTTAGATACCGTGCTTAGTAGGGTAAAAGCACAGGCCTACGCGCAAAAATAAAAAAAGCGCGCCAATCGGCGCGCTCAAACCGCCCTAGGTATGAGATCTATCGCGCCATCAGTACACCGATCAGCGCCCCGGCTGTGGCGATCCACCCGATCAAGGCCAAGACCAGCCGGAACAAGTCAAGATAGTTGTCGCCTGATTCATGCCATCACCTGCCTTCTATTTCCGCCCGGGCCGAGTCCCGAACGACGCTGTCCCGTTCGGGGTTGAGCGTGACGGCTCCGATCGGGGTCCAGTTGCGTGTCGATCCGGACCAGCGCGCCGGGTGGCGTGCCCGGGCTTGAAGATAGGTCTGATGTCATGCCGCCAGGATCGCATGATCTTCCCCGGCATGTCGTTGGGCGGGGGTGACGTAGCGCAGGCCGCTGTGGCGGTGCTCGACGTTGTACCAGTGCACGAAGTGCTGTCCCCACTGGCGGGCTTCGTCCAGGCTGGCGAATCCGCGCGCCGGAAATTCGGGGCGGTACTTCGCCGTTTTGAAGAGCGATTCGACGAAGGCGTTGTCATCGGACACCCTGGGTCGCGAGTAGGAGGGCTTGATCCCCAACCAGTGAAGCATCGCCAGCACCGTGGTGGCCTTGAGCGTGCTGCCGTTGTCGCCGTGCAGCACGGGCTTTTGCGGCAGGGCATGCACGCCTTCGGCCAGCGCGGTGCGCTTGAGCAAATCGACGGCGTGCTCGGCCTCATCGCGGGCATGGATTTCCCAGCCGACGATCTTGCGGCTGTACAGATCCATGATCAGATAGAGGTAGAACCACTGCCCCTTCACGTGCGTGGGCAAGTAGGTCATGTCCCAGCACCACACTTGTCCGGGGGCGCTGGCCACGTGCGTCGTCGGCGCTCGCGTGCGCTGCGGCGCACGGCTGCGACCCCGGTGACGGGTTTGTCCGTGGGCGCGCAGCACGCGCGCAAAGCTCGATTCGCTGGCAAGATAGCGGCCTTCGTCGGCCAGCGTGGGCACGATGCGCGCCGGGGGCTGGTCGGCGAAACGGGGCTCGTTGGCAAGTGCCAAGATCTGCGCTCGTTCTTCGTCGCTGAGCGCATGCGCCGGCTGTGCACGCTGGGCCACAGGTCTGCGATCTCCTTCGTGCAGTCCTCCTTGCGCTTTCCAGCGCTGCAGCGTGCGCAGCGTCATGCCTGCGACCTCGCAGGCCGGGCGTAGGCGCGCGCCGGCTGCGTGTGCCTCATCGATGTGTCGGACCAGTGTTTGGCGATCTTCCAGGCCGATCATGCGTCCTCG
>NZ_SBHP01000011.1:0-38335 GCF_006980785.1 Tepidiphilus sp. J10
TCCACCACCGCCACCGGCGCCGGCGCCTCGATGGAGACGGACGGATAGACGATCTCGAACTCCTTGCCGCCCAGCTCCTGCGCGATCAGGCGAGCCTCGTTCTCGAAGGTGACGAGCACGTCGCCCACCCCGCGCTGGGTGAAGGTGGTGGTCGCCCCGCGCCCGCCGCCGTCGAGCACCGGCACGTTGCGAAAGAGCCTGGTCACGAAGTCACGTGCCCCCTCGTCAGAACCCGTTTTCTGGAGCGCATACCCCCAGACGGCGAGATAGGTATAGCGGCCGTTGCCGGTCACCTTGGGATTGGGCACGATCACCTGCACCCCCTCGCGCACGAGGTCGTCCCAATCGCGGATGGCCTTGGGATTGCCCTGACGCACGAGGAAGACCATGGTGCTGGAATAAGGTGCCGCCTGATTGGGAAAACGCGTGCGCCAGTCGGGCGCGACGAACCCGCGTTCGGCCAGGAGCTCGAGGTCGGACGCCTGGTTCATGGTCACCACGTCCGCCTCCAGCCCCGCCGCCACGGCAAGCGCCTGCTTGGAAGAACCGCCATGCGACTGACGGATCGTCACCGTCTCCCCCTTATTCGCCTGCCACGAAGCGGCGAAGAGAGGGTTCAACTCCCTGTAGAGCTCACGCGAGACGTCGTAGGAGACATTGAGCAAGCTCGTCTCGGCCCGCGCCGGACCGGCAGCGAAGAAGCTAAGAAAGGCCGCCAAGGCGGCGAGCAAACGCCAGGATCGCATCGTCCATCCTCCAGTGAGATGAAGAGGATGGTAGCAAGGAGGCATAGACGGTTCAACCAGGCGGAGGTTGATAGGTTATGGCAAAGAGGAATAAGAAGCCTGGCGCCGTAGGTTGCCTGAGCCATAGCCGAATGTGCAACGAGCAAGGATCACGCCTGCCACGGCGGCCGTCCGCGCACGGTCGGATTCATATCAGCATTGCTGTACAAAGCCTGCATCCGATACGACTTGTGAGTCATAGGCAACAGCCATGTGAGGTGGCAGATTGCCGATGTTCTTGAGCAGCCAGGCGTCCAGTTCGTGGCTGACGTGAGTCAGCCATACCCTAGCCGGCGCGAGGGTTTCCGCAATCGCCAGGGCAAGCGTCAAATCATTGTGGTTGCGCGGCAAATCGGATTGCGGTGGGTAGCTGCAGTCCAGAGCAAACGACGCAGGCCGCCATTTTTTCAAAAATGCTTCCGTTGGCGGCGGAAGGCCGGCAGTGTCGGTTAGATAAGCGAAGCGCTGGCCGTCAGTCTCTTCGATGGCGTAGCCAAACGTTGCCTTCGAATGGTTCAAGGGCAACGGCGTCAGCACCAGATTACCGATCATGACCGGCTCGAATTTGCTGAGCCGCCGAAATTCGAGGAGGCCATGATTTTTGTAGAGGTCCGCACAGCCTTCGGTGTCTGGCGGGGCAAAAACAGGAATGGACGGACCGATTCCCCAGCGCAGGTGAAACAGCCCCTGCACGTGGTCGGGATGAAAATGCGTCAGCACGATGGCCGACAGGCTGCCGGGCGGGAATCGTTCGGTGAGGTCGGTCAAGCCAGCATCGAGCAGGATGCGCGTATCGCCTGCTTCCACCAGGGCCGTGCAGGGGCGGCGACGGAAGTCGGCAACTGCCCGAGCCCGGGTGCAGGCCGAACAATCGCAACCGTAGAGCGGCACACCGCCTGCGTCGCCCGTGCCGAGAAACGTGATGCGCATGTCAGACAGACACCGGCTCTGAAGTGCTTGTGACCGACAACAATTGCACCAAGCGATCGCCTGCCACGTGCAATTCATCGTCATTCTCGATGATTTCCAGACGACCCTCTGGGCGCATGAATTGTCTGGCACGCACGATTCGCTCGGATATCTGATCTTCCGTTTCCCGGCCGCGAGCGCGTAGCCTGGCGGCAAGAATTTCGGGCGAGACGGTAACCAAAATCGCGGTCAACGCCGGGTAGCGACGCCTTGCCTCCGCCAGGTACTCGCGGGAGCCGTTCATGACCACGTTGCAGCCCTTGGCCAGCCAGAAGTTGATTTCCTGGCCGATGCCGTAGCGCAAACCGTGGCTGCTCCAGTGCATGGCGAAGAGGCCGGCGGCCTGGCGTGCGTCGAACTCGGCCTCGGTCAGGGCAACGTGATTCTCCCCGTGGAGCTCCACCGGCCGGGTGATGTAGCGATGGGCGAAGACTACGCGGGGATCGCTCGCCAGGCGCTCCCGTGCGTAACGCATCAGGCTGTCCTTGCCACTGCCGGAGGGGCCGATGACGTAGAAGAGCTTTCCCTCAGCCATGATCGAAGTGGACCTCGAAAACCAGTTTACCTGCCGAAAACACGCTGCTCGCCTGGGCCAGCCCATTGATGTGGGCAACTGCCACCAGATCGGCACGCTTGCCGACCGCGATCTCGCCGCGATCGGTGAGCCCGGCCGCCCTGGCCGGATTGGTGCTGACCAGGCGAACGGCGTCGGCGAGGCTGATACCTGCCAGCTCCGGCAGGCGAAACACCGCCATGATCAGCGCCGCCGGGTGATAGTCGGCGCAAAGGCAGTCCGCCACGCCCGCCTTCACCGCGTCCAGCGCCCGCATCGCGCCGGACTGGCTCTTGCCGCGCAGGATGTTAGGGGCGCCGAACACGGTGCTCATGCCGCGTTCGCGGGCGGCCTGGGCGGATTCCAGGTTGATCGGAAATTCCGATATGCCCACGCCCAGACCATGGAGCGTCTCCACCTTCTCCGGCGTGTCGTCGTCGTGGCTGGCGACGCGAATGCCTCGCTCGTGAGCAGCGCCGATGAGCCGCCGGATGCGCTCCATGGCCCCTTCCGCCTGGGCGAGCTTATTCTCGAGCAGCGCATCCAGTTCGCCTGCGGATTTCTTGTAGGTGCGCGCCAGATAATCGCGGTAGGCGGCGATGTCCTTGAACTGCCCCTGGCCCGGCGAATGATCCATCACCGACAGCAGGTGCACCTCGCCGGCGGCCATCAGCTCAAGCAGAATCTCAGGCGCGGTCGGGTCGGTCACTTCGTAGCGGCAGTGCACCCGGTTGTCGATCAGGCCGTGCGGGTTCCAGGCGTGCACCGCGCGCGCCACCGCAGCGGCGAACGCGTTGTTGCGCACGCCGAGTTCCTCGTTGGCGAAGGACAGCGCGTGGAATACCGTGGTGACCCCCGCGGCCGCGTTGCGCTTGTCGGCCTGGGCGCAGGCGAAATCGAGCGGAAAGTGCACATTGGGGCGCGGTTCGACTTCCTTTTCCAGGGCGTCGCAATGCAGGTCGATCATGCCGGGCATGAGCGTCTTGCCGCGCAGGTCGACGGCTAGCGCGCCGTGGCCTGATTCCGGATTGATGGCGGCTATGACATCGTCCTCGATCAGCACGGCAGCGTCTTCGAGCACGGCGTCGGGCAGCACCACGCGGGCCCCCGTGAGATAGAGCCTGTTCATGCGATCTCCTCGAGGAGTTCTTCGACGGCGGGCGGCGGAGCCAGTTCGACGACCTGGTCTGCCAGCCGGCGGGTGGTTTCGGGGTGGTGAAAGATGGCGAGCATAGCTGTGCCCTCGGCCTTGAGTCCTTCGATGAGTCCGATCACACGCTCGGCGGTGGCCGGATCGAGGCTGGAAGTGGGTTCGTCGAGCAAGAGAAGACGCGGCTTGGCGATGAAGCCCCGGGCGAGATTCACCCGCTGGCGCTCGCCACCGGAGAATGTCGCCGGCGAGACGCTCCACAAACGCTCAGGCAGCTTCATGGCCGAGAGCAATTCCGCCGCTCGCTGTCGGGCTACATCGCGCGAAACGCCGAGTGCGAAGAGCGGCTGGGCGACCACGTCGAGCGTCGCCTGGCGCGGCAGGCAATGCAGAAACTGGGTGACGAAGCCGATTTCGCGCCGCCGCAGTTCCAGAATCTGGTGCTCGCTGGCCAGCACCAGATCCAGTTCATGGCCCATCGCATCGCGATACAGGATGCGGCCAGCGCTCGGCAGGTAGGTACGGTAAATGCCCTTCAGCACCGAGGACTTGCCCGCACCGGTGGGGCCGATCAGGGCCGTGAGTTCGCCGGCGCGCACCGTGAAGCTGACGTTGTGCGAGGAAGGGATCAGCTTGTTCTGCTCGTGGAGCTGAAAATGCTTGCCGTAGCCCTCGACCTGGAGAATGGGGGGATTCATGCTGTATTCCTCACAGGGCGGAAGCCACCAGACGCTGGGTATAGGCGTGCTGGGGATCTTCCAGGATTTGATCGGTGAGCCCCGTCTCGATGACGCGGCCGTATTTCATGACGATGGCCCGGCCGGTCAGCAAGCGGATCACACCCAGATCATGGGTGACGACGACCATGGCGGTCTTTAGCTCCTGCTGGATTTCGAGGATCAGGTCGAGAATGCGCGCCTGCACCGACAGATCGAGTCCGGTGGTCACTTCATCGAGAAACAGCAGCGGCGGCTGGGTGGCCAAGGCCTTGGCGATCTGTACCCGTTGCTGCATGCCGCCGGAAAAGTGCTTCGGCAGATCGTCGACGCGGGACAGCAGCACCTCGGTGCGAGCCAGCAAGGCCTTGGCGCGTTCGCGAATCGCGCCGTAGTCCATCAGGTCGCTCATCAGCAGCCGTTCGGCGATGTTGCCGCCGGCGCTGATGTTGAAATTCAGGCCCAGGTTCGGGTTCTGATAGACCATACCGAAGCGGTGGTTGCGCAGCCAGCGCTGCTGAGCGGCGTTCAGCGAAAACAGATCGTATTGCCGGTCGTTGTCGAAAAAAATCGCCTCGCCGCTCGATGGCGCCTGATCGAAGTAGAGGGTTTTCACCACCGTCGACTTGCCGCTGCCCGATTCGCCCATGACGCCGAGAATCTCGCCCTCGAACAGGTCGAAAGACACGTCGTGGATGGCGACCACGCTGCCGCAATGCGGGCACAAATTGGTGTCGGCCTCCGGTCCGGTGGATTCGAGGCATTGCGGGCAACCCGGGCCGTAGATTTTGGAGAGGCCGCGCACTTCGAGAATCTTGTTCATGCCGGCTCTCCCTGGGTTTGTCTGGCTTTGCGCAGCTGCATGTCGCACCAATCGCTGTCCGAGCATTGATAGGTCTTGCTGCCCGAATCGGTTACGAACTCATCGAGGAAAGAGTCCACGCAGCCGCAGCGGGCGCAGGCGCGCCGCCGCCCCTGCTCGTCGCGGAAATCCTCGACGCGGAACGGCACGTCGCTGAAGGCCAGTGGCTCTGCCTTGGTATGCGGTGGCACGGCGTAGATTTTCTTTTCACGCCCGGCACCGAACAGGATCAGGGCCGCCGAGTCGTTGAGCTTCGGCACATCCCAGCGCGGAATCGGCGAGGGGTCGATGACGTAATGGCCGTTGATGCGTGTCGGATAGCGGTGCGAGATGGTGATCTCGCCGAACTTGACGATGTCCTCGTACAGCTTCACCAGCAGGCGCGAATAATCGGCCTCGCCATGCATGGTCTTGCGCTTGTCCTCGGAAGGTTCGACCACCACCAGCGGGTCCGGGTAAGGCACCTGCAGGACGAGGATCTGCCGCGCTGTCAGCGGTAGTTCCGGGATACGGTGGCGCGACTGGATGAGGGTGCACTCCGCCGTTGCCGTGGTGGTCGAAACGCCGGGACAGGTCATTTCGATGAACCGGCGCAGGTTGACCGCGTTGACCGAATCGTCCGACCCCTGGTCGATGACCTTGACGACCTCGTTGGGGCCGATCAGCGACAGGGTCAGCTGCAAGCCGCCGGTGCCGAAGCCGCGCCCCATGGGCATTTCGCGCGAGGCGTAGGGCACCTGGTAACCCGGAATGGCGATCGCCTTGAGGATGGCGCGGCGCACTTCCTTCTTGGCGTATTCGTCCAGGAAGCCGAAATTGTAGGCATTGCCGGCTTGGGTATGAGACATGGCGTTCATGCGGGCTCCCCTGACTTTTGTTGCGTGGTGCGCAGGCGATCCAGGTCGGACTGGAAGGTGACGTAGTGCGGCATCTTGTAATGCGATGCAAAACCCATGGAGTCGACGCCATCGACATGAAGCAGGACGAACTCCGGGTCTTCGGAAGGATTGTTCGCGCCGTCCTTCATGCCTTTCTGCAGCGCGCGGTCGAGAATGGCCATGGAGATCGCCTTGACCTCGTTGTGACCAAAACACGCTCCGTAGCCGATGGTGAACACGGGTTTGCCGCCGGCCTCGTCGGCTTCGTACATAGCAACCACTTCACATTCCGTGATCAGCACCTCGCCGGCTTCAACGAGCTCACCGGTGACCGGGTGCGGCAGCATCACCGGCAGATAGCCGACCCGCAGCTCCGCCACCGTCGGGTGCACGTCGCCGTAACCGCGCATGTTGGAATAGGCGATCGCCAGCAGCGAGCCGGTTTCCGCCCGCGCCATGGTGGCAAGCTGAGCCGAACGCGGCACGGGGAACACCAGCGGCTCGCGGGTGATGTCGAAGGCCGTCTGACCGCGAGTCGCGCTGACCGGTGGCAGCAAACCTTCCGCACGCAGGGCGTCGAGCACCTTGGGGAAAGTGTCGGGCAGTTCCGCCTCGGGGCACTTCTCCAGCCAGTTACGGGCCACGGCCCGGAAGGCATCCGGCGATTCATCCATCAGCTCCAGCCGCAGCAGGCGCAGGGCATAGTCCGGCGTAGGCCCCAGCATCTGGCCGCCGGGAATGTCCTTGAAGGCGGCCGAGATACGGCGAATCAGGCGCATCCTTGAAGTGTCGAGCGGCGGGGTCTCAGACAGGCGCGGCCGGGTGGAACGCCAGGCGCGCAAGGCGAAGGCGGCTTCCAGCGTGTCGCCCATACTCTGCTTGATGGCGAGCGCGGCGAATCGCGGGTGGTATACCCCACCTTCGGAGACGACGCGATCCACCAGATGGCGCAGTTGATGAAGAATGGCATCGATCGCGAGCGGTTCGGCGCCGGTATTGCCCAGCCCTTCTTCGGTGCGCAGGTATTCGCTGACGGCGGCAGCGCCGGCGATGGCCTGGCCGCCGCCCTTGATGGCAACGTAACTCATGTCAAAAAGCCTTTCCAGAAATGCGGATATGCGTAGTGCGCGGCAGCACGACAAGGCGCCGCGCATCCGACAACAGCAGGTCGACCCCCAGTGGGAAACTACCAACCCAGTCGGCGCGGCGTACCAGCCAGTCGGGATGCAGTCCTGCCAGGCACAGCGTTCGCCGGCCATTGACCCCCGGCCCTTCGAGTTCCAGGGTCAAGGCGCCTTCGCCCACTCCATCGATTCCGACCAGAATGGTCGCCCCGAACTCCGGAGACTCCAGAGAGCCCAGCATCGGCTGAAAATCGGGGGCACGATGCCCGTCGGCCACGATGTAACGGGCACGTTCGACGGATTCCGGTTTGGCCTGAAGCAAGGGCCAGTCTGCCGGTTCGATTTGCCCGTGGGGGTCGGCCAGCGTCATTTCCCCGTCCATCAAAGTAGCCAGCACGGCGCGTTGCGCGGCGGCACCATCGATGCAGTCACCGATCTCCCTGATGTCGCCGGGTCGTGAGAATGCTTCGACCAATTCACGGAAAACGCGCTGCTGGACGTCTGCCTGCCAGATGGGTTCAACATTCATCGTCGTCATCCTCCGCGTTGTTCAGCATCGCAAAGTCGACCCGTGTCGCAGCGAGCATGGCACGACGGCGGCGGTCCTCCTCAGCGCGCTGCTTCGCCCCAGATTCAATGTGGGCCGATACGCGCTCCCAGCCGGGAAACCGAGCGGCCAGGACGGCGTCGAGTATGGCCAGCGAACGGGCCAGTTCCGCATCGTCAGCCATCACCTGTGCACCGCCCGCCGCTTGCCGACCATCAGACAGGGAGAGTTCGATGCTGCACGCAGACAGCGGAAACTCGCCCAGGTAATAGGGCTCGTGGAAGGCCCCGTCGGTCAGGGTCAGCAACCCCAGGCCCGCCTGCGGCAGGCTCTTGAACTTCACGTCGCAACCGGCCGTCACGTCCTCGGCCAGTGCATTCAATACGGTGGCTGGATGGGCGGTCAGCGCCCGAATCCAGTCTTTCCTTTCCAGGTTCATCAATCCAATCTCCTGCGCAGCCACGCCGAGGCGTAGTCGATGATCAAAATGGTGGCCAAGATGACCAGGATCAGCGCCGCCGACTGGCCATAGTCGAACAGGCGCAAGGTGTCGTGCAGCGCCAGGCCGATGCCACCGGCGCCGACCAATCCGAGCACCGACGCCATCCGGACGTTGCGGTCCAGGATGTAGAGGACGTAACCCAGGGCCTCGCGCAGAATGGATGGCCAGCCGGCATACATGACCATCTGTGCGAAGTTGGCACCGGTAGATGCCACGCCCTCGCAAACGCCTTTGTCCACCCGTTCCAGGCTTTCGGCGAAGAACTTGCCGAGAAAACCTGCCGTATGTACCCCGAGCGCCAGCGCGCCGGGCATCGGTCCCAGTCCCAGGGCAGCGACGAAGATCAGTGCCAGCAACAAATCCGGCATCGCACGCATGAAATTCAGCATTTCACGGGCGATGCGGTAGGTCACGGTATTGGGCGTGAAATTGCGTGCGGCCAGCGGCGCCAGGAAGAACGCCACCAACAGGGCGAACACCGTGCCCCACAGCGCAGTGGCCAGGGTGACCCCCATGAGGTACAGATATCTAGACAAGTCCGTGAAATCGGGTTGCCCGTAGCGGCTGAAATATTCGGCCATGTCCGAGACCCCGTAGGCCAGAGTCTCGAACGAAATTTCCAGGTCCCACACGATCAGCCAGAGCATGGCCAGCGTCGCCGCCACCCAGACCGGCATCGGGTTACGCGGCTTGGGCGGGAGCGGCTGCGGACGAGCCGATTTCAGGTCGTGGACGTTCATGCCCGTCTCCCGTGGATGATGCGGCTGCGCAGGCGATCGGACGCGCGATCAAGGGCGGTGACCACCAGATAGATGGCCAGCGCGATCAGCAGCAGCCGGTCGTACTGGAACAGGCGCATCGACATCACCAGGTCGTAGCCGATGCCGCCCGCACCGACCAGGCCGAGAATGGCGGCCGCGCGCAGGTTGTGGTCGAGGATGTACATCACCGTGCCCACGAAGTCAGGCAAGGCCTGCGGCAGCATGGCGAACAGGCGCACCTGCAGCCAGCCCGCGCCGTGCGCCCGCACCCCTTCTACCGCCTTGTGATCCACCACCTCGATGGACTCGGCGAAAAACTTGCCCATGAAGCCGACGGTCACGAAAGCCAGGGCCATGACGCCCGGCAAGGGGCCCAGGCCGACCGCCGACACGAAGACCAGCGCCCAGACCAGTTCCGGCAGCGCGCGCATCAGGCTCAACAGGTCGCGCGTAAGCCGATAGACCACCGGATGCGGCGTGGCATTGCTGGCGGCGAGGATACCCAGCGGCAAACTGACGACGATGGCGATGGCGGTACTCAGCACCGTCATTTCAATGGTCTCCAGCATCTTCGCCAGCAGTTGCGGCACATACTCCCAGTCCGGCGTGACGAACATCTGCCCGGCGAAGGCGAGCATCCTGCCAAAGGAACCAATGAGACGGACGAAATCCACCTCCACGATCGGCGCGGTCAGCCAGAGACCGGCGAGCAGCGCCAGCACGCCGCCGACCAGGGGCAGCGGCGGCAGGCCGTTAGGCGTAGGCCAGCGCCATATCAAGGCTGGTGTCATCTTCGATCCCTTCCCTTTGGTCCCTTTGGTAGATGGTACGCAGCACCGACTGCGTCATTTCTTCGGGCTTGCCGTCGAAAACGATCCTCCCGCCGTTCATGCCGATGATGCGGTCGGCAAACCGCCGCGCCAGATCCACCTGATGCAGATTGACCACGACCGTGATGCCGTCGCGGTCGCAGATTTCGCGCAGCAGCGTCATGATCTCCTCGCTCGATACGGGATCGAGACTAGCGACCGGTTCGTCGGCCAGGATGACCTTGGGCCGTTGGGCCAGCGCCCGCGCGATGCCGACACGCTGCTGCTGTCCCCCCGACAGTTTGTCGGCGCGGCTCCAGGCCTTGTCGATCAGCCCCACGCGGCAGAGCGCTTCCCGTGCAATGCCCAGGTCCTCCTGGCGGAAGAGGTAGAACACACTGCCCACCCAAGAGCGGTGCGCCAGGCGGCCGGTCAGAACGTTGGTGACGACGGAGAGGCGATCTACCAGGTTGAATTGCTGAAACACCATGGCGACCCGAGAACGGATGTGGCGAACTTTGCGCCTATCGACGATCTCGCCATCGATGCGCACCGTGCCCGTGGTCGGGGTTTCGAGGCCATTCATCAGCCGCAACAGGGTGGACTTACCGGCGCCGCTGGGGCCTAGCACGACGGTGAAACTGCCGGATCGAATCTCCGCATCGATGCCCTTCAGAGCTTCGAAGCCGTTCGGGAAACGCTTGGATACGGATTGGATGGAAATCGCGGACATGAACTTTCTCCTTTTCCGAGGAAGGCAGACCGAAACGGCCTGCCTTTCCCATGCGTTACTTGCCCTTACTTGAGCAAGTCTTTCTTCTGCAGGCCCAGTTCCTTGACCATGTCGCGAATTATCTGATAGTCCTCCGGGCTGACGGCCACGTAATGGCTCAGGTTGCCGTAACCGGTGACCTTGATGTCCTTGTGGGCGGTCAGGATGGCGTCCCGAATCTTCGCCTTCATGTCGGCCGGCAGGTCGCCCCGATAGGCCAGCGGCGAGCCGGGCAGCGGATCGGACTCCTTGATCACGCAGTTGGTCTCTTTGCTGATCAGACCGTTGGCGAGCATTTTTTCGTAGGTGATGTCGTTGTCGGCGGCGGCATCGACGGTCTTGTTCTTGACCGCCAGCTGGGCGGCGTCGTGGGAACCGGCGTAGGTGAACTTGCCGAAGAAGTCCTGCGGCATCATGCCGGTTTCCTTCTTGACCATGTAGGTAGGCACCAGGCCGCCCGAGGTCGAAGCAGGATCGACGAAGGCCACGCTCTTGCCCTTCAGGTCCTTGATCGACTTGATGCCGGAGTCGCAATGGGCGATGATGAGGCTTTTGTAGGTATGTGAGCTGCTGCCTTCGCGGATGCCGACGGCAAAGGCTTCCGCGCCGGCTTCCTGTTCGGCCAGGTAATAGGAAAGCGGGCCGAACCAGGCGATGTCGACGCGCTTCTTCTTCATGGCTTCGATCACGCCGGCGTAGTCAGTGGCGGTGAATACTTTTACCTTCACGCCCAACTTCTTTTCCAGGTGCTGGCGCATCGGTTCGAATTTCTGTACCACTTCTTCGTTGTTTTCGGCCGGAATCAGGCCCATGACGATATCGCGAGCCTGCGCGGACACGGCAGTCAATGACAAAGCCAGCGCCAGCGCACTTGCCGAAAGGGCGGGTTTCAAATACATTGCAGTAGCTCCCGTAAGGTTGATCAACAGATAGGTCAAAGATTGATGCGCAGTTGGATCCGGTCGGCGCGAAACCGGGTCAGGGCGTATTCGAGCGGGGTTCCATCCCGTTCGCCTACATTGACGCTTTTGACCCGCAGCACCGGTTGGTTCTGGGGCATGCCCAGTAGCGAGGCATCGTCTCCTTGCGGGAGCGCCGCGCTGACCAGGCTTTCGATCCGCCGCAGCTTCAGTCCATGGTGGACGGCCAGATATTCGTGCAGCGAACCGCCGTGATACTCGTCGAGCAATTCGGGAATGGGACGCTGCGGCAGGAAATGTGAGATGACACAGATCGGCCGGTCGTCGGCCAGGCGCAGAGATTCGATCCAGATAACGGGGTCGTTTTCGGCGAGTTTCAGGCGATTGGCGACACCACCGCGGGCCGGGATCACCAGTTTTCGCAGAATGCGGCTGCTGGCCGTCTTTCCGAGTGATTCGAAGTTTTCCGTAAAGCGCGTACCGCTGCCCAGCACGTAATCGGCAGGGGCGTCGAGCACGAAAGTGCCTTTGCCATGGCGGCGCTCCAGCAGACCGGCGGCGATCAAGTCCTCGACGGCACGGCGAACGGTATGCCGGTTGACGCCGAAACGCTCCGCCAGCTCGTTTTCCGAAGGCAAGCGTTCCCCCGGCGTCAGAAACGAAGCGATCTCTTCCTTGAGCAATTTTGCGATCTGGCTATAGATCGCCTCACCGCCATTTCGCTGCAGAGCCACAAGACTCATCTAGACATCCCCACATGAAGTTGTGAGGAGTGTACTGACTCGATGTGACAGTATGATGAATCGGGATTGTCAAGCGACGTCAGAAAGCGACCCCCTGGCGACAGTGAAATCTGCCCCCTTACTCTCTGACGACCTGCTCGTGATGGTGGATGGAATCGGGCTTGATCTGCTCGGCCTCGCGTTTGTGCAAAGTAGTCGCTCCCAGCCGCCGGGCTGGGCAGATTGCCGCTATGTGCTCTCCTACTCTAAATCGGCGGACGATGCCGACAGGCAAGGGTTGTTCTGTGGCGTATCGCTGACCAGGACTCGAGGATCTTCCAACAAGTAGCCGTGAAGTCTTCGCAACTTCCGAGGCCCCGAAACTGAGCAAACCGAGCACGTCCAGATGTTCAGACCGTTCCGTGGCTTGCGGTGCAGTTGCAGCTTTTCGAAGCGTTTTTACACCCTTGCCAATCGACTAGCTGATCCTGCTTGGCAAAGACACACCGATACTGGCCGTGATCTGCGCGAGACGCATGGGCACCGCGAACAACCTACTGCGCGCCTTCATGACTCCCTCGCGTACCTGGGGGAACCCGGCCATCCTCCACCACGGGAATCAGTGCCAGAGGACGGCCATACCACTGGGGCAAAGGGGAGCCACAGAGACAAGACAATGATATCGCGTTACAAAGGGCTGCCCCATTTGCCCGCGAAACAGAGCTCAGCCAGCGGCCGGCGCTCGCGCGGGGCGCGTTCTTTCTCGGCCAGATCTCCGTCGAGCACGTCCGGCGCCGCCGGATGGCCCACGGCGATGAGCGAAATGACCTTGTAGCGCTCCGGCACGCCGGCCACGGCACGGAGCGCCTGCGCGTCGAACCCGGCCATGGGATGCGACATCAACCCCAGCGCCACCGCCTGCAGGCAGAGGTTCTCGGCCGCGGCGCCACAGTCGTATTCGGCCCAGGCGTTGGGTTCGCCGTTATAGGAAAAGAGGGGATCGGCGCAGACCAGCACCAGGAGCGAGGCGCGCTTCACCCAAGCTTGGTTGAACGGCCACAGCGTGGCGAACGCCTGCTCCCATCCCTGGGGATCCTGGGTGCGATGCCACACGACGAAGCGCCAGGGCTGATCCCCATAGCACGACGGCGCCCAGCGTGCCGCCTCGAGCAGCGAGAGCAGCTGCTCGCGCGTCACGGCCTGGGTCTCGTCGAAGGCACGGCCACTCCAGCGCTCGGCGATCAAGGGGTGGATTGGCACTTCGGTCACGGCGGTTTTCTTCATCATTGGCTCCGAAAAAGGCAGAGGTCTTGTGGGGTATCGACGTCGGCGAAAATGCCTTCGTCGTCGACCGCGACGCCGGCCATGCGCTCGGCGTCGCGTCGAAGGAGAAGACGGGCCCCCACCTCGCCCGTCAAATCCAACAGTTCAGCCCGGTAACGGGCGGCGAAACCGACGGGATGCCCTCGCCGACCGGCGCGGCAGGCCGCCGCGAGCGCTGCGCCCGCGGCGAGCGCGTCGCGCACTCCCACAATCGCTGCTCGCGGCACCCAGGGCATGTCGGCGAGGCCGACGACCCAGCCTGCCGCCCCGGCGGTGGCGGCAACGCCTGTGGCAAGGCTCGCCCCCATCCCCTCGTCGGCCCGAGCGCATACGACCGAGCGCACGCGATCCGCGAAAGTCTCGGCCAAAACGCTTCGCAGCGCATCATCGTCCGCTCGCACGACCACCGCGACCTCGGCGAAGACCTCGACCCAGGGCCGCAGCGCTTGCACAATGAGCGGCTCGATGCGCCCGCCAAGCCGCAGCGGCGCCAACCGTTTGTCCGCCCCGAACCGCCGCGCCCGCCCCGCCGCCAAGATGAGCGCGGCGATTCCAGCCCTCTCAGGCAAGGCTTTCCCGCGCGAAGGGCAAGCGACGCACCCGTTTGCCCGTCAGGGCGAAGAGCGCGTTGGCCACCGCCGGGGCGATGGGTGGCGTGCCCGGCTCGCCCACGCCGCTCGGCGGCGCTTCGCTCGGCACGAGATGCACTTCCACCCGTGGCATCTCGGAGTGGCGCAGAATGGGATAATCATGGAAGTTCGACTGCACCGGCCGGCCATTCTCGAGCGTGATCTCGCCATACAACGCGGCAGCCAGGCCGTAGACGATGCCCCCCTCGATCTGCTGCACCACCCCGTCGGGGTTGATCACCCGGCCGCAATCGACCGCCGCCACGACGCGATGCACCCGCACCTGGCCGTTTTCCAGCGAAACCTCGGCCACTTCGGCCACCACGCTGCCGAAGGATTCATGCACCGCCACGCCGAAAGCATGGCCCGGCGCGGGCTTCACCTTGCCCCAGCCGGCCTTCTGCGCCGCGAGCTGCAAGGCGGCATGATGACGCGAGCCATGCGGCAGGAGGCTCAGGCGGAATTTGACCGGATCCTGGCGCGCGAGGTGGGCCAGTTCGTCGATCATCGTCTCGACGACGAAGGCCGTGTGCGAATGCCCCACCGAGCGCCACCACTGCACCGGCACGGGATTCTTCGGACTGTGCAGCTCGACCTGGATGTTGGGGATGAGATAGGGAAGGTTTGCCGCCCCTTCCACCGAAGAGGCATCGACGCCGTCCTTGATCATCGCCGCCGCCATCGCCGTGCCCTCCATGATGGACTGGCCGACGAGGGTATGCTTCCACGCCACGGGCTTGCCGCCCTTGCCGATTCCCGCTTCGACCACGTCGACCCACATCGGGCGGTAGTAGCCGCCGCGCATGTCATCTTCGCGCGTCCAGATCACCTGCACCGGCCGGCCGACAGCCTTGGCGACCTGCACCGCCTCGGTGACAAAATCGGCATGCGGATTGGCCCGCCGGCCGAAGCCACCGCCGAGGTAGGTGGTGTGGATTTCCACTTCTTCGGGCTGCAGTCCTGCCGCGGCAGCGGCCGCCATGCGATCGAGCGTCTGCGACTGCGTGCCGGTCCAGATGGTGCAATGGTCCGGGCGCAAGTCGACGGTGACGTTGAGCGGCTCCATCGGCGCGTGCGCCAGATACGGCACTTCGTACTCGGCGCGCACCTGCTGCACCGCCGCCTCGAGACCCGCGGCCACGTCGCCATCGCGCCGCGCCACCGCGCCGGGCGTGCGGGCAAGCGCGAAGTACTCTTCCCGCAGCTTGGCAGTGCTCAGGGACGCTCCCTCGCCCTCGTCCCACTCGACCTGCAGCAGGTCGCGCGCCGTCTTCGCCGGCCAGAAACCGGTGGCCGCCACCGCCACCCCCGTCGGGACTTGATAGACGCCAACCACGCCAGGGACTTTCAGCGCCTCGGTGGCGTCGAAGCGCTTCAGTTTGCCGCCGAACACGGGGGAACGCGCCACCAGCACCGTCACCATGTCGGGCAGGCGCACGTCGATGCCGAAAACCGCCTTGCCGGTAATCTTCTCCGGCGTGTCGAGGCGCTTGAGCGACTTGCCGATCCATTTGAAGTCTTTCGGATCCTTCAACGGCACTTCGCTCGGCAAAGGCAGCTTGCCCGCCTCTTCCGCGACTTCGCCGTAGCTCAGAGACGTGCGGCCGTCGGGGTGGAAGATGCGCCCGTTCTCGGCCTTGCAGGCGCTCGCCGGCACCCCCCAGCGCTGTGCCGCCGCCTGAACGAGGAGAATGCGCGCGCTCGCCCCGACGCGGCGCAGCTGCTCCCAAGAAGACGCGACGCTGGTGCTGCCGCCGGTGAGCTGGATGCCGTACTGCGTATGGTTATAGACCGCCGCCACTGGCGCCGGCTCGATGCGGATGCGCTCCCACGGCGCATCGAGCTCCTCGTTGATCAGCATCGGCAGCGAGGTATAGACCCCCTGCCCCATTTCGGACTTGTTCACGACGAGCGTGACGGAATCGTCCGGGGCAATGCGGATGAAGGCATTCGGCGGATAGACCTTCGCCGCCCCGGCCGCCGCTTCCTCAGCCGCCCAGGCGCGCCCTCCCTTCTCCGGCAAACGGAAACCGATCACCAATCCGCCGCCGAGCACGGCCAGGTCGCGCAGGAATTTACGCCGCGCCGGACGCTGGAGTTCATTGAGCGAAATCATCATGCACCTCCTGCCGCGGCTTCGAGGATCGCCTTGCGGATCCGGTTATACGTGCCGCAGCGGCAGAGGATGCCGTCCATCGCGGCAACGATCTGCGCCTCGCTCGGACGCGGATGCTCGGCGAGCAAGGCCGCGGCCGCCATGATCTGCCCTGATTGGCAGTAGCCGCATTGCGGCACATCGACCTCCTGCCAGGCCCGCTGGATGGCACGCCCCACCGGCGTGTCGCCCACCCCTTCGATGGTGGTGACGCGCTTGCCGCTCACCATCGACACGGGCGTGACACAGGAACGAATCGCTCGCCCGTCGAGATGCACCGTGCACGCACCGCACTGGGCGATGCCGCAGCCGTATTTGGTCCCCGTGAGCTGCAACTGGTCGCGCAGCACCCACAACAAGGGCGTACCCGGGTCGACCTCGACCGTGGTCGGCCGACCGTTGAGCGTGAATGCGATCATCGAGTTTCTCCTTGGACAGAGAAGCCGGGCGTCACCCCCGTAACAGGACTGCGCTACTGCGCACTGAAATGGCCTTACTTCCCGGCGGAACGACAAAACCCATCATAGAACGGGTCCGCCGCCGTAACAACCACGCCAAAAGGAAGGTTTATGGACCCAAGGAGCGATCGAATCTCAGCGCACGTTACCCGCTTCGATCTTGCGGCTGCGCAAGTCGGCGATACTGAAATCTCCCTCCGACAACCGTCCCGGAGCGACTACCAGGCTCGTACCCACCTCGGCATGGTGCCGATGAGGTGCATCGACCACCACCAGGCTCGGGACAAAAATATTGAGCCGTTCGTCGTTATAGGGAAGGGTGTACAGGATTTTGCAAGGCTTGCTTTTCGTCGCCATAGTCCCTATAACGGAATCGGCAATCAGTCGAAATGCTTATACTCAAGGAGGTACGGATGAGCGACATCATGGCAGTTTCCCGCTTCGAACGGCTCTTCCGGCGCGCGGCCGGGCTCGACGTCGACAAGAACGACCTGCGCCGGCTGACCGAATTTCTCGACCAGAAACTCTACGATCTGTTGCTCGTCAGCCAGGCGGCAGCCAAATCCAACGCTCGAGACGTCATTCGCCCCTGGGATCTTCCTCTGACCAAAGGTTTGCAGGAAAGCATGCATGCCTTCCGCGAACTCGACGAAGAGCTCGAACTCGCGCCCATCTTGGAGCAGCTCGCCAAGCTGCCCCACCTTGACCTCGAATACGACGAGGAAGTCCGTGCCATGCTGCCGCAGATCGTCGGCGGCTTGACGGTGGCTCTGGCCAAGACCTTCCGTACGATCGATCCCAACGTGAAAAACCCCGACACGACGCACTGGGATCGTGCGATCGAGATCTTCAACCGCCTGCTGTAGTCGCACATCCTTTCCGGGCGGAGCACCGATCAAGAACCTCTGCCTCCGCCCAGCCGCGTACCCTTGGACGATGGTCTATAGTGAATGATCGCCTGCGATTTTTCTCTCGTTCCGAGGAGCGATTCATGAGCATTCCCGCCAAAGCCTATGCCGCTTTCGACCCGCATTCCCCGCTCGTTCCTTGGGAAATCGCCCGCCGCGAGCCGGGGCCCTACGACGTACAGATCCAGATCCTCTACTGCGGCGTGTGCCACTCCGACCTGCACCAGGCGCGCAACGAGTGGAAGAACACGATCTATCCCTGCGTGCCCGGGCACGAGATCGTCGGGCGCGTGGTCGCCGTGGGGGAAAAGGTCACCCGCTTCAAGGTCGGCGATCTCGCCGGCGTCGGCTGCATGGTCGACAGCTGCGGCCATTGCGACGCCTGTGCGAGTGGCGAGGAGCAATACTGCAGCGAGGGCTTCGTCGGCACCTACAATGGCCGCGGTCCCGGCAGTGAGAACACCTACGGCGGCTACTCCCAGGTCATCGTGGTGAAAGAATCCTTCGTGCTGCACATCAAGCATCCGGAAAAGGACCTCGCCGCGGTGGCGCCGCTGCTGTGCGCCGGCATCACCACCTATTCGCCTTTGCGCCATTGGAACGTCGGCCCGGGCAAACGGATAGGCATCGTCGGCCTGGGCGGGCTCGGGCACATGGCCGTCAAACTCGCCCACGCCATGGGCGCGCACGTGGTGCTCTTCACCACCTCGCCCGGCAAGACGGCCGACGCCAAGCGGCTCGGCGCCGACGAAGTCTGCATTTCCAAGGATCCCGAGCAAATGGCCCGCTACCGCGAGCAGCTCGACTTCATCCTCGACACGGTGGCCGCTCCGCACCGGCTCGACGACTACCTGCAGCTCTTGAAACGCGACGGTACGCTCACCCTCGTGGGCGCCCCTTCCGAGCCGCACCCTTCGCCCGGGGTCTTCAATCTGCTCTTCCGGCGCCGCAGCCTCGCCGGCTCGCTCATCGGCGGCATCCGTGAGACGCAGGAGATGCTCGATTTCTGTGCCGAACACGGCATCGTCTCGGACATTGAGCTCATCCCCATCGATTACATCAACACCGCCTACGAACGCATGCTGAAGAGCGACGTGAAATACCGTTTCGTCATCGACATCGCCGCTTCATTGAAATGAGGATGAAGGAGCCTTCACCATGAAACGACTGGAAAACCACGTCGCGCTGGTCACGGGCGGCGGGCGCGGCATCGGCAAGGCCATCGCCACCCGCCTGTATCAGGAAGGGGCGAAAGTGGCCATCTGCGGCACCACGCCCGAGGTGCTGGACGCGGCTGCGCGCGAGATCGGCCCCGACGTGCTCGCGCTCGTCTGCGACGTCTCGCAGGCCGAGCAAGTCGCGGAAACGGTTCAGCGCATTCGCGAGCGATTCGGCAAAGTCGACATCCTGGTCAACAACGCGGCCGTGATGCTACGCCACGTCAGTCTGGAGCGGGCCGCCCGCCCCTTCACCGAACTGGAAGAAGAAGTCTGGGACCGGGTGATGGCGGTCAACGTCAAAGGCCCGTGGCTGTGCGCCCGCGCCGTCTTCCCCGACATGCAGGCACAGCATTGGGGACGCATCATCAACATCGCCTCGGATACCGTCTTCATCGGTCGCGGCAACGGTGCGCAATACATCACCTCCAAGGCCGCCGTGATCGGGCTCACACGTGCGCTTGCCTGTGAAGTCGGCCGCCACGGCATCACGGTCAACGCCATCTCGCCGGGTCTGACGCAGAGCGAGACGATCCGCGAACACGGTTTCGAGGCCATGGCCCGGCAGCTCGCCGAACAGTCGGCCATCCCGCGACCCGAGGTTCCCGAAGATCTGGTCGGCACCGCCGCTTGGCTCGCCTCCGACGACGCCGCCTTCGTCACCGGTCAGACGATCTGCGTCGACGGCGGGTTGGTGTTGCACTGAGCAAGTATGCACCGACCCAGGAACCTTCTCATGACGACCAACAAACCCACCGTTCTCGTCACCCTGGACCCCGCCGTGCGGGAAACCGTCGAAGGGCGGCTCGGAGAACTCGCCCGGATCGTCTTCCTCTCCGATCTCCCCGAAGCGCAACGGCGTGACGCCCTCGAGGGAGCCGAGTATCTCCTCACGCTCAATCCGCAGCGGGAATTCGGCCCTTGGTGGCCGCAGCAACCGCGCTGGCGATTCGTCCAGTTCACCACCGCCGGGGTCGATCACGTCGACTTCACCCGCATCCCCGCCGAGACGATCGTCGCCAGCAACGTCGGCGGGTTCGCCGAGCCGATGGCCGAATACGTGCTCGCCACGGCGCTCGCCCTGAGCAAGAAACTGCTCCATTACCATCGCCTGCTGCAACAAGGCGTGTTCGCCCAGTTCGGCGAGACCGGCACGCTGCGCGGCAAGACGGTGACGATCCTCGGCTTTGGCGGCATCGGGCACGCCTGCGCCAAGCTGCTGGGTCTCTTCGACGTGCGCCTCTTCGCCATCAACCGCAGCGGCAAGACCGACGTCCCCGTGTGGCGCTGCGGCACCCTCGCCGATCTCGAAGACGCCTTGCGGCTGGCCGACGTCGTGGTCGTCTGCCTGCCGCTCAATCGCGACACCCGGGGCCTGCTCGAGGCGCGCGAGCTCGGATGGTTCAAGGACGACGCCATTTTCATCAACGTCGCCCGCGGCGAGATCGTCGACGAAAAGGCGCTCTACGACTTCCTCCTCGCGCACCCCAAGGCGCAGGCGGCGATCGACGCCTGGTGGATCGAACCCTTCCGCCACGGCGAATTCCGCATGAATTATCCTTTCCTCGACCTCCCCAACGTGCTCGGCAGCCCGCACAATTCCGCCCGCATTCCCGGTTGGGAACGGGTGGCGCTCGAGCGCGCCTGCGACAACCTCGCCCGCGCTCTCAAAGGTGAGTCCGTGCACGGCCTCGTCGACCGTCGCGACTATCTTTGAATCGCCATGGCGCGCCCCGCGGCCCGCATGCTGATCGTCTGGCACTCGCGCACCGGCACCGCCCGACAGATGGCCGATGCCGCCCACGAAGGCGCGCTCGCGGCGCTGCGCGAACTCGAAGCCCTCGAACGCGTGTCGGTCCTCCTACGACGAGCGGCAGAGGCCGCGCTCGAGGACGTGCTCGAATCTGATGCCTACCTCTTCTGCGCCCCGGAGAATCTCGCCACCCTCTCCGGCGAGATGAAGGAATTCTTCGATCGCTGCTATTACGGCGCGCTCGATCGCGTCAATGGCCGACCCTACCTCGCCCTGATCGCCGCCGGTAGCGACGGCACCGGTGCCGTGCGCCAGATCGAACGCATCTGTACCGGTTGGCGCCTGCGTCCGCTCGCCCCCGCCCACATCGCTCTCACGCACGCGCAGACGCCGGAGCAAATCCTCGCTCCCAAGACGCTGCCCGAGCATGAACGCGAACGCTGCCGCACCTTCGGCGCGACGATGGCGGCGTGGCTGGTATGAATCTGCGAGAAGCGATCACCCCCCGTTCGCCGCGGCATACATGGGCTTGCCATCGCTGAGGGCGATCCAGCCTTTCACGATCCGGTAGATCACCCAGACACCAGAGATGACGAGCACGATCATACCCACCGCCATGAACGAAGTGAGCGCCCCTATGACGAACCACAGCAGGCTGTACCAGAACGTGCGGCGCTGCCACAGGAAGTGCGACTCGACCCAGGTGCCGCGCACATCGGGGTATTTCACATAGTTGACGATGATTCCCACCAGATAGGTGACCCCCAGGATCAAGGAGGCCGCGTAGAGCGCATAGACGATGGTGGCCCACTTCTTCGCCTCGCGGAGCTTGGCTTCATCGCCCGCGGATGAGGTTGCCTCGATGATTTCCATGCAATATCCTTTTCGCGCAGAATCCAACAGAAGAAGAATATCATATCCGAGCACAGGAGAACGGCATCTTGCGGCCGCGCAGTCGGTCAATCGAGGACCCACGGACGGATCACCCATGAAACCTCCCTTCCCTTTACGTGGGCGCGGCGTGACGATCGCACCACGGAATCGCTACGCCCGTCTCGAGCGCGAGCCTTTCGACGACGGTTGGCCACAAGAAGAAGAAACGCCCGGCGCGCCTGCGACCGAAGTGCGCTGGGAAGAAGCCCATAGCGCCCTCACGACCAACCGCTCGCCCGACATCGGGTTCGATCGCTCGATTAACCCCTACCGTGGCTGCGAACACGGCTGTGCCTACTGCTATGCCCGACCGATGCATGCCTGGCTGGATCTCTCGCCGGGACTGGATTTCGAGCGCATCATCATCGCCCGACGTCACCTCGCCGACCGACTGCGCGCCGAGCTCAACCGCCCTGGCTATCGGCCTGCGCCGATCGCCCTGGGCACGGCCACCGATGCCTGGCAGCCGGTGGAACGCAAACTGGGGCTCACGCGCGCGGTACTGGAAGTGCTCGCCGAGGCGCGCCATCCCTGGACGGTCGTCACCAAGGGCAGCGGCATCCTGCGCGATCTCGACCTGATCGCCCCCATGGCGGCTTCGGGGCTGTGTGAAGTCTACGTGACGCTGACCACGCTCGATGCCGGCCTCGCCCGCCGGCTGGAACCCCGGGCGGCGAGCCCACGGCGCCGGCTGGAAGTGATCGCGGCGCTCGCACGAGCCGGCGTGCCGGTGGGCGTGAGCCTCGCGCCCCAGATTCCTTTTCTCACCGAAGACATGGAAGCGGTGCTCGCCGCCGCGGCCGAAGCCGGGGCACGCAGCGCGTTCATGAGCATCTTGCGCCTACCGCAGGAGCTGGAGACGATTTTCGACGATTGGCTGCAGCGGCACGTACCCGAGCGGCGTGAGCGCATCCTCGCGCGACTGCGTGAATTGCACGGCGGCAAGCTCGATGGCCCGTTCGGCGAGCGTTTCCGCGGCCGTGGCCCCTGGGCCGACCTGCTCGCCCAGCGCTTTGCCATCGCCCGACGTCGCGCCGGCCTCGAACGATCGCTCCCGCCGCTCGTCACCCACCTCTTTCGCCCGCCGGCGAAGCGCGCCGGCGAGCCGGTGCAGCAGGCGCTCTTTTGAAGGAAGTCCTTGGTCTCTTTCCGCCTCGTCCATCCACGTCCGGACGGGCGCCCCGGTTGAACACTCGGCTCTTTCGATCTTCCCGAGCGGTATGAATGGACGGACCGAACCGTGGTACAAACCGCAACCAGGAACAAACCGCAAAGGATGAGACGATGGAGCGGCAAGCGATCGTGCAGAAAGTCTATCTGGTGGGTGCTGGCCCCGGCGACCCGGAACTGCTCACCGTCCGGGCGCTGCGCCTGCTGCAGGCAGCCGACGTGCTCGTCTACGACAACCTGGTGAGCCCGGCCATCCTCGAGTGCGTCCGCCCCGAGGCGCGGCGCGTCTTCGTCGGCAAGCGCGCCGGGCGGCATACGCTGCCTCAGGAGGAGATCAATGCGCTCCTCGTCGAACTGGGGCAGACTGGCGGGGTGGTCGTGCGGCTCAAGGGAGGCGACCCCTACATCTTCGGCCGCGGCGGCGAAGAGGCCGAAGCGCTCGCCGCAGCCGGCATCCCTTTCGAGGTCGTGCCCGGCATCACGGCGGCCTGCGGCATGGCCGCGAGCCAGGGCATTCCACTCACGCACCGTGACCATGCGCAATCTTGCCTCTTCGTCACCGGTCACCTCAAAGACGGGGCCCTGCTGCTCGACTGGGAAGCGCTCGCGCGGCCACGACAGACAGTCGTTTTCTACATGGGGGTGAGCACTCTGCCCACGATTTGCCGCGAACTCGTCGCCCACGGACTGCCGGCCGACACGCCCGCGGCCGTGGTACGCAACGCGACCCTGCCCGATGCCGAACGCCTCGTCGGCACATTGGCGAGCCTGCCCGCCCTGGCGGCCGCCGCCGAGCTTGCCCCGCCGGCGCTGCTGGTGGTGGGCGAAGTGGCGGCGCTCGCGGAACGGCTCGCACCCCGAGCGGCGGCAGTCGATCAACCCATCCCGCAAGCAACCTGAATCATTCCCTCAGCAGGAAAGTAAAAACAGACCGAACGTAATCACTCCAGCTGCCACCAGCCGCCAACGCCAATGCTCACGCTCACGGAACACCGCGATCGAAAGCACGCTCGCGACGACGATGCCGGCGTTCGTATACGCCACCACCTCGGCGGCCGGCAGGAAACGCATCGCGTGAATCACCAGCGCATAGGCCATGCCGATGCACACACCGCCGATCACGAACAGCGAAAAACGGATGCGCCGCGGCGGCACCCACACCCCCTGCTCCCGCCGCAACTGCAGCGTCAAGGCGAGCCACGACGCCGCATAACCCACGCTCAGATAGCCGAGCACGGCACCGAACGAATCAAGGTAGGCCGTCGCTGCCTTGTCGCTGAGCGAATAGAGGCTCGTCCCCAGCATCGACAGTAACGCCCAAGGCAGCGCGCGCCGCTGCGCCCCCGGCCTCGTTCCGGCGAAAGCGAGCAGCAGCAATCCCACCACCGTCACCACGATGCCCGCCCAAGTCGCTGGCCGCAGCGTTTCCCCAAGGAGTGCGGTGCTCCACAGGGCGATCAAGAGTGGCGAACTGCGCACCAGCGGATAGACCAGCGCCACCGGCGCACATTCGTACGCCTTGCGCAGACCGACGAAGTACACCACGTTGCCGCTCGCCGACAAGAGCATTGCCCCCAAGAGCGCTGGCGACCACGTCGCCTCGCGCCAGAGCAAAAACCATCCGACCGGCGCCAACAAGACGAGATGACCCAGCAACACCCACCACAAGGGGTAAGACGCCGGCGGCTGACGGCGCACCAACAGGTTCCACGTCACGTGCATCGCCACCGAAGCGGCGAGCGCAAGCCCCGCTTCGTTCATCCCCCGCTCACCGCCACATATTCATGTCGCTGCACGCCTTTGGGGTTCCCAAAACCAGCGGCGGCCCTCTCATGCCCTTGTTCGATACACCGACGCACCCCCCGGCGGGCGCGTCTTGAAGCGGCGATGTACCCAATAGTACTGCGCCGGCATGCGGCAGATCTCGCCTTCGAGCCAACGGTTCATGCGCGCCGCGTCGGCCACCTCATCCTCCGTGGGGAAATCCTTCCAAGGCTCGCCGAATCGCGTCACGTAGCCCTTTCCATCGGGCAGCATCTCGGTGACGCAGGGCACCACCGCCGCGCCGGTGAGCCGCGCCAGGCGCGACAGACCCGTGATCGTGGCCGCCGGCACACCGAAGAACGGCACGAAGACGGACTCCTTGCGCCCGTAATCCAGGTCGGGCAGGTAATAGAGCGGCCGACCGGCGCGCAAAGCGCGCACCACCGGTCGGATACCGTCCTGGCGCGCCACCTGCAGCTGATCGCCGAAGCGGGAACGCCCCCAGTTGAGCCATCGATCGGCCACCGGGTCCCTTTTGGGGCGCGAATAGACGTAGACCCCGTCGTACTCCATCGCCACGCGCGTGCCGCCCATGTCCAGCCCAAGAAAGTGGGGCACGAGCAGGATCACCGGTCGTCCCTGGGCGCGCACGCCATCCGGATGCTCCTTGCCCTCGAGCCGCACCAGCCGCCGGATGCGCTCGGCCGGGGCAAACCAGGAAATCCCCCGCTCCAGGATGCTGCGCCCCAGCAAGCGGAAGTGCTCGCGCAACACCGCGCGGCGCTCCTCTTCCGTCCATTCGGGGAAGCACAACCGCAAGTTGACCTCGGCCACGTGGCGCCGCGAGCGCGCCAGATGAAAGAGCAGCGCCCCGAAACCGCGGCCGAGCGCCGCCAGCAGCGGCAGCGGCAGCCAATGCAACACCCACAGCAAGGCAACCAGCAGACGGGACATTTCCTCATTACCTTGAAGAAGATTTATAATTATCGCTCATCCGCCGAGTTAATCCGACAACTTGCGGGGCGGAGAGCTTGTGAAGAAATCGTCGCGAGCGGGTCGAGTGCGAGGCGCACGGAGCGCAGCGACGAGACATATCGCGAAGATAGGCGAGGAGCGAGCACCGCGCAACGACGCAATCGGGCCGCGCAGCAGATCGATTCACAAGCTCGGACAAGAAATACCGCTAAAGCGTCGCCCGCTCCCCGATCCCCAGAGCCGGCACGCCGCCTTATGGGGATCGAAAGGAGCGAATCGATGGCCAAGGAATACCTCTTCACCTCCGAATCCGTCTCGGAAGGGCACCCCGACAAGGTCGCCGACCAGATCTCCGACGGCGTGCTCGACGTCATCCTCGGTGAAGACCCCCACGGGCGCGTCGCCTGCGAGACCCTCGTCTCCACCGGGCTCGTGGTCATCTCCGGCGAGATCACCACCAAGGCACACCCCAACTACCGCGAGATCGCGCAGGACGTCATCCGGCGCATCGGCTACGACGATTCCGACATCGGTTTCGACTACAAGTCCTGCGCCATCCTCACCGCCATCAACCGCCAATCGCCCGACATCGCCCAGGGTGTGGGCAAGGCCTTCGACGACCCGCTCGACCAGGGCGCCGGCGACCAGGGCCTCATGTTCGGCTATGCCTGCAACGAAACCCCCGTGCTCATGCCGCTGCCCATCTACTACGCCCACCGCCTCATGCAGCGCCAGGCCGAAGTGCGCAAGGACGGCAGGCTCCCGTGGCTGCGGCCCGATGCCAAATCCCAGGTGACGGTGCGTTACGTAGACGGCAAACCCACCCAGGTGGAAACCGTGGTCCTCTCCACCCAGCACCACCCGGACATCACCTACGACGAGATTCGCGAAGCGGTGATCGAGGAGATCATCCACCCGATCATCCCGCCGGAGCTACGCGCCCCCGACATCAAATACCTCATCAATCCCACTGGGCGCTTCGTCGTCGGCGGCCCGCACGGCGACTGCGGCCTCACCGGACGCAAGATCATCGTCGACACCTATGGCGGTGCGGCGCATCACGGCGGCGGCGCGTTCAGCGGCAAGGACCCTTCCAAGGTCGACCGCTCGGCGGCCTACGCCGCGCGCTACGTGGCGAAGAACGTCGTGGCCGCGGGTCTGGCGGATCGCTGCGAAGTGCAGATCGCCTACGCCATCGGCGTGGCTCGCCCCGTGAGCCTCATGGTCGAGACCTTCGGCACCGGCAAGATCCCCGACGAGAAGATCGAGGCCCTCGTGCGCCGACACTTCGACCTGCGCCCGCGCGCCATCATCGAGATGCTGGACCTGCTGCGCCCCATCTATTCCAAGACCGCCGTTTATGGTCACTTCGGCCGCGAGGAGCCCGAGTTCACCTGGGAAATGCTCGACAAAGCCGAAGCGCTGCGCGCCGACGCCGGTCTGTGACCTTTCACGGACGCCCCATGCGGGCGCCGCGGATCATCGCCGCAAGCGGCTGCAGGCAACGCGCCTAGCGTAAGGATGCCTCCCCCATCCGAGGCGATGGGCAAGCATCCGAGCACGGAAACACGTCGCCAGGCAGCCGCGCAGGAGATTGTTCGCAGCCCTCACGAGGTGCGTCCGCAAAGTTTTTCGAACCCATCATCAGGTTTTCCCGGTGCCATACGGGAGATTTGCCAGGATACAATTCGCTTCCATGTCCTCAGACGCTTCCCTCCTGCTTGACTTCGTCCTGCTCTTCGCCGGACTCGCGTTGCTCACCTTGGGTGCAGAATGGCTCGTGCGCGGCGGCGCGCGCCTCGCAACCCGATTCGGCATCTCGCCCCTGGTCGTGGGGCTCACCATCGTCGCCTTCGGCACCAGTGCCCCGGAACTCGCCGTTTCGGTCGGTGCAGGCTTGCGCGGGGCGCCCGATCTTGCGCTCGGCAATGTGGTCGGCTCCAACATCGCCAACATCCTGCTGATCCTCGGCGTCACCGCGATCATCGGGCATATCCAGGTTCACTCTCAACTGTTGCGGCAAGAAATCCCCGTGCTGCTCGGTGCCGTCGCCCTGTTCTGCACCACCTCCTTCGACGGCATTCTCAGCCGCCTCGATGGGCTGATCCTCTTTTCCTCGATGATCGCCTATACGGTCTTTCTCCTGCGCCAAGCGCGCACCCTCCCGCCCCAGGAAGAAGCAGGGCTTGCCACCGACATCCCGCGAAGCCGCTGGGACGAACACGCGGGTGTGCAGATGGCGCTGGTGCTCGTCGGTCTGGGGCTCCTCATCTACGGGGCCGACCTAGCCGTGGGGGCCGCCTCCGGCATCGCCCGCAGCTTTGGCGTGAGTGAGCTGGTGATCGGCCTCACGGTCGTGGCGGTAGGCACGTCGCTCCCCGAGATCGCCACCTCCGTCGTCGCCGCCCTTCGCGGCCATCGCGATATGGCAGTCGGAAACGTGATCGGCTCCTGCACGTTCAACCTGCTCTCGGTGCTCGGCGCTACCGCCCTGGTCGCGCCGCACGGAATCCTGGTGAGCGAAACGATACGTCACGTCGACTCCTGGGTCATGCTGGGCACCACGGTGGTGCTGCTACCCATCATCGTCTCCGGCGCCGGCATTCGCCGCAGCGACGGGGCCTTGTTGCTCGCCTTCTACCTCGCCTACCTCGTCCATCTGGGGTTGGACGCGAGCGCCCACCCCTGGCGCGAAGGATACATCCAGCTCATGCTCTCCTTCGTCCTGCCGCTCGCCATGGTCTATCTCATGGTGCGTTACGTGCAATCCATCGAGCGCCGCCAATAGCAGGCTGTTCGAGGCCCCCTAAGCGACTGCGCGACCCTTTGCCTTTGCTATAATCCCCGCAACCGAGGAGCGCTGCAACCCGTCCCCGCGGGCCAGGCTCGGTTCAGATTCAACGGCGCTCACCCGTCTTCTCCGGCCGGACGGAAGACGCAGGTGAGCTGCGCATCCGCTCGGCCTCGTTCCCGAATAGGAGCATTTCGATGAACCAGGCCGTATCTACCCCCGACTACGTCGTCTCCGATCTCTCTCTGGCCGAATGGGGCCGTAAGGAGATCCGCATCGCCGAGAGCGAGATGCCCGCCCTCATGGCGCTGCGCCGCGAATACGCCGAGCAAAAACCCCTCACGGGCGCCCGCATCGCCGGCAGCCTGCACATGACCATCCAGACCGCCGTGCTCATCGAAACGCTAGTGGCGCTGGGCGCTCAGGTGCGCTGGGCCTCGTGCAACATCTTCTCCACCCAGGATCACGCCGCCGCGGCGATCGCCGCCGAGGGCATCCCCGTCTTCGCCAAGAAAGGCGAGACGCTCGAAGAATACTGGGACTACACCCACCGCATCTTCGAGTGGCCCGACGGCGGCCACGCCAACATGATCCTCGACGACGGCGGTGACGCCACCCTCCTCCTGCACCTGGGCGCCAAGGCCGAGCGCGACCCGAGCGTGCTCGATCGCCCCACGAGCCTCGAAGAAAAAGTGCTCTTCGCCCGCGTGCGCGCGCAGCTCGAGCGCGACCCCTCCTGGTACTCGCGGCGCATCGCGGCGATCCGCGGCGTCACCGAAGAGACCACCACCGGCGTGCATCGCCTCTACCAGATGCAGGAGCGCGGCGAGCTGCGCTTCCCGGCGATCAACGTCAACGACTCGGTCACCAAATCCAAATTCGACAACCTCTACGGCTGCCGCGAATCGCTCGTCGACGGCATCAAGCGCGCCACCGATGTGATGATCGCCGGCAAGATCGCCGTCGTTTGCGGCTACGGTGACGTGGGCAAGGGCTCGGCCCAGGCGCTGCGGGCGCTGCGCGCCGAAGTCTGGGTCACCGAGATCGACCCCATCTGCGCCCTGCAGGCGGCGATGGAAGGCTACCGCGTAGTGACCATGGAAGAAGCCTGTGACAAGGCCGATATCTTCGTCACCGCCACCGGCAACTACCACGTCATCACCCACGAGCACATGCGCCGCATGAAAGACCAGGCGATCGTGTGCAACATCGGCCACTTCGACAACGAGATCGACGTCGATTCGCTGCGCCAATACCGCTGGGAAAACATCAAGCCGCAGGTCGACCACGTCATCTTCCCCGACGGCAAACGCATCATCCTGCTCGCCGAAGGGCGTCTGGTGAACCTCGGCTGCGCCACGGGGCATCCGAGCTTCGTGATGAGCTCCTCCTTCGCCAACCAGGTGCTGGCGCAGATCGAACTCTACACGCACCCCGAGCGCTACCCCGTGGGCGTCTATCGCCTGCCCAAACAGCTCGACGAGAAAGTCGCCCGGCTGCAATTGACGCGCCTCAACGTCCAGCTCACCCGGCTCACCCCCGAGCAGGCGGCCTACATCGGGGTGCCCCTCGACGGCCCCTACAAGCCTGAACATTACCGCTACTGAGCTCTGCACTGCCGCGCACCGCCCCGCTGCGGAGGGCGTGTGCGCGAACGCCGAGGAATCCCGTGATGCAGCATCTGGAACTGTCCGTCGAATTCTTCCCGCCGCAGACGGCGGAGGGCGAAGCCAAGCTCGAGGAGGCGCGCCGGCGCCTCACGCAACGCCTGCGCCCGGCCTACTATTCCGTCACCTACGGCGCCGGCGGTTCCACCCGCGAGCGCACCTTCGCCGTGGTCGAGCGGCTGCACCGCGCCAGGCTCGACGTCGCCCCCCACCTCTCCTGCATCGGCGCCAGCCGCGCCCAGATCCGCGAGATCCTGCAGCAGTACCAGGCGCTCGGTGTGCGGCGCCTCGTGGCGCTTCGAGGTGACCTCCCCTCCGGCGTGCGCGACCCCGGCGAGCTGCGCTACGCGAACGAACTCGTCGAGTTCATCCGCACCGAGACGGGCGATCACTTCTGGATCGCAGTCGCGGCCTATCCCGAATACCACCCGCAGGCGGCGAGCGCCACGGCCGATCTCGACGCCTTCGCCCGCAAGATGCACGCTGGCGCCGACTGCGCCCTCACGCAGTACTTCTACAACCCCGACGCCTACGCCCACTTCGTCGAAGAATCCCAGCGCCGCGGCGTCACCGCCCCCATCGTGCCCGGCATCATGCCGATCACCAGTTTCGCGCGGCTCGCCCGCTTCTCGGATGCCTGCGGCGCCGAAATCCCGCGCTGGATCCGCAAGAAGATGGAAGCCTACGGCGACGATGCCGAATCGATCCGCGCTTTCGGCCTGGAAGTGCTCGTTCGCCTGTGCGAGCGCCTGCTCCAACTCGGCGCCCCGGGCCTGCATTTCTACACCATGAATCAGGCGGAGCCGACGCTCGCGATCGCCGAGGCGCTGGGATTGACCCCGTGCGCGGCAAGCTGATCGCTGCTGCGCAGAGCCCCTTCTGCGAACCTTCTTGCCGTCTGGACGGTCGATGCTTACACTGAAAGCATGATGCATGTACCGGAGCCTTCCATGTCCAGCTTGACGATCTCCCAGATCGACGAAACCCTAGAGTCAGCCTTGAAACGGCGTGCCGCGCAAGACGGCGTCTCGGTGGAAGAGGAAGCCCGGCGTCTGCTGCGTCGTGCCGTGCTGGAAGAAGAAACACCTGGGTTCGGCCGGCGCATCGCGCAGCGCTTTCACGACCTCGGTGTGGACGATCTCCCGATCCCCCCGCGCACGGCCCCGCGACCGCCCCCCTTCCAAGACGAAACGGCATGATTCTGCTCGACACCAACGTCCTGTCCGAACTCATGCGCCCCGCCCCGGCGCCGCAGGTGCTCGCCTGGCTCGATCGCCAAGTGCCCTCTCAGGTCTACCTCTGTGCTACCGTCCGTGCCGAAATCGAACTGGGCATCGCCCTTTTACCAGACGGCCAAAAGCGCCAAGCGCTCTGCAGCGTTGCGCAGAGCATGTTCCAAGAAGAGTTTGCCGGCCGCTGCCTCCCCTTCGATGAGTCTGCCGCCGTTCGCTACGCAGAAATCGTAGCGTTTCGCCTACGTGCTGGACGTCCGATCAGCGTAGAAGATGCCCAGATCGCGGCGACCGCCCTCAGTCGCGACCTGATGCTCGCAAGCCGCAACGTACGCGATTTTTCCGGCATCCCAGGCTTGCGCTTCATCGACCCTTGGATGATGCCTATTTGAGGCCGTTAGGGCTGCATGGAAGGGCTCTCTTCCCGTTACGTCAGATCTTCTCTCTGCACTGGCAAAGGCTGCGGCACGTCGGTCTTCAAACCGATCACCCGCTCCAAGCACCGTTGCCAGCGCGCAACGAAGTACTGCGGCTCGATCGGAGCGCCGTTCAGTTCCGAGAGGCTCACCGTGCGCGCCCGCAGCAGGGGCTCGTCCTGCGGCCGGGCGAAAGCCGCGCACAGCAGCGCCCAGTCGACGGGGGCAAGCAGCAAGCCCACTCCCAGGACGGCGCCTTCGCGCGTGCGCCGCTGGGCGAAACCGGCGAGCTTGCGCCCCTTGGCATCCGCGAGCTCCCACGGGCCGAAGCTACCAAAACAGGCCCAATCCAACGCCTTGTTCGCCATAGGAACGGTACCGGGTGGCACCGCCCGCACCGCTAGCCCCAAATCGGCGAAGAAGGCGACGTGCGCCTCGGCGCAGCGCCGGTAGGCGTCGACGAGGCTCCCCTCGAGCCAGGGATGGCCGAGCGGCAGACGGATGACGGCGCTCACCCACCCCGGGCCGGCGAGCACGGCGCCGCCCCCGGAGCCACGCACCCGCACGCAGACGCCAGCCGGCAGGCGCGACGCCACTTCCGGCAGCAAACGGCGCTGCGCGCAACCGAGCACCACGGCATGATGCACGGGTGCGCTCACTTCCACCCTCGGAGCCGCAATACCGTGGTTTGCCGCTCCCGTCATGCCACCTCGAGCCGCGCGATCGCCCGTTCCCGTCCGAAAGTCTCCCCTTCCGGCACAAGAATCTGCGCCAAACGACCCGCCTGCGGCGCGATCACTTCGACGTTGGTCTTGACGATCACGACGTTGGCAATCGGCTGCCCGGCCGCGGCCTGCTCCCCCTCGCGGACGAGCCACTTGTCGAGCAACGCTTCGACCCCCTCGTCGACGTCCTCCCAGACCTCCGGAGGCAGCCGGATCTCGATCACGCTCATACACGTCCTCCTGAAGCCACGCGCCCTTGCATCGTTTCCTTGGCCGCAGCCACGATGTGCTCGACTTGCGGGATTGCGAACTGCTCCAGCGGTCGGCTATAGGGAATCGGCACGTTGGGCACGCCGAGTCGCTTGATCGGCGCTCGCAGCGCGATGCGGTCGAGATGCTCGCCGACGATCGCGGCGATCTCGCCCGTGAGACCGAAGCCGAGATAGTCTTCATCGGCCACCAGCAAGCGCCCGGTCTTGGCCACGGAAGTGAGCACCGCCTCGCGGTCGAGCGGCACCAGGGTGCGCAGATCGAGGATCTCGGCCTCGATTCCTTCCTTCGCCAAGATATCGGCCGCGAGCACGGCCTTATGCACCATCTGGCTCAAGGTGACGATCGTAAGATCCTTGCCTTCGCGTACGACGCGTGCCTGGCCGAAGGGGATGGTGTAGGGTTCCTCGGGCACTTCGGTCGTGCTGCCCTCGAAATAGGCCATCCACGGCAAGCCCATGATCCCCTTGTGGAACATGTAGAGCACGGGATTGTCGTCGCGAATCGCCTCGATGAGCAGCCCCTTCGCATCGTACGCGTTCGAAGGCACCACCACCTTGAGCCCCGGCACGTGCGCGAACACGCCGTAGAGACACTGCGAATGCTGAGCTGCGTCGTTGTAGCCGCCGCCGATCGCCGTGGTGATCACCACCGGCAAGCGCACGTTACCGCCGGACATGTAGGTATTTTTCGCCAGATGGTTGTAGATCTGGTCCATGCACACGCCGAAGAAATCGACGAACATCAGCTCGGCCACGGGGCGCATACCCGCGGCTGCCGCCCCGATCGCCGCCCCGATGAAACCGGTCTCGGAAATGGGTGTATCCATCACCCGCTCGGGCCCGAACTTCTCGATCAATCCTTTGGTCGCGCCGAAGATGCCTCCATAGACGCCGACGTCCTCGCCCATGATGAATACGTTCGGATCGCGCTCCATCTCCTGCGCGAAGGCTTCCGAAATCGCCTCCGCCATCGTCAGTCTACGTCCAGCCATCTCTCACCCCCCTCAAACGAACACGTCTTCGAGCGCCTCTTGCGGCGCGGGATACGGACTCTGGCGGGCAAAGGCGAATGCTTCATCCACGCGCTGCCGCGCCCGCGCGACGATTGCCTCCTCCTCTTGCGCCGTGAGCACCCCATCCTGCTTCAGCCTCGCGGCAAGCTTCGGAATCGGGTCGAGCGCACGCAGATGCTTCACCTCGTCCTTCGGACGATAGACCTCCGCATCCCCCTGGAAGTGGCCGAAATAACGGAAGGTTTTCACTTCGATGAGCGTCGGCCCCTCGCCCCGGCGGGCGCGCGCCACCGCTTCGCCCACCGCCTCGAATACCTGCAGCGGGTCGTTTTCCGGCACGCACACGCCCGGCATGCCATAGGCACAGGCGCGATCGGCCACCGAAGCCACGCTCACCGCCTTCTCTTTCGGTACCGAGATCGCCCAGTGATTGTCCTCGCACACGAAGATCGCCGGCAGTTGCCACAGGGCCGCGAGGTTGAGTGACTCGTGGAACGCCCCCTGGTTCGCCGCCCCTTCGCCGAAGAAGGCCACCGCGACGCGGTCCTGGCCGCGCTTCTTCGCCGCGAGCGCCGCCCCGCAGGCCGGCGGCAGGCTCGCCCCGACGATGCCGCTGCAGCTGAAATTGTGCGCCGGGTCGAAGAGGTGCATGTGCCCTCCCTTGCCTTTGCCCAGGCCCGTCTTCTTGCCGAAGATCTCGGCCGTCATCTTGTCGAGCGGCACCCCCTTGGCGATAGCGAAATGGTGCGGCCGGTGCGTGCCCACCACCGTGTCTTCATCGCGCAGATGCGCGCACACGCCCACCGCCACCGGCTCCTGCCCGGCGGCGAGGTGCATCTCGCCGGGCACCGGCCCCGAGCCGATGTCGAAAGCCAACCCTTTCTGGATATTGGGCGGCAACTTCCCCTCCAGATAGACCTTCGCCATCGTCTCCTCGTAGTAGCGGATCTCGACCATCTTCTCGTACATCCATAGCAGCTGCGCTTTGCTCGGCGACATGGAGCCCTCCTCCTGATTTCCGGGTGACCATGGATCATGGTCCGATTCCAGCATAGCCTAAAAAACGGAACCTTGCCGCCAAAGCGTACCCACCTCATCATCGCTATAATGAGCTATCTTCATCGCGTGGATATGGCGAGTGAAATGATGCACCCCACCGCCGCCCTGCTCGCCGGCCCCCTCTTCGAGCACTCGCCCGACGCCATCCTCATCGCCGATACGAACGGCGTGGTGCGCGACGTCAATGCCGAATTCACCCGGCTCACCGGCTACGCACGCGAGGAAATCGTGGGCAAGACGCCGCGCCTGCTCAAGTCCGGCCAGATGCCCCTCGAGTTCTACCGCACGCTCTGGCAAACGGTGCTCTCCGGGCAGCGCTGGCGCAACGACATCCTCAACCGCCGCAAGGACGGTTCGCTCTACTGGGCCGACGAGATCATCCAGCCGATCACGCTCGAGGAAACGGGCCAGACCGTACTCGTCTCCTTTCAGCGTGACGTCACCGAACTGCGGCGAACCCGAGAAGCGCTGGACGAAGAACGTGCCCGCCTGGAGGGGTTCCTTCGCGCGAGCCCTGCCGTGCTCTACGTGGTCCCGGCCACGGGTACCACCCAGCCCATTTTCGTCAGCGACAACGTCCAGGATCTCCTGGGAATCGCCCCGGCGGAACTCCTCTCCGACCCTTGCTGGTGGCTGGAGCGCATCCACCCCGAGGATCGCGAAGCGGTGGAGCGCACGCTCGACTTCCGCTACTGGCCGGACGACACCCTGTTGCGACGCTACCGCCTGCGCCATGCCGACGGCCATTACGTCTGGGTGGAAGACAAGGTCACGCTGGTACGCGACGAACGGGGCGAACCGCGCCTCCTCAGTGGCGCCCTGCTCGACGTCAGCCGTGAATCTGAACAACGGATTCTGCTCGACAAGCTCGCCCGCCATCTCCCCGGTGTGATCTACGTCTTCAAGCGCACCCCGGACGATCACATGTCCTTTCCCTACGCGAGCGAAGGGATGCGCCGTATCTGCGGCGTCGACCCCGACGCGGTCCGCGAAGACGCCACGCCCTTCTTCGCGTCGGTGCATCCCGAAGACCAGGTGGCCATGATGGAGACGTCGGACCATTCCGTCGCCACGCTCGAACCCTGGCGGCTGCTCTACCGGCACGTGCATCCCGACGGACACGTCGTCTGGGCCGAGGGCGAAGCCACCCCCGAGCGCCAGCCCGATGGGTCCACCCTGTGGTACGGCTTCATCGCCGACGTCACCGCGCGTGTCGAGGCCGAACGCCGGTTGCGCGAGCAGGAGCTCCTCTATCACACCGTGCTCGACAACCTGCAGGAAATCTGCTACGTCGCCGAAGTGACCCCCGAAGGGTTTCGCTTCCAAGTGGGCAATAACAGGCTCTATGAACTGCTCGGCATTGCCCCGGAGCGCTGGATCGGCGCACGCCCCCGGGATCTCTTTCCGGCGCAGACCGCCGAACACATGGAAAAAAATCTCCGCCGCTGCCTCGAGGAAGGACGGACTCTGCGCACCGACACCGCGATGGCCACCGCCCGCGGCTGGCGCGAGTTCTCGGCTTCCCTCACCCCTTTGACAGACAAAGATGGTACGGTGCGCCATATCGTCGGTCTGGTGATGGACGTCACCGACTACAAGCGCGCGATCCGACACGCCCAGGAAGCCTCGAAGCTTGCCACCGAACGGGCGCAAACGCTGGAGACCCTGCTCGATGCCGTCGGCGAGGGCATTTTCGGCATCGATCCCGAAGGAACGATCACCTTCTGGAACCCGGCGGCAGAACGCATCCTCGGTTATCGCGCCGAGGACGTCATCGGCCTGGACGCTCATCAGACCTTTCACGATCGTCTGCCGGATGGAACGCCGTATTTGCGCGACGCTTGCCCGGTGCTGCGTGCCATCTGCGAAGGACGGATGTTTTCCCGCAAGGAAGAGTATTTCCGTCACCGCGACGGTCACTGGGTCGCGGTGCTGCTCACCGTCACCCCCATCCCCGGGGATGGCGCCGTGGCCGTCTTCACCGACATCACCGAGCTCAAGAAGATGCAGGAAGACCTGCGTCGCCAGGCCGAGACCGATCCGCTCACTAGCCTGGCCAACCGCCGCACTTTCTTTACCGCCCTGCTACACGCAGGAGAACGGATAGTCCGCCACGGCGATCGCTGCGCCATCCTGATGCTCGACCTCGATCATTTCAAGGCGGTCAATGACCGCTACGGGCACGCCGTGGGCGATGCCGTCCTGCGCACTTTCGCCACGGTACTGCGCAACGCCTTGCGCGGCAATGATCTCCCCGCCCGCATCGGCGGCGAAGAATTCGCCGTGCTTTTGCCGCACACCGATCTTGCCGGCGCGCTCGCGCTCGCCGAGCGGATCCGTCGCGCCGTCGCCAACTACTGTCGCGTGCCGATGCACCCCGAACTGCGCATGACGGTGAGCATCGGCGTGAGCGAGCTGCTGCCCGACGATCCCACGCCCGAAGCCGCGCTCGCCCGTGCCGACGCCGCCCTCTATCGCGCAAAGCAAGAGGGGCGCAACCGGGTGGTGGTCGCCTGAGCGACCTCCCGGCCCGATCGGCCCGGCGCGCCCTCGCTCTGATCGCTCAAGACGACCCGCCTTTCTGGCCGAAATAGCGCTCCGTCTCCGCCTTCACCACCCGGGCGAGCAGCACGAGCGCCACCAGGTTCGGCAAGGCCATCAAGCCGTTGGCCACGTCCGAGAAATTCCACACGAGTTCCAGCTTCACCGTCGCCCCCACCAGGATCACGGCCACGAACACCGTGCGGTAAATGCGGATCGCCTTGTGCCCGAAGAGGAACTCGAACGCCTTTTCTCCGTAGTAGCTCCAACCAAGCACGGTGGAATAAGCGAAGAGCACCGTGGAGAGAATCACCACCCCGGCCCCCGCGTTTCCGAGGTTGTGGGCGAAGCTGCGCATCGTCAGATCCGCCGGAGAGCCGCCTTCGAGCCAGTGCGGCGCCGTCAAGATCACCAGCGCCGTCATGGTGCACACCACCAGGGTGTCGATGAAGGTCTGGGTCATCGACACCAGCGCCTGCTTCACCGGATCGTCGGTCTTGGCCGCCGCCGCGGCGATCGGCGCAGAGCCGAGCCCCGATTCATTCGAAAACACGCCGCGCGCCAGGCCATAGCGCATCGCCGCCGCCACCGTTGCCCCGGCAAAACCGCCAGCGGCCGAGTAGGGGTTGAAGGCGTGATAGAAGATCAACCCGAGCGCCGGCAATAGTTGGTCCCATTGCAGCACGAGCACGACGATCGCCGCCAGACAGTAGAAGAAAATCATGAAAGGCACGAGCCAGGCGGTGAAGCGCCCGATGCTCTTCACTCCACCGAGGATCACCAAGGCGGTGAGAAAGAGCATGACGCCCCCCGAGACCCAGGTCGGAACGCCGGCGGTGGAAGCAAGCAGTTGCGACACCGAATTGACCTGGGTCATGTTGCCGATGCCAAACGAGGCGATGACGGTGAAGATCGCGAAGAGCACCCCGAGCCAGCGTAGCCCCAGACCGTTGGTGAGGTAGTACATCGGTCCGCCTTTGTAGCCGAGCGCGCCCGGCTCGCGGTATTTCACCGCCAGCACGGCCTCGGCATACTTGGTGGCCATCCCCACTAGTCCCGTCACCCACATCCAGAACACCGCCCCCGGCCCGCCCATGGCGATGGCGGTAGCCACACCGACGATGTTGCCGATGCCGACGGTCGCCGGGTTGTGTACCATCCTTTCTGTAAATTCCGTTTAGCGCTTCTGGCAGAAAGTGCGCGGCGGTAGGTCTGACGCCATGACTTCGAGAAAGGAGTACGCCCATCATGGCGATGCGTGTCG
>NZ_SBHP01000012.1:0-23776 GCF_006980785.1 Tepidiphilus sp. J10
TCGACACGCATCGCCATGATGGGCGTACTCCTTTCTCGAAGTCATGGCGTCAGACCGAGCGCCGCGCACTTCCTGCCAGAGGCGCTAAACGGAATTTACAGAAAGGATGGTACACAACCACCCGATCCCGCGAACTCCTTCGCACCAGCCCCCATCGGTCCGCACCGGCCCGAAACTCCCTGATGGCCTCGGTAGAGGCCTGACCGGACAATCTCGTCATCGAGCGAGTTGGACGTTCAGGACCGATACCGATGTGCACGATCAACCACCTTCCCCCCGACCGGATGACGCCGGAGCAGCGCCGGCAAGAGGTCGCGTCCTTGCTGGCGCGCGGCCTCGTCCGACTGCGCGACGCCGCGGTCGCGCAGTCCGCAGGTCACCCCACGGAGAGCGAGTTTGAGCTTGGCTTCTCCGGCCACCAGCGCCTTCATAGCCACCCCGTCAACAACACTTTGGAGGAGGCTCCATGAAGGCAAGCACCGTCCCACCCACCCCGCCGAGCGTCGTCGCCCGGATCGCCGGGCTCCCGGATCTCTCGATTGAGGAAATGAGGGCGCTTTGGCGAGAACTCTTCGGCAGCGACAACCCGACGCCCAATCGCCAGTTCATGGAGCGGCGGATCGCGTACAAGCTGCAAGAGATCGAGTTCCGCAAGGTCGATCCCAGCCTCTTGGAGCGCAACAAGCGGCGCATCAAGGCCCTGGTGGAGACCGGCAAGGCGCGCAAGCTCGATCGCGACATCCGGCTGATGCCCGGCACCGTGCTCACCCGGGAGTACCAGGGGATCGAGCACCGGGTGACGGTCGCCCAGGACGGACAGTATGAGTTCGAGGGCAGGCGCTACCCGAGCCTGTCCATGATCGCCCGCGAGATCACCGGCACCCGCTGGTCCGGGCCGCTCTTCTTCGGCGTGAAGGCACCGGCCAAGGCGAAGAATCCGAAGAAGCAGGGAGGTCGGCGATGAACGAAGCCCTGAAGCGCCGCCTGCGCTGCGCCGTCTACACTCGGAAGTCCACCGACGAGGGGCTCGACCAGGAGTACAACTCCATCGACGCCCAGCGTGACGCCGGCCACGCCTTCATCGCCAGCCAGCGCGCCGAGGGCTGGATTCCGGTAGCCGACGACTACGACGATCCCGGCTTCTCCGGCGGCAACACCGAGCGTCCGGCCCTCAAGCGCCTGATGGCCGACATCCAGCGCGGGCAGATCGACATCGTGGTCGTCTACAAGATCGACCGCCTGACGAGGAGCCTGGCCGACTTCTCGAAGATGGTCGAGGTGTTCGAGCGCCACAACGTGTCCTTCGTGTCCGTCACGCAGCAGTTCAACACCACCACCTCGATGGGGCGGCTGATGCTCAACGTCCTGCTGTCCTTCGCCCAGTTCGAGCGCGAGGTCACCGGCGAGCGCATCCGCGACAAGATCGCGGCGGCCAAGCGCAAAGGCATGTGGATGGGCGGCGTCCCGCCCCTGGGCTACGACGTCGAGAACCGCCAGCTGGTTATCAACGAGGCCGAGGCGGCGGTGGTGCGGCGCATCTTCGAGGAGATGCTCACCATCGGCTCACCCACCCAGATCGCGGCACGGCTGACCGCCGAGGGCATCACGACCAAGGCCTGGACCACACAGGAAGGCAAGACCCGGGCGGGCACCCGCATCGACAAGAAATACCTGCACAAGCTGCTGCGCAACCGCATCTACCTTGGCGAGCTGCCGCACAAGGGCAGTTGGTACCCGGGCGCACACCCGGCGATCATCGATCCGGGGCTGTGGGGCAAGGTGCATGAGGTGCTGGCCAAGGACGGCCATACCCGCTCGGTGGAAACCAAGATCCGGTCGCGCACCGACGCCTTGCTGCGTGGGCTGCTGTACGCCCCGTCGGGTGAGCGGATGTACCCGACTTACTCGCGCAAGAACGGGCGCAAGTACCGCTACTACGTGTCCAAGTCGGAAAGCCGCTTCGGCGCGCCGGGCAAGCGCTACGAGCGCCTGCCTGCGCCGGAGATCGAGGCAGCGGTGGTCGCGCAGATCCGGACGGTGCTGACCAGTCCGGAATCCATCGCCGCCGTCGTGCGCCATATCCAACGCAATGGGGCGCCGGTCGACGAGGCCAACGTGGTGATGGCGATGGGGCGGCTCAATGACATCTGGGATCAGCTGTTCCCGGTCGAGCGCCACCGCATCGCCAACCTGATGATCGAGCGCATCGACCTCGTTCACGCCGGCGAGGTGCAGGGGATCAAGGTGAAGTGGCGTGAGGTGGGTTGGAACGCGCTGATCAAGGAATTCGCGCCCGACAGCATCGGTGCCGAACTGCTGGAGGTCGAAGCCTGATGGACGAGACCTTGGAAACCTTCGTGCCGCTGGTGTTGCGCCGCCGTGGCGTCCAGCGCGTCGCCGATGACGACCGGGACGTCCACGACGTCACGCTGCTCGACGGGCTGGCGCGCGCCTTCTACTGGCAGCACCTGCTGGACACCGGCGCAATGGCGAGCGGATCGGCCATTGCGCGGGCCGAGAAACTGCACCATTCGGTGGTCAACGAACTGCTGCGCCTGACGCTGCTCGCACCGGACATCATCGAGCGGATGATGGCTGGGCGGCAGCCGCGCCGCCTGACCCTGATGTGGTTCCAGCGCAACCGCCTGCCCGTGGATTGGCAGGCTCAGCGCCAGCTCATGGCGAGCTTTGAGGAGGATGCACAGTGAGCCGCCGGCACCGAGGCCGGGCCACGGGCAACCCGGTGACGTACCAGACGCCGCTGCCCGCCGGCGGCGTCCAACTGGAAACTTTTTTGCCCTGGACGCTGGTGCGCCGGGGACTGAAGAAGCAGGTCATCACGCCGCTGGATGCGCCGCAGGCATTTCTGGATGAGGCACGGCGCGAGCGGCTGGTGCGGGGGGCGGATGAAGACAGCCCGCTGATGCGGGCCTTCGGGCTCGCATGCCACTGGCAGCGACTGCTTGACGAGGGGCGGTTCAACTCGATCACCGAGATCGCGTCGGCCGAAGGGATCGACCGGGGGCAGGCCAGCAAGATCGCGCAGTTGGCCCGTGTCGCTCCGGACATTGTGGAGGCGTGCGTGAGCGGGCTGGCCAAGGGTCTCACCCTGCAACGGCTGATCCGCCGTCCGGTGCCGACCGCGTGGGATGCCCAAAGGGCGCAGTACCGCCAGTTCCCCTGAACGGGTGACCGCACTGCGGTCGTCAGTCGTATCCCATTTTCAAGTCTTGCGCCTGCGCGGCCAATTCCGCCAGCGCACGCAAGCGCTCGCGGCTGGCAGTGCCGTGGAGCAACGAGGCACGGCTTTGCCTGGGGGCACGCACCACGCTAGGGTCATGGGCTCGCAGCCCCCTTCAAAAAGAACTTTTCAATGACGGCCGCCATTCCGGCGCGCGCCACGCGGCCGCGGCGCTCCGCATCGACCAGGCCGAAGACTAATGAAATGAAGATTTCGGTCAGCTCCCGGGCGGTGATATCGACCCGAAAAACGCCCTCCTGTTGGCCACGCAGGAAAAAGGCATCCAGCGCATCGCCGTAGGGCAACCATCGGGCTCCACCCGACGGCTCGTCGAGGGAGTCCGGGCGCCACTCGAAGGCGATGAATGCCAGCACCTCCCGATGGGCGAGGTGCTCACTGATCAACCGGTGCAAGGCATCTAGCACGGGGTGCTCATCCAAGCCGGCGTTGTGAATGACCAGGTTCATCACCTGCGCCCCGTGATTCATCAAGCGCTCGATGAGCTGGTCGCGGGTGCCGCAGTAGCGGTTCAGCGTCGCTTTGCTGATGCCGGCGGCCTCGGCAATCTCCTTGAGCGTGCCACGCGGATGGGTAACGAGCGCAACCGCGAGCGCTTTGAGCAGCTTTTCGTCGCTGGCAGGCGTGTTCATGAGTGTTCACCGACGGATTCCTACGGGGCTCATGTTAGCGCAACGAACGGGCAATCTCAACGCAAAAGTATCGTATGAGTCACACTTGACTCATACGATACTTCAGAGTATCATCCTGTCCCGATTTTTCCTTCTGCACGAGGCTTGGGTGCGATATGTGTAAATGGTTTGCCTGGGTGATGCGGCCAACCGCTGGTCTGCTGGTCGCGGTGTTGCTGGCGGGTTGTGGCCAGTGGGATTGGCCGGTCGAAGAGTCCCGCCCACGTGAGGTGGACGTCGTGACGGTTCAGCGCGAACCCTTTACGCTGATCAAGGAAGTACCGGGGCGCATCGAGCCGGTGCGATCAGCCGAGGTGCGGGCACGGGTGGCCGGTATCGTGCTCAAGCGCACCTTCAGCGAAGGCAGTGACGTGAAAGCCGGCGAGGTGCTCTTCCTGATCGACCCGGCACCGTTCGAGGCGGCGCTGGCGCGCGCGGAGGGGCAACTGGCCCAAGCGGACGCCCAGCTGCGGCAGGCAGAGTCGACGGTGCGCCGCTATGAGCCTTTGGCAAAGGTCGACGCGGTCAGTCAGCAGGAGTACGACGCCGCCTTGGCCGCGCTGCGCAGCGCCCAGGCGCTCAAGCGTTCGGCGCAGGCCGATGTGCAAACCGCACGGCTGGAGCTGGATCGTGCGACGGTGCGCGCGCCGATTGCCGGCCGCATCGGCCGCGCCGAGGTGAGCGAAGGGGCATTGGTCGGTCAGGACGGTGCAACGCTGCTGGCGCGCATTCAGCAACTGGATCCGGTCTACGTTGACTTCAAGCTGCCGGCTGAAGAAGCCTTGCGCCTGCAACGGCTGATGCGGGAAAAGTCTCCCCCGGTGCTGACGGTGCACCACGACGGATCACCCACTGAACGCCGTGTTGCCTTGCAGTTCGCCGACGTCACGGTGGACCGTGGCACGGGTGAGGTCACCCTGCGAGGTTTGGTCGACAACCCCGAGCGGGATCTGTTGCCCGGTCTCTTTGTTCGCGTTCGCATCGCCGAAAACCTCGGCGAGCAGATCCTTGTGCCGCAACGCGCGGTGCAACGCGACCCCACCGGCCAAGCCAGCGTGATGGTGCTGGGCCCGGGCAACGTCGCCGTGTTGCGCCCGGTCCAGACCGGGGTCATGCAGGCTGGGCGCTGGCACATCAAAGAAGGGCTGCAGGAAGGGGAACAGCTCATCACCAGTTCGCTGACGGCCATCACGCCGGGTGCCGTCGTAGTGCCGCGCACGTCACGGCCTGCGACCACAGACCAACAACCTCAGACGAAATAAAAAGGCGAGTGCATCGATGTCCCTGTTCTTCATCAGGCGGCCCAACTTCGCCTGGGTGGTGGCGCTATTCATCCTGTTCGCCGGATTGCTCGTCCTGCCGCTGCTGCCGGTGTCGCAGTATCCCAATGTGGCACCGCCCCAGATCAGCATCATGGCCAGCTATCCCGGTGCCTCAGCCCAGGTACTGACCGATACGGTAACCAGTGTCATCGAGGAAGAGTTGAGCGGTGCCAAGAACCTGCTGTATTTCGAATCTGTTAGCAACGCCAACGGTGTGGCCGAAGTGACCGTCACCTTTGCGCCAGGCACCAACCCCGACCTTGCCCAGGTCGAGGTGCAAAACCGCTTGAAAAAAGCCGAGGCGCGGTTGCCGCAAGCGGTGCTCGACCAAGGCATCCAGGTGGAGCAAAGCTCGTCGGGCTTCCTGCTGATTTATGCGCTGCGCTATAAGGTGGGGATCGACCGGGAAGACACCACCGCCTTGGCAGACTACGCGGTGCGCTATATCAACCCGGAAATCCGCCGTGTGCCGGGGGTCGGTAAGCTGCAGTTTTTCGACGCGCAAGCCGCCATGCGCGTGTGGCTCGATCCACAAAAGCTCGTGGCCTTTGACCTTTCGGTCGATGATGTCATTGCCGCCATACGGGCACAGAATGTCGAGGTCCCGGCGGGTGCGTTTGGCAGCGCCCCGGCGCAACCGGGGCAGGCGCTGACCGCAAGTCTGGTGGTCAAGGGCACCCTGGAGTCGCCCGAAGCGTTCGGGCGCATCGTGCTGCGTGCCGGGCAGGACGGGTCCCAGGTTCTGCTGAACCAGGTCGCGCGTTTGGAAGTGGGCCGCCAAGACTACGCCTTCAGTTCCCGTCTGGACGGTCGGCCGTCCGTGGCCGCGGCCGTTGTGCTGCAGCCCGGTGCCAACGCCATTCGCACGGCCGAAGCCGTTCGTACGCGCTTGAATGAGCTCTCGGCCAGCCTGCCGCCCGGGGTCGAAATCACGGTGCCATACGACACCTCGCGCTTCGTCGAGCTCGCCATTTCACAGGTGGTGCGCACGCTCTTCGAAGCCGTGGTGCTGGTATTCGCCGTCATGTTCCTGTTCCTGCAAAACGTGCGCTACACGCTGATTCCCAGCATCGTCGTGCCGATCTGTTTGGCCGGCACGCTCGCCGTGATGTACGCGCTCGGCTACTCGGTGAACATGATGACCCTGTTCGGCATGGTGCTGGCCATCGGCATTCTCGTCGACGACGCCATCGTGGTGGTCGAAAACGTCGAACGCCTCATGGCCGAGGAGGGGCTACACCCCGTGGAGGCGACCATCAAGGCGATGCGGCAGGTCTCCGGTGCCATCATCGGCACCAGCTTGGCGCTATCGGCGGTGTTTGTGCCGCTGGCCTTCATGGCAGGCTCGGTGGGCGTGATCTACCAACAGTTCTCCGTCGTGCTGGTGGTATCGATCCTGATTTCGACCTTCCTGGCGTTGACCTTCACGCCGGCGCTGTGTGCGACTTTGCTCAAGCCCATTGCGCAAGGCCATCACGAGAAACGCGGCTTTTTCGGTGCCTTCAATCGCTGGTTCGGCAAGCTGACGCGTGGGTATGTGGGTGTGACGGGCCGACTGTTGCCGCGCGCCGGGCGTTGCATGCTGGGCTTTGTCACCATGGTGGCGCTGGCGGGGTTCTTTTATCTCTACCTACCGGAATCCTTCGTGCCGAGCGAAGACCAGGGTTACATGATCGTCGACGTGCAACTACCGCCCAACGCGACCCGGGAGCGCACCTCTGCGGCAGGTGCTGAGCTGGAGCGCTACCTCCAGTCTCGGGAAGCGGTCGATACCAGTCTTCTGGTCATGGGCTTCAGCTTTTCCGGCATGAACGAGAACGCCGCGCTCGCGTTTCCCGTCCTCAAGGACTGGTCGCAGCGTGGCCCTGATCAGTCTGCCGAGGCCGAGGCGGCCGCCCTCAACCAACATTTCGCCCACTTCGACGATGGCACCATCATGGCAGTGCCACCGCCCCCGATCGAGGGCTTGGGCAACTCCGGGGGCTTCGCGTTGCGCCTGCAGGACCGCGGCAATCTGGGCCGCGAGGCGCTGCTGGCCGCCCGCGATGAATTGCTGGCGAAAGTCAACGGCAACCCCCATTTCCTTTACGCGATGACCGAGGGGCTGGCGGATGCGCCACAGCTGCGGCTGATCATCGACCGCGAGAAGGCCCGCGCGCTGGGCGTGCGCTTCGAGTCCATCAGCAGCGCGCTTTCCACCGCCTTCGGCTCCGCGGTCGTCGGCGATTACACGAACGCAGGACGCCAGCAGCGGGTGGTGGTGCAGGCCGAGCCCCATGCCCGCATGACGCCGGAGGGCGTATTGGCCTTGCGTGTCCCCAATGAACAGGGCGAGTTGGTGCCGCTGAGCGCCTTCGTAACCACCAAGTGGGAGCATGGCCCCGTGCAACTGGTGCGCTACAACGGCTACCCATCGATCCGCATCTCGGGTGAGGCCATGTGGGGCGTGAGCAGCGGGGCCGCCATGGCGGAAATGGAGCGCCTGATTGCGGAGCTGCCGCCTGGCATCGGTCATGAATGGACCGGGCTGTCGTATCAGGAGCGCATCGCCAGTGGTCAGGCCGTGCTCATTTACTCGCTGGCGATTGCCGTGGTGTTTCTGGTGCTCGTGGCCCTCTACGAGAGCTGGACCATCCCGCTGGCAGTGATGCTGATCGTGCCGATCGGCGCGTTAGGTGCCATTGCGGCTGTGATGATGGCCGGTCTTTACAACGACATCTATTTCAAGGTCGGCATCGTCACCATCATTGGACTGTCGGCCAAGAATGCGATTCTGATCGTCGAATTCGCCAAGACGCTTTGGGAACAAGGGCGCTCGCTGAGCGAGGCGGCACTCGAGGCGGTGCGCATCCGCTTCCGTCCCATCGTCATGACTTCGGTGACATTCATCTTGGGTGTCGTCCCGTTGGTGCTGGCCAACGGCGCCGGCGCTGCCAGCCAGCGTGCGGTGGGTACCGGCGTGATGGGGGGAATGATCAGCGCAACCGTGCTGGGCACCCTCTTCGCGCCCATCTTCTTCGTCTGGGTGCTGTCGCGCTTGCGCCGCCAGCCCCGCACGCAGCCGGTTGCAGCAGGGGAGTAAAGACGATGAAACGCCATCTTGTCGCCGCATCGACCTTGTGGACGGCCCTCGTTCTCGGCGGCTGCGCACTGACACCAACCTATCAACGTCCCGAAGCGCCTATCCCGCAGCGCTGGTCTCACACGGCCGATGCTCGAGCAAGCGCCGTGCAGGACCTCGCCTGGCAGCAGTTCGTCACCGACGCCGATCTGCGCCGTTTGGTCGAGATGGCGCTGACCAACAACCGCTCGTTGCGTCAGGCGCTGCTGGACATCGAACAGGCACGGGCGCAATACCGCATTCAGCGCGCCGAGCGCATACCCGGCCTGGCCGGGAGCGCGAGCGGCAGCAGGCAACGGGTGCCGTCAGACTTATCAGCCACCGGCGTGTCCAGCGTGACCAGCCACTATCAGGTCGGCCTGTCGTTGCCCGAGTACGAGCTCGACCTCTTCGGCCGACTCCAGAGCCTGCAGTCCTCGGCCCTGGAAGAGTATCTAGCGACCGAGGCAGCGGCAGGGGCGGCGCGTATTGCCTTGATCGCTGAAGTCAGCCAGACGTACCTGAGCTATGCCGGTGCGCAACAGCGGCTTGCGCTGGCCCAGGAAGCCTTGACCAACCGCCAGCGGGCGTTGCAACTGATCGCGCATCGCCGTCAGGCCGGCACCGTCAGCGCGCTGGACCATCAGGAAGCCGTTGGATTGGTCGAGCAGGCGCGCGCGGAGATCGAGCGGATCACGCGCGAACGCACGCAAGCCTTCAACGCGCTGGTGCTGCTGCTGGGCACACCTGAGGCCGCATCGGTCATCCCCGAGCAGCCGCGCGACGCGCGTCGGGTACTGCAAGACATCGCCGCCGGTGCCCCCTCCGAACTGCTGGAGCGGCGCCCCGACATACTCGCCGCCGAACACCGTCTCAAGGCACGGTACGCGGACATCGGCGCGGCCCGCGCCGCCTTCTTTCCGCGTATCAGCCTGACGGGCGCTTTCGGCAGCGCCAGTTCACAACTCTCCGGCCTGTTTGAAGGCGGCTCGCGTGCCTGGAGCTTCCTTCCCACGCTGTCGTTGCCGATCTTCGATGGCGGTCGCAACCAAGCCAGTCTGGACCTGGCAGAAGTGCGTCGTGACCAAGCGATTGCGGAGTACGAACGCACGATTCAGACCGCGTTTCGCGAGGTGGCCGATGCCCTGGCAGCCGTGGACACACTGCGACGCGAGGAAGCCGCATTCCGAGCGCTGGCTGCCGCCAGCGCTGAAGCCTTGAGACTGGCGCGCGCCCGTTATGAGCGTGGCGTGGACGATCACTTGCGCTACCTGGACGCACAACGCAACGCCTTTGCCAACGAGATGGCACTGATCGAGACGGCCACGCAGCGACAGATAGCGCTGGTGAGCCTGTTCCGCAGCCTCGGTGGGGGCTGGATGGTCCCCAATCCCGAACCGACCCCTTGAGAGCGACATCATGGCGATGATCCCACCCGAGCCCCAACGCTGGCTGATCCTCGCAGCCGTCATGCTGGCGTTCTTGCCGGTCGTGCTCGATATGACGATCCTGCACGTCGCGGTGCCCTCGCTCGCCCAGTCACTCAAGGCCACCAGCACCGAGGTGTTGTGGATCATCGATATCTACCCGCTGCTCATGGCGGGGCTGTTGGTGCCGATGGGCACGCTCGCCGATCGGGTGGGCAAACGTCGGGTGTTGCTCCTCGGGTCGGCAGTGTTTGGTCTGGCTTCTTTGCTGGCCGCTCTGTCCCCCACCCCGGCCATGCTGGTCGGTGCGCGCGCGCTCCTCGCGCTGGGGGGTGCGATGATCATGCCCAGCGTGCTGGGCATCATTCGCGCCACCTTCGAAGACCCCCAGGAACGGGCGATGGCGCTGGGCATCTGGGGGTTGGTGGGTTCCGCAGGCGCTGCGATCGGGCCCCTCGTGGGCGGGGCCTTGCTCGAGCACTTCTGGTGGGGATCGGTCTTTCTGATCAACGTCCCGCTGATCGCCGTGGTCCTGCCCGTGGCATACGCGCTCTTGCCGCGCGCCGAGGCCACTGGCGACGCGGACTGGAGGCCTGGGCAGGCCGCCTTGCTGATCATGGGCCTCATGGCCTGCGTGTATGGCATCAAAGCCTTGGTCGCCGACGCCATCCCAACGCCGCTCATCGTCCCGATCCTGCTGCTGGGCATCGGCTTGCTGTATGCATTCGCCCGTGCGCAGCTCAAGGCTCCCCGCCCCATGTTGGACCTGACCCTCTTTGCACACCCCGCGCTCGTGGCCGGCATCGCCATGGCCCTGTGTGTCATGGGGGCGCTGGCAGGCGTCGAACTGACCCTGGCCATGGAACTCCAGTATGTACTGGACAAGACGCCGCTGCAGGCCGGTCTGTTCATGATGCCCATCATGGCCGCGGCCGCTTTGGGGGGGCCTCTGGCGGGTCATCTTGCCCATCGCTTTGGCTTGCGCCGCATCGCCACTTCATCGCTGGCCATCTCGGCCGCCTCACTGGCGATGTTGTCCATCCTGGGTTTCGAGTCCGGCTTGACAGCGCAAGCCCTGCTGACCACCTTGGGGTTGGCGCTGAGCATCGGACTGACGGCCTCCTCCATTGCCATCATGGGGGCCGTGGATCCCCGCCAAGGGGGGGCTGCAGGCGCGCTCGAGGCAACCGCTTACGAGCTGGGAACGGGACTGGGCATCACGCTGTTCGGGGTCTTCATGTCGAAGCTATTTCAGCGCACGATCACACTGCCCGCGCATCTCGATCCCGCCCTTGCCAAGCAAGCGTCCCTCTCCATCAGTGACAGCTACGTCGTGGCGGCTGAACTTCCCCCCGGACAAGCCGACCTCGTGATCGCGGCGGCCAAAGCAGCTTTCACCGCCACCCATTCTTTGGTGCTGGGTGCCGCTGCTGCCGTGCTGGGCGCGCTGACCCTCGTGGTCCATGGCCTGCTCAGGTCGCCCCGAGCCGGTGAGACATCGGGACAGATGCACCGATAGTGCGTAGATAGCGCGTATATCGAGGCATACCGTCAGCGCTGCTTGCCGCAGGCACACAGCGTGAACGGCGGTCGTCCTGGGCGATTGCTTGCGTCTCTTCAACCCTGGTTCCCGATTGGGCCAGCAACTGCCATCGGCAACCGACTGCGTGCAAACCCGCGCCAATGTTGAAGGTAGGGCCGAGAACGCTCACGAGGCCGGAAGAGAAAAACGACAGACAGAGAGGCCGGAAGTGCGTCGGAGCGGGGCCGTTTGGAGGACTGGCGCTCACGAGGACCATGCCGGAAACCGCGCCAACACTGGCGTTCCGGGCAGAAAAAAACCCAACCGAGAGTGGTTGGGTTTCTGGTAATTGGTGGTGCAGACGCGACCGGAATCCAACCCACTCTCTCAACGATTGAGCAATCCCGGGCAATCCTGCGGGTTGTTGTGGACGCAATGGCCCCGGCAATGAACGCCGGTCAGTCAGTGCAGGGCGGACTCTCACCTTGTGCGGTGCCGATTGACCGGTAGCGTCGCAGCCTACCATCGAGTGGTTAGCCCCAGCTATGACCGATGGCCCGCCAGCGCGTGTTGGTCAACGAGTTGGCCCGACATCCGCTGGCGTGCAGTTCACGAATTGAATCGAGTAGTCAACCGCCGGAATGACCCTGACGGAGAAGACCATCGAGTCGAGCGACCTCGTTGCCGTTGGCTGTAATCTTCTGGCCATCGACCGTTTCGAGCGATTGCCCCTCTTTCAGGTGGATAGCCCGTCCGAACTTGTCTTCCAGCGCCGTCTTGCCGTCCTCGAATACATACAGGGTTCCACCGTCCTTGAGGAGGAACATTTTCTTGGCGCTGGCCGCTGCCGCGTCACCAGCGAACGATGGGGTTACGATGGCGCTCAGCACGGTGGCGGCGACAACAGCGGTAATCCTGGCTTTCATCTCTACACTCCTTTCAATCAAACGTGAAGGCATTTCTGTCAATGCCTTGTGCGACTGCACAGTATGTATTCTGCGAAGCCACCGCTGACGGGAAGATGAGACGGCCGTTACGTATATGTCAGATTCCATTCGGGATGGGATCGGGATTAATCGTGTGCCAATCTCAATGCATTCCTGCTCACCAAGGCGGGGCGCGGACTCATCGCCACATCGGTGCAAGTGCTTATGGCGATGCCGACTGGGCGCCAAGTGCGGTATCGGTGTGAGGCGGCTCAGGTGCCGTGGTCGAGAGCATTCCAGGCCTCGATAGATAGGGATCAGGTGTCCAACGTCGGGTGGCAACCGATACGACAGACCCAGCGATCTGGGAGTGCAACCAGCACCCACCACGGCACGCGCGACGATCCTCGTGTTCAGACAAGACGGACGCCGCGCAAACGCAGCGCATTGCCGATCACCGATGCGGAGCTGAAACTCATCGCCAGGGCGGCGATCAACGGTGAAAGCAGCCAACCGGTGAGCGGATACAGCACGCCGGCCGCAATGGGAATGCCCAGTGCGTTGTAGAGAAAGGCGAACATCAGGTTCTGCTTCATGTTGCGGACCGTGGCCACTGACAAGGCGCGCGCCACCGCAATACCGCGCAGGTCACCCTTGACGAGCGTGATCTGTGCGCTATTCATCGCCACGTCGGTGCCGGTGCCCATGGCGATACCGACGTCGGCCTTTGCCAAGGCCGGGGCATCATTGATGCCGTCACCAGCCATCGCAACGATACGCCCCTCGCGCTGCAGCCGCTCCACCAGTTGCAGTTTGTCGGCGGGCTTGAGCTCGCCATACACCTCATCGATGCCCAAGCGCGCCGCCACGGCCTTGGCCGTGGTCAGACCGTCGCCCGTGGCCATGACGACGCGCAAGCCCTCCGCGCGCAACGACGCCAGCGCTTGCGGTGTGGTCTTCTTCACCGGGTCGGCGACGGCCAGGACTGCGGCGAGCACGCCATCGACGGCCAGATACATCACGCTGGCACCCTCACGGCGCAGCGCCTCCGCCCGCTCGGCCAATGGCCGCACGTCCACACCGAGCTGTTCCATCAGCGCGGTGTTGCCCAGTGCCACGGCATGTCCATCGACGCGCCCGCGCACGCCGATGCCTGAGTGCGAGTCGAACTCCTCGGCGCGTGAGAGCACCAGGCCCTGCTCGCGCGCGGCCGTGACGATGGCTTCCGCCAGCGGGTGCTCGCTGCCCTGGTCGAGGCTGGCAGCCAGTCGCAAGGCTTCGCCGGCGGTGAAGCCTTCGGCTGCGATCGTCGTCTGATAGCGCGGCCGGCCCTCGGTCAATGTGCCGGTCTTGTCGACGATCAGGGTATCGACCTGGCTCATTTTCTCGATCGCGGCGGCATCGCGAAACAGCACCCCCTGCGTAGCCCCTCGCCCGGTCGCCACCATGATCGACATGGGCGTGGCCAAGCCCAGCGCGCAGGGGCAGGCGATGATCAGCACAGCCACGGCGTTGATGAGGCCAAAAACCCAACGCGGTTCCGGCCCGAACAGGCCCCAGGCAAAAAAGGTCAGCACGGCGATGAACACCACCGCGACCACGAAATAGCCCGCCACGACATCGGCCATGCGCTGCATCGGCGCCTTGGACCGCTGCGCCTGCGCCACCATCTGCACAATCTGGGACAGCATGGTCGCCGAGCCGACACGTTCGGCGACCATGACGAGCGCGCCACTGGTATTGAGCGTCCCACCGATGACCTTGTCGCCCACCCGCTTGGTCACGGGCAGGGACTCCCCCGTCAGCATCGATTCGTCCACAGCGCTGCTGCCCTCGATTACCGTACCATCTACCGGAACCTTTTCGCCGGGTCGAATGCGCAGCCGATCGCCGACATGGATGTGCGTCAGGGGCACGTCCTCTTCCGTGCCATCGTCGCGAAGGCGCCGGGCGGTCTTGGGGGCCAGTCCGAGCAAGGACTTGATGGCGGCCGAGGTCTGCGAACGCGCCTTGAGTTCCAGTACCTGCCCCAGCAGGGTCAGGGAAATGATCACCGCCGCCGCCTCGAAGTACACCGCGACCCGTCCCCTGGACACGAACGAGTCCGGGAACAGTTGTGGGGCCACGGTCGCCGCCACGCTGTAGACGAACGCCGCCCCGGTGCCCAGCGCGATCAGGGTCCACATGTTCGGGCTGCGATGGACCACGGACTGCCAGCCGCGCACGAAGAACGGCCGACCCGCCCACAGGACGATGGGCAGGGACAGAACGAGTTCGATCCAGGTCTGTGTGCGCGCCTCGAACCAATGCAACTGGTGGCCGAACATGGCAAGCACAGTGACCATGACGGTCAGCGGCAGGGTGCACCAGAAGCGGCGCTGGAAATCGCGCAGCTCGGGACTCTCTTCTCCTTCGAGATCCGGCAGCACCGGCTCCAGCGCCATGCCGCACTTCGGACAATAGCCGGGGTGATCCTGCCGGATCTCGGGGTGCATGGGGCAGGTGTAGATCGTGCCTGCCGCCAGCGCCGGCGCTTCGACAGACGAAGGCTCATGGCCGCTGTAGGCATAGCGCGCCGGCTCGGCGACGAACTTCGCCCGGCACTTGGCGCTGCAGAAGTAAAAGAGTCGGCCTGCGTGCTCGACGTGGTGCTCGGACTGCGCGGTCACGTCCATGCCGCAGACAGGGTCCTTCAGACCTTCGGCCCACTGCAGTGCGCTCGGGTGGTCGTGGGCGTGTTGGCGGTGTTCGTGGTCTGATCGCAGGTCCATGACTTCACGCCTCCCTGTTGGCGGGTTTGTCGGGCGGCGCACCATGCCCGCCATCGCCACCGTGGCCATGCAGCAGGTGCATCAGCGGGCACGCCAGCAGCAACAGGTACACCCAATTGCCTGCGACATGGATCCAGTGCTCGCGCAGCAGATAGAAGCCGCCGATGAGGGCAACCATCAGCAACGCGGTCCTCATGCGCCGATTCAGGCCGGACTGGCCGCGCGTGTCGTGGAGGTGTTCTTGGTCAGTCGCGTTCATCGCGGTGTTCCCTTCATCGAGGATCGGCGCGGTCGGCGCCGGCCTCCTGTTCCAGGTTGCAAGACCGCTGCTGCGCCTCATGGATCCAATCGGCACACGGTCAGTGCATGGTTTCTTCACGGATAAGAACCGAAAACTTGCGCTGCTCCGTCTTTCCCAACCAGCAAGACTTTGTAGGCATCACGGCGTCCTCCGTAGGCGACACCATCCATGCCGGGTGAACCAATGGGCATGCCCGGCACCGCCAAGCCCAGGGCTTGGGGCTTTTCCTTGAGCAGCCGCTGGATGTCCGTTGCGGGTACGTGGCCTTCGATCACATAGCCCTGGATCAGGGCCGTATGGCAGGAACCGAATTTCTGCGGCATCCCGAGGCGAGCGCGGGCTGCGCTGTTGCCCTGGTCGACGGCACTCACGCGGAATCCGCTTTTCTCCAGGTGGGCAATCCAGTCCTTGCAACACCCACAGTTCGGGTCCTTCCACACCTGCACGGCAAGCGTCTGCGGTGCGGCGGCTGGTGCCAGGGAGGGAAGACTCAGCGCAAGCACCGCCAGCAGCAGCCTGCGCCGCCGGGGGAACGGTTGATCACCGGTTTGGTGCATGACAAGGACCCCCGGTGATGCTGCTTATTCGACGACGATCTTGCCCACCATGCCCGCTTCCATATGGCCGGGGACGAGGCAGGCGAAGTCCACCGTACCGGGCTGATCGAACTGCCAAACCAGCCCGCCGCGCTGGCCAGGCTGGAGCGTCACCATGTTCGGCTCGGCATGCTGCATCTGGGGCATCTTGCGCATCATCTCGGCGTGCGCCTTGAGTTCCTTCATTGAGCCGATCACCATTTCGTGCGGCACCTTGCCCGTGTTCTTGACGAAAAAGCGGATGGTCTCGCCCTTCTTGACCGCGATGTTCGCCGGCGTGAACCGCATCGAGTCGTCCATGACCACCTCGATGGTGCGGTCGACCTTGGCGGGATCGCCTGGTTTGCCGACTTCGGAGGGTGATGTGTCCCCGTGCATCGAACCGTGCATGCCCTGCATGTCATGCCCGGCCATGTCATGGCCGCCCTGATGGTCCCCACCGGCCAGCGCCAACACAGGCAAGGCGCTCAGCATCAAAACGCTCAGGGTTTTCTTCATCATCGGTTTCTCCTTAGGGTTGGTGAATAAGATCGGAGTTGCGCGTGGCGGCTTCTAGAACCACAGCCGCACACCCGCCACATAACGCGTTTCCCGGGTACGCTGTCCTTCGGCGCGCGCAAAATCGGCGGTCTGTCCGAACTTGCCAGCCCATTCGACACCGACGTAGGGCGCGAACTGGCGTGAGAACTCGTAACGCAGGCGCAAGCCCGCCGCCGCATCGGCCAGACCGCTGCCCAGGCCACGCGCTTCATCGCGCCGGCCATACAGATTGACTTCCATGCGGGGCTGCAGAATCAGGCGCTGGGTGAGCAGGAGCTCGTACTCGCCCGACAGGCGCAGCGCCGTGCGTCCCGCGCCGCCGACGTAGGCCGTGGCATCGACGTCGAACCAGTACGGGGCGAGCCCTTGGATGCCCACAGCGAGCCAAGTCCGGTCAGGGCCGGCGCCGCTGTCCTGCCGCACCCCGAGTTGGGTGTCCCAGAACGGAGCCACCGCGTGGCCCCACAGGACCTCCGTGCGTGCCTCCTCCAGTTTGCCTTTGGCGACGTCACCCTCGGCCTTGAGGACCAGGCGGTCGTAGGTGCCGCCGAACCAGGCTTGCGCGTCATAGGCGGTCGCGTTCCCGTCCTTCGTGTAAACGCGCTCCAGGCGATCGAGGAGCACGCTGCCGAACGCATGTTCATCGGACAGCCGAAGTTGCCGTGGCCCGGGGAGTGCGTAAGGGCCCGACTCCAAAGTCAAGCCATTGGAATACGCGTGCGGATCACGGGCATCGGCGGGGGCGGGGCCGCCCTGCATGTTCATGCTGCCGTAGTCCATGGTGGCGCTCGCGGGCGATTCGGCTCGCGTTGGGGCTGGAGCCGTGCCCGGGTGCCCGGCATGGCCGCCGCCTTCCATCGTTGTTTGCGCCCAGACGGGTGCCGCACCGAGCAACACCAGCGCCGCAGTGAAGAGAGAACAGGGTTTCATGGCGAATCTTCTTTTGATCAGTTTCATGACACGACCACCACACGGAACATGCCCATGTCCATGTGCAACATCAGGTGGCAGTGCCAGGCCCAGCGACCCAGGGCGTCGGCGGTCACGAGGAAGCTGACGCGCTGCGCGGGTTGAACCGGGATGGTGTGGCGACGCACCAGGAACTGCCCGTCGGGCGTTTCCACCTCGCTCCACAGCCCATGCAAATGCATCGGGTGCGTCATCATCGTGTCGTTGTGCAGGATGACGCGCACCCGCTCGCCGTACTTCAGATGCACCGGCGTGCTCTTGCCGAACTCGAGGCCGTCGAGCGACCAGGTATAGCGCTCCATGTTGCCGGTGAGGTGCAGCTCGATCTCGCGCTCGGCCCCGCGTGGGTCGAGAGGACCACCGATCGTCCTGAGATCCGCCAGCGTCAGCACGCGCCGGCCGTTGTTGCGCAGGCCAATGCCCGGATCGTCAAGATTGGTGCGCGGCATGTCCACCCGCATATCCGTGCTTGGGCCGTATTCCGTGCGTGCGTGACGGACCGTGGCGCTGGGCTTGGCCATCGCGCCGCCGGTCATGCCATGCATCGCGTGCTGGCCGTGATCCATCGCCATCGCGCCATGGTTCATGCCGGACATGTCGTGCTTCATGCCAGACATGTCGTGGCCCATCGCCGCGTGGTCCATCGCGCCCATGGCCGAGCCGCCATGCCCCATCGCGCCGTGATCCATCGCGCCCATCATGTCGGCCATGGTGAGCCATTCGACGGGATCGAGCGCAGGCACGGCGGCGCTCAAGCCCTCGCGCACCGCGAGCGTGCCGCGGGCAAAGCCCGTTCGATCCATCGATTGCGCGAAGATCGTGTAGGCGTCCTCCTGGGGCGTGACGATCACGTCGTAGGTCTCGCCCGGCCCGAAGCGGAACTCATCGACGGTGACGGGCTCGACGTTCTGCCCGTCGCTTTGCACCACTGTCATCTTGAGCCCGGGGATGCGCACGTCATAGAAGGTGTTGGCCGCGCCATTGATGAAGCGCAGACGCACCCGCTCACCCGGCCGAAACAGGCCGGTCCAATTGCCGGCAGGGGTGACGCCGTTCATCAGGTAGGTCAATGTCGCCCCCGAGAGATCGGCCAGGTCGGTCGGGTTCATCCGCATCTGGTTCCACATCGCACGCTTGTCGAGTGCACGAGAAAGCCCCATCTCGGCCACGTCACGGAAAAAATCGATCGCCGTCGGCTGATTGAAGTTGTAGTAGTCGCTTTGCGCCTTGAGCTTGGCGAGCACCCGCATGGGGTCTTCGTCGGTCCAGTCGGACAGCAGCACGACATGGTCGCGGTCGGCGCGGATGGGGTCTGCCTCACGCGGCTCGACGATCAAGGCCCCGTACATGCCGGTCTGCTCCTGCATGCCGGAGTGCGAGTGATACCAGTAGGTGCCGGTTTGTTCGAGGCGAAACTGGTAGGTGAAGGTTTCGCCAGGGGCGATGCCCGGGAAACTGACCCCAGGCACCCCGTCCATCTGGTAGGGCAGGATGATCCCGTGCCAGTGGATCGAGGTGGCCTCGCGCAGGCGGTTGGTGACGCGGATGGTGACCGTGTCGCCCTCCCGCAGTTTGAGCGTTGGCGCCGGGATGGAGCCATTGATGGTGGTCGCCATCCGTGGCTTACCGGTGAAATTGACCGGCGATTCGCCGACCACCAGGTCGATGTTCGTGCCGCTGAGCACGGGCGCTGCACCCGTGCGCGTGTCGGACAGCCCCTGCGCCGCAGCACGCAGCCAGGGTGACAGGCCGATCATGACGCCGCCAGCGACCAAGCCGCGCACGAAACGCCGCCGAGCGGGCACCAACGGCAACGGTGAATGAAACGGTCTCAAGGGTGGCATGGGCTCCTCGCAATGAATTGCTGATTTCGTGGATGACATGCTAGAGGGCCACCCCTGTTAGGAAGCTGTCTGTCAGATTACATTTTTGTTATCATCGTGTCAGGTGCGCCCAAAATCGTCACACTAGCGGCTATTCGATATGGCGGAGCACCCTCATGAAAATACTGATCGTCGAAGATGAACCCAAAACGGGCGAGTACCTGCGTCAAGGCTTGAGCGAAGCGGGTTTCGTGGTCGATCTGGCGCAGGACGGCACGGATGGCCTGCACCTGGCCTTGCAGGGCGAATACGACCTGGTGATTTTGGATGTGATGTTGCCCGGCCTCGACGGCTGGCAGGTACTCCAGTCCTTGCGCCGTCGCGGCCTGCAGATGCCAGTGCTGTTCCTGACTGCACGCGATCAGGTGGAAGACCGCGTCAAAGGCCTTGAGCTCGGAGCGGACGACTATCTGGTCAAGCCTTTCTCCTTTGCCGAATTGCTGGCCCGCGTGCGCACGATCCTGCGCCGGGGGCGCAGTGGCAACGAGAGCACCGTGCTGCGCGTGGCCGACCTCGAACTGGACCTGCTGCGCCGACGCGTGTCACGCGGCGGCCGGCGGATCAGTCTGACGGCCAAAGAGTTCGGCTTGCTGGAACTGCTGATGCGCCGTCATGGCGAGGTCCTGCCCCGCTCGCTGATCGCCTCGCAGGTCTGGGACATGAATTTCGACAGCGACACCAATGTGATCGAGGTGGCCATCCGGCGCTTGCGCGCGAAGATCGATGATGGGCATGAGGTCAAGCTGATCCACACCGTACGTGGCATGGGTTACGTATTGGAAGCGCCGGAGGAGCACTGAATGTTTCGCTCCCTGTCACTGACGACCCGGCTCACCCTCTTCTTTACGTTGGCGGCGTCGGCCGTCGTGTTTGGATTGGCCTTGTTGGTCATCGCTGCATCCGAGCGGCATTTCATCGAACTGGATCACATGGCGCTGCAGGACAAGCAGCACCTGATCGAGAATATTTTGGCGCGATCCAATTCGGCCGAGGACGCCAAGTGGCTGCTGCGTGAGGCATTGAGCCACCATCACGGGCTGTACGTCAGCGTCCATGATTCGAAAGGTGAAACGCTCTTCCAGTCCGAAGGATTTCGCCTCCCGCGCGAACTGTCACCGGCGGATGAAGGCAACGGCAACGACGCGCTGAAGCATTGGGCCGACGAAGGGCGAGCGTTTCGCGGAATGCGTTTCCAGGCTGTTCCCGCCTATGACGCGACGACGCGGCTGGACATCCTTGTTGCCATGGACACGGCACATCACACACGGTTCATGCTGGAGTTGCGGCGCACCCTGATGACCTATGCCGTCGTGACGATCGTCATCTGTGGCTTGCTGAGCTGGTTTGCCGCGTACAAGGGGCTGGCGCCATTGCGTGCCATGAAATCCAGAGCCACCACGCTCACGAGCCAGCGGCTGCACCAGCGCATGCCCGTCGAGGCGGTACCCATCGAAATGGCCGATCTGGCTCACGAACTCAACAAGATGCTGGACCGGCTGGAAGACGCGTTCACGCGACTGTCGGAGTTCTCGTCGAATCTGGCGCATGAGCTGCGCACCCCCCTGAGCAACCTGCTGACCCAGACCCAGGTCGCGTTGGCTACCCGGCGCGATGCCGATGCCTACCGGGAGATCCTGGCTTCCAATGCCGAGGAACTGCAGCGTCTGGGCCGCATGGTGTCCGATATGCTGTTCCTGGCCAAGGCCGAACGCGGGATGATGCTGCCGAACCGGGAACGTTTCTCGGCAGCCGAAGAAACGTACGCCCTGATCGAGTTCTATGAGGCGGTCGCCGATGAGAAGGGCGTCAGACTGGCTCAGCGTGGTGAGGGTGAGATAGTCGGCGATCGCTTGATGTTCCGCCGTGCCCTGAGCAATCTGCTTTCGAACGCGCTGCACCACACCCCGCCCCATGGCGAGGTCACGATCGAGATCAGCCAGTCTTCCCAAGCCACCCGGGTGAGCGTCGAGAACACTGGCGAGGACATCGACCCGAAGGTACTGCCGCGCCTGTTCGATCGGTTTTACCGTGCCGACCCGTCGCGGTCACATCCGGAAACCGACGGCGCAGGGCTGGGATTGGCGATTACCCGTGCCATCATGCAAGCCCATGGAGGCTCGGTCAGCGTGACTTCTGCACAGGGCAGAACCCGGTTCTGTCTGGAGTTCCCAGGCGGAACCTGATGAGGTGAAGCAGTTGGGGCGAGCCAGCCCAAGTGCCTTTGGTCTGTGCGCTTTCGCAGAGGCAATGGCCCCGATCGCTGTTGAACCGACCGGGCTGACGGCTCCCGATCACGGATCAGCGTGAACGCTACGAAGAGTTTGAGAGAACTCGAGGGCGTGATCATGCGCCGGGGCCCGGTGCCATGGAGCGGCTTTGCCGTCATGTACCGAGGTGGCCTTGCTCTTGGCGATCCACGTCCTGACCGAGATCATGACTCGGACATGCGCTTTGCAACCACCTGCGCGCGAAAACCTCGGCCGGCTCCGGACGGGCGAAGTAATACCCCTGTGCTTCGTCGCAACCCAATGCCAGCAAGTGTTCCGCCTGCGCTGCCTCTTCCACACCTTCGGCCAGGGTCTTGAGGCCGAGGCTCTTCGCCATGGCAACGATGGCGGACACAATGGCGAGATCGTTGCGATCGGTCAGCATGTCCCGCACGAACGAGATGTCGATCTTCAGTTTATGAACGGGAAATCGCTTGAGGTAAGCCAGTGAGGAATACCCGGTGCCGAAATCATCGATGGACAGCGCAAACCCGGCCGAGGTCAGGGCGCGCGTGACCCTCCATCACCGAGATCGCGGCAGCCGAGAGCATTGACCGGGGGCATGCAAGTCGGATCGCGCAACTGACCCGGCTTGCACCTGACATCGTCGAGGCGTGCGTGGTGGAAAAGGCAGTCGGGCTTGTGCTGGAGCGCCTGATCCGGCGAGCCTTGCCATTGGATTGGGCAGCGCAGCGTGAAATTCCAGGGCGGGAATTCAGTCGTTGATATTGCCGGGGCGGCATGTCCCGCGCTCGCTGCTTCAGGCACCGAGGCGCAGGATGCGCCGCGCACCGTTCAATACCAGCAGCGCGATGAGCGAGCCAATCACCAAATCGGGGTAACGCGATCCTGTCCAGGCGACCAACGCCCCGGCCGCGATCACCCCCAGGTTTGCCAGCACGTCGTTCGTGGAGAAAATCCAGCTTGCCTTCATGTGAGCGCCGCCTTTTCGATGACTGGAGATCAAGACAAGGCAGGTAACGTTTGCAATGAGCGCAACGAGCGCGATCCCCATCATGAGCGGTGGCTCGGGCTCGCTACCAAAGACGAAGCGGCGCAGCACCTCGGACATTGCGCCGAGCGCGAGCAACAGTTGCAGCCAGCCTGACAACCGCGCCGCCTTCAGCTGGTCCCCGGTATCACGGCCGACGGCGTAGAGCGCGAGCCCGTAGACGGCGGCATCCGCGAACATGTCCAGTGAGTCAGCCATGAGCCCCGTGGACTGCGCAATCCACCCGATCGTCACTTCGACGACAAACATGGCGGCGTTGATGGCAAGCAACCATTTGAGAGCGCGAGACTCTTGCTCGGAGGACGGCTGGCTGTCGCTTTGCCCATCGACAGTGTGCGGGCCATTCGATTCAGTTGACGCAATGAGACGGGCGCCCAAGCCGAGACTTTCAAGCTTGCTTGCAATGGGTTCGACGGGGCCGTCGTGAAAAACACGCAACTCGCGCTTGCCAAGATCGAACTCGAGTGCGGCCAGCCCGCTCGTATTCTCGAGCGCGAGCCGGATCATGCGCTCCTCCGAAGGGCAGTCCATCTTCGGCACCGAGAACAGACTCATCCTTCCCGTCCCGGTCGGCGTGGCACCCGTCATGGACTCCGCCTTCCGCTCGGACGCACATCCGCAGGATTTCTGGCATTCATCAGTCATAGTCATTGGTCCTTGATTCTTCTCGTTCCTGATCCGGCGAGGCTCTTGCAGAAACCAGCAAGCATCCGGAGGGTATTTTGAGATTTAACACTCTATAGCTACTATAGAGTCAAGTCGATGATAAAAAGGGGTTGCAGCTATGCAGATCGGAGCGCTTGCCCGGCAAACCGGGTGTCCGATTCAAACGATTCGCTTTTATGAGCAGGAAGGACTCCTGCCGCCCCCGTCCCGGAGCGCGGGCAATTTCCGCTTATATGGCGACGCGCACGTCGAACGCTTGCTTTTCATTCGCCGCTGTCGTTCGCTGGACATGACGCTCGACGAGATTCGTGTGCTGTTGCGCCTCAAGAACGTGCCAACCCAAGATTGCAGTGAGGTCAACCGTGTTCTTGAGGCACACATCGAGCAGGTCGCGGTGCGTATCCAGGAACTGAGCGCACTTGAGCAGCGACGGCGTGACTACGCCAACGGGTACAAACCCAAGACGGTACTCACCCGCCTTGGTGAGCTGACCTTTCAGGTGCCCCAGGTGCGTTGCGGCGACTTCTACCCTTCTGCCCTCGAA
>NZ_SBHP01000013.1:0-9493 GCF_006980785.1 Tepidiphilus sp. J10
GGTTTGTACCCGTTGGCGTAGTCACGCCGACGCTCACTACGTTCATAGGGCGCCGCGCCAAGGAACTGGGATCGTTCGATCTTGGCGGCTTCATTGACGAGGATGCGCAGGGCCTCGCCAGCCCCATCGAGTCCGTGTTCGAGCAACACAGCATAAGCCGCTTCCAGAGGATTGGTTTCGACACGCATCGCCATGATGGGCATACTCCTTTCTCGAAGTCATGGCGTCAGACCGAGCGCCGCGCACTTCCTGCCATAGACGCTAAACGGAATTTACAGAAAGGATGGTACACAACCGTTCTCCAACTCAAGTGCCTGTCCAATCCTCAGCAATGGCCGGATCTGAAGATGTTCGGCGTCATCGAAGTCGAACGCACCCTGGAGGGTAAGACTAGCCTCGAGCGCCGCTTCTACCTCGGCAGCATCGCCGCCGAGGCCGAAACGCTCGCCCATGCGGTACGAGCACACTGGAGCATCGAGAACTGCCTGCACTGGAGCCTCGACGTCTCACTCAACGACGACCAGATGCGCGACCGCGCCCGCAACGCCAGCGCCAATCTCGCCCTCGTCCGCCGGCTCGTGCTCAACCTCTTTCGCCTGAACACGTCAGCCCGCAAAGGCGGTATCCGTACCCGACGCATCCTTGCCGCCTCTTCTGATGCCTACCGCCAGGCGCTCTCGGCCTTACAGAGATTTGATGCGATTGCCCTGCACAACGTGGCCGCGCTTATGAACTCATGATAAGATGATAACCGATTGCCGGTTTCCATGAGAAGCCAAGCGATATGAGCCGCTGCATAGTCGGTGTGATGGCCCCGGATAAGCTCCAGGAGCGAGAACGGGCGATTGCGAAGGGGAGGTACAAACCCGGCCGGGGGGAGCCCACTGTGTGGTTCCACTCGACCAGTTCCCTCGCCGCCGTGCTGTCGGACGACAACCGGGCGGTGCTGCGGACAATTCGGGATGCCAAGCCGGGGTCGCTTGCCGAGCTGGCGGAACTGACCGGACGCAAGCCGCCGAACCTGTCGCGGACGCTGAAAACGATGGCGAGCTACGGGCTGGTTGAATTGCGCCGGGACAAGGGGCTGCTGGTGCCAGTGGTCAAGGCAACGGAATTTCTGGTGGTTCTGGACTGAAGGCTAAGGGGAGAAATGAGCCAAGAAGGGCAGCTGATCGACAAGAAATCCTTGCGTGCCGTCACCGGGCGAAATGCCGACTGGGACGGCCTCGCCAAGGACTGTGTCGCCTTTGCTAATGCCCAAGGCGGCCGGCTCCTGATCGGCATCGAGGATGATGCAGCGGCACCCGCATCAAGTCAGCGGATCGATCCATCCCTCGTCGATGTCATTCGGCGCAAGATCGGCGAGCGGACCGTGAATGTGTCCGTGCTGCCGGAAATCCGGCACGCCGAGAACGGCGGCGAATACATCGAGTTGCACGTGCGCCGCTCGATGACTGTGGCATCAACCACCGACGGCCGCTACTTCCTGAGAGTTGCTGACGAGAGCAAGCCCGTCGTTGGCGACGACGTCATGCGGCTTGCCGCCGAGCGCTCGGCACTGCCCTGGGAAACCCAGACCACGCTGCGGGTGCCGAGGGAATCGGTGGATCGGGCTAAGCTCGATGCCCTGGTGGCCGGCATCCGCGCCTCCGACCGGGTCAAGCCTTCGGTCAAGGAAAAGACCGACGCCGAGCTGCTCAACCATTACCTGCTCGCCCACGGCGAGGGGCTCACCAACCTTGGCGTGCTGTGCGTGGGCACACAAGCGGATCGGGCACGGCTGGGCACGGCGCCCGTCATCCAGTTCATCAAGTACGACGCCCAAGAACGCAAGGTCAACAAGCTCGTCTGGGACGACCACACCCTCTCCCCGATGGAGCTGGTGGACCACGTCTGGCGCGAGGTTCCCGATTTCCGCGAGTTCTACGAGATTCCAGACGGGCTGTTCCGGCAGAACGTGCCGGTGTTCGATGAGGTGGTGGTGCGCGAGCTGTTGATCAATGCGCTCGTCCATCGCCCCTATACCCAGCGCGGCGACATCTTCATCAGCCTCCACCCGGATCGGCTTGAAGTGGTCAATCCGGGGCCGCTGCCGCTGGGGGTGACGCCGGAGAATGTCCTGCACGAATCCCGCAGGCGCAACGAGCACCTTACGCGTCTGTTTCACGACCTCAAGCTGATGGAGCGGGAGGGCACCGGCTTCGACATCCTCTACGAGGTGTTGCTGTCGCAGGGGCGCCCGGTCCCGCGGGTCACGGAAGGCCCGGACTGGGTGAAGGTCTCCGTTGCCCGGGCGGCGCCCAAGCCCCACTCCATCGATTTCATTGCCAAGGCGAGTCAGGCCTATCCACTCACCCAGCGCGAGCGCATCGCGCTCGGCCTGCTCGTTCAGCATGAAGCGATGACCGCCCGAGAATTCGGAAGGCAACTCGAACTCGACGATGCCGAGTCACTGCGCCCCTGGATAGCCCGGCTGCTGGACTGGGGGCTGGTGAGGCAAACAGGCCGCACGCAGGCGACGCGTTATTTTGTCGATCCCGGCCTGGTGCGTCGGCTCGAGTTTCCCGCAGCCACGAGCCTCAAGCGCATCGAACCCCATCGGCTCAGGGCGCTGATCGTCGAAGACCTTGAGCGTTATCCGGATTCGGCGATTGGCGAGATTCATCAGCGGATCGGCGCCGAGATTCCCCGCAGCCAGGTGAAACGGGTGCTGGAATCCCTGGTTGCGGACGGGACCGTGCGTTACCAGGGCGAGAAGCGCTGGCGCCGGTATCGGGTCGCGGCATGAGCTATCGCGCAAAACAACCCGAATCGAGGGGCGATGTGCGATATGGCGGCCGCGATAGAAGTGCAGTGCTTTGAATTGACAATATTTTCTATCGCGCGAATCAGGCAGGCGACCTCGTCGACACGCGATAGAAGAGGCGAAAGGGGATGATGGCGGGAAGGGGAGAATCGACGGACATTCATCAAGGACACCGCGAGCGTCTGCGTGCACGTTTCCTGGAGGATGGCCTGGACGGGTTCGAGGATCACCAGGTCCTCGAGCTGCTCCTTTTCCACGTCATCCCTCGATCCGACACGAATCCCATCGCGCACCAGTTGATGCGCCGGTTCGGTTCCCTGTCGGCGGCGCTGGAAGCCGACCCGAAGGACATCGCCAGCGTCGAAGGCATGGGAGACAAGGCCACTGCGTTCCTGAGCCTGATCCCGCAGATCACGCGACGCTACTTCCACGACCGGGTCAATCGTGATGCCCCTCGACTCACCAGCTCCGAGGCCGTGACCGAGTACCTCGTCCCCCTCATGGCGGGGCGGCCCGAAGAGGTGTTCTACGTGCTGTGCCTGGACAGCCAGTGCCGCGTGCTCTATCCCGCCTTGATCGGTGAGGGCACGGTCAAGGAAGCCCACGTCCATCCGCGCCACGTCGTGGAAGAGGCCCTGCGGCACCGGGCGGCGAGCGTCATCCTGGCCCACAACCACCCGGGCGGCACGGCCAAGCCTTCCAATGCCGACCACCAGCTGACCGCCGTGCTCGTGCAGGCGCTCGGCGCCATCGGCATACCGGTGTTGGATCACATCATCGTGGCCGGCGAGCGGGCGTACAGCTTCGCCCGCGAGGGCGTGTTGCCCAAGTACACATCGTGAGCGAGTCGAGAATGCAATATACGGAACGCCAACAACAGGCCATCGATCATCTGGACGGCAATCTCCAGGTGATCGCCTGCGCGGGATCGGGCAAGACCCAGGTGCTGGCCCAGCGCATCGTCAACATCCTGAGCACCAAGGCCGCCGAGGGCATCACCCCGGCGAACATCGTGGCCTTCACTTTCACCGAGAAGGCCGCCGGCGAACTCAAGGATCGCATCCATCGCTTGTGCCGCGAACAGCTGGGGCGGGATGTCGGGCTGGCCGAGATGTTCGTCGGCACCATTCACGGCTTCAGCCTGGACCTGCTCCAGACCTATCTTTTCCGCTTCCTCAAGTATTCGGTGTTGAGTGAGGTGCAACAGCGCCTGCTCATCGACCGTTACTGCATCCAGTGCGGCTTGCGCGACCTCGCCACCCACGATGGGAAACGTCTGGAGCGTTGGAAGGATTCGAAGCTGTACATGAAGATCCTCTCCCTCGTGCGCGAGGCCCAGATCGACGAGGCCGCACTCGGGGATCATCCGGTGCGCCAGGCCCTGGCCAAGTACACTGCCCTGCTGCACGAGCACCGCTACCTCGACTACAGCATGATCCTGACCGAGGCGGTCGGGGCGCTGATGGCCGATGCCGGCCTGCGGCAGAAGATGGCCGAACGGGTGAAGTACCTGATCGTCGACGAATACCAGGACGTGAATCCCCTGCAGGAAGCCCTGATCCGTTTGCTTCACGGCCTCGGCGCGCAGTTGTGCGTGGTCGGCGACGATGACCAGACCATCTACCAGTGGAACGGCAGCGACATCGCCAACATCGTCGGCTTTGCCGACCGCTACCCCGGCGTCACGCGGGTTGCGCTGGCCGAGAATTTCCGCAGCAGCGAAGGCGTGGTGGAAAGCGCCCGGCAGGTGGTGGAACGCAATGACGGGCGTCTGGAGAAGCGCATGCAGAGCGCTGGCACCCAGGCCTTCCAGCATGGCGACCTGCTCTGCCTCAAGTTCGACAGCCCGGCAAGTGAGGCGCAATGGATCGCCCGCAAGATTCAGGAAATGCGCGGGATGCCGTTCACCGAGAACGGCGAGACCCGGGGCCTGTCCTGGTCCGACTGCGCCATCCTGCTGCGCAGCGTGAAGAACAGCGCCGGCCCCGTCCTGGATGCCTTGCGCGAGGCCGGCATTCCCTACGTGGTCAAGGGCATGGCCGGGCTGTTCGACACCGCCGAGGCCCAGGCCGCCTGCGCCGTCTTCCACTACCTGGCCGGCATCACGACGGCAGCCGCCCTGGAACAGGCATGGCAGCAGGCCGATCTGGGCCTGACCCTGGTGCAAATCCGGCAGGGCATCACCTGGCTGGACGCCGAGAAGGCCGATTGGCCCAACCGCTGGCAGAAATCGACCTACTCGCTGCAGGGCACCTACACGGGCTTCCTCGCCGCCGTCGAACTGCGCGAGGATGCCATCCCTCATCAAGAGGGCGACGAGCGGGCGCGGGGTGAAATCGTTTTCTACAACCTGGGCAAGTTCAGCCAAGTCATCACCGACTACGAGACCATCCACTTCCACACCAAGCCGGACGACCTCTACACCAGTTTCTCCGGCTACCTGATCCACAACGCGCCCGACTACTATCCCGAGGGCTGGGAAGACGCCGGCTTCGCCCAGCCGGATGCCGTGCAGGTGATGACGGTGCATCGCGCCAAGGGCACGGAATTCCCCGTCGTCTTTCTGCCCAACCTGGTCAAGAACCGCTTCCCCGCGAAAGGCCAGGGCGGGCGCAAGTGGTCCAGCGTTCTGCCCGAAGCAGCCGTGGTGGGCGGCCACCGTCTCAATGGCGGCGAGGCGGACGAGCGCCGCCTGCTCTACGTGGCGCTGACCCGGGCCAAGAAATATCTCTACTGCACCTGGGCGCCCGAGGCGGCCAAGGGCATGTTCGCCAGGAAGTCGCCCTTCCTGCGCGAAATCACCGCCTCCGCTTACGTGCTCACGCGCGAGCCCGCGCCGCCGGCCATCGAGAAACTGCCGCCCCGGCCACGTCAGGCGCAGTCGGAAATCCTGCTCACCTTCAGCGAGCTGAAGTATTTCTACGAGTGCCCCTACCAGTTCAAGCTGCGCTTCATGTACGGCTTCAACCCCGGCTTCCACGAGAAGCTCGGCTTCGGCAAGTCGCTGCACGACGCGCTGGCGGAAGTCCATCACAAGGCGCTGGACGGCGAATACCTGGACGCCCGGGCGGTGCCGCAACTGCTCGACACCCACCTGCACCTGCCCTACGCCTGGCAGCAATTGCGCGATGACATGCGGGTGCAGGCGGATCGGGCCCTGCGCCGCTACCTGGATGAAAACAGCCACCTGCTGGACAAGATCGAATACGCCGAGAAATCCATCGAGTTGAAGCTCGCCGATGGCGTGGTGGTGCATGGCCGCATCGACCTGATCCGCCGCACCGACACCCAGCAGATCATCATCATCGACTTCAAGTCCACCGAGCGCGCCCAGGAAGAGGACGTCACCAGCCGCCAGCTCCACATCTATGCCCTGGGCTACCAGCAGCTGACGGGCCACTCGGCGGACCTGATCGAAATCTACAACCTAGACCAGGGCGCCGGCACCGCCCAGCGGGAACTGGTGGAAGAACCGTTGCTGCGCGAAACGGAAGCGCTGGTGGTGGCCACCGGCCGCGACATCCGTGACAACCGGCTCTGCCGCGTGGCCCATTGCAGCGGCTGCGACATGCAGGGCATCTGCCGTTCCGACATCGGCCAGTAATCAGGAAGGAAGACACAGGGGCACTTCGAAAAAACCCCACCTCCTCGCCTCTGATAAAATCCCCCTGTCCTGATTCGTGAGGAGCCCGAACCATGACGCGCCGCACTGCGATTCAACCCGATTCTGTTTGCCGCTGAGGAACATCGTGCCAAGCTCGAGCGGCTCGGCGATCCCCTGCAGGAGATGGAGGCGGTGATCGACTTTGCGGCGTTGGCCGCGGAAGTGGAGAAGATTGCTCCGCTCAAGGATCAACCCAAAGGCGGGCGGCCGCCCTATCCGATCGAGACGAGGGTGCGCATCGTGGTGTTGAAGCGTCTCTACGGGCTCTCGGACGAACAGATGGGAACCTCGATCAACCCCCGTTTTCCGGGGAATTTGGAGTGAAACAGGGTCTTCATGACGCTCGGCACTGAATTCCCTCCGATTTCCCCTCGTTCTGGCCGCTCGTTGCGGCCTCGTGCCCCGGTTTTTTCCTGCCCACGACCGCTGCGGGCACACTACGGCCGTGGGTGGGCCTCACCAGGGGATGGCGTTGGACTTCACGAGCCACACCGTGCGCCGAAGGTTGTAGCAGGCAGCCATCAGAGTAAGCGCAAAGTCGGCTCTGGCTCGTCCGATGGTGCGGATCATCTTGCCGCCCATGGCCTCAATCGCGGCAAACACGTGCTCGACCCGGGCACGGACGCGGGCAATGCGCGTGTTGCGTGCTTTTTGCCGCTTGGGCAGTGGCCGGTGGGGCTTTGCCTTGCGCTGGATCTGCGGCCGGTAGCCTTTGGCCTGCAGCGTTTCTTCCCGCTCCTTGCTCGCATAGCCCCGGTCGGCATAGACGTCTCGGCCCGTGTTGCCGGAGTCAAGCAGTGTCTCGAAGTGCTGGTTGTCGTGGGTGCTGGCCGTGTCGGTCTTCAGACGCCGGATGATCTTGTGCTTGCGATCGACACAGACCGAAAGTTTGTAGCCGTAGTGGCTCTTGCCGTGGAAACCCATCTGCTCGTCCAAGCGCCCGTGGATGCGCTTCAACACCGCGATGCGCACCCTCGTCTCGATCCGACAGGGGGCCGCCCGCCTTTGGGTTGATCCTCGAGCGGAGCAATCTTCCCCACTTCCGCGGCCAACGCCGCAAAGTCGATCACCGCCTCCATCTCCTGCAGGGGATCGCCGAGCCGCTCGAGCTTGGCACGATGTTCCTCAGCGGCAAACAGAATCGGGTTGAATCGCAGTGCGGCGCGTCATGGTTCGGGCTCCTCACGAATCAGGACAAGGGAATTTTATCAGAGGCAGGGGGTGAGGGGTTTTTCGAGGTGCCCAGGAGGCGGCCTACGGCGGCATCGACCCCAACATCCGGCAGAAGCTGGTTCGGCTCGGCGAATCGAAATCGGTGTTCGCCAAGCGCCGGGGTGCGGAAATCCATTTGATGCCGGGTACCGTGCTGCTGCGCGAGTTCAACGCCCAGGAATACCGCGTGACCGTCACACCGGCGGGCCTCTACGATCTCGACGGCAAGCTGTTCAAGAGCCTGTCGGCGGTGGCCCGCCACATCACCGGCTGCCAATGGTCGGGGCCGGCGTTCTTCGGGCTCAAGCAGAAGGGCGGCAAGCAATGAAGGCGCCCGTCACCCGCAAACGCTGCGCGGTCTATTGCCGTGTCTCCACCGACGAGCTCCTGGACCAGTCCTTCAATTCCATCGACGCCCAGCGCGAGGCCGGGCAGGCCTTCATCAGTGCCCAACGCGCCGAGGGCTGGATTCCGGTGGTCGACGACTACGACGATGGCGGCTACTCCGGCGGCAACATGGAACGCCCGGCATTGACGCGCCTGGTGGCCGACATCGACGCCGGCAAGATCGATATCGTCGTGGTCTACAAGATCGACCGGCTGACGCGCAACTTGGCCGACTTTGCCAAGATGGTGGAACTCTTCGACCGGCACGGCGTGAGCTTCAGCGCCGTCACTCAGCAGATCAATTCGGCCACGTCGATGGGCCGGCTGATGTTGAACATCCTGCTCTCCTTCGCGCAATTCGAGCGGGAAGTGACCGGCGAGCGCATCCGCGACAAGATTGCCGCCAGCAAGGCCAAGGGCATGTGGATGGGCGGCGTGCCGCCGCTGGGCTACGACGTCGGCCAGCGACAACTGATGGTGAACGAGGCCGAAGCCGCCATCGTGCGCGGCATCTGGCAGCGTTTCGTCGACCTGCGGTCGACCACGGTACTCGCTCGGGAATTGAACCGCCAGGGCATCACCACCAAGGCATGGACAAACACCAAGGGCGTCTTCCGCGCCGGGCGGCCGATCACCAAGCAGAACCTCTACAAGACCCTGCGCAACCCGATCTACCTCGGCGTCATCCGCCACAAGGGCAAGAACCACCCTGGTCAGCACGAGGCCATCATCGACCAGGCGCTGTGGGATCGGGTGCAGGCCATACTCGCCGAGGAGTCCAGTGAGCGGGCGGCGATGACCCTCACCAAGCACAAGACCGACGCCGTGCTGCGCGGCATCCTGTTCGCCCCGAACGGCGACCGGATGCTGCCGACCGCGACCAAGAAATCCAGCGGCAAGCTGTATCGCTACTACCTGCCCAGTTCGGACAAGAAGTTCGGCCGGGGCACCAACCCCTTCGGCATCGTGCCCGCCGACCAGATCGAGGGGCTGGTGCTGGAGCAGGTCAAGGCCGCGCTGCAGGGCCCGAAAATCGTCCAGGCCGTGTGGGACGAAGTGAAGCGGCGCAAGGCGGACATCGACGAGCCGGCGGTGGTGCTGGCGATGCGCAACCTGTCGGCGGTCTGGAATCAGCTGTTTCCGGCTGAACGCTGCCGCCTGGTGCGGCTGCTGATCGACCGAGTGCAGTTGCGCGACGACGGCATCGACATCGAGTGGCAGCCGATGGGCTGGGCGGAACTGGTGGGCGATCTCGCGCCGCACAGCATCGGCGCGGAATTGCGTGAAGGAAACGCTGATTTATTCCCCCCTTCCCGGCGTTGAGCTGAGCTGGGATAATGCCGGAGACGATCCACCCGCAGGGGCCTGCCATGCAGTCGAGCTTTTCCGAACTCGAGTACGCCGCGAAGAAGAAACAGACGCGC
>NZ_SBHP01000014.1:0-8725 GCF_006980785.1 Tepidiphilus sp. J10
CATCGAGCGGCGCGGCGATTTTGCTGCCCTGCGTCGCGGGAGTCTCAAATGAGCATCGAAGTCCGACATATCTGCAAGCGTTTTGGCGCCTTCACCGCGCTCGACGACGTCTCGCTCGCTTTCCCCGATGGGGAGCTCGTGGCGCTGCTGGGCCCTTCGGGCTGCGGCAAGACCACACTGCTGCGCGTGATCGCCGGTTTGGAGCCGCCAGACTCGGGGCAGGTACTGTTCGACGGCGAGGACGCTTCCGGCACCCACGTGCGCGAACGCCGCGTCGGCTTCGTTTTCCAGCACTACGCGCTCTTCCGGCACATGAGCGTGTTCGACAACGTGGCGTTTGGCCTGCGCATGAAACCGCGGCGCGAGCGCCCGAGCGAGGCCGAGATCCGCCGCCGCGTGATGGCGCTGCTCGAACTGGTGCAACTCGACTGGATCGCCGATCGCTTCCCCTCGCAGCTCTCCGGCGGGCAGCGCCAGCGCATCGCGCTCGCCCGGGCGCTGGCGGTCGAGCCCAAGGTGCTGCTGCTCGACGAGCCTTTCGGCGCGCTCGATGCCAAGGTGCGCAAGGAACTGCGCCGCTGGCTGCGCCGGTTGCACGACGAGCTGCACGTCACTTCCATTTTCGTCACCCACGACCAGGAAGAGGCGCTGGAGGTGGCCGACCGCGTGGTGCTGATGCACCGCGGCCGCGTCGAACAGGTGGGCACGCCGGAGGCAGTCTATCACCATCCCGCAACGCCCTTCGTCTACGACTTCCTCGGTTCGGTCAACCGCTTCGAGGGGCGTATGGAAGCAACGGGGCTGCGGGTGGGCGATGCGCTCCTGCCGCACGAGGCGCCGCTTTCCGCCGGCGAATCGGTGATCGCCTTCGCCCGGCCCTTCGAGCTCGACATCGTGCCGGCCGAGTCGGATCGGGGCGTGCTGGCCCGCGTGGCCCGTATCCTCGCCTTCGGCGCGAGCGCCCGAGTGGAACTCGACGGAGAGGGTGAGCCCGCGCGCCGCTTCGAAGTGGAGCTACCGCGCGAGCGCTGCACCGCCCTGGGGCTGTCCCCCGGCCAGCCGGTGCGGCTCGTGCCGGCCCGGCTGAGGGTGTTCGCTGCGCAAGGCCAGGCCTGAAGGACCAGGAGCCGTCTGGCGATTGATGGTATCGATCTTCAATTGATCTTGAACCGTCCGACGGCGTTGCGCAGGGTTTGCATCGCCTCCTCGATGAGTTTCACCGTGGCGCCGGCGCGGTTGACCGCTTGATGGTTCTTCTCGGCCATCTGCACGATGGTCTCGACGTTGCGTGCCACCTGGTTGCTGGCGATGGATTGTTCCTTGAGGGCGTCGGAGATGTGGCTGGCGTAGTCGATGACGCGGCCCGAGCCTGCGGCGATGCGCTCGATCGATTCGCCCGCCGCGTTGGCGAGCTGCACCCCTTCCTCGACTTCGGCCACGCTCGTTTCCATGGTGACCACGGCCTGCTTCGTGCCCTGCTGGATGTGGGTAATCATCTCCGTGATTTCTTGAGTCGAGACGGTGGTGCGCTCGGCCAGTTTCCTCACCTCGTCGGCCACCACGGCGAAGCCGCGGCCGTATTCACAGCGCGCGCGGCCTCGATCGCGGCGTTCAAGGCGAGTAGGTTCGTCTGCTCGGTGACGGCGCGTTCCACGTCACCCGCGACGACGGCGAGCGTGGTGGCCGCTTCGGCGAGCTGGTCGGTGTTGCGACGGATCTCGCCCAGCATCTCGCGCAGCGACTGCTGCATCGTGGCCACTGCCTGCAGCATGCGGCCGATTCGGGAGGCGACCGACGAATGCCAAAATAATCGGGGTTTTTTTTACCACCAAATCAGCACGAATCTCGAAGCGGACGATCGTGTGATCGAGCCTGTCTCGCCGCACGAGCGTCTGGCGCGCATTCGGGCCTGCCACGGCGGTGCAGGCGGTCTACATCCAACGTAGATCGACGCTTCCGGGTGAGCGTCTGCGCGGAGCTCGACGGGGAGGATGAGCCCGCGCGCCGTTCTCCATCGGCGCTTCGGGCGCCTTGCCCTGAAGCCGATCGTGACGGTTTTCTTGCTTTTCTGCGGCCCGACGGTTAATCGGTCACGGTGCGGTTGCGTCCCGTTCGTTTGGCTTGCAGCAGGGCTTCGTCGGCGCGGTTGAGGGTGATGGTGAGCGGCTCGTCGTGCCGGCGTAGGGTGAGGCCGATACTGGCCGAGACGGCGACAGGGCCGAGAGGATGGGGAATGGAGATGGCCATGATCGCCTGGCGTATGCGTTCGGCGATCACGAGGGCTTCGGCGAGTTCCGTGGCGGGGAAGATCAGGAGGAATTCTTCTCCGCCCCAGCGTCCGATGATGTCACTATGGCGTATGGTTTCTCGCAAGGCGCTGGCGATATGCTTGAGCGTCTCGTCGCCTATCTCGTGGCCCCAGCCGTCGTTGATGCGTTTGAAGTGGTCGACGTCGAGCATGGCGATGCAGCATGGTTCGGTCGGATTGTTCGCCGGGAAGTGTCCGTCGCCGAGGCGTTCCATGAGATAGCGTCGATTGCCAAGTTCGGTGAGCGGGTCTTTGAGCGAAGACTTGAGCAGGGCATCGTTGAGTGATCGCAGTTGATCCTGGTATCTGTCCGAAATACGAGCGAGTTTCTCCAGCCGGCGCAGGTGGCGTTCGAGCCGTTGCGCCAGGGAGGCGGATTGCATGCGACCGAGGTCGTGGTAGCCGTCGGAGAGGTGGATGAGGCGCAGCAATCGTTCGTTTTGCTGGCGGTGCAGTGTGAGCAGGCGCACGAGTAGATCGCGCAAAGGATTGTCCTGATGGGCGCCGGAGGCAAGGAACCGGTCGATTTCTTCCAGCAGAGCCGACTCGTCGGTCTGACCAAAGGGTGAGACGGGCAGTCCCTTCATCCTAGACCTCGGCGCAGATGTGGAAGGGGAAAGTGCAGTCTTCGCGGAATTCTTCGGCGAGGAGCTCGACTCGCTCGTTGCGAGGGTCGAAACGCCAGACGACACTGACTTCTTGTCCCAGTTTGTGGGCATCTTCCAGGAGGTCGAAGATGTCCATCATGACTTTGACCGAGCTGGTGTTCATGTAGAGCAAACGAAGCTCGAGGCGCAGGGGGCGTCGCTCTCGTTTGAGAAACGATTCGACCCAGTCGAGCGTGCCGGTAAAGAAGTCGAAGGAGTTTTCCGGGTAGGAGTCGCCCGACATCTGCAGCAATCCCTCATTCCAATCGGCAACGATCGTTGGCGTGGTTTGGGTGCCGGGCAGGGTGAACGAGGTGCTCATGTGCATGCTCCGAGTCGGGGGGCGATCAGAGGATGGCGCGCAGACTGAAGAAGATCTTTCCGTCATCGAGTGGCCGCTGAGTGGCGATCAAGGGGCGCCTGGCCTTGCGGGCGATGTCGATGAGGCCGAGACCCGCACCGCTCGAAGCGCCGTGGGCGATAGGGCGGCGCAACTGCGTCTTGTAGGCGTGCTTGAGTTCGATCGGATCCATGGCGGCGAGCTGGGCGATGCGTTCGAGGAGCGGGCTCGCGTCGGCGGCATCGACGACGTTCCCCGTTTGGATGAGGTAGGCACCATCCTCGTCGCAGGCCACGAGGATGGTGGCAGCGCTGTCGGTATCCCCATATCCCTTGCTCGCAGCGTAGTGACGGATGTTTTGGGTCAGCTCGACATAGGCTCCAAAGACATCCATTGCAGCCGATGGGCGAGCGTGGTCGGCTTCGAGGTAGTTTTTCAGGGCGAATCCTATCTCCTCGATCAGGCTGCGCGAGATCGGACCATTGAAACAGAGCAGAATTCGATGATTCTGTAGTAGTTCGCGCAAGCAGAGAAAATCCATGTCCAACATGGTAGGTACTCCGTTCAATCGATACGAAAGGACAACAGGGTGATGTCGTCGCGCTGTGGCAGTCCGCTGCGCCAGGATTCGAGCGCTGCATCCACGGCTTGAGCCTGGTGATCGAAGGGCAGGCGGGCGACGTGTCGTAGAACTTCGCGAAAGCGGGTGTCGCCAAACCCGAAGCCATGCTCGCCTCCCGCCTGGTCCAGATAACCATCGGTGACGAGGGTGTAGGTGACGCCTTCTCGTAAGGGAATCTCGATTTCGGTGTATTCCCCTTTTTTGCGGTCGCAGAGCGAGCGTCGTTCGGCGGACAGCTCATGTACCGTATCGCCATCGCTCCAATAGAGGTCGATGCGGGCGCCGGCATAACGAAGCCGCCGGGCGTTTCGGTCGACATACACCAGGGCGGCATCGGTACTCGCTGCGATGGCACGCGGCAGATGGGCCTGATCCAGCATGCCACGCAGGGTGGCGTCGGCCTGCTCCAGCAGTACGGCTGGATGTTCGATGCCATGTCGGTTCATGGCATCGTCGAAGGCGGTGCGGGCGAGCATGGTCATCAATGAGCCGGGTACGCCATGCCCGGCACAATCGACGATGCCTATGAGGTAGTGCTGGGGTTCGGCGCGAAAGAGATAGAAGTCTCCGCCGACCACGTCCCGCGGTCGCCATAAGACGAAATGGTGTTCGCCCAGCAGTGTGGCAAGCGCACGGTCCGGCAGCAGCGCACGCTGGATCAAGCTGGCATATTGGATGGAGTCGCCGAGTTTTTTCTGGCTGGCAGCCATGGCGGCATTGGCATCCCGAAGCTCGGCCGTGCGTGCCCGAACCTCGTCCTCCAGTTCTTGGGTCTGGTTGGCGATCTGCCGGGCCATGTGGGCGAAGGCGCGGTTGAGGTCGCCGAGCTCGTCTCGCCCTGCATCGGGAGGGGGAACGTCGAAGCGGCCGGAAGCCAGGGCCATGGCGGAACGGTGCAGGCCGCGTAGCGGTTGGAGCAGAAGGCGATCCACCGACAGCGTGAAGAGGGTCAGAACGGAGAGCAGCACGAGCACGACGATGCCCACGGCGATGCGCACCCAGGTATCTTCGAACAGATGGATGGTTTCGAGGTCGACGGCGGTGATCAGATACCACTGCAAGGGTTCGAGCCAGGTGATCGCGAGCATCTGCCGGCGTCCGTCGAGGAGGGCGGGCATGACCTCGACCGTGCCGGGGGTGGCGGCGGCGCGCCGCATGGCGGCGGCCAGGTGCGCCGCGTCTTCTTTGCCGGTCAGTTGCTCGGAGAAGGTGTGCGCGGGTGAGACGGTGCCGGTGGCGCCGGAGGACCAGGCGATGCGTTGGGGGTCGGGGTGGGCCTGGATGGCGCCCTTGCGGTCGATGATGATGGGGGTGACCCCGGCTTCCGTGGTGTGCAGAAAGGAGGAGATGAACGTGGTGAGATCGACTCCGGTTCCTGCCACGCCCAGGCGTTCTCCCTGGTCTTCCACGACGACGTTGATCCATACCATGACCTGTTTCAACCACCGGTCCGGGTTGGGGTTGATGTTGACCTGGGTGGGAGCGGCCAAGGTGGCGAAGAACCAGGCGTCTTCCGGTTTTTCGGGATCGAGGCGATAGCGGGGGACGAGGCTTTCGGAGGTTGCGTCGTCGTCGAAGTAATAGGCGAGGCTGCCGCGACTGGCCAGGAACCAGGCACGGCCGAGAAAATCGCGCCGGTAGCCTTCGGCTTCGAGCCGAGCCTGCTGCCGCAAGGCTTCGTCGTCTTCACGGCGCAACCAATTGCGGATCGACATCGATCCGGCCAAGCGCCGAGCCAGAGCGACTTCGCGCGACAGGGGCCCGGCGATGCGCTCGCCGTGCAGTTCAGTGAAATTGCGCGCCCAAGTTTCGGCGAAATGCTCGCGCAGACCCTGAAAGAGCTGCATGCCGATGGCGGCGACGGGAACGAGGACGACGAGACACACCAGCAAGAGCGCCAGGGTAGATTTCGCTCGTATCCCGAACCTCCATTTGGCCATGTCGGCGCCCCTCGTCGTTGGCGCAATAGTATAGAGGGAAAGCCGATGCCGTAATGTATTGTTGGAGAAAAAATTTTCTCTGGGACGTGGTGATCTGGCAAGGGAAGGCGTGTGTCGGGATTCCTCGGATCGAATGCTGGGAAAAGCGCACTTCCGAAGTCGAACTGGCAAATACCTTTATGACACAAAATCGGACGCTTCCCTGTTCTCGACGAGGGGATGGTGCTATGCTGAAAGGAGCGTGAGGCCGCATGGTGCCGCTTCACCGTCGTGAAAGGAGAACCTTATGCAAAAGACCATGAAAGCCGCTGTGTTCGTCGCGCCGGGGCGCATCGAGCTGCAGGAGCGTCCGATCCCCGAAATTGGGCCCACCGATGCGCTGCTGCGCGTCACGACCACGACGATCTGCGGCACCGACGTGCATATCCTCAAAGGGGAGTACCCCGTGCGGCCCGGTCTCATCGTCGGTCATGAGCCGGTGGGTGTCATCGAGAAACTCGGCAGCGCCGTGACCGGCTACGAAGTCGGCCAACGCGTGATCGCCGGTGCGATCACGCCCTGCGGTCAGTGCAATAGCTGCCTCGATGGCCAATCGAGCCAATGCGGCCACAAACACATGGGTGGCTGGCAGCTGGGCAATACCATCGACGGCTGCCAGGCCGAATACGTGCGCATTCCCAACGCACAGGCGAACCTCACGCCGATCCCCGATGGCCTGTCGGACGAAGAAGTGCTGATGTGTCCCGATATCATGAGCACGGGTTTTTCCGGCGCCGAGAGCGGGCACGTGCGCATCGGCGACACGGTGGCGGTTTTCGCGCAGGGGCCGATCGGGCTTTGCGCCACGGCCGGGGCCAAGCTGATGGGGGCCACGAAGATCTTCGCCGTCGAGGCGGTACCGGCGCGCGCCGAGATCGCGCGTAAGCTCGGGGCCGACGTCGTGATCAACTTCAAGGAAGTCGATCCGGTACAGAAAATCATGGAGCTCACCAACGGACGCGGTGTCGATGTCGCCATCGAGGCGCTGGGCACGCAACAAACCTTCGAGGCCTGCCTGCGCGTGCTCAAACCCGGCGGGACGCTCTCGAGCTTGGGCGTGTATTCCGGCAAGCTGGAAATGCCGCTCGATGCCTTCGCGGCCGGCCTGGGCAACCACAAAATCGTCACCACCCTGTGTCCAGGCGGGAAAGAGCGCATGCGGCGCCTGATGGAGGTGGTCGCCAGCCGCCGCGTCGATCTCACGGCCCTCGTGACGCACCACTTCAAGCTCGACGACATCGTGGCTGCCTACGACCTCTTTGCCAATCAGCGCGATGGCGTGCTGAAGGTCGCGATCAAGCCGTAAGCCTGACCGGGGGTCGGCCGCGCCGGATTTCGGCGCGTGCCGTGTTCGCACAGGTCCGGTGCTAGAATGAGAATCGTTCTGGCATCGGACCTTTTTCATGGCTTCGACCATGTCTTCGACCCCACCGCTCGCGCCCTGGCAGCATCCCTTCGAAGTCGATCCCCATGCCCGGCAACGCATGCGCCGCACCGCATGGGTGGTCGCGCTCACCTTCGTGACCATGATCTTCGAAATCGCCTTCGGCTATCTCACCGGGTCGATGGCGCTCACCGCCGACGGTTGGCACATGGGCTCGCACGTGGCGGCGCTGGGCGTGGCGGTGTTCGCTTATTACTATGCCGAGCGCCATGCGGCCAATCCGCGCTTCACCTTCGGCACGGGCAAGGTGAGCGCGCTCGGGGGTTACACCAGCGCGCTGCTGCTCGCCCTCGTCGCCCTGGGGTTGGTGTGGGAATCGGTCGGGCGGCTGCTCTCGCCGCAGCGGATCGCCTACGACGAGGCGCTCCTCGTGGCGGTGATCGGGCTTGCCGTCAACCTGGTGAGCGCGTTCATTCTCGGCGCAGGGCATGAGCATGATCACGATCATGGGCATGCGCATGATGGGGGGCGTGCAACGGATGCGGCGCACCATCACGATATGGCCGTCACCGCGAAGGGATTCGGGCATGCGCCGTCGGCGGACCCAAACTACCGCGGTGCCTTTCTGCACGTGTTGGCCGATGCCTTCACCTCTGTGCTGGCGATCGCCGCCTTGGCTGCTGGGAAGTGGGGAGGATGGGCCTGGTTCGACCCGCTGATCGGCCTGGTCGGTGCCGCCGTGATCCTCTACTGGAGCGTAGGGCTCGCGCGCACGTCCATGCGCTCGCTGCTCGACGCGGAGGATTTCGGAGTGCTCGAGCACGAGATCGTCGAGCGCCTGCAGCGCGACGGCCTCACCCGCGTCACCGACCTGCACGTGTGGCGCCTGGGGCCGCAGACCTATGCCTGCATCGTTACGCTCGATTCCCCACGGCCCGAAAGCGCCCGGCAGTACAAGGAGCGGCTCAAGGATCTTTCCGCCTTGAGCCACTTGACGATCGAGGTCAATCGCACCCCGGATCGTGCTCGATCCGCGATCGACTAAAATCGATGTCCATGATGGCGAAATTCATTGTTTGATCGATAACGAGAACAAGGAGGCACCATGGACGCCTTGAACCAATTGCTCTCCACCGTGGCCAACTTCGTCTGGGGCGTGCCGATGCTGGTGCTGCTGGTGGGCACGGGGTTGTATCTTACCGTCGTGCTGCGGGGCGTGCAGTTCCGTGCGCTGGGGCATGCTTTTCGGCTGATTTTCCACAAGGAACCGAGCGCCGCGGGCGACATCAGCCACTTTGCCGCGCTCACCACGGCGCTCGCGGCGACCGATTGTGCAACCTTTTTTCTGTAAATTTTCGTGGTGTTGGTCATGACGCCGAGGTTACGGGTTGAGGTTGAGATAGACCTTGCCGGTCATCCACTCGTCGTCGAGTTCGGCCAGCAGC
>NZ_SBHP01000015.1:0-4419 GCF_006980785.1 Tepidiphilus sp. J10
TCCTCGGGCTCATCGAGCGCCTGCAGGGCGGCGGTGCGCCATTGCTCGAGCGTCTGGGGATACACGCCATGCTCGCGGCACCAGGCCCCTTTGCTCGCCTCGTCCATCGCGGCGGTCGAGAGCACCGCTTCGAATCGGGCCCCCGCACTCCAGCCCCGCTCGCCAACGGGCTGGGAGAGCGCCTCGGCTCGCCAGCGCGCTAGCGTCGCAGCTGAAATGCTCAGCTCTCGCGCCAGCGTCTGCACCGCGACACTTTCTGGCGGCAACAGCCGTGCAACCGCCCTGTCCTTGAAGGACTGTCCGTATCTGGCCACTTCGTTCTTCCTTTGTCGCCCTCTGGTTTCAGGATCTATCGAGACGACAACTATTCTGACACAGAGGGTTAGGGAACCTCTGCACTACCCCGCCCACTCGTTCGTGGCGACGAGTTCAGGGTCAATATCGTTTCGTAGGATGGGATCGAAACAGATGCTGAACGGTTCTTGGGCTCCAGCAAGCCCCTTCGTGGGCCCTCTGCAGCCTCATCCGGCCCCAGTGAGCCCACTGCGGGCGCACTTATCCCGTCGCAGCCAGCAAGGCTTTGCGCGCCAGCCACAGATTGACCAGCGCAAACAGGACGTTGAGCTGCGCGCCGTTCTTGGCCAAGCCTCGATAGGGCGTCTTGCGGTAGCCAAACTGGCATTTGAGTACCCGAAACGGATGCTCACCCTTGGCACGAATGCGCGCCTTGGTGCGTTCCAAGGCATCCATCACCTGGCCAAGAAAAGTGCGCTTGTCCAATGCCCGGCGCTTGCCCGGCCGCATGGCCACGTGCCAAGCGACTTGCTTGCCCTGGTTTTCCGCTCGCTTGTCCACTCCCTGATAGCCCGCATCGGCAAAGACGTCGGTCTCTTGCCCGTGCAAGAGCCGATGCGCCTGCGTCACATCCGAGACGTTGGCAGCGGTGGCCACCACCGTGTGTACCAGCCCTGTCTCGGCGTCGACCCCAACGTGCGCTTTCATGCCGAAGTACCACTGGTTGCCCTTCTTCGTCTGGTGCATCTCAGGGTCGCGCTCACGGCGGGCGTTCTTGGTCGAGCTGGGAGCAGCAATGAGCGTGGCATCCACGATGGTGCCGCTCTTGAGCATGAGGCCACGCTCGGTCAGGATGCGATTGACCGTCTCGAGGATACGCTGGCTCAGGCCGTGTTGCTCCAGCAGGTGGCGAAAGCGCAGGATGGTGCTCTCATCCGGCACGACATCCACCCCCAGGTCCAGACCAACAAAGCTCGCCAGCAGCGGCGTGTCGTACAAGGCTTCCTCCACCGCCGGGTCCGACAGACCAAACCACTGCTGCAAAAAATGAATCCTCAGCAGCTTCTCTACCGCAAAGGGTGGCCGCCCACCCTTGGGACCCGCCTTCGGCGCATACGGCTCGATGAGTGCGACCAACTCTGCCCACGGCACCACACGGTCCATCTGCTCCAAAAACGCACGCTTGCGGGTGCGCTTGGCGCGCAGCTCAAAGCCCGTATACATCGGCGCCTCCAGACTCATCTGCTTCATGTCGCTATTGTCCCATCCCGGCAGTCTGGCAGGAAGGTTTTGCAGACCTTCCTTAGGCTGGTGGCAGATGCTGTGTGGATTGATGTTTGTGTGGGCATGGGCCTACCGAACAGAGGTGAGCGAAGTCGTCGCGGGCACATAGAGAGGATGGCGGGGTTGCCCAAGCTTGGTAAGGCCCAAGCACAGCATGGATGGGAAGAGTGCCGCGACTTCTTGGCCTCTGTTCATAAGTGTGCCGTGATTGCCCCAGGCGCCAACGACTGCAGTGCTTTGCTTGGCCAAACGCTCTAGCCAATGATTGTTCTCCGGCCCGATTGGGTCGGTGGCTGTTTGAAGATCCGTCGGGTAAGGTGATCGGAAAGCAAATAGGTTGCCGACGATGATTCCGCCGTGGCCCCATTGCTTTGCGAAAGAGATGCAGCGCCGAATGGTTGGGTCGTCTTGTGACTCGTTTGCTGTCGATGGGTTGAGCATTACGAACAGCACTGGAGGAGCGTCTGACCAGCGACGCCAAAGCGCGTAGCGATATGTCTTGCAGGGGGAGAACTCAGCGCCTGTTTGCATAAGAGGCCTAACGTTGGAATTAACGGGCGCGCTTTAGCGCGTCCCTGTTGAATGATTTGTTAGCTTTTCTTTGTGCTTAGCCCACCACATGTCTATCACCGCATACATTTCAGGCTTAAATTCCGAGATGTAATCATCAGCTACGCCCTGTGCCCCTGTGGCATGCGGTAGGACAACAACAGTCAGCTTCTCATACTGCTGAAAACCAAATCGGAAGCGCCTTCGTGGCTTACCGTTGAAATATACGTCTTTTTGAAGCCACCTAGTTTCCCCTTTACGAGCGCCAAAGATGGATTCGACCCTAATGCTTAGGGCAGGTGAAGTAAATGCCCAAAGAAGTTCTCTGCCAAAGAAAAAAATTACGCTTGGTTTCAATGCTTCGCACGTCTGGAAGAATGACTCGTTATTCTCGATGCATGCCTGCTGAGTGTTTATGCCATCCATATTGTTTGAGCATGTTTGTAGCCAGTTTGTTTGAACGATTGACCTTTCGAACGAACCTGCTCTCTCGCTACTTCGTGCAAGCTCGTAGCCCCATAGTGAAAACCAAGAAACAATACGATTCCTAAATGGATAGTCATTGACCTCGCCGTCTGAAAAAAAAGATTTATGCGGGTCTGCCCTGTTAATTCCGGCAGCATCTTGTCGCTCATCTTCTTTACTATAGCCGTGATTTAGGCCGCATAGTAGAAGTCCTCCTTCTCTATTTTCGCGGCCAATCAATGTGTGAACTGGCAATTCAATCATCGAGTTACCAGAGCCTTAGAGCCAATTGACCAGCAATAACTAAAATTGGCGATCTTCCTATTTCGTAGGTATTAGATGAGTTAGCGCCGGTTTTTGGTTTTGCTTTTTGACCTTCAATAACCCATGTATTTGAGAAAGATGCTCCTGTTTTTGGCTTCAATTCTTTGCCATCCCAAATCCAAGTGTTTGAAAAGGACGCACCGGTTTTTGGTTTTATTTCCTTGCCATCAAAAACCCAAGTGTTTGAAAAAGAGGCGCCACTTTTTGGCTTGAGTTCTTTTCCGTCACAGACCCAGTTGCTCGGTAGTTCAATTTTATTCGCCATAATAATATCCTTTGTTTATCTAGAAGCTAGGTGTCGTGTCCCGGCTGATTGGTAACACGTCTGTTGAACAGTTCGGGGTGTGATCGCTGCCATTGTTTCATGGCCTGGCGGAACAAGTCAAGATAGTTGTCGCCTGATTCATGCAATCACCTGCCTTCTATTTCAGCTTGGGTAGAGTCCCGAACGACGCTGTCCCGTTCCGGGTTGAGCGTGACGGCCCCGATCGGTGTCCAGTCCCGTGTCTGCCCGGACCAGCGCGCCGGGTGACGTTCGCGGGCTTGAAGATAGGTCTGGTGCCGTGCCGCCAGGATCGCATGGTCTTCCCCGGTATGCCGTTGGGCGGGGGTGACGTAGCGCAGGCCGCTGTGGCGGTGCTCGACGTTGTACCAGTGCACGAAGTGCTGTCCCCACTGGCGGGCTTCGTCCAGGCTGGCGAAGCCGCGCGCCGGGAATTCGGGGCGGTACTTCGCCGTTTTGAAGAGCGATTCGACGAAGGCGTTGTCGTCGGACACCCTGGGGCGAGAGTATGAGGGCTTGATCCCCAGCCAGTGCAGCATCGCCAACACCGTGGTGGCCTTGAGCGTGCTGCCGTTGTCGCCGTGCAGCACGGGTTTTTCCGGCAGGGCGTGGAGGCCTTCGGCCAACGCGGTGCGCTTGAGCAGGCTCACCGCGTGTTCTGCCTCATCGGCGGCATGAATCTCCCAGCCGACGATCTTGCGGCTGTACAGATCCATGATCAGATACAGGTAGAACCACTGCCCCTTCACGTGGGTGGGCAGGTAGGTCATGTCCCAGCACCACACTTGTCCGGGGGCGCTGGCTACGTGCGTCGTCGGCGCTCGCGTGCGCTGCGGCGCACGGCTGCGCCCACGGTGACGGGTTTGTCCGTGGGCACGCAGCACGCGCTGAAAGCTCGATTCGCTGGCAAGATAGACGCCCTCGTCGGCCAGCGTGGGGACGATGCGCGCCGGGGGTTGGTCGGCGAAACGGGGCTCGTTGGCCAACGCCTGGATCCTCGCCAGTTCTTCGTCGCTGAGCGCATGCGCCGGCTGCGCACGCTTTGCCAGGGGCCTGCGGTCCCCCTGGCGCAGTCCTTCCTGCGCTTTCCAGCGCTGCAGGGTGCGCAGCGTCATGCCTGCGACCTCGCAGGCCGGGCGTAGGCGCGCGCCGGCTGCGTGTGCCTCATCGATGTGTCGGACCAGTGTTTGGCGATCTTCCAGGCCGATCATGCGTCCTCG